>JYJN01000067.1 GCA_003263845.1 Vibrio aestivus | reverse complement strand
AAATTCGAAGCGAGGGATTTACAACGATTTCAGAACAGTGACTATCAGCGAATGACTTAGCTTTTGAGCCAGACCGCCAAGCCGAAACAAACTTACCAGATGAGAAGTGCTTTCGTTAACCTTGAACAATTGCGAAAAAGCCAAACAAAAACGAAGAACCAATGACTAAAAATCCGTGGAGCAGTTTGGCGTTTCGAAAAACTAAATATTACAGAAAATCAGCCTGTTACATAACGCTC
>JYJN01000066.1 GCA_003263845.1 Vibrio aestivus | reverse complement strand
GTAACTGTTTTTATTTAGTACCGAAGATCTTATCACCCGCATCGCCCAGGCCAGGTACGATGTAGCCTTTGTCATTTAACTTCTCATCGATAGCAGCAGTGTAAAGCTCTACATCTGGATGCGCTTTTTTCAGCGCTTCAATACCTTCAGGTGCCGCAACAAGAACCAGTACTTTAAACTGTGTACAACCTTGCTCTTTCAATAGATCGATGGTTGCGATCATTGAACCACCTGTCGCAAGCATTGGGTCTACAACAAGAGCAATACGCTCATCAATGTTAGACGCAAGCTTGTTGAAGTATGGAACTGGTTCTAATGTCTCTTCGTCACGGTATACACCAACGACACTGATACGAGCGCTTGGGATATGCTCAAGAACACCGTCCATCATACCTAGACCTGCACGCAGGATAGGCACAACAGTCACTTTCTTACCTTTAATTTGGTCTACTTCTACAGGACCGTTCCAACCTTCAATGGTTACTTTTTCCGTTTCAAAGTCTGCTGTTGCTTCATAAGTAAGTAGGCTACCAACTTCCGTTGCTAACTCACGGAAGCGCTTTGTGCTGATCTCACCTTCTCTTAGCAAGCCAACTTTGTGTTTAACAAGAGGGTGTTTTACTTCAACAACTTTCATTTCCAGCTCCGGCAATAATTAGGAATATTTAATCAAACTTTCCGATTATAAACGATCTAGGGGCAAATATCTTGCTCCTATCCCTAACAAAAAAAAGGGGAAAGAAAAAAACCTGCGCAAACGTTTGCTATTGCTAATTAAGCACTGGTAGAATAGCGCCGTTTTCATATCCAACTTATGACCGAGGACTTCCCTGTGAGCGGTAACAACTCTTCTCTAAGCTATAAAGACGCTGGTGTAGACATCGATGCAGGCAATGCGCTTGTTGACCGAATTAAAGGTGCTGTAAAACGTACTCGTCGCCCTGAAGTAATGGGTGGCATTGGCGGTTTTGGCGCACTATGTGAACTACCGACTAAATACAAACAACCTGTTCTTGTTTCAGGTACTGACGGTGTAGGTACGAAACTTCGTCTTGCATTGGATATGAACAAGCACGACACCATTGGTATCGATCTTGTTGCTATGTGTGTGAACGATCTAATCGTTCAAGGTGCAGAGCCACTATTCTTCCTGGATTACTACGCGACAGGTAAGCTAGACGTTGATACTGCTGCAGACGTAGTAACAGGTATTGCTGACGGCTGTATCCAAGCAGGCTGTTCACTTATCGGTGGTGAAACTGCTGAAATGCCTGGTATGTACGAAGGTGAAGACTACGACGTAGCAGGCTTCTGTGTGGGTGTTGTAGAAAAAGAAGACGTTATCGACGGTACTAAAGTTGCTGTTGGTGATGCTCTTATCGCTGTAGGCTCTAGCGGCCCACACTCAAACGGTTACTCTTTGGTTCGTAAGATTCTTGAAGTATCTGGCGCAGACAAGAATGAAGAGCTAGACGGTCGCACAATCGGTGAGCACCTTCTAGAACCAACGAAAATTTACATTAAATCAGCACTTAAGATGATCGAGAAGCATGACATCCATGCAATTTCTCATATCACTGGTGGTGGTTTCTGGGAAAATATCCCTCGCGTACTTCCAGAAGGTACCAAAGCGGTTGTTGACGGCAACAGCTGGGAATGGCCAATCATCTTCAAATGGCTCCAAGAGAAAGGCAACGTAACAACTCACGAAATGTACCGTACATTTAACTGTGGTGTTGGCTTAGTTGTTGCTCTTCCTAAAGATCAAGCGCAAGACGCGGTTGATCTATTAAACGCTGAAGGCGAGAACGCATGGGTAATCGGTGAGATTGCGACTGCTGAAGCTGGCGAAGAGCAAGTAGAGATCAACTAAAGATGAAAAGTATTGTTGTTTTAGTTTCAGGGAATGGTTCTAACTTACAAGCGATTATCGATGCTTGTGAAACCAGCATCGACAATGGCAAAGTAACCGCTGTTTTTTCAAACAAAGCAACTGCTTATGCTTTAGAACGCGCAAAAACAGTAGGGGCGGCAGCTAAGTTTGTCGACCCTGATGCGTTTGATACTCGTGACGCATTTGATAACGAACTGATGCGTCAAATGGACGAATATGAGCCTGATCTGGTTATTCTTGCGGGTTACATGCGTATTCTAAGTGGCGCTTTTGTTCGTCACTTTTTAGGTCGTATGATCAATATTCACCCATCACTGCTCCCTAAGTACCCGGGTTGAACACGTATCAACGTGCTATTCACGCCGGAGATGAAGAGCACGGAACCAGCGTTCACTTTGTGACTGAGCAGCTTGATGGTGGCCCAGTTATTCTTCAAGCAAAGGTGCCAATCTTTGAAGAAGATAATGTCGACATCTTAACAAAGCGTGTTCAAACGCAAGAGCACAAGATCTATCCACTTGTGGCTAAATGGTTTGTCGATGGTCGTCTTGAAATGAAAGCAGGGAAGGCCTTCTTAGACGGTGAGCAACTTGGGCTAACGGGTTACGCACAAGACTAACTTTAGGTTTTAGTAGAATTGAAAAAGGGTTGATATTATCAACCCTTTTTTATTGCCTTTAAAATGCTCTAGCTACTCAAGAGGTTCAGTTGGAGACTGATCTTTTGGCTTCGCCTCTGCAAATTCAACATCCGCCAGTTGCTCTGCATTACCATCAATCAACTCACCGAAATGGAAGATACCAAATTCACCCGGCTTCATTCGATGCCAGACTTCATTGTCGGTCAGCGGCTGTGTAGCAACGACCGATACCACATCGTTTGGCGTCGTTTCTTCTTGGAAGTTGATCGTCACATCTTCGTCGATCAAACTTGCCTTACCGAATGGGGCGCGTCGAGTGATCCAGTACAGATGGTTAGTACAGTAAGTCATCACGTACTCACCATCAGAAAAGAGCATGTTAAATACACCCTTCCCCCTAAGCTCATCACAACACTCAGCAATGTATCTAAATGCCCCTACCATATCCTGCGGTGGTTCAGGGTAGCGCCGCTCTAGCTTATTTAAAAGCCAACAAAAAGAGAGTTCACTGTCTGTTTGCCCAACAGGGCGATAACGTCCCGTGACTAAGTCTTTGATAGTCAGTTAATTGACCGTTATGAGCAAAAAGTCCAATAACGCCCCCACAGCTCGCGAGTAAACGGTGGGTATTTTCTAAGTTCACCCCACCTCGATTCGCTTGTCGAATATGGCTGACAACCGCTTGGCTCTTAATTGGGTAGTTTTGAACTAACTCGGCAATCTTAGACTTACAGCTTGGATTAGGATCTTTAAACGTACGAAAGCCCTTGCCCTCGTAAAATGTAATTCCCCAGCCATCTCGATGAGGCCGGTATTGCCCCCTCGCTGCATAAGGCCTGTAAAACTAAAGCAAATATCTGTTGGAACATTTGCGCTCATTCCGAGCAATTCACACATGGTTTAATCGACTCCTTTTTTAAACCAAAATCTCAAAGCATTGTGCTCTAGATCTACTCCATCTCTTTTTCAATAAGCTGAATAACAATATGAATAATTTTGATATGGATCTCTTGAATACGGTCAGCATAGCCAAAATGAGGAACACGAATCTCAACATCCGCAAGGCCTGCCATTTTACCGCCATCTTTCCCCGTCAAAGCAATAGTCGTCATCCCCTTGGCCTTCGCCGCTTCAATCGCTTTTAAAATGTTACCCGAGTTACCAGAAGTAGACAGGCCAAACAGCACATCCCCTTTTGCGCCTACGGCTTCAACATAGCGTGAAAAAACGTGGTCATAACCAAAATCATTACTGACACAAGAAAGATGGCTTGGATCTGAAATCGCAATGCTGGATAACCTGGGCGATTTTCACGGTAACGACCAGTCAGCTCTTCAGCAAAATGCATGGCATCACAATGTGAACCACCATTACCACAAGACAAAACTTTACCGCCTTGCTTGAATGAATCAGCGATCGTTTTCGCTGCTGCTTCAATTTGAGCAATATTGTGCTCATCAGATAAAAATTTGTTGAGTACGTCAGCAGCTTCAGTTAATTCACTTTTGATTAGATCCTGATACATAGGAAGTATCCCTTCTTTTTCTATTTATTACGCTCAATGATGAGTAAAAAGAAAGATAACTTTCTCCCTTATACCCATAAGCAATGGAATTACATTTGAGTTTACTCAAACAAAGTTTCCTGTCGATAGTCTTGCTTCAAGAAATCCATTTTTATTACCCGTTTAGCGTAAAGAGCACGCAGTGAAGTCATAACTTTAGAACTTTAGCTCTACTTAGATCACTTTTTGACCATTAAGGGGTTTTACATTTTGTTAATAAAGTCATTACAATTACAACTGGTTAGACCTCTTACAAGAAAGGCTGACAAAGAGCAGCCTACAAAAGGAATACTTTATGGACATCTTGCTCTCTATATTGGGATTAGTCGGTGTTATCGCCGTCTGTCTCTACCATCGAACTTCACTCCTCCTATCACTCGCAGCGCTCACTGTAGCTATGATTATGCTCTCCTTCATTGGCAGCATCGGAGCAATCAGTTGGCTTATATTCATATCTTTAAGTGCCGTCATTGCCTTCCCGCCATTACGTCAATCATTGGTCACGCGTCGTGCGCTTGCTGCTTTCAAGAAAGTTCTGCCAGCCATGTCTCAAACCGAGAAAGAAGCATTGGATGCAGGTACCGTTTGGTGGGAAGCCGACCTTTTCAAAGGCAAGCCTGACTGGCAAAAACTCCACGCCATCAAAAATCCAAAGCTGTCCAAAGAAGAACAAGCCTTTATGGATGGCCCAGTCAATGAAGTTTGCGCCATGGTGGACGACTTTCAAACCACCCACGAGTTGGCCGACCTTCCTCCAGAGATCTGGCAATACTTAAAAGACAACAAGTTCTTCGCCATGATCATCAAAAAGAAATACGGTGGTTTGGAGTTTTCAGCTTACGCTCAATCTCTGGTTCTGCAGAAGCTAACTGGTGTCTCCAGTGTGCTTTCTTCAACGGTGGGTGTGCCAAATTCATTAGGCCCAGGAGAGTTGCTGCAACATTACGGCACCAAAGAACAAAAAGGCTATTACTTACCTCGCCTTGCTGAAGGTAAAGAGATTCCTTGTTTTGCCTTAACCAGTCCTGAAGCGGGTTCAGACGCAGGCTCTATTCCTGATTTTGGTGTGGTTTGCAAAGGTGAATGGGAAGGCGAAGAAGTTCTTGGTATGCGTCTAACATGGAACAAACGCTACATCACACTCGCTCCAGTCGCGACGGTATTGGGTTTGGCATTTAAACTGCGTGACCCTGAAGGATTGCTGGGGAATAAAAAAGAGTTGGGCATCACCTGCGCATTGATCCCTACCTCATTGCCTGGTGTGGAGATTGGTAATCGTCACTTTCCTCTCAACGTCCCGTTCCAAAACGGTCCTACTAGAGCTAATGACCTCTTCGTGCCTCTTGATTTCATTATTGGTGGTAAGAAAATGGCAGGCCAAGGATGGCGTATGCTCGTTGAATGCTTATCGGTAGGCCGAGGTATCACCTTACCTTCTAACTCGACTGGCGGAATAAAAACTGCCGCACTCGCGACAGGCGCTTACGCTCGAATTCGTCGCCAGTTCAAACAGCCAATTGGCCAAATGGAAGGGGTAGAAGAACCACTTGCGCGTTTAGCAGGTAACGCTTACGTGATGGATGCGGCCAGTAACCTAACCGTCGCAGGTATTGATCTAGGTGAGAAGCCTTCGGTGATTTCAGCCATTGTTAAGTACCACTGTACGCACCGAGGTCAAAAGAGCATCATTGATGCCATGGACATCGTTGGCGGTAAGGGGATCTGCCTTGGCCCATCAAATTTCCTCGCTCGCGGCTATCAAGGCGCTCCTATTGCTATTACAGTAGAAGGGGCAAACATTCTTACACGCTCAATGATCATTTATGGTCAAGGAGCGATTCGTTGTCATCCATTCGTTTTGGAAGAGATGAATGCTGCTCATTCCTCCCATAGCGATGCTCTAAGCAAATTTGATAGCGCCCTACTCGGTCACGTGGGCTTTGCAATGAGTAACATGATTCGCAGTTTATGGTTAGGTTTAACCGACGGCTATGGTTCTGCAACGCCTACCAAAGACGCAACGCAACGTTACTACCAACAAATGACCCGATACAGCGCTAACTTAGCCCTGCTGTCCGACATATCCATGGCCGTGTTAGGCGGCTCGCTCAAACGTAAAGAGCGCCTATCTGCGCGTCTTGGGGATATTCTGAGCCAGCTGTATTTAAGCTCAGCCACTCTGCAACGATTTGAAAGCGAAGGACGTCAAAAAGAAGACTTACCTTTGGTTCACTGGGGCCTACAAGACAGCCTGAAACAGACCGAAATAGCGATTGATGAATTCTTGGCTAACTTTCCAAATAAAGCGGTAGGTAAGCTACTAAGACTATTGATTCTGCCGTTTGGCCATGTCCGCCGAGGCCCAAGTGATAAACTTGATAGCCAAGTAGCTCAGATACTGCAAACACCGAGCGCAACACGTTCTCGATTGGGTCGTAACCAGTATCTAGAAGCCACCAGCCATAACCCAGCAGGCAAAATCGAGAAAGCTTTGGAGGTCATTCTGAGTGCAGAGCCTATCTTCGATAAAGTCTGCAAAGGCCTAAACCAACGTAAACCTTTCTTGAGGCTGGATTTAGTTGCTGAGCAAGGCTTGGAACATGGCTTAATCGACCATCAAGAAGCTCAGTTGCTAAGAGAAGCTGAAGAACACAGACTCTACACCATTAACGTCGATGATTTCGAACCTGAGGTGTTGGCAGCAAAGTCGATGATGCCTAGCATGGAAGAAGTCGCTTAACAGAATCATCCTAGGTTATTCATCCGATAAAACGTCAGAAACTAAAAAGGCTGCCTAACGCAGCCTTTTGTCTTATTTCAGGTAACTTCATCCAATCTATTTTTTGGGCATGTCCAATTGCATCTCTGGAACCGCCGCTTTTCTCGCTTTGAATTTGCTGCGAATAAACCAGATGAGCAGGCCGAGTATAATTGCTAACACGTTACCACCGATGATAATCATCATGCTCTTCTTGCGCTTTTCTTCGCGTATTTGAATCTGTCTAAGCTCTTCCAATCGCTCTTGTTGAAGTCGCTTCTCTTCTTCTTGCAATCGACGAGTCTCTTCAAAGTTCACTTCTTCCAACACACTATAGGTATGGAGCGGAATAGCAAACTTGAGTCCTCGGCCAGACGCTAAATCCGTGGCAAACACTTTACCCAGCCAACGGAAATTACCAATAGCTCCCTGATAATCGAAGTTTAGATCAACTTTTAGAGATTCTTCTGTCGCCGACCCCTGCGCAGTTTCTAATAGTGTCTCATCTTGATAGTGATCGATGTGAGCCGCCAAAGAACCGGGCGCAATCATGCCCTGCTCGCCGGAAATAACTAAACTGTGCGGTTGGCCTTCTTCACGAGATTGAATAAAGGTAGGCTGAATAGGCATTGGGTAAACCAGAACCTCTTGCTCATGAGCGCGAAGAAAAACCCCATTTCCTGATGTGATACGAACACGGTATTTACCTGGCTCCGCCTCTATTGGCAGTGCAACGGTAAATACGCCGTCTCCCGCGTATTCGTCCAAACCTTGTCCATCATCGGCAAATACACCCATCACTTTCGGAATTGGGCGGGCTTCTTTAACAAGCGACTCTTCGTTTTCGATGAACTTAGTGAATGTCACCTGCAGATTGACGCGGTCTAAGAAGTCTCTGAGTACCAGTGGCTCATCATTCGAGGTTAAACGCGCAGTGAACTTAATCTCTTCGCCTTGAAATAGACGGTCAGGGAACTCATCGGTTGTAAGCTTGAGGTGTGATATTAATTTGATATTGTTCTTCGGCGTGACTTTCCCCACCGCCTGCCAAGGTCCTGGCATTGGGCTATCGATCGAAATGATATCCATCGATGACTCTTGATACCAACGAACATCATCAGGGTGACGCCAAGCATAGTATTTTTTACCATCTGGCCGCACCAACACCACAGGTTGAGAACGTTCAGCACGATAGATCACAAAAGTAATCTGTTTGATAGTGGGGTCGACCCTAAAACGGTTATCAAGCAGTGACATTGAGGATTCTTGCTGAGCGAACGAACTTACGCTAAATAACAATCCAATTATGATGAAAACAATCCTCAACATCCTATCTCCTAACGCCAGAGGCAACTGCCATTTTTTTCGACTATATCCAATCGTTTTTGATGTTCTTCTAATTCATCGGCGGTTGCCATCAAAACCTTTAATGCTTTTCGACCAGATGCGACACGCTTAATGCTTGATCCACCTTCATTTCCTTCTCCGCTATCTGCAGAAAACTGCAATGAAGTTTGACCACCGGTCATCGCAAGATAAACATCAGCAAGGATCTCGGCATCGAGCAATGCCCCGTGGAGTACACGCGCCGATGTATCGATGGTGTAATGCTTCGCTAATGAATCAAGATTTTTCCTTGCAGCATGTTGGCCATGCGCTTGGCCATCGCCAGTGTATCGGTAACTTTGCAATATTGCTCAGTTTTACCAATCGCTGCATCTAGCTTACCAAATTCATAGTCCATAAAGCCGATATCGAAGGGGCGTTGTGAGCCACCAGCTCGGCTCCTTTAATAAAGGCTAAGAATTCCTCGTGAATATCTTTGTACTCTGGCTTGTCACGCAAAAACTCGTCTGTGATACCGTGTACTTCAATCGCATCAGGCTGAATTTCACGATCAGGCTTAATGTAGCAATGGAAATGACGCCCCGTTAATTTGCGGTCGATAATTTCAACGGCACCAATCTCGATAATTCGATGGCCTTCATAGTGTGGGCCACCTTCACGGTTCATACCTGTGGTTTCCGTATCGAAAACCACAATACGTTTTTGCTTGGAATTGTCGCTAGTATTCATATCAAATCTTGTGTCAGACTATGCCGATAATGTGCTTAACCCAATAGTATCAAATCATGACGAAACAGGTGGAAATTTTCACTGACGGTTCTTGTTTAGGTAACCCTGGCCCTGGCGGTTATGGCGTAGTCCTTCGTTATAAGCAAGTGGAAAAGACCTTAGCGAAAGGCTATACACTCACAACCAATAATCGCATGGAGATGCTGGCAGCCGTAATGGGTTTACAAGCCCTTAAGGAGCCTTGCCATGTATCTTTGACGACCGACAGCCAATACGTGCGCCAAGGCATCACCCAATGGATTCATAATTGGAAGAAACGAGGCTGGAAGACCGCCGACAAGAAACCTGTTAAAAATGCGGATCTATGGCAAGCCTTGGACAAGGAAACTGCTCGTCACCAAGTGGAATGGCACTGGGTGAAAGGCCACGCTGGCCATCGCGAGAACGAAATGTGTGACGAACTGGCTCGTACGGCCGCAGAAAACCCAACCGAAAGTGATGAAGGTTACCAAGCCAGTTAAGCTAGCGGGTGTGTTTTGCACACTCGCAGTTATGAACGTTGCAATTAGCGCTAACCGGAGCAAGTCGGCGTTTTAACTTCCAGTGTGGTTTAATGGGTTTTAGCGGATAGGTGCGTTTACGCGCCACAATAAAATATAAACTCCCCATCGGCGACGCCAAATCACCCATCGCGTTCTCCAGCCAAGTCCAAAGCGGTTGATATTTTTGCATTGGAAACAGCGCATACGTATCACAATGAATCACCTGATAGTTTAAAACACCAAGCCAATCCTTAATTCGCCCAGGAGTGAACATTCTGCCACTCCAAGGCAAGTTGTTTTTACGCCACGGCATCAAGCTCGACAATCCGGATAAACTCAGTGGATTAAAGCCAGTAATGATCAAATAGCCGTCATCGACCATCACGCGGTCAACTTCACGCAACATGCGATGTGGGTCGTTACAATAATCCAACTGATGCGCCATAATGACTGCATCGAAGCTTTTTTCTAAAAAAGGGAGATCGTAGCCATCAGCAATGACGTTGTGCAACGGGTTCTGAATATCTAGGTTAACTTGGTGCTGGATGTTACAGTTACAGCTTGTCAGCTCACAGCTCAAACCACCCAGTTTTAGTAGGTGATAGCCGAACAGTTTAGGACACCATTCGTCAAGGCGCGTTTGTATCGATTCACTCACCCATGGGCCATTTTTTAGTTGACGCCACTCGTGAGGTTTATCTATCTTCTTTTCACTACGTGCGGATGTGACCATTAAACTGCTACACCTTAGGGACCGGAGACCTAACCATGTTACATATCAAAAGCATACCTGCATTTAACGACAATTACATCTGGCTCATTCAAAATAGCGATCAAGATTGTGCCGTCGTCGATCCCGGTGACGCCATACCTGTGCTTACTTATATCAAAGAGCACAACCTTAATCTCAAGGCGATATTAATTACGCACCATCATAATGATCACATTGGTGGCGTTGCCGAACTGGTTAGACAATTTCCAGACGTGGATGTAGTTTGTTCCGCGAAAGAGCCCATCCCAACCATGACCCACTCCGTCGAAGCAGGCGATCAAATTAAGCTATTCGATGAAGTATTTTGGGTTCTGGGTTTAGAGGGACACACGCTTGGTCACGTTGGCTATGTCGGAGACGGCAAACTATTCTGTGGCGATACTCTATTCTCTGCCGGCTGTGGACGCGTATTCGAAGGCACTATGCAGCAAATGCACGATTCACTGAGTAAGCTTGCCGCGCTGCCCGAAGAAACCGAAGTTTACTGCGCGCATGAGTACACCACGGCCAACCTTGCTTTTGCTCTCGCGGTTGAGCCAGATAATACGCAACTCCATCAATATCGAGATGAGGTTAACCGGCTGAGAGCCCAAAACAAAAGCACGATACCCACCACCATACGCAAAGAAAAGTGGGTAAACCCGTTCTTACGTTTGGATCAGCCGAGTGTCATCAAATCTGTCACAAATCGGACATTGCAAACCGATCCTGTCTCAATCTTTACAGCATTACGTGAGTGGAAGAACGAATTTTAACGTTTTGCTGCTTGTCACTCGGCTAGGGTGACAAGTATTATCATCAGCCAAATTATAAAAGGGCTGAAAAATGCGATTGAAACACAGCTGGGTTTTGGCGCTGATGCTAACAGGATGCCAATTAACTCAGCCTATGGATCAGGAAACGGAATCCAACACAACAGATTCAACGACACAGGTGACTAAGCCTGTAGTTGCACCAAGCACCACACCAGATGAACCTGCGGTTGAACCGACTCCCGCCGTCACACCTCAAAATCAAGAAGATGTTTGGCAACGTATTGCGATGCAGCTTGAAATGGAGATCCCAGATCATCCAAAGGTTGACTACTATCGTACTTGGTATTTAAAACACCCTAACCATTTAAGAACCGTTTCTCAGCGTGCCGAGCCGTTTCTATACCTGATTACCGAGCGAATTGAAGAACGCGGCCTACCAATGGAACTTGCACTACTGCCGATTGTAGAAAGTTCATTTGACGCGTTTGCGTATTCTCATGGCAGTGCAGCTGGTTTATGGCAATTCGTGTCAGCGACCGGCAAGAGCTATGGCCTTGAGCAAGATTTTTGGTATGACGGCCGTCGCGATGTATCTGCCGCAACCGATGCTGCATTAGATTTCCTTACTGACTTGAATAACCGTTTTGACGGAAACTGGAACCATGCAATTGCTGCCTACAATAGTGGTGGCGGCCGCGTAAACAGTGCCATTCGTAAGAACCGTAATCTAGGAAAACCAACCGACTTTTTCTCTTTGGATCTGCCAAAAGAGACCAGTGGCTACGTGCCAAAGCTACTGGCACTGGCTGACATTGTCGCCAACCAAGAGAAGTATGGCTTCGAAATTCCACCGATTGCCAATAAACCTGTTGTTGAATTAGTTGACCCTAAAGAGCAGCTCGATCTGGCGATTGCGGCAGATTACGCAGGTATTTCGGTTAAACAGCTTCAAGGTCTCAACCCTGCTTATAATCAGTGGGCGACCTCACCCGATGGGGCTCAGCAATTGTTGCTTCCAGTTGAATCGGTCGACTCCTTCAACCAAAAAGTCGAAGAGAACCGTGGTAAAGGCATGCAGCTGGTTCGCTATCAAGTCAAAGCAGGCGATAGCCTAAGTGTGCTAGCGAGCAAATACAACACCACCAGCCAAGTGATTCGTAACGCAAACAACTTGTCGAGCAATACGATTCGCGTTGGCCAACACTTGATGATCCCAACTTCAACGCGTGATGACCAAGCTTACGCGTTAAGCGCTGCAAATCGGTTGGCAAAAACTCAATCTCAGTCTCGTGGCCAAATTAAACTAACTCATAGAGTCGTTAGTGGCGATAGCTATGGAGCATTGCTCGCGCGAACAAAGTGTCACATCAATCTCTGGCAAAATGGAATGGTATGGGGCCTCGCGATACCCTTCGAGTTGGGCAAGAGCTTGTCATTTGGAAAGACAGCAGCGATGGTGCCATCATTCGCACAGTTTTCTACAATGTACGTTCGGGCGACACCATTAGCGGCATCGCTAACAAGTTTAGAGTCAAGAGTAACGACATTGTAAAATGGAATAACTTGAGCAAAAAGAAATACCTGCAACCAGGCCAACGTCTGAAGTTGTATGTTGATGTGACTAAGGTGAGTGTATGACCCCTTCAAGTAACCCTCTCGTCATGTTGGTGGACATCTTTCGTTCACCAAGTGCCTGTTTCCTCGCACTTCACCAACGTGGAATGTGGGGCTGGCAGCCATACATTTTCCTAATTTTGTCCCCTTTCCTATTTTGGGGTTCTTACTTCGATATTGTCGATTTCGCTTGGCTTAAAGCAGGCTTAGTCGAACATCTAGCTGAGTCTTCACCACAGCAGCTTGAGCTGTTGGAGGAAAACACTTTGATGGCCAGTGCTATCATCAGCGACGTGTTTGGCCGTACTCTGACCATCTTAATGTTGGCGTTTTGGTTTAACTTAGCGACGAAGCCTAGCCAGCACCAGCACGGCTTCTGGCGCTGGTTTGCAGCAAGTGCTGTGATCACTTTCCCTGCAGTGGTAGGCGATCTAGCAAGCTATGTCAGTGTGCTTCTGAAACACGGTCAGGTGATGAGCTACGCAGCTGATTTGAATAGCCTCAATGGACTACTTAAACTGCCACCAAGTAACGCTTGGTCTCAGTTTGCCAGCTCTTTCCCACTGCTTTTACCTTGGTACATCGTATTAGGTTACGCAGCGGTCGGTACTTGGACGGAATTTGAAAGAGGTCAGGCATTAGCAATTTCAGCCCTGCCTTGGCTCGGTTACTACCTGATTTGGGCAGTCTACATCCTTATTGCAGGCTAAATTCTACCAGCATTGGATTATGATCAGAGGCGTCCGTTTGCGGCGCCTCTGCTTTTTCTAATGTAAGGCCACGATAAAACACATGATCTAGGACTAGGCCTGTCACAAACTCGGTTCTATAGTCTGGGGTAAATGACACCTTCTCAAGGTTGAGCGATTTCAAACTCGCTTCTAACGCCTTCATTCGCTTCTCACTCCAACTGTTAAAGTCTCCCGCCATCAGAACAGGGCCAGAATGCTGGCGCAAACCTTCAACCAATTTACCCAGTTGACGTTCATACTCTTTGGTTCCATAAGTGAAGTTCACCGCGTGAATGTTCACCACAGCCAGCTCCTCACCCGAGGACAATGGGTAACGAGCGAAAATTCCTGATTTAGGTAGTCTCAACCATGGCTCTGGTTCCACATAAGCGCATGCAATACTTGGCGCACTTCCGGATAGGTTAAGTACACCAGCAGTGACATCTAATGCAGAGAAAGCATCCACTTGCTGACCAAACCAATTGCTTTCGTTTAACCATGTTTTCAGCTCAGTAGTCATACTTGCTTCTTGAAGCAGCACCAACTGCTTATCGTTAGAAAACTTATCTAGTTCAATTTGCCAGTTTGGTTTGTTCTGCTTGTAAATATTCCATACAAGAATGTTGAGCTTGCCCTGATTATCAAGCTGGTCAGTGGCATTAGGCTCAATGCATTGAATGGATTTTTCGGAATCGATTTGATGAATATCAAACAAAGCCGGAGACTCTGGAACGGAGAAGCTCCAGTAAACCGTTGACGCTGCGGCTGTAAGCATAATGAGTAGAAAGATGAGTAAACGCTTTATCATTAAACTGCTTCTAATAAACGGCTTCTAATAAAAAAGGAGCCTACTGGCTCCTCTATTAAATCGCTTCTTCGTCTTCTTCACCAGTACGGATACGAACAACTCGTTCCACATCGGTGATAAAAATTTTACCGTCGCCAATTTTACCCGTTTGAGCGGTTTCGATGATGGTATCAACACACTGCTCTGCCACGTCGTCAGTCACTACAATCTCAAGTTTTACTTTCGGTAGAAAATCAACCATGTACTCTGCACCGCGGTACAACTCTGTGTGCCCTTTCTGACGACCAAAGCCTTTCACTTCAGATACCGTCATACCCGTGATGCCTACTTCGGCTAGCGCTTCACGCACGTCATCAAGCTTAAACGGCTTAATGATCGCTTCAATCTTTTTCATGCTCATCCCTTACGCTTCAACAGTTTGGGTTATTATCAGCCAGCCACTAGCAACAATCAACCGATTCGCTCAGTTTAAAGCCAATAAAAAAGGCCCAAGTGTTTGACTTGGGCCTTCTCAAATTTTAGATACTTACTTTAAGCTAGCGTAGTAAGCCGCAAGGTTGGCGATGTCTTCATCACTAAGCATTGAAGCCTGAGCTTGCATCACTGCAGCCAGACCACCTGTACGCTCTTTGTTCTTATAAGCTTTCATTGAGGTCACAAGATATTGCTCATTCTGACCTTTAAGATTTGGATAGCCTGGGATTACTGCAATCCCATCTGCTCCATGACAAGCTGCGCAAACAGCAGCTTTTGCCTGACCAGCAGCAACATCTGCGGCTAGTGCTTGACCACTCAACATTCCCAAACCAAGCACAAGACCCATTGCGACTTTATTCATTGCTCTTCCTTCTTTGTTTTTGTTTTCCAAATTTTTATAATTCTTGCACAAAATGTGATGTTTTGTCCCAAACTACATCACACTCTTGTCCGGAAAACGCTTGGTCTACAAAAAGTCCTACAACCGCGACGACTTTACCTTCAAATAGAATGATGGGGGTTCTGCGCCTTAACCAGCTTGGTACTTGGTACTCTTGAAAGAGTTTTTTCAGTTTACGGCTGTGCTTGCGACCAACGGGTTTCGCACTTAGCCCTTCAGGGTTGAACGTTACAGTAAGTCCTGCTAACTGCTCTTCACCAAGAGATAATGCGCCGCCACTACTGCACGCCTCCAAGCGCAGACAACCTAGTTCATCAGGAAGTTGTAATGGCTCATGCAAGGTTATTTGGCGCGTCCACTGCGTTAGATCCTCGCCTCGTTCAACCAAGTAGAGTTTGTTCGAAAAGCGTCTCACTTGGCAGTCAGCCACATTGAGTATTGGGTTGGCATCTTCTTTCGCTAACGCCACCTCATGCCAAACTAAGCCAAGCTGTTTGGCACTTGGCATCAGCTTACCAAGGTGCTCGAACCACATTCGAATCAAGCGATTACGCATGACATCACTGATAGTCATTAGCTGAACAATTGAAAAGCTGCCATCTTCATTGATGGCATTCTCTAACCTTTCTGATAAAAGCTCGTCTAACAGTGACTCTTGCTCTGCACACAGTTGGGCGCTCCGCTCTACAGAACCTGAAATATTCGGCCAGCGCTCTTTGAGAGCAGGGACGATGCGATGACGTAAGAAATTACGGTCGTAACGCTCATCATCGTTGCTCTCATCTTCAACCCAATCCAGTTGAAGGTTCTTCGCATAAACTTCAAGTTCAGAGCGAGCAACGTTGAGTAAAGGCCGAACAATGAACCCTTTGCCAAATGGGGCACTTTGAGGCATTGACGACAAGCCTTTCGGCCCACTGCCGCGCTTCAAGGCCAACAGAAATGTCTCTAATTGGTCATCAGCATGTTGGCCGGTGACGAGAACATCATTATCTCCTACATGCTTGCTCAATACTTGATAGCGCTTTTGCCTTGCCTGCTGCTCGATGCTGTCACCATTACTCAAATCCAATTGAACGTGTTCGATAATGCACTCCAATTCGATCTGATGGCAGAAACTTTCAACGGCATCAACCCAGTGATCCGCATTAGCGCTCAAGCCATGATGCACGTGAACTGCAATACAAGACTTGCCATTCTCTATAGACCACAGCTTGACGAGTGTGGCTAAAACCATTGAATCCAAGCCACCACTCAATGCGATCACGAAACGATTTACGTGTGTAAGCTGTTGAAGTTTATTATCAATATCGAGAGGAATCTGAGTCATGGGATTAACTATGGAGTAAGTGTATATGGCTATCTTAGCACCACGCTTGTATTTGAGGCTAACAAGGATTGATGCAATGCAGACAAGATTTGATGCCAACAGGATCAGTAACAGGAACAGCTAGCCGTCAGTACAATCAAATAGCGAATAGCAAAAAGGCCAGCACATGGCTGACCTTTGGATATATTGCTACCTGAAATCTCAGATTAGCAGTAACCGTAGCTCATTAGGCGTTGGTAACGACGCTCTAGTAGAGAGTCATTATCGAACTGCTCTAGCTCTTCTAATTGCTTCAACAGCGTCGCTTTCATATTGGCAGCCATCTCAACGTAGTTGCGGTGCGCACCACCTAATGGCTCTGGGATGATCTCGTCAATCAGCTCTAGCTCTTTTAGACGAGGAGCAATCAGGCCCATCGCTTCTGCAGCTTGTGGGGCTTTGTCTGAATCACGCCATAGGATAGAGGCACAACCTTCTGGTGAAATAACTGAGTACGTAGAGTACTGAAGCATGTTCACGTAGTCACCAACACCGATAGCCAATGCACCACCTGAACCACCTTCACCGACAACATTACAGATCACAGGCACTGTAAGACCAGACATCACTTTCAGGTTCTTAGCAATCGCTTCAGATTGGCCACGCTCTTCCGCGCCAACACCCGGGTAAGCACCTGCAGTATCAATGAAGGTAATGATCGGCATTTTGAAACGCTCTGCCATTTCCATTAAGCGCAGTGCTTTACGGTAACCTTCTGGTTTAGGCATACCGAAGTTACGCTTAACCTTCTCTTTTGTCTCACGACCTTTCTGATGACCAATAACCATAACTGGACGACCATCTAGACGTGCAATACCGCCAACAATCGCTTTATCATCAGCAAAGGCACGATCACCCGCAAGCTCTTCAAACTCGGTAAATACATGCTCTAGATAATCGAGAGTGTACGGACGTAGTGGGTGACGAGCGAGTTGAGCCGTCTCCCAAGCACCTAAGTCGCTGAAAATTTTCTTCTTAAGCTCTAAGCTTTTCTTCTCGAGTTGCTCGATCTCTTTATCTAGATCGACTGCAGTATCACCACCGTGGCGTGAAACATCACGTAGTGCTTCAATCTTTGCTTCAAGTTCTGCAATTGGCTTTTCAAATTCTAGAAAGTTTAGGCTCATCGATGGATCCTTTTATACTCAGCCCTAATCTGTCGGCTGAATTTATTAGTTAAATTCGAGTTCTACCTGGTTCTTACCAAGTAGTTGTTTTAATTCGTCTAACAATGTATCGCTCGGGGTTACTCGCCACTCCGTTCCTAAGGTTAGGCGAGCTCTCGCATTGGAGCGTTGATAATATACATTGACTGGCACTGTACCAGCTCTATGAGGCTCTAGAATGTTGCTAAAGCGCTCAAAAAATTGACCGTCTATCTGGGATTCGTTCACAGAAACGGAAATACCACGTGCATATTTTTCGCGTGCACTTCCTAAGTCCATGACTTCGCGCGCGGACATTTTAAGACCACCATTGAAATCATCAAAGCTGACCTGTCCCGAAACCACCAAAATTTTATCTTTTTCTAACAATTCTGCGTAGCGATCCAAGGCATCTGAGAATAACATGACTTCCATGCGACCGCTTCGATCATCCAAAGTCATCAATCCAATTCGGGTACCGCGCTTAGTCGTCATCACACGAGCTGCAATCACAAGGCCGGAGATCGTGACCGACTGATCGCGTCTTGTTGGCGTCGCGTCTTTTAGTCGACAACTGGTGTACTTACCCAGTTCCTTAAGATAGGCATTAATTGGGTGACCTGTGAGGTAAAGCCCAAGTGTGTCCCTCTCCCCTTTCTAACCATACTTTTTCTGGCCAAGGTTCAACTTGGGTATACTTGTGCTCCACTTCCTCTGGCGCATCGGTAAGCACACCAAACATGTCGGCTTGACCAAACGCTTCAGCTTGGTGATGTTGACTCGCCGCTTTAACCGCATCATTCAATGACGCCATTAACGCTGCTCGGTGTGGCCCTAAACGGTCCAGTGCACCAGCAAAAATAAGCTTCTCAATTACTCGTTTATTAACCTTTTTCAGGTCAATGCGAGCACAAAAATCGAATAGATCTTTGAAGTGGCCGTCTTTGTTACGCGCTTCTAAGATAGCGTCAATTGGGCCTTCACCAACACCTTTAATCGCACCGATACCGTAAACGATCGCTCCAGTCTCATCCACATTAAATCGATAGAGACCGGAATTAATGTCAGGTGGAAGCACTTTAAGCTTCATTCGCAAACATTCATCTACGAGGCCGACTACTTTCTCAGTGTTATCCATGTCGGCGGTCATCACCGCTGCCATAAACTCCGCTGGATAATGGGTCTTCAGCCACAAGGTCTGGTAAGAAACAAGCGCGTAGGCAGCCGAGTGCGATTTGTTAAATCCGTAGCCTGCAAACTTCTCTACCAAGTCGAAGATCTTCATGGCAAGTTCGCCATCGACGCCATTAGCAATGGCACCTTCTTCAAATGTGGCACGCTGCTTGGCCATCTCTTCTGGCTTTTTTCTTACCCATCGCACGACGCAGCATGTCAGCACCACCTAGGGTGTATCCAGAAAGAACCTGCGCAATCTGCATTACCTGTTCTTGGTAAAGGATGATGCCGTAGGTCGGATCGAGGATCTCTTTCAGAGACTCGTGCTGCCATGTTTCATCTGGATATGAAATAGCTTCTCGGCCATGCTTACGGTCGATAAAGTTATCTACCATCCCCGACTGAAGTGGGCCGGGCCGGAAAAGTGCTACCAATGCGATGATATCTTCAAAACAGTCCGGTTGCAGTCGCTTGATCAGCTCTTTCATACCGCGCGATTCGAGCTGGAATACTGCGGTAGTTTCTGAGTTTTGCAGCAGATTAAACGAGGCTTGGTCGACTAACGGAATCGACTCAATACGAACGGGATCTTTGCCTTCTTTCTCAAGCCTTGGGTTAATCAGTCCCAATGCCCAATCGATGATGGTTAAGGTTCGCAGACCTAAGAAATCAAACTTAACCAAACCGGCCGTTTCTACATCGTTCTTATCGAACTGAGTAACCGGGAAGTTACCTTCCGCATCAGCGTAAATAGGAGCAAAATCAGTAATGGTGGTTGGCGAAATTACAACACCACCCGCGTGCTTGCCCGCGTTTCGCGTACACCCTTCTAAGATACGACACATGTCGATAAGGTCTTTCACTTCCTCATCTTTGTCATACAGTTCAGGCAGCGCCGGCTCGGCTTTGAAGGCCTTCTCTAGCGTCATGCCCGGGTCGGGCGGAATGAGTTTTGAAATACGATCGACAAAACCAAATGGGTGACCTAATACACGGCCAACGTCTCGAATAACCGCTTTTGCCGCCATAGTACCGAAAGTGATGATCTGAGATACCGCATCACGACCATACATTTCCGCCACGTGGTCAATCACTTGGTCTCGCTTATCCATACAGAAATCGACATCGAAATCGGGCATGGATACACGTTCTGGGTTCAAGAAACGTTCGAAAAGTAGGTCATACTCCAACGGATCAAGATCGGTGATATCAAGTGCGTAAGCCACTAAGGAACCCGCACCCGAACCACGGCCTGGTCCAACAGGAACCGCATTGTCTTTCGACCACTGGATGAACTCCATTACGATCAAGAAGTAACCTGGGAACCCCATGTTGTTAATTACTTCGAGTTCAATTTTCAGACGTTCGTCATATTCGGGGCGTCGCTCTTCACGCACTTTTTCATCTGGAAACAGAAATGCTAGGCGCCTTTCCAAACCCTCTTCCGATTTCTTAATTAGGAACTCTGTTTCTTCCATCCCTTCAGTTGGGAAGGCAGGCAGAAAGTATTCTCCTAATCGAACGGTCACATTACAGCGTTTAGCAATCTCGACACTGTTCTGAAGCGCTTCTGGAATATCTGCAAAAAGCTCACACATCTCTTCTTCGGTGCGAAGATACTGTTGATTGCTGTAGTTTTTGGGTCTGCGCGGGTCATCAAGTGTAAAGCCGTCATGAATTGCTACACGAATTTCGTGCGCTTCAAAGAAGTCTGGTGTCAGGAATACCACATCGTTGGTCGCCACGACAGGGAAATCATACTGATCGGCATACTCTAGCGCGAAGTGAAGATAGGCTTCTTCATCGGCACGACCTGTACGCGTCAGTTCCACATAGAAGCGATCAGGGAAGTGCGTTTGATAGAAGGCCGCAACGTCTGCGGCAATGGCTTTGTTGCCTTTCAGCAGCGCTCTGCCTACTTCACCATTCTTCGCACCAGAAAGAATTATTAAGCCTTTCGCGTGATTGGCGAGCCACTCTTTATCAATCACTGGCAGATGTTGTACGTGACCACGCAGGTAGGCTTCAGAGATTAGCAAAGTGAGGTTTTTATATCCCTCATTGTCGGCAGCCAGAACCGTAAGTTTGGTCAACTCGTCGCCAAACTCGCTAGACTGCATTGCGAAATCAGCACCGATGATAGGCTTAATACCGCAACCGTGCGCCGTTCCGTAGAATTTCACCAAACCACATAAGTTCGTAAAGTCCGTCAAAGCCATGGCTGGCATGCCCATCTCCGCCACTTTCTTAACCAGTGGCGGGACCTTAGATAGGCCATCAACCATTGAGAAGTCGCTGTGAACTTTAAGGTGAATAAACTTTGGATCTGACATCAAATATTCCAGGTTTCTTTACTTTTTAGACAAACTGAAGACTTTTAGAGAAATCAACGTTGTCTTACGTCTGTGTGGTGCTCTAGTTTAGCGTAATCCGATTGAGGATCGGAGATTAATACAAGTGAAATGGGAGTAAGCCGTCTCTACTCAATACCGAGCGCTTTCTTCACGGGTTTGAAACTCTTGCGGTGCTCATCAATCACACCATGTTTTTCAATCGCTTCAAAATGCGCTTTTGTTGGGTAACCTTTATGTTTTGCAAACCCAAATTCAGGATGCCTTTCATCTAGCTGATCCATTTCATCATCACGGACGACTTTCGCAATAATTGAGGCCGCACTGATTTCAGCGACTCGCAAGTCCCCTTTGACCACTGCTTGTGCATCCATTGGTAGAGCTGGCGTTCTATTGCCATCGATCAGTGCCAAGTCTGGCTGTATTGCCAAGCCAGCAATAGCACGCTGCATCGCGACCATAGTCGCTTGTAAAATATTCAGTTCATCTATCTCGCTCGGAGAACATCGCCCTACCGACCAAGCCAGTGCTTTCTCTTTAATTTCTGGAAACAGAGCTAGACGCTTCTTCTCACTGAGTTTTTTTGAGTCCGAAAGCCCTTCAATTGGATTGTTAGGGTCAAGGATCACGGCAGCGGTAACCACGTCCCCGACAAGTGGTCCGCGTCTACCTCATCAACACCAGCGATCAACTGATAGCCTGTAGGGTACTCAAAAGGAGGAAGCTCCGGCTTTTTCTTTTTTTCAGGCATTGGATTGGCTCTCTGCAATTAGGTTGATGACGGCGCGCCGCTTGTTGATCGGCATCTTTTCGAATCCAATCATGCATCTGGGTAAACTTCTCAATGAGCGCAGAGTTGTCATCCTCAAGAATTTTTTCCATCGAAGGGAACAGGAAATCTGGATGACACTCTTCTTGAATATGCTCTTTGACTAACTCTTCGTTAGCCAGAACATTGGGTAGAGAAACGAATTTGGTGATCGACAGCTTTTGTGCAATCCAACCAGTAAGTTTATTGACCTGGTAACCAACGACCATAGGGCGTTTGACTAGCATGCATTCCAGTGCAACTGTGCCCGATGCTAACAAGACTGCATCGGCAGCGGTCATCACATTGCGAGCGGTATCTTCAATGATCACAAATTCAAGCTCAGGGGCAGTTTCTTGCCAAATTTTCTCAAACTGCTCACGCCGTTTTTTATTAACGGCTGCAACGACGAAGCCCATATCTGGATACTTAGCATGAATGCGTTGGCAGGTTTCGATAAATGGTTTTGCTATCAGCGCAACTTCACCACCACGGCTACCGGGCAAAACGGCTAGCCATTTTCTGTTTTGCTCAAGGTTAAGTAGTTTGCGCGCTTCCACTTTATCGCTTTCAAGAGGTATCGCATCGGCTAGGGTATGGCCAATAAACTCACACGCGACGTTGTATTTGTCGTAAAAAGCTTTTTCAAATGGCAAAAATGCTAAAACTAAATCTGTCGCCGCATCGATTTTAAAAATGCGCTTTGGTCGCCAAGCCCAGACAGAAGGGCTGACATAGTGAACCGTTTTAATGTCGATATCTTTGAGAGATTTTTCCAAACGCAGGTTAAAATCCGGTGCATCAATACCAACGAATACATCGGGTGGGTTGTCTTTGAAGTAACGAACCAGCTCAGCTTTCACTTTCAATAAACGCGGCAGTCGGCCAAGTACTTCCACCAAACCCATAACCGCCAACTCTTCCATATCAAAAAGCGATTCACAACCTTGAGCAATCATCTTAGGCCCACCGATACCAACAAACTCAGCATCTGGGTAACGCTGTTTTATCGCTTTGATAAAGCCTTCACCAAGGGTATCACCAGAAAGCTCTCCAGCGACGATTCCAATTTTTAACGGTCTATCCATTACGGGTTACTCTTTTCGATAGTGGTAATGTTGCTGTCTTAAAACGCAAAAAAGATCGCAACGAAACGCTACGATCTTTTGATGTTAAGTTCGCAAAAACTTAACGAATAATGCCACGCTCAGTGCTTTCTAACATGTCACACATTGGTTGGATAGAAGACCACTCTTTCGCCATTTCAGCAAGAACAGGCTTCACTTCTTCCATTGTCTTACCCGAACGATAAATCTCTTTATAGGCTTTTTGCAACGCTCTAAGCTCAGGTTTCTCGAAACCATTACGCTTAAGACCAACTAGGTTCAAACCAAATGGTGTTGCGTGGTTACCCTGAGCAAGTACGTACGGCAAGATATCCTGAACGACGGCAGAACAACCGCCAACATAAGCGTAGGCACCAACGGTACAGAAC
>JYJN01000065.1 GCA_003263845.1 Vibrio aestivus | reverse complement strand
TTGGGTGGTATAGCGTTATCGCCCGTTAGCAAGGCGTTAAGTGTAATCATGAGCATGCAAATCTAGAGGTATGGATGGAACTTAAGTTATTGCAAGAAGTGTTGGATTTTTCTCACGGAAAAATCACTAAAATTAACTTTGTTACGAATATGAAGTCACATAGTTATAGTATCTCGATTTATTGCAGTCTAATTGAGCTGGCAAAATCATTTCATACATTGATTAGCAACAAGGATTACACTGGTTCATTATCTGTTTATAGAACATTTTTAGAGAACTATGTTGAATTGATTAACTTGATTGATGATGATAACTATCTGAAGCATATAGAGTTAGAGTTTCATGAACATAAGCTACGCACTTTGAAATCTGCTAAAAATGGAAATGTATATTTAAAATCTCTAATTGAAATTTTGGACACTGAGATGTCTAAAAAAGAAGTTCTCATCAAAGATATTAAGCGTGACTTGGGGATTAAAAATAGTTATCGAATTAAAGATAAGTTCTCAAAGGCTAACATGCTTCCCGAATACGAAGCAGTTTATGCTGAACTTTGTTCAGAGGCTCATTGTAACTTGGGTTCATTATTCGTTCGACATTTCGAGTACAACGAAGCTAAAAAACAGATCGGCATTTCAATTTATAATCAGGATGTTGCGGAGAAACATTCTTTTTATGTAAGTATGTTGGCGGTGCAACTAATTGATGCCGGCATCAGAATAGTGTCCTCGTTGGACCCTAAGCTCAAACCGGAGTTTGAAAGCTTAAAACAGAGCTTCGATAAGCAGTATTCAGCAATAAACACTTAACAAGGCGCTCAACAGTGACCCGTAACGCGTGGCATTTTTGCTTCGCAAAAGTATATGCCACGGTTTCGGGCACGTTAGCTTGGCGTTATGTAA
>JYJN01000064.1 GCA_003263845.1 Vibrio aestivus | reverse complement strand
CGATTAAGTAGCCCGAAACGCACAACGATAGTTTCTGCATAGCGCCATAGCCACTGAAACACCAGCAAACCAAAAATGCCAAGCGTTGAGGGTCTGCTTAAATTGCTTGTTATGCGTGCGTTACCTGCATATTTTTAACCAATCTTTCTCAGCTGGCATCGTATCAAATTTCGGTATATCGTCATTTATAAAACCCACGTCCCAACTAGCGTGAGAACCAACATAAACATGAGCAGAAACTTTTGTATCCACGGGCTCGGACAGCAGACCAGCTGGCACCCAATATGAATCACCGCTTGAGCTGATATTAGGTACTGGGCTACCGCATTGACAGCAAAACTCAGATTTAAAACCTGAGCTCGTAGAAAATGACCTGATTTGATGCTCGCCGGAAAGCCACTTAAAATTTGATGCTTCAACTATCAACGCTGAATTTGATGAAGAACCTGATACCTTGCGACACAAAGAACAATGGCATTGATAGATGGGTGGCAATTCGCCTGACAACTCAAACGAAACCTCTCCACACAAACAGTTTCCTTTCAAATTTAATTCTTCCTTGTTAATTAGTGCG
>JYJN01000063.1 GCA_003263845.1 Vibrio aestivus | reverse complement strand
CGAGGGTTTGGCCTCGTCATGCACGCCACGTTTCAGCGTAGCCAGGAAATCCCCAAAACGGTCCTCGATGAATCGAAATACATCTACATCGGTGCGGTGAGCTCGAAACGGAACGCCAAATACATCGAGGATTATTTTGATGTGCCCTATGAAGATATTGTGGCTTTGAAAAGCTGCAATGAACGACAGCATTTAGGTACTCGTGACAAATATGCCGACTACATTTTGAAGTCGCCAGGCATCGGTAATCACAAACATGGGAAGATATATCCAGGTCGTTAAGTGGTGGTGTAAACCTAATAGGTTTCACTTTTAACCTAATAGGTTTAAGTCACTGGTTAACCTTCAAGTTCTGCGTCTAAGGTCTGGGTATTCATTCCACAGAGGGTGTGAGCATGAGACTCAATGCACGCAACATGGCCATCATTGCTGGCGTATCGGCTCTGACTACGGGTGCGATTATCTTTGCCGTGAACAACAAGGTAGGCGGCTAGATAAGTACCTCGGCAAGTCGGGTTGGTTCTAAGGGGTAATCGTGATGTCAGTGAAGCCAATCAAACTTAATTCTATGGTCGGAGCTGCTTGGGGACAAAAAGGAACCTTACCTATCCCTAATGGCCCGACGTATCACGAACTGGTGATCGAGACCAACGCCGATGCTCAAGACATGACACGGATTTCCATTACGCTCAATGCTGAAGAAATTTATGTGTTAACGGGCGAAGAGCTGTTGATGCTTGAGCGTTATAAACGCCGTGATGCCACCTCAGGCCATTACATCATTCCATTCAGTGATGTCGTCGCTCGAACCAAAAACGGGGTGCGTTACACCGGCTTAGTCACTGAGCTGGGGGATAACATCCACCTCGATATTCAGTTCCGCAATAAACGTGCGGACGCCGATAAGCTGACCATTCAGGTACATGCCTGGGTGAGCAACGCACAGGCGATGCGTGTTGTGGTGCCGTTGGTGAAACGCGAAACCATGCCAGCGAATGCTCAGGGGGTGAATGAGTTCACCAACCTGATTGCGAGTCCGCTTATCAGTATTCGCCGCATGCATTTCATGCACGACAAGATCACCAAGCTCGAGATTGAACGTGATTTCGTTAAAGAGTACGAGGCGAATAAATTCATTTCGGAAGCGAATGCGAAGCGTAATGAGCGCACCCCTCAAACGGGATACTTCCATTTTGATCCGATTGTGCGTGGATTCTCGATTGATGAACTGTTCCCTACTCTGCACAGCTCAAACCTCAAGTTCTCGGTGACGACAGAAGACGTCCCTGGCTCCATTCCTATTTTGGTGGAGTCGGTGCGACTCGAGCGACCGGAGAAGCTGAAAGGTGGCGCGGCCTAAGGAGCGCCTATGAAAAGCTTTTTTGATGATTTGTTGGAGTTTGGGGCCGGTGCCCTAGACTCCGTAGGGGAACACGCGGATTGGTTGTTTGGTGAAAACAACCAATCCTCTAACCCGAATACGACTCAGCAACCTAATCATCCCAGAATCGACGATGCAGGTAATGTGGTGACTCGCCCAATGGGCAGTACCCAAAGCGAGATGAATCCAATGTTTTGGTATGTCGGCGGTGGGTTAGGTCTTTTGGTGCTGTTACTGATCGCATGATGGCGTTTAAGAAATAGGGGACTCTATATGCCAATCCTATTTTGGGCGCTAAGTGGACTCGGAGCGGGCAGCTTGCTCGGTCTTAGTGCCGGTAAAGGGCTGAACAAATTGCTACTGATAGCACTGTTGGTGCTTGCGTTGATGTATTTCTCGAAAGGAGGCCGTGGATGTTGGGCTCGTTAACGTCATTGACGGGAGGGGGAGGCCTTCAGGGGGCGCTTCAGGACCTGCGATGTCTGGCACGTCGGGCAATACCACCAACAACAGTGGTTTTACTGGTGGGGGTATCAGCCTAGGCGGACAGGGGATGCCGTGGTGGTTCATTGTTCTCATGGCACTGCTTGCAGTGTATGTGGTCGTTAAAAAGTAACCTCATCGTTGAGCGTTGGGATCGCGTGAAAGACACGCTGACACCGGCGCTGAAAGACTACGCTGAGCAGGCCGAGCAGGCGGTTCAACACGGAGAGGAATGCGTATATCGCCTTGGTGAGACGGTGCTCTTGCTACGCGAAGAGCAGAGTAAGGAAAGTCGTGAGCTCGTGGTGGTCGCATTGGTGGGAGACATGGCATCAGGCACGTTGGGCGCCGTCAATCACGCCAGAGCCAATGGATTTGATTCGATTCGTGCGCATTTCTTTCGACCTGGAGCTGAGCGCTACATACGGGAAAAGCTCAAATTGCCAGTACAGGAAATTGAGCGTCGCGGGGATGAACGAGTTTTACGGATAAGGTTTGCAGATATGGGTGGTAGAAGCTCTTCACAAAGCCGTCAAAGCAACGTTACGACCACCACTAATACGAGTGGGAGTGCCGCAGCAGGCCGTGATAACTATGGTGTGATGCTCGCTGGGGTCAACGATTCAGACATTAACCTCACGATGACAGACCACGGTGCGATGGCTATCGCGGGCGATTTAGCTGAAGAAGCGCTCGACTTTGGGCACCAAACCCTGAAGTCGAACGAAACGGTCGTCACAGGGGCACTGGATACGGTCAACAACACCGTAGATGAAGCCTTCACCTTTGGTAGCTCAGCTCTGGAAGAAACCTCCGAAGTGAGTCAGTACGCGATTGATTCCATCAAATCCATGGCCGGACAGCAAACCGCTACCACCAAAGCCGCCATTGCGATGGCCAGTGATGCCAAATCGCGCGAACAAACCGGTGGGCTGGATTCGGATAACGCCTTACTGAAAAACGTGTCTCTGATTGTCGGTATTGCCGGCACCATTATTACTGTCGCGATTCTGGTCACGAGGCAAAAGTCATGAAACAGCTGCACACGCTTGAACCCAATCAAATTCTGAGCTTCAACGCAGGTCAAGCGGGGAAGTTTTTGATCATGCGCGAATCGACGCACACATTAATGATTCGCGGTGATGCTCTGCGTCCAACAGAAATTCAACGCGGTGACACAATCGATGTCACCGCGTTTAATGAGCTGACGCTCGAGAACCATCACGATGAAGCTGCGACCTTTGAGTATCAAATCAGTGATGTGCCATCTTGACTCAGGCTCAGAAAGTCGATGTCTCGAATGCGGTCGTAGTGCACGAGGTGCAACGTCCGGTGAGCGTGGTGGAGATACAACGTCTGGTCAAAACTGAAATTCAGAATCAGATGCTTGATGTTCACATCCAAAATGAATTGCTTGAAGTGAATGCGACCATTCAAAACCCTATTCTTAATGTCAATCCGATTACGGAGTTGTATCTGTATGCTGCAATAGGGGTAGGGGATATGACGTTGGATGGCAGTCAGCAAACCATCGAGGGAGATGATGAACGCAAAGCGCTATTCCTCCAGGCACCAGAGACGAATACAGAGCACGTTCTAATTCAAGGTTTTCTTGAACTCAGACCCGGAGGTCATCTTGCACTGAAAACTCGCCAAGCGATATTGGTTAAAGGAAAAGTGGGAGAACACCTGCGTATAGGGGAGGCACGATAATGTTCATGCTGTTTAATCCAAATACGCCAGAATCTATGGCAGTCAAGGACTCTGAACTCTCCAAAATCCTTAATGACGAAGTTAACCCTGTCTCGTTTCCTCTGTCGGATTCAGTGGAAGTGCTCGATATGACGTTACGCCGTTTTATCCTGACCAGTGGCGATCTCTCTATTCCCGAGCAGGCAGGAGAAATCCTAATTAAATTTTACGATGAGAAAGGCAAGGTCGTCTCGTCCCGAACCTTGTATCTGTATTTTGGCCAGAATTTTCATTATTGCTATCCACTCAGCCTCATTAAGCCTGCAAAAGCAAGACGGCTCGATATCAAAGCGTTCAATGTGTATTTAGACGTTGTTCTGCATTCTAGCTGATAATGCCAACGGAGGAGGCATGAAATGGCTGTTGGGCTTAGCTGGGACGATATTCATTGTGGGGTATCTTATGAACAAGAAAACCATCGATAGAGCCGTCAATGGGTTTGTGCTGTCGGTTCGAAGTGAAACCAATCTGGTTGGTGTCCACCATGATTTGAAAGCCGTGGTGAGACGCGCGCTCGAACTGAGCCCGTTTGATTTTGGTATCACCTCGGGCAAACGTTCAGCAGAGGAGCAGTATGAGCTGTTTCAACAAAAGGCAAGCCAACTCGATGGTTACTTACGTATCAGCCGTCACCAAACGGGTCACGCGATTGATTATGTGGTTTATGATGAGGACGGCAAAGTAACTTGGGGCTTTAGTTACTACGAACAGGTGAGCTGGGCGTTCAAGCAAGCGGCGAGGGAGCAGGGTGTACCATTAAATGGGGTGGGGACTGGACGTCTTTTAAAGATGGCCCTCATATCGAACTCGATAGAGCGGTGTATCCATGATTGGTGCATTGCTCAATTTGGTGACTGGTGGCATTGATGCCTACAAACAACACGGCATCAACAAGGCCAACGCGCTCAAGCGCAAAGATGAAATTGACCAGGAACGCCACAACGCCAAAGTAAAACGCCTTCAGTCCGGTGATGAAAAGGCGGCGAACCTCGACGAAGTCTCGATTAGAGAGCGTGGCTTGAAAGACGAGTTTATTATGCTGGTGGTGTTCATTCCACTCATATTGTCTTTCATTCCGGACTATGCCGGTTATGTCCAGGATGGATTCAAAGCGCTCGAGTTCGTGCCCGAATACTACTGGTACATCGTTGGAGCGGTGGTCATTGATACTTTTGGCTTTCGCTCTATGGTGCGCTACTTACTGGAGTTCTTTTCATTCAGATTTAGGGGGAAATGATGGGGTTAGTGGAAGCACTGGTCATTTCTCTAGTCACAGGCCTGGTCTCTAGTGCCGGCACGATAGCGGCGCTTAAAACGGACATCAATTGGATTAAGAAAGTCCAGCAAGATCAGGAGCAACGGATCAGAAAACTGGAGGATAGTCATGGCTAGACGACGCAAGCGCACAAGCAAGTGCTGTAAATGCAAAGGACGTAGGGCAAATGGGCAACTAAAGAAAGGGTATACCCTAAAAAACGGAAGGGTTGTGAAAGCCTAAAATATGCTCGCTATCTCCAAAGCAAATCGCCCTTTTATTCTTAGGGCGATATGGAGAGCTATGACAGGTTATATTATATTTCAACTGTAGCTTCAGAGGGAGTATATTTAAAAGAATACTCTCTTAATAGCTCTAGCTTTTTTGCTTCGAATGCTTTTAATACGTTCATTTTCAAAGCACTTCGTTCTTTACTTGAGATTTTTGTTTTGGTAGAGAACCTAACTATGGAAATTGTTAGCTCACTCTGACTCATGCTTTCTAGGTCAGGAAACTCAAAATCAATCTCGCATCGCCCATCAACTCGGTCAGTATTTATCTCGTAAGTGCACGAAATACTATAGAGTTTGATGCGCTTTTTAAGCTCTTCTAGTCTTAGGAAAATACTGCTATCCAAATTTTCCCCTTGCAGGGTCAACTCTTTCACTTTCTTTTCAAGTAGTTCAAGTTCAGAAGGTACAGGGCCTGGTACATCATTATCCGGTTTGATTTGTATTCGTTTAGTGTTTTGTATGTATGCTTGATAATCAACAGACTTTATTAACTTTGTAAGATAGTTAATTCGGGCTTCGTTAGTGAAGTCAGTGAATAAGATTCTCTTTAACTTATCCGATTTTATAGCTGCAGAAGATTTTAGTTTCCGAGTAGCTCTTTTCACTATCTCATTTACAATGTTCTGTGATTCTTTTGAAGTGTGTTTTGTTGTGATATTCAAATCTAGTTGATTGTTGGAATCAACTTTCATCTCAATTGAGCAATCGAAATAGTTTTCGTCTTCACCAAAATTTTTAGTTCTATCTAGTCGTTTGATTCGGATCTCTGCTATTACGTGGTTAGCATCTGAACCATCTCCCGCGGCTACAAACTGAGGGCTATTTTCAATCGACAAGTTACTGAAGCTGTCATCAACCAGATGATCAAAGTCGAAATCAAAACCTAGCTCGTAACCAAGAGTAGTTCCACTCTCTTTATTCCATATTAGTTGCTTTGTTTGAACTTTGGGGTTGTCTTCCTTCTCTTTAACTAGATCTTTCAAGTGTGCAAATTCATAGGGTGCAATCCCAGTTTTGACCAACATCGGGATTAAGTGTTTCTTATCTAAAGATGAGCAGAAAGCCCCTCTCGCTTGTAGGATCGCTCTTAATTCTGTAGGGCTGATCATTTGGTGCGCTAGAAACTGTCTGAGAATGTCCCTACGGGAATAAATGTACTATCTTTATTCATCATTTAGATTCCTAAAGTTTGGTTTGAAGTTGAAAACTTTAACGTTTTTCAATGCTCAAGTTGTGTTTCGTTAGAGCCTTATTGACATCCTTTACATGATCATCACTGTAGTAATCCGCAAAACCTACACCATATGAACTTGCAATCTTTGAAGTATGTTCCTGAGCGCTAAAAATGTAATTGCTGAGGGCATCTTCAGAGAAGTTTTCTTGGGTAATGGTTATGAAAGTAAAAACTTCTTCACCGTTTTCACCTTTCTTTAGAAGAAAATTGATGTAAGAAGAACCTAAGTACTCAACAGGTAAGGTCTTACTATAAGGAGGCTTATCGTAATCCATCATGTTTAAACTAGTATTGGCATGATGGAAATAGATGTCGTGCTGTGGATAGGCAGATTTCAAATATGAAATAGCGTCTAGAATGAAAGATAACTTTTTATTGTCAACAATATAAAATTCTTCAATATCAAAATCTTGTGTTACATAACGAGTGTTTGCAATCCTGCTTAAATAGTCGGTATCTGGTTCGTCATGACTAGAAAGAAAGAATAAAACAGGTACATTTCTGACTTTTGAAATGCGCTTTCCATAGAATTGTCTGTTAAGTTCTTGTCTTAATGGTGACACCCGATAACATGTCTCTGCGTCTAGGATATCTTTGATATGGTTTTTTACCAGAGATGTTAGAGACATAGGATAAGAGGAATTTTTTGTGTGCTTCACAGAACCGAGTATGTTTATAAGCGTATCGGACTCTAAACCAGACAAGTAAGCATATTGAACGTCAATGCCATGCAGTTCTCTTTTCTGCTTTTTAGCATTTGCTCTTGTATGTTTTTCCCCTCTAAGGCAAGGAAAACTTATATTGGGGTTGGCATTCTTCCAACCAACAATATTGAAGAATTTATCAATAATATTCTCACCAGTCTCTCCTGATGATTTAGAATTTTCTCCGGACATACGTGCTTAATCTCATCAATGTAGTAATTGATGAGATTTTAATTCCGTGTGCATTGTAAGTCATTGAATATGATCACTAAGTGTTAATTTGCATACATAGATCAAGGTTTTTTATGCAATTTGGCTGGGTACAATTGGGTATACACTTGCCAGAGTATGTTGATGTTACGATGCCCCGTGACTTGAGCTACTTCTTCGATAGAATATCCTTTTTCAAATAATCTACTCGCACCCTCCCTTCTCAAATCGTGATACCTCAAATCATCAATCTCTAGTTCGTTTCTGACTCTTTGGAAACCGGCAGTGACGCTCCTAGAATTATATGGAAAGATCCGTTTCCCTTTTTTGGGTTGTCTCATTGCGATATCAAAAGAGTTTCCTAGCAGTGGAACTAGCATGTGATTTCCGGATTTCTTGCGGGGATCCTTTCTATCTCGAACAATCACAGTTTTGTTTTCCTGATCTAAGTCTTCCCAACGAACCGAGCAAACCTCGCCAATTCTCATACAGGTGAGAATGCTGAACTCTAGAATGTCAGTAAAAGGAATGCGAGTTTTACCGTTTGGACGGAAGTTCTCCCGTTTTAGCAGCCCTGTTCTGAGCCTTTCTAATTCATTTGATGTTGGGCGCCGAGTACGTTTTTGACTTTTACCGATCAGGCCCATATCAATTAGAACAGGAACGGCTTCTTCAAAGATTTGGTAGTTGGCCGCAATATTGAAAACCGGCTTAGCCTTTTTCATCACAGAGCGCAGATAGGCGATGTCGTGGTAGATGGTTGCGCCTCCTGCACCAGCTGCCTTTCGATTCTTACAATGGGCAATAAGATCACTAGTTCGTAGTCGATTGCTTTCAACATGAGATATATCGCAGTCGCGCAGAAGCTGAATAACGTACTTCTTTGTCCGGCCTGTTTTGTCCCATAAATCAGGCTCTTCCATGAATTGGTCGAGCAGTACGTATATAGGTACGGATTTGTGTTGGTATGCGTCCGGATTTTCTAACTCCAGAACCCTTTTATTGGCATAGGTTCGAGCGAATTCTTTTTTCCTGAATGTTTTTGATTCTCTGTGTATAATCGCCGAATTATTTTTGACTACAATGTCCACTGTAAAGCGCAACTCGCCGCTTTTTAGTGTGCGTTTTCTAATGCTGAATGACGCCATTTGTCCTACTCCTTGATACGTACTATATGTGTACTGAATGAGTAAACTTAGGGCAATTCTAGCAGATTGCTGTATATTTATACAGTATATAGATTTCGAGTAACACCTTATGAAACCTGACAATACTAGTAAATACGCGGCTAACCGCTTTTCTATTGCACCCATGCTCGACTGGACTGATCGCCATTGTCGCTACTTCCATCGTTTGATGACTAAAGAGACGCTGCTTTACACGGAAATGGTGACAACAGGTGCCATTATTCATGGTAAAGGCGATTTCTTAGCGTATAACGAAGAAGAGCACCCGGTAGCGCTTCAGCTCGGTGGTTCAAATCCTGCAGATTTGGCGACGTGTGCGAAGCTTGCTCAAGAGCGTGGCTACGATGAAGTGAACTTGAATGTCGGTTGCCCATCGGATCGAGTGCAAAATGGTCGCTTTGGTGCTTGTTTGATGGCAGAGCCTCAGCTGGTGGCTGATTGTGTATCTGCAATGCGCGATATTGTGGATATCCCAGTTACCGTAAAAACTCGAATCGGCATTGATGATCTGGACTCTTACGAGTTTCTAACGGATTTCGTCTCAACGGTTTCAGAGAAAGCGAAGTGTGAACAGTTTACTATCCATGCTCGAAAAGCATGGCTCAGTGGTTTAAGTCCAAAAGAGAACCGTGAGATCCCGCCGCTTGATTACCCAAGAGCGTATCAATTGAAGAAAGATTTTCCTCATTTGGTTGTCGCACTCAATGGGGGTATCAAAACTCTGGAAGATTCACTGGAGCACCTTAAGCATCTTGATGGCGTGATGGTCGGTCGTGAAGCCTACCAAAGCCCATACTTATTGGCTCAAGTGGATAACATCATCTTTGGTAAAGATACGCCAATTAAAAAGCGCAGTGAAATTGTCGAAGAAATGTATCCATACATTGAACGTCAGCTTTCTCAAGGTGCGTACCTAGGCATATCACTCGTCATATGTTAGGGCTTTTCCAGAATATGCCGGGCGCACGTCAATGGCGTCGCTACATTAGCGAAAATGCTCACAAGCCAGGTTCTGGTATCGAAGTATTGGAAGCAGCCTTAGCGAAGATTCCAAAAGAACTGAATGTGTAAAATTTACCATGTAGATTGGTGATATTTACCAAGTTATTGTGGGGCAAATCTATCACTGGTAGGTTTGCCTTTTTATTTTTATTAAAACAATAGGTTAGTGATTTTTCTTAACTTGGCACGGTATCTGTATAGGTAAATATATCGAGAAAGGAGACAATCATGTTTGAACTTATCTTTGTACTTGTTTTTATTGCGACACTTTTGGTCACTGGTATCACAATGATGACAGTGTTTGCTGCGACGGGCATCGCCCTGCTTGTCATGATGCTGCTTGGTATGATTGGCGTAGTGCTTAAGCTATTACCATGGCTTATTGTTATCGCAGTCGGGATCTGGTTCTTCAAAAACCATGTAGCGCAGACGCGCTAACGGAGAAGTCATTTCGCTTATGACCAAGCGCTCATGGGCAAGCCGGAGAAATGTGTAATGGTGTTTATGCAGAATATGGTACTATTTTCTCAAGTAACCGATACATTAGATACATAACCCGTCTTGGAGCGTATTTTTCATGATTAACAAAGCATCCATTGCTGCTGCGTCTATCGCAATGATGGCCTCTTTTGGCACCCTTGCGGAATCTGTTGTAAAAGTTGGTGCCGATTACTGGTGGACGGATACCAAAGTTAATGAAGTCAATCGTGACTCAGATAGCGCCCCAAGTATCAACGTTGCGCTAGAGCACGATGTAAAGTACGTCCCTGATGTAAGATTGCGCCACTCTAGTGTTGATGCTGATTACATGGCTTTCGACAAATTTGACGCTACGCTCTACTACCGTATTTATGAGCATGACTTAATGCACTTTGATGCGGGTGTGACGCTTACCGATCTGAGCGATACGCTTTATCGTAATGCGCTTACTGATGAAAGAGTAAGCTTTGATGGTTTTATCTGGGCTTGGTATGCCTATGCTGAACTAACGGTTCCAAACTCGAATTTTGATATCATTGGCGAGATGAACTTCGGTGATAACAACGATATTAAGAGCACCGACTTAATGGCAGGGGTGCAATATCGAGTGCCTATGCAAGGGGGCCAGTTGGCTCTAAAAGGCGGTTACCGAGTAATTGATTTAGAATCTAATATGTTTGATATCGACTCAGAAGATTTTGGTAAGGAGTTCATTTTTGCCAACGGTTGGTTTGTGGGCGCAGAATACGCATTCTAATCGATCGAAAACAAGAAATTGTCTTAAAGCCTCTCTTTCTTAAGAGAGGCTTTTTTATACCTAAAAGAAATAACCCATACAAAATTTAGTACTTTCGAGATTGTTGAGCCATGCTTTAAAAGCGTAGTTGTCGTAAAAACCATGGATGAACAATGACGATTAATGAACTCAGAACTTTGTACAGAGACAATCAGTTGATTGAAGCGATTATTGAGCCGTCAGTGCAAGAGGGGACTTGGATTGTAGAGTTTAGACACCAGCGTGGTGGTTTTGTCCTTTTAACTGATGCGCATGGAGAAGAGTGTCATTATGGTGACTTAAACCTAGCGTCAAAGTCTGCGATGGCAGTTGGATTCAAGCAAGTTCGTATCGAGGCCAAATAGCTCGCTTATAACCCCTTCTAATTCCCCTCGTTCCAAAAAGTTATAAAACATTCACTTCTATTCTTTCTTGTTATTACTCTGAGTGGTTAATCTATCGTCACGCAATGAATAGGGATGTCGTGACTATGTCTTCTCAAAAGAAAGTGTCATCAGGAAACACTACACCACCAGAGCTTGCTGGACTAGCAAGCCCATTAAATGATCAACAGTTTGGCGCATTAGCTCAAACTGTGTCTGAACTTTCTCCTCAGCAGCTTGCTTGGGCAAGCGGCTACTTTTGGGGCTTAAGCCAGAATCAAGCCGTCGGCACACAAACGCCTGTAGCTCAAGCCGCAGCAGTGGTTAGTGCAAAACCTGCTGGCAAGCTTTCTATTATTTTCGCTTCACAAACGGGTAATGCTAAAGGCGTTGCTGAAGCGTTAGAGCAAGAAGCGAAAGCACAAGGCATCGCTGTCGAGTTGTTTGATGCAAGTGATTACAAAGGTAAGAATCTTGCTAAAGAGACACACGTTATTATCGTTGCCTCGACAAATGGTGAAGGCGAAGCACCAGACAACGCGATTGAGCTACACGAGTTTTTGCAATCTAAGAAAGCGCCAAAACTGCCTAACTTAAGCTACGGTGTGATTGGCCTTGGTGATTCGAGCTATGAATTCTTCTGCCAAACAGGTAAAGACTTCGACGCTTATCTTTCGAAGCTAGGTGCAACGTCATTTATTGATCGTATTGACTGTGATGTTGACTACGATGCGCCTGCCGCTGAGTGGCGTGCAAAAGCACTAGAGCAAGTGAAAGAAGCACTGTCTTCAGCAAGCGAAGCGGAAGTTGTTCAGCTTCCAGTTGGTGCAGCTTCTGCACACTCTGAGTACACAAAGCAAAACCCATACACAGCAACACTACTAGCAAGCCAGAAAATCACCGGTCGTGATTCTGGTAAAGATGTGCGCCATGTTGAAATTGATTTAGATGGCTCAGGTATTAGCTATCAGCCAGGTGATGCGCTAGGTGTTTGGTTTGAAAATAGCTCAGACCTTGCTAATGAAATTTTGGCGAAAGTCGGTCTATCTGGTGTAGAAAGTGTTGAAGTAGATGGTGAAAGCCTATCTATTCACAGCGCATTGCTCAGCAAGTTCGAGATCACTGCCGCGAATCCTCAGCTCGTGACTAAGTTTGCTGAGCTATCTGGCAGTAAGAAACTTCAGAAGCTGGTGGATGACAAAGACAAACTGCGTGAATACGCAGGGAACACACAGATTGTGGATGTGCTTGCAGAGAAGAAATCCAAGCTTTCTGCGGAAGAGCTTGTTGGGTTACTGCGTCGTTTGACACCTCGCCTATATTCTATTGCTTCTGCGCAAAGTGAGGTGGATGAAGAAGTTCATCTAACGGTAGGTCTTGTTGAATACCAAAAAGGTGACGCAACTCGCTATGGTGGCGCATCAAGCTACTTAGCACAGCGCTTGGAAGAAGGTGGTGAAGTTAAAGTGTTTGTCGAGAACAACAACAACTTCAAGCTGCCACAAGATGATAACGTGCCAGTTATTATGATTGGCCCAGGTACAGGTATCGCACCGTTCCGCAGCTTCGTTCAAGAGCGCGACAACCGTGATGCAGAAGGCAAAAACTGGTTGTTCTTTGGTGATCGCACCTTTACTCAAGATTTCTTATATCAAGTTGAGTGGCAGAAATACCTGAAGTCAGGCTTAGTGACTCAATTAGACGTGGCATTCAGTCGCGACCAACACGAAAAAGTATACGTTCAACATCGTTTACTCGAGCATGCTGCCCAAGTATGGCAATGGCTAGAAGAAGGCGCTTATGTTTACGTTTGTGGTGACGCAACTCGCATGGCAAAAGACGTTCATGATGCATTAATTACGATTGCCGAGCAGCAAGGTGGTTTCAGCAGAGAGAAAGCTGAAGAGTTTGTAAATGATTTACGCAAAGCGAAGCGTTACCAAAGGGATGTGTACTAATGACTTTTTCTACTGAAAATAACAAGCAAGTGGTATTAGGCGAAGAGTTAGGAAAGCTTGCTGATAACGAACGTCTAAAGCGTGAAAGTAACTTCCTGCGCGGTACGATTGAAAGCGATCTACAAGACCGTATTACAGGTGGTTTTACAGCGGACAACTTCCAGCTGATTCGTTTCCACGGCATGTACCAACAAGATGACCGTGACATTCGTAACGAACGTGCGAAGCAGAAACTTGAGCCGCTGCATAATGTGATGCTTCGTGCTCGTATGCCGGGCGGCATCATTACGCCAAAACAGTGGTTGGCAATCGATAAATTTGCAACCGAGCACTCTCTATATGGAAGTATTCGTTTAACAACACGTCAAACGTTCCAGTTCCATGGTGTATTAAAGCCAAACATCAAGCTTATGCACCAAACTCTGAACAGCATTGGCATTGACTCAATCGCAACTGCGGGTGACGTTAACCGTAACGTACTATGTACGACGAACCCAGTAGAGTCTGAGCTTCATCAAGAAGCTTACGAGTGGGCGAAAAAGATCAGTGAGCATCTTCTACCAAAAACCAAAGCGTATGCGGAAATTTGGTTAGACGGTGAAAAGGTAGAAACAACAGAAGAGCCGATTCTAGGTAGCAACTACTTACCACGTAAGTTCAAAACTACGGTTGTTATCCCACCACAGAATGATGTGGATGTGCACGCGAACGACCTAAACTTTGTCGCGATTGCAGAAGACGGAAAGTTAGTCGGCTTCAACGTACTCGTCGGTGGTGGTTTAGCAATGACTCACGGCGACACCTCTACTTACCCACGTCGTGCGGATGATTTTGGTTTCGTTCCGCTAGATAAAACACTGGATGTTGCAGCAGCAGTCGTCACAACACAGCGCGATTGGGGTAACCGTTCAAATCGTAAGAATGCGAAAACTAAGTACACGTTAGACCGTGTGGGTACGGACGTATTCAAAGCAGAAGTTGAAAAGCGTGCGGGTATTAAGTTTGCTGACAGCCGACCATATGAATTCACAGACCGTGGCGATCGCATTGGTTGGGTTGAAGGTATTGATGGCAAGCATCATCTTGCTTTGTTCATCGAAAATGGACGTCTATTAGATTTCCCAGGAAAACCACTAAAAAGTGGTGTTGCCGAAATCGCTAAGATCCACAAAGGCGATTTCCGTATGACCGCAAACCAGAACTTAATCGTTGCTGGCGTTCCTAAGAGCCAGAAAGCCAAGATCGAGAAAATCGCTCGTGAATATGGGTTGATGGATGATGGTGTCAGCGAACAGCGTAAAGATTCAATGGCATGTGTAGCATTTCCTACTTGTCCGCTAGCGATGGCAGAAGCAGAGCGATTCCTTCCTGAGTTCGTGACAGATATAGAGGGAATCCTTGAAAAGCATCAAGTGCCAAAAGAAGACAGCATTATCACACGTATTACTGGCTGTCCGAACGGATGCGGCCGAGCGATGTTGGCGGAAATTGGTCTAGTGGGTAAAGCACCGGGTCGATATAACCTGCACTTAGGCGGTAATAAAGCGGGTACTCGTGTTCCTAAGATGTATAAAGAGAACATTACCGATAAACAAATTTTAGAAGAGATAGATAGCTTAGTCGCGCGTTGGTCGAAAGACCGCGAAAAGAATGAAGCTTTTGGCGACTTTGTCATTCGCGCAGGCATCATTGCTGAAGTTGTCGTCTCCAAGAGGGATTTCCATGCTTGATACAGTAACTTCACCTTTGAAGTTAGCTGATCTCCTCTCTATGACTAAGGTGGAGCAAATCCTCCGCCTTGCAGAAGTTAACGCAGAGCTAGAAAAGCTAACAGCGCAAGAGCGAGTAGCTTGGGCGTTGGAAAACTTAGAGGGAACACACACAGTGTCTTCCAGCTTCGGTGTCCAAGCTGCATTAATGCTTCACCTTGTTACACAAGTGAAGCCTGACGTTCCGGTTATTTTGACAGATACTGGCTATTTGTTCCCAGAGACATACCAGTTTATCGATGACCTAAGTGAGCAACTCACCTTAAACTTGAAAGTCTACAGAGCCCATCAAAGTGCAAATTGCAAGAAGCCCGTTACGGAAAATTGTGGGAGCAGGGAGTTGAAGGTATAAGCAAGTACAACAAGATCAACAAAGTTGAGCCAATGCGCCGAGCTTTGGATGAACTTGAAGTGGGAACTTGGTTCTCAGGTCTTCGTAGAGAGCAGTCGTCTAGTAGAGCGAATTTGCCGATTTTGTCTATTCAAAGTGGTGTATTCAAATTCCTGCCCGTGATTGATTGGTCAAACAAAGATGTGCATTACTACTTAGAGAAGCACAATCTCCCTTATCACCCACTAAGAGATAAAGGTTATTTGTCGGTTGGTGATACCCACACAACTAAAAAGTGGGAGCCGGGGATGTCTGAAGAAGAAACCCGTTTCTTTGGTTTAAAAAGAGAATGTGGATTGCATGAAGATGATGGTGAACAATACGGTTCGGGTATTTAATACTTCACCTTAGATATAAAAGGTCGCATTCGCGGCCTTTTTTATTGGTTGATATATGTGATTGTGGATAACTTTGGGGTAATTTGTAGTTATAACTAGGATAAAGTTGGATAAATTAGCCTTTGGATGAAATTTCATCGCTTAAGCGTTATTTTTGCAATTTTTTCAAAATAACGCTTGCCAATGTGATGCCGATCTCTATAATGCCACCTCATCGACAGGGGCTGAGCTCACAAGGGTTTCAGAACGGTCGATAAGGCTAGAAAGCAAAACAAGATAGTTAATTGCCTTTACTTGAAAAAGTAAAATAAAAAGCAAAAAGTGTTTGACACTGAAAATTATCTCGCTAGAATGGCCGCCTCTTCGCAAGTGACTTAAGTCGCAAGGAAGAG
>JYJN01000062.1 GCA_003263845.1 Vibrio aestivus | reverse complement strand
GGGCGTTATGTTTACTTGAAATTCAAAGGCTTAAAGGTCTTAGGTTTTGGTTCTTTATCCCTCTGGCAGTTCGTCCCTAGTAGACTCAGCAAATCCGCATTGTCGGTCTAAGTTCTTGAGTCTCTAAGCCCGTAAAACATACCAATATTCGTGGGTTGCTTCATTGTCAGGTCGTGGCGGTTAGCTTCTTGTCTAACTGGCTTAAAGTCGCTTCTAGGTTCTTAGTCAATTGGCATTTAGGCTTGGCAGTTGCCTCGGCAATTAGCCATTGTTTTGCGCTTTGACTGGAAAGAAAGGGCACTTGTTGGTGCTTGGCCGGGTTGCCTCATTGGGCAGGGAAGCGGACTTACTGGTTTTGGGTTAATCGCTTTTGGCGGCCAAGTTGGTTCTTGCCTTGTGGTTTAGCTCAGAAAACTAGTTAGAAATGGCAGTTCTTTACCAAGTAAATCATGTATTTGTGGTAAAACATAACAAACAATTCAACAGTGATTCGCAACGCTTGGCGCTCTCACTTCGGGTTGAGTTTAGCGTTTACGGCGCAGTTTTGAAGTTCAGTGTCTGCGCTGCTCACACGTTAATTGGGCGTTAGTTGCCTTATCAATATCGCATGTTCAATTTACTGTACAAGTATGTGCGTGAAGACTATACTTGTTCCATTAAATGTACATGTGGAGGTTCTTATGAGAATCGTATCTTTTACTGAAGCTAGAAATGGTCTTAAAGCTGTTTTGGACGGTGTAGTTAATGACGCAGATACAACAGTCATTACTCGCCGTGACTCTGAGGATGCTGTGGTTATGTCTTTAGACTACTACAACAGCCTTATGGAAACAGTGCACTTACTACGCTCTCCTCAAAATGCTGAACATCTAAACCGATCAATAGCACAGTACCGTGCTGGAAAAACAACAGCACGAGAGTTAATTGATGAGTAGTAGTCAACGTTTACTATCGTGGACTAATGAGGCTTGGGGCGATTACCTTTATTGGCAAACCCAAGATAAGAAAACACTTAAGCGCATCAACAAACTTATCAATGATGTTAAGCGTTCTCCTTTTGAGGGTATTGGTAAACCTGAACCCTTAAAAGAGAACCTTTCTGGTTTTTGGTCTCGCCGTATTGACGACACCAATAGGCTCGTTTATGCAGTCGATGATCAAGCGATAACAATAATTTCATGTCGCTACCACTACTAAATCACGTTAAGCGGTCGGGCATCTAACAAACAATTTAAGAGTGATTCATCACGCTTGGCATTTTTGGTTTGGGTTAAGTTTAGTGGTTACTGTGGTCTCATTGAGTGTCGTGGTTGCGTGCTTCACCCCTTAATTGGGTGTTATGTAACA
>JYJN01000061.1 GCA_003263845.1 Vibrio aestivus | reverse complement strand
TCTGTAGTGGCGAAGCTGATGGCAGCTGGCGTATCGCTTCACCAAGGTGATTTGAGCGTTGTAAACAAACTCCTGAATGCATTCTTCTGCGTTGCTTTTATCGCAATTTCGTTAACTGGGGTTGTGATGTGGTGGCAAAGACGCCCGAAAGCGGCAAAACGCTTGGGTGTACCTGCCGTTTTGAAAGTGAAGGGATATGGAAAGTTGGGGTTGTAACCATTGCGCTAATCAGCGTGCTTTTCCCGCTAGCTGGGTTAGCTATTGTGCTGACTTTAGTGTTCGACTGGCTGGTTGTGAGGCGCTCAGATAAACTGGCTGCATATCTGTCGTAGCCATCATTGAGTGATTGAGATTAAATAGCGCCACAAGGCGCTATTTTTTATATCCAAGTGTTTATGATGATCTAAGTGCTTGCTATTAATCCCAAGAATGTACCTCAATACTCAAATGGTATGGCGACACAAAGGCGCTAACATCGAGCCTTTGCAGCCCCTTTGGGCTGTTGTATTCACAGTGGCTATTAAAGCTAGTGGTCATTAAATATAATCCTATCGATTTTGCGCTAGCACCCTCAAGTAAAGTTGCGATAGAATTTGGAACCATCAAACAAGGTCAGATTATTGAATAAAACTCTTTTGTTATTCAATAACGAGCGTATATACTTTTATATTGTCACCAGTTTTAGACTATATCTTCAACAATGGTTTGAAGTGACGATATAAATATTAGGGTAGTTAAATGCAATTAAAGAAAATGGATGCACCACACGATATGCAAATTGGTGCTCGATTTGAATCAAAGAAACACGGCTATGTAACGGTAGTGGAATACTACAATACACATACTGTGATAGTTGCATTTGAAAATACCGGAAATATTCGTTCTATTACTGCCGCTAAATTGCGTGCTGGACAATTAACTGATCGCTCTGTTCCGGTTCAATCTTCTCTAGTTGGTGAAAGTGTTTATTCTAGCAAGTATGGCCAACTAACTATTATTCAAGTCGAATCAGAAAATATTGTTGTTCTTGAAGATGAAGACGGTGAAGAGATTAGAATGCTTCTTCCTGCAGTACAAAAACTTCGTGAAAAACAAGAAGAGCCAGAAGAGAACAACGAGAAAATCGAGTTACCAACGTCGTTGTCTGCGTTAACGAAGCGAAATAAGAAGACCAAAGACGTTAATAGCCTACTCAAGAAAATGCTGACTGACTACGGCAAGTAGTATCCAGTTCACCCTCTCGTTTTACCTATTTTCTCTTCTTCATTAACTCCTATCTGCACAGTACACTACAATTTTAATTAATTTTAGAAACGAAACCTTAATTTCACGTTAAGTCAACAAGTCAATTACATTGTGTGGCGCTAATAGTCATTGGTGACTACATTTTGATTTACTACGAAAGGTTTAAATACTCTACATTGGTGAATTTTTGCTTCATTTTGGTGATCTACCTCACAAGGTCATTTTGCCTTTGTGACTTAGATCGGTTTTGATCTTGACGGTTTTCGTTATGATTCTCTCATCCAATAATTAGATTAAATCTAATAAATAGAATCACCCTACAGAGAAGAAATATTATGAAAAAGATTATGGTTGTGTGCGGAAACGGTCTTGGTACTTCACTGATGATGGAAATGGCAGTAAAAGAAGTAGCGAAAAAAATTGGCCTAGAGGCTGAAGTTGATCATGAAGATCTATCGTCTGCAGCATCAAGTACTGCGGATATTTGGGTTGCAGCAACGGACGTTGCAAACCAATTATCAGAAGCAGGAAAAACTAATATTGTTAGCCTTGCAAATATCTTCGATAAGGCATCAATTGAAGAACAACTAAAAAACTTCATGTAAGGTGACTGAATATGGTTAGTTTCTTTGAATTCATGCTGGGCTTATTAAAAGAGCCCGCCATCATGGTTGGTTTAATTGCTTTCATTGGCTTAGTTGCACAGAAAGCAGATATTTCGACAATCCTTAAAGGCACAATTAAAACCGTAATGGGTTTCCTAATTTTAGGTTTTGGTGCTGGGGCATTAGTAGGTGCACTGAATAACTTTTCAGTTGTATTTACAGAGGCATTTGGTGTGAGTGGTGTTATTCCAAATAACGAAGCGATTGTTGCATTAGCACAAGAAGCCTTCGGTTATGAAATGGCACTCATTATGTTCTTTGCTTTTGTAGTGAATATTTTACTGGCTCGTTTTACTCCGCTTAAGTTTATTTTCTTAACGGGTCACCACACTATGTTCATGTCGATGCTAGTGGCGGTAATTCTGTCTACTGCAGGCATTGAAGGCACAATGCTAGTGGCTATCGGCTCGGTACTGGTTGGTTCGCTTATGGTGATCATGCCAGCGCTTGCTCAAAAGTACACTGTTAAAGTCATGGGTACCGATCAGCTTGCAATGGGTCACTTCTCAACGTTTTCTTACTTGGTGTCTGGTTTTATTGGCAGTAAATTTGGCGATGTTTCAAAATCGACTGAAGAAATTAACGTACCGAAGAGCTTAATGTTCCTGCGTGATACGCCGGTAGCGGTTGCCACCACAATGGCTATCTTCTTCATGTTCGCGTCAATCATTGCGGGTGGCGAGTTTGTAGAGAGCGTTTCAGGTGGCCAGAACTGGGTAGTGTTTACCTTCATGCAGTCTCTAGTGTTTGCAGGTGGCGTGTACATTGTTCTGCAAGGTGTGAAAATGCTCATCGCAGAAATTGTTCCAGCTTTTAAAGGCATCTCAGACAAGTTGGTTCCGGGTGCAAAACCGGCACTCGATTGCCCAATGGTTTTCCCTGTTGCACCGAATGCAGTATTGATTGGTTTCCTTAGCTCATTCGCAGCAGGCCTAGTCGCTATGGGCATTCAAGGCGCATTTGGTTGGACAATCATTGTAGCGGGTGTGGTTCCTCACTTCTTCGTTGGTGGCGCGGCGGGTGTATACGGTAACGCAACCGGTGGTCTGCGTGGTGCAATTCTAGGTTCTTTCACTCAAGGTCTATGTATCTCGTTCTTACCAATGTTACTGCTTCCTGTTCTTGGTGGTCTTGGACTTGAAGCAACAACGTTTGCAGATTTTGACTTCGGTGTCGTTGGTCTTATCTTAGGTTGGATTGTGTCATGAGTTTACTTAATTTAATCGGTAACGATGGGATTGTTATCTCAACAGAAAGCAACTTAACGGTTAACGATGCGCTGGCGGTGACATGCTCAAAACTTCTGGAACAGGGCAAGATTGAACCGAGCTACCTGGAAGCGATTAAGGCGAAACACGCAGAAATTGGTGCTTACTACGTGCTGGCTCCAAAGATCGCGATGCCACATGCTCGTCCTGAAGATGGAGTGAACGAAGCGGCGCTTCAAATCACGGTGTTCAAGAACGGTGTTGATTTGGAATCGGAAGACAATGGTGATGTTTACTTTTCAGTGACCCTAGCGGCAATGGATTCTGACAGTCATATTCAAACGATTGTGGCACTGTCTGAGCTGTTCCAAAATGAAGATGACATTGAAGCCATCATCGCAGCGGAAAGCACAGAAGAGATTGCGAAGATTTTAGCGTCTTACTAAATCCCCCTAACTGATGTTGTCAGCATCAGGTGTTTATCGCTCTTTGAGCAACAAGAACCCTCGCAATGCGAGGGTTCTTTTTTGTCAAAATAGAGTCAAAATCAGCTGGCGATCAAGTAGTGCGTTGCGCACTGCTGTTCTGGCGATTCAGCCATTTCATCACTTTGCCTTGTTTCCACATCGCGATACCCGTTACAGCCACGATAGGTACGATCAGGTAAAGGACCAGTGCCATAAAACCATCACTGTTTTTTAGTGGTGAGTAGAGTGCAGCGCCCATAATGACTGCACAGACAATATGTAACCAGCGTAAAGTAATTCGAAGTGTGTGGCCATTCATAATGCTATCCCTTTTATTGTTATGCTTTTGCTTTGAAGTTTCTCGTTTTAATAGGGATAAGAATACAAATCGAATCTCCTTGTGTCTTAATAATAAGACGAGTGGTTTTTATGGAGCGCAAACGGTCAAATATCATCGTAAATGGACAAGACAAATCAAGTCAAAAAATCTCAGTGATAAGTAGTTTCTTTGCATAGATTTGGTCTATGTTACAACTGGCTATTCGACCGACAACTTGTAACTCAAGTTTTCCACAAAGAAATCGATAAAAACACGCAGCCGTGCAGGCATGTACTTAGTTTGCGCGAACTGCATGGCAATTGCGCCGTGATAGTTGCTCTTGATTGTCCAATCAGGCAGAACAGGGATGACCTGTTTTTGTGCGAGAGCCTCTTGAATTACAAAGTCGTGAAAGATGCCTATCCCCAATCCTTGTTTTACGCCTGCCAAACGCATTTGTGAGTGGTTCACTGCGTATCGCCCAGATACTGCCACAGTGTGAAAATCATCGTCTTTCAAAAAATCCCAAACGTTGTCATTGCCTGTCTCGGCAAGATAAATACAGTCATGATCCAATAGTTCGGTTGGGTGGGCAGGCATGCCACGTGCGTCAATGTAGTCGGGGCTTGCACACAAAACGAGGTTGGTTTTGCTGAGCTCTTTTAGCACCAAGTTTTCGTCGGGTTTATCGGTGAGCTTAAACGCTAAATCAATGGCATCTCTATACAGATCTATCTCACCATCGGCAGCGCGAAGTTTTAACTCGATGTTGGGGTAGCGCTGAAGAAAAGGGGCGATGAAAGGTTTCAGCACGGAGTTAAGAAACGCCTCTGGCGCAGCACGGTGAGGGTGCCCGATGGCTCGCTGTGATCGGAAGTGGAGACATCCACAGCTTGCTGAGCCGCATTGACCATAATGACCGCTTGATCATAAACCTTCTGACCAGCTTCGGTGATATAAAGCGTGCGCGTTGTACGGTTGAAGAGCTTCACCGATAAGGCTTTTTCTAATCGCGTAATGAGCTTACTTAGCGCTGACGGGGTGACATTGAGCCGTTTGGCTGCTGCAGTAAACGTTCCCTCATTCACCACCATAATAAAGGCAGCAAGGTCGGGCATTAAGTTCATGAGTTGATTGTCTATTTTCAAAGATTAGTGCCTACCATGTCAAAAAAACGCCAAAATTAATCGCATATGGGTTATAGCCTTCGCTCTTAACTGACTGAAATATAGCATATTGAAATAATTTGTGCCTTGAATTCACTAATGATATTCCAAGGGGAAGGATAATGCTTAATCCAACCTTGGATTAAACTATAGTTAATCACTGAAGCCACGAGTTCTCGAAACTATTAGGGCTGAGCATCTGTTCCGAGTTTTTATCAAGTGGTAAGAACGACACAATAATAAAGGAAACCCTGCATGACATCTGCATTTTACAACCAGATTCAACAACAGATTGAAGAGATCAAAGCAGAAGGCTTGTACAAGTCTGAACGCATTATCACATCACAACAAAAAGCTGCTGTTGAAATCTCAACGGGTGAAGAAGTTCTTAACTTCTGTGCAAACAACTACCTTGGCCTCGCTAACCACCCTTCACTGATTGAAGCGGCAAAAGAGGGTATGGATGCTCACGGTTTCGGTATGGCTTCTGTTCGCTTTATTTGTGGTACTCAAGACATCCACAAAGAGCTAGAGCAAAAGCTGTCTACATTCCTTGGTAAAGAAGACACGATTCTTTACACATCATGTTTCGACGCTAACGCTGGTCTATTCGAAACAATCCTAGGCAAAGAAGATGCAATCATTTCTGATGCGCTAAACCATGCTTCTATCATCGATGGTGTTCGTCTGTGTAAAGCGATGCGTTTCCGTTACGCAAACAACAACATGGAAGAGCTAGAGCAACAGCTTATCGCCGCTAAAGAAGCGGGTGCTCGTAACATTCTAATCGTGACTGATGGCGTATTCTCAATGGACGGTGTAGTCGCTAACCTTCCAGCTATCTGTGACTTAGCAGACAAATACAGCGCACTGACCATGGTTGATGACTCTCACGCTGTTGGTTTCATGGGTAAAACAGGCGCGGGCACACACGAATACCATGATGTTGTAGATCGCATCGACATCATTACAGGTACGCTAGGCAAAGCAATGGGCGGCGCTTCAGGCGGCTACACTTCTGGTAAGAAAGAAGTGATCGATTGGCTACGTAACCGCTCTCGTCCGTACCTATTCTCTAACTCAGTTGCACCTGCGATTGTTAGCGCTTCTATTCGCGTTCTTGATCTTCTAAAAGAGAGCGGCGATTTGCGTGAGCAACTATGGGAAAACGCAGCGCACTTCCGTGCTCGTATGGAAGACGCTGGCTTTACTATGGGCGGTGCTGACCACGCAATCATCCCAATTATGCTGGGTGATGCCAAAGTCGCTGCTGAGTTTGCAGAGCGTGCGCTAGAAAAAGGCATTTATGTTATTGGCTTCTCATTCCCAGTAGTACCAAAAGGCCAAGCTCGTATCCGTACTCAAATGTCTGCAGCACATAGCCGCGAGCAGCTAGATCACGCAATCGACGCCTTCATCACCGTAGGCCGTGACATGGGAATTATTAAGTAATGAAAATGAAAGCACTTTCAAAACTAAAGCCAGAACCAGGAATTTGGATGACAGAAGTGGACAAGCCAGAGCTTGGACACAACGACCTGCTAATCCGTATTAAGAAGACAGCAATCTGTGGCACGGACGTACACATTTACAACTGGGACGAATGGTCTCAGAACACTATCCCTGCGCCAATGGTAGTGGGCCACGAATACGTGGGTGAAGTGGTTGGCATCGGCCAAGAAGTTCGTGGTTTTGAGCTAGGCGACCGTGTTTCTGGTGAAGGTCACATTACTTGCGGGCACTGCCGTAACTGTCGTGGTGGCCGTACACACCTTTGCCGTAACACGGTAGGTGTAGGCGTAAACCGTGAAGGCGCATTCGCTGAATACCTAGTGATCCCAGCATTCAACGCATTCAAGATCCCTGAAGGCATTTCTGATGATCTCGCGTCAATCTTTGACCCGTTTGGTAACGCTGTTCACACAGCGCTTTCTTTCGACCTAGTGGGTGAAGACGTACTGATCACGGGTGCTGGCCCAATTGGTATCATGGCTGCGGCAGTGGCGAAACACGTTGGCGCTCGCCACGTAGTTATCACTGACGTAAACGAATACCGCCTAGACTTAGCTCGCCAAATGGGTGTAACTCGCGCAGTTAACGTAGCGAAAGAAGACTTAAAAGACGTAATGGCTGAACTAGGCATGACAGAAGGCTTCGATGTAGGCTTAGAGATGTCAGGTGTTCAAGCTGCATTTAGCACAATGCTAGAAACCATGAACCACGGTGGCCGCATTGCTCTGCTAGGTATTCCACCATCAGACATGGGTATCGATTGGAACCAAGTGATCTTCAAAGGCTTGGTGATCAAAGGCATCTACGGTCGTGAGATGTTCGAGACGTGGTACAAGATGGCAAGTCTTATCCAATCTGGCCTAGATCTGACACCAATCATCACTCACCACTTCAAGGTTGATGACTTCCAAAAAGGCTTCGACACCATGCGTGGCGGGATGTCTGGCAAAGTTATCCTTGATTGGGAATAAGCAATTAGGCAGCATTCGCTTTTGATACTGAGGCGAATGCTTGGACCTGCAATTTAGTCAAATAGGGCATCTTTCGACCTAATTTGAGTTAAGTTTGCATAAAAAATGCCCCAATTTTGCCCCAAACACAATATAGAATATGCCCCAAAGATGTTTGGGGCA
>JYJN01000060.1 GCA_003263845.1 Vibrio aestivus | reverse complement strand
GACCAAACGATAAATAGCCTTGGGAATCGAGCCACTTCTTAAGTTCTGTATTGTACTCACCATAAGGTAGGTAAACATCATAGGCGCATAGCCAATTTTTTCTTCAATTCGTTTTTGAGCCGACTGAATATTGGCCTTAGCTTCTGCAAGCCAGTTTTTGTCGCTGTTAGCGTTAGCAACCAAGTGTGCGTGGTCTAGGGTGTGATTTGCGATGGTTGCGCCGTTTTCTGACATCTCCTTTAGCTGATCCCAATTGCAGTACCCCTGATAACCTTTATCTACTGGGGTGGTTGATACGAATACTGTGAATGGCAAGTTACGCTTTTTCAATTCTGGGTAAGCAATATCGCACACCGAGGAAAAACCATCATCAAAGGTTAGCGCTAAGCTCTTTTTAGCGAGCTTCTTACCAGATAAAACCTGTTTTACCGCTTGCTCTAAGTCAACGATTTGATAGCCCTGATTCTCGAAATGATCCAACTGCGCCCTAAACATCTCAACACGAGTGGATGTCACTGATGGCGTTTCATCAGCAATGTGGTGGTATAGAAGGACATTCAGAGATTCAGCGGCAGCAGGCATCGCAGCCAAAGACAAAAGAAGTAGGTGTTTTATCAAAGTATCGCTCTCGGTAACAACAATTCGCGCGGGTGTCATTGTAAATGCTCAATGAGCTTGTAAATTAAATTTCTGTCAGAGTTTTGTATGAGAAATAGCAATCAGGCACGTTTGTCGCAGTTTTGCGATGTATACCAGCCTCTTCGGCTGTTCTAGCAAGTGTAATTGTGTGTGGGTGTTCGTTCAAAAATAGTGCTCTGCCATTTCACTGCACCAATCCAATATCGTCATAATTATGGGGTTATGTTGGCTCGAGGCACTAAAAAACACGGAGGCTGGAATCTTAACGTCATTGATCAATAAAGGGCTTGGTTTCTTAATGATTAGACCTTCGGCTACTGCTTTACCTGCAATGTGGTGTGGGAGAATGGCCCAGCCCTGATGTTCAAGTAGAGATATGAGTAAATCATTGCTCCCGACAATTCGGCAGTGAGAGGAAAATGGCTTAAGTAGTGCGTCTGTTCTAACCGTATGTTCACCAATATATTGTATTTCTAACTGAGTATCTTCAAGAGTGATGCTCTTATGCGCTGCTAGTGGGGATTGTTTTCCCACGTAGAAGTAATAACTCATATAACCTAATGTTTTGTAAAGCACTGTCTGCTTAGGAAGTAATCGGTATTTGGTTGGGAGGAATGCCAAATCGACTGCACCATTCTCAAGCGCATTTAGGGCTTCTTCTCGATGCCTGTAATACCAGTTAAACCTTACTTCGGGGTATGCTTTAAGAACTCTGGTTTCGATTTCAAGGATAAAATCGTTAGGAAAGTCATGGTCAATACAGACGGTTAGCTCTTGGAGTTTGTGCTTAAACAGCTCTCTAGTATAGAGGTCCAACTGATGGCTCTGGCGTAAAATCAGTGTCACTTGTGGGTAGATAGCGTTGGCGTGTTCGTTAGGCACAGCTTTACGCCCGACGATAGTGAATAAAGAAAAACCGAGTACGTCCTCATAAGATTTAACCAGCTCTCTGACGGTGGTCCTGTCTTTGTTGAGCTCTCGGCCTGCTGCACTGTAAGAGCCTTTGTTAAATACCGCTTGAAACGCCCTAAGTTGATCTAGGCTATGCATACCATTTCCTTTTGAACGTAATTTCCCCGCATAACTGGGTTTTAATTGTGCTGAACGAAGTTCATAATCGCAACAAATTAAGTTGAGAACGTTTTTCTTATGAGTGTTGAGTCACTAAGCCGGTCAAAGACCCCATGGTTTTTCCTAGATTTTAAGGTGCTAAAAAGCATCTTAATGATTGCTATTCCAATCACATTACAAACCATATTGTTCTCAAGCAAAGGCCTGACTGATGTCATGATGGTTGGCCAGTTAAGCGAAGATAATTTGGCCGCGATGGGCGTCGCTGGCCGAGCCCTATTTGTTGCGATCATCGTGCTGTCTGGCGTGTCGACGGGTGGTGCTATGCTGGCAGCGCAGTTCTACGGTGCTAATAACCATCAAGGTGTCACCTCAAGCGTCGCATTAACTTGGGTCATCTCGACAGCAGTTGCAATATTGCCTATTGGACTATTCTGGTTCTATGGAGACTGGGTCATTGGGTTATCAAGCCAATCACTAGCGATTCAAGCTCTTGGGCACGATTATCTCAAATGGGCAGGCTTAAGCCTGTTTTTCGTGGCATTTAGCGGAGCGATTGCTGCGGGACTGCGCTCGATCCATCAAGCCGCTCTTAGTACATGGTTTAGCGCCCTAGGCATTGTTTTGAACTTGTTTTTTAACTGGGTATTTATTTTTGGAAACCTTGGCGCGCCTGAGTTGGGGTTGAAAGGGGCGGCAGTTGCCACTGTGCTTAGTAGTTTCATTGAAGTGTTGGTGACCATCTGTTATCTAGTCTGTCGGAAACACTTGCTTGCGTTCACCTTGAGCGACGTATTATCAGCTCTTCAAATCGAAAAGATTAAGCGTTTTGTTAGCTTAGCATTGCCGACCACGTTAAATTTTTTATTGTGGGCGGGCGGGCTTTTTACTTATACCGCGATTATGGGAAAAACGGGTGATCAAGGCTTGGTTGTATTGTCTGTGATTACCCCGATTGAAGCATTTTCATTGAGCTTTTTAACAGGAATCGCGAATGCGTCAGCTGTGATTGTCGGCAACCAATTAGGCGCAAAAAATGACGAAGCTGCCTATTCCCAAGCGGTTGGTTTCGTGCTCATGGCCATAGCCATTACATTGCTTGTCTCTGTGTCACTTTATCTATTAAGAGCCCCAATTTTGGGTCTGTTTGGAGGCTTAGAAGAAGACACCTATATACTCGCAGAGAAATTTTACCTGATTCTTTGTATCGGTATTGTGATGCGCTCGTTACCAACCACAATGGTGGTTGGGGTGCTTCGGGCAGGAGGCGATGTTAAGTTTTGCCTTTATCAAGATCTTACTACCCAATGGCTGTTTGGTATTCCATTGGCGGCATTGGGTGCTTTCGTATTCGGGCTGAGCCTGATAAGGTGTTTGCCCTGTTTTTCCTAGAAACTTTGTTTAAATGGTTTGCCTGCGTTTATCGTTTTCGAAGCAAAAAGTGGATTAATCATCTAGCAAAATAAATTGAGGTGCAATTTGTGAATTTAATTAGTATTTATGAAGCGTATGGCGTGACGGCAGCATTTGTATTGTTCTTTTGCGTGTATATTTTTGTTCACGTCAAATATATCCGCCATCATGAAGCACACAAGCGCTTTCTAGCCGCTTTATGGGAGTTAATGAAAAACACGATTCATGGTGAGCATATTCGAACCATGGGGTACAAACATGAGAAAGAGCAACCTAAAGCGGAAAAACGTTCTAAGCCAAGTGTTTAGCTAGCTCTTCAGTTGGTGAGTATTCCGATTGTTGGCTGCGTTTTCTTAATGTTGTCATCGGAGAGGGTATGATAGCATCAAGCCAGTTTTCTATTAGGTAGTAATCCAATGAATCTCGATAAGTATCAGGGCATTATCTTCGACATGGATGGCACGTTGATTGACTCAATGCCGACCCATCTTTCAGCATGGCGAAAAACAGCAGAGCAGTTTGAATTTCCTTTTGATGAGCAGTGGCTCTATCAGCTTGGTGGTCAACCGACGATTAAGACAGCTCGAATGTTAAAGAAAATGCACTCTATCGATGCGACAGAAGATGAAATGGTACAAGCCAAATACGGTCACTATGAAGCGGTAGCGAATAAAGGCGAGTTGATTTCGGTTACTTACGAAGTATTGAAAGACTCCGTAGGAAAGCGAAAGTTAGCCATTGGCACTGGCAGTCAGCGTAAGCATGCCGATGCTTTGTTAACCAACAACAAAGTGATTGAGTTGTTCGACACCATTGTGACAGCAAATGATGTGACTGAGCACAAACCTAAGCCAGAGACATTTTTGGCAGCAGCAAACAATATGAAGATTGCGCCGTCGGATTGCGTTGTATTTGAGGATACGAAGCTTGGCTTACAAGCAGCCCATGCTGCTGGTATGGATTGTTATCTTATCGAGAACGACGAATTCACCTTCTTTCCGGTGCCTCTCGCTTAATGTATTTGGGGTTCATTGGCTAAATGGGCTCCATAACCTCTCTAGTGTCTTCCTTTCTAGTCAGTGCCTCGGCACAAAGGCTCTAGGCGTATCTCCTGCCTACTATTTGTTCCAGCCGATTTGGAATTTACCTATTTAGATGCTCAGTTTGTCGTGGAATCAGAACCAAATAGCGTGTCCGAGGACGTATAGGTAAATGCCTTGTACCTCATTGGGTATCGGCAAGCGAAAGGTGCTCTATCTAGCTAGACCGAAATCCCATACTAGGTTTGCGTGATTTTCAACACATATTGATACCCTGCTCCCAGTTAACTGTCTCAAAAGTTGGAAATAAAGATTAAATATGAAATTATTTGTTTACAGGTGTTTAACATCGATTTTTGTCATTAGTTTAATCGAAAATTCCAATTATCATTGGGACGAAAAATGAATTACTGTAGTCACATAAATCGAGGGAAACGAGATAAGACACATATAAGATGGCTTACAAAGTTCCCAAAGTGGCAATACCCTTCGCTTGCAGCCCCTCTTTGAGGGCTTTTTCATTTCACAAATCCCACGCCTTGTTTTGGTTAATTTTCCAGCCTCTACCCGACATGTTTTGTAGCAGGTTGTGTTTCTTTTCTATCGGCCTAATCACTCAATTGGTCTACTCCTCTTACTGGCTGATTTCACCTTAATTCCTAATTATTTCCTTGATCTGTCGTGGGAATTTTGAACGGTTGAAAAACTCGACTACGCTTAAGGATGAGCAATTTAGTTTGCAAGTTGATGCATAGCAAGGAGAAAACTATGAAGCCTATTTCGGCAATTGTCGCGGCTGTAATTGTATCATTTGGAGCTGCAGCCACTGAGCCTAAGCCAGCTACTCAAGCTACTATCGCTGTCAATACCCAAGTAAAGGAAAGCCTACCCTTTAGCGACAAACAAGATTTTGAAGATGCTCAGCGCGGTTTCATCGCGCAGCAAGACGTTGTGACAATCACAAACGCTAACGGTGATGTCGTTTGGGACTTAGAAGCTTACAAAAAATACATTGGTTTGGACAAGCCAGCTCCTGACAGCGTGAATCCTAGCTTATGGCGCAACGCTCAACTTAATATGATCAATGGCTTGTTTGAAGTGACAGAGGGAATTTACCAGGTCAGAGGCTATGATCTTTCAAACATTACGTTCGTTAAGGGTGATACAGGGTGGATCGTTTTTGATCCACTAATTTCACAAGAAACTGCTCAAGCTGCGCTTGAATTCATCAATGGTGAGTTAGGTGAAAGGCCAGTGGTGGCGGTCATTTATAGCCACAGTCACATTGACCACTTTGGCGGGGTTCGAGGTATTGTTGATGAAAAAGAGGTGATGGCAGGCAATGTTGAAATCATCGCCTCTAAAGACTTTACCGAGCATGCGGTATCGGAGAATGTGATTGCAGGTAATGCAATGGGGCGACGCGCCGTGTTTATGTACGGAGCGCTACTTCCACGGAATGAAAGAGGCGGTGTGAATGGCGGTTTAGGACAGACAACATCGACGGGCCTTGCCACTCTCATCAAGCCAACGGATATTATCGAAAAAACGGGCGACGAACGCACAATCGATGGCGTACGCATGGTATTCCAATACACACCTGGCTCTGAGGCGCCAACCGAAATCAATACCTACTTCCCAGATAAAAAAGCCGTGTGGATGGCAGAAAACTCAACGAATACCATGCACAACATTTTGACTCTACGTGGCGCGCAAGTGCGTGATGCCTTGAAGTGGTCAAGTTATCTTCAAGAAACCATTGAGATGTGGGGTGATGAGGTAGAAGTGAAGTTCCAAAGTCACCATTGGCCAATGTGGGGACAAGAAAAGATTGTTGAGTACTTCAAGAAACAGCGCGACATGTATAAGTACACCCATGATCAAACTGTTCGCTTAATGAACCAAGGCTATATTGGCGAAGAAATCTCGGAAATTATCCAGTTTCCAGACGAGATCGAGTACAATTGGAGTACGCGTGGTTACTACGGCACCTTGCGCCACAATAGCCGCGCGGTTTATCAACGCTATATGGGTTGGTATAACGGTAATCCATCCGACTTGAATAATCTTCCACCAACAAACGCTGCCGTTATGTATGTTGAATACATGGGGGGAGAGCGTGAAACCATCAAGAAAGCGCAAGCTGATTTCGATGTTGGTAAATACCGTTGGGTAGCAGAAGTGATGAAGCATGTTGTGTTTGCCAATCCGCAAAGTAAGAAAGGTAAAGCGCTGTTAGCGGATGCTTACGAGCAGTTGGGCTATCAAGCGGAATCTGGCCCTTGGCGTTCAGTGTATCTTCAAGGTGCCTATGAGCTTAGAAATGGTACGCCTTCGGCGGGAGGAACCAATACTGCCTCTCCTGACATCATCAAAAACATGCCACCAGAAATGCTATTCGACTATTTAGCGGTGCGAATTCTGCCAGAGAAAGCGGCTGGTAAAGACTACGCGATTAACCTAGATTTCACCGACCTTGATGAGAAATACACCTTGTACGTCGAGAACTCAGTGTTGAATCACACAAGAAAGCAGTCAACCGATCCGGATGTTTCACTCACACTAACAAAAGCAGCCTTGGATGACGTTCAGCTTGGTAATGTCACGTTGGAGCAAGCGATTGCAAATGGTGATATTAAGCTAGATGGCGATGAAGATGTGTTCAAAGACTTTGTTGGTATGCTAGATACATTCGACTTTTGGTTCAATATCGTGACACCGTAGCGGAGGAAGTATGAAGTGTTTTCTCACAGGTGCACTGACTATGTTTCTAGTGAGCTCGCCGAGCTTGGCATGTTCATACGATGGGCAGTTCAGCAACCCGTTCACCGAAAGCTACCCAGGGGCTTTGGATGTGGCGATTGCAACGCAAAAAGCGATCCGCACATCAGTCATTAGTAAGCCTAGTGAGTTGACGGGCAGTAAAGGTTGAGACGAGCAAGCTGGTGGATAAGCTTAATGGTGGATCAGTACCCAGAGATGCCAAGTGGCACCTATATCTATCTTATCGATAGCCATCTGTGGTCTCAATATGAGGCTGGAGAACGAGTCTCTATCCATGTCGATGCTCCAGAAGAGAACCAAGGCGTACTATTGCTTTCAGAAGCCACGTTACACAATTTAGTTAACAAGACCATCACCATGGATGAGGCTTTATATCTGGGTTTAATTAATCAGACTTAGAGGTCGTTCTCTACACATTGGACTTTGAGCCCCTCTGTGAGGGGCTTTTTACTTTCGAATGTAAAACTCCACTCAAAAATAAAGTGTGCCATAGGGATACTCGGGATCTTTTTGTAGTCTAATTTCGTATGGAGAAACGGCGTTTAGCTATTTTCAATGATTGGCTATTCTTAAAGCATATACTTTAAGGTGTTGCTTCGAAATACGCCTCAGAAATATGGTTTAGCAATGGTTCGAGAAAGGGCTTTGGAGAGGTGAGGGTACCTGCGCTCAAGGAGGAAAGTGTGAGACGTGGATTATGTTTATTACTGGTATTAGCGTTGTCGGGATGCGGCGTTCAGTTTGCATACAGTAATCTAGACTGGTTATTGATTGATTATATCGAGGGATATGTTGACCTTGAGCGTGACCAAAAGTCGATACTTACGCAGCGTATCGAAGGCTTGAAAGCTTGGCATCAAGAAGAAGAGATACCTCTCTACATCGAACATATCGATGAAATGATCGCGATTGACCCTAAAACCTTTGATGAGGACGCATTTCTCGCGCAAGAGGAAAAAATGCAGCACCATTCTGAGCGTATAGTGCATAAGATTGCTCCTGACCTCTACTCACTCTCAACGCTTCTGACCGATGAGCAAGCCAAGGAACTGATTGAAAGCGTGGAAAAGCGCCACGATAAGTTTCGCAAGAAATATGAAGAGTTAGATGAGGCGGGTTTCAGAGAGCTCTATCTTGAGAGAATTATTGAGAACAGCGAGAAATGGATTGGTGCTTTATCCGACGAGCAACAGCAGCTCGCTGTTGAGTGGAGCCAAAAGGTGAAGCCGAGTGCGGAAGATTGGATTAAGCATCAAACTTATATGCGCAGCGTAATGAAAGATCTTATCGACCGCCGCCACGACTCTGGGTATTTTCAAGTCAACTTCCAACGCATTATGTATGAGCCTAAGAGTTACTACTCTGAAGCACTGCGTGAAAAGACCATATACAACAGAATGGTGGCAAAAGCCTATGTTGTGAAAATGGTGAACAGCATGAGCAATGCCCAAGTGGAACACTTCCACGAAGAGCTTCGAGATTGGCGTGACATTGCGATTGATATCGCTCAGGCTGCAAAGTAGCACACCCACTTAATAAGAAAAAACCGCGTTGCTTTATTGAAGTGACGCGGTTTTTTATAGTTAGTTGATATGTTCTAATCCAGTTTGTAAATGGGCTAGGTAAGGTTATCGTTTATGGTTTTCTTACCGCATTCTTCGCAAATGCTATGGCGAGAGAATTCGTCCATCGATGCCTCAAAAGCCCCGACAGAAGAACTTTTTATAAAGCCTTTTAAGAATTCAGAGAGTTTGTTTTCTCCTCTCTCTTTCTGGGTTAATTCCTCATCTCGAACAAGCACAACTACGTGCGTTGTTTTCTTAAAGCAGTCATCGCAATGATGCGTTTCTTTTGTTGTTATCATGATTAACTTCTCATCAATGATTGTATTAATTTTAATACGCAATAACGAATGATTGACTTTATATTCATAATCATGCCTTATGAATTGAAATTGTATATTTCTTTGAAGTGCGTCTATTTTGGGTGATTGAAGTTTACTCATAGTGAGTGCTGGGTTAATTGTTTGATAAATGACCAAACAAAAAGTATTGATTAACCTTATTGTTTGAAACCTAAAGTAAATTTATAAATTGAGATTAAGAATAAAATAGTTAATATAACCCTTTGTAAAATAAGGTGTACATGTCTCAAATGTGCAAATGTTACAAACTGTAAGTCTAAGCTTGTCTTATTTAATTATTCCGTGCTTTTCTTGGGTCTTCGCTGTTTTTAGCAGTGTGATAAAACGTTATTTATATCTAAATACACTAAACCTATTTGGTTTAATAACAATTAGAAATAAAAGAAATGAATAACAATAGCAGACCGACTCAGAACACAAGATAAGGATAATTATGAGCCAGTGGTTAGGTAATTTAAGACTCTCCCATTTGATTATAGGAGCGTTGGTTTTTATAGGTGTGGTCCCCGCAGTATTACTGGGAATAAATGCACTGTATTTGACACAAACTGCGCTTACGGAGCGCTCCTATAATCAGCTTGAAACAGTTCGAACGATTAAGTCTTCACAGATAAACTCTTTTTTTGAAGAGCGTGAAGGCGATATGGATGTTCTGGTGGAAATGGCGAATACCATGCAGCTGGAAGGCTTTCGCAAGCTTGAAGCGATAAACCAATCCCAAGCCAATCAAGTCAACGAATACATCAAGCAGTTAAAAACCAGTTTAACGCTGTTTTCTGAATCTCATACTACTCAAATGGTAGCTCAAGAATTTGATAGGGCATATCGAGCGCAAGGAAAGCAAACTGGGGGACGTCAATGGTCAGGTGTCGCGGATCTTTATGGGAAAGAGGTCGATCGTTTTCAGCAGTTATTCGGTTGGTATGATGCGTTTCTTATCAATACTGACGGTGATCTTGTTTACACCACGACAAGGGAAGGTGATCTTGGTAAGAATGTTCGCTCTGAAAACATCAAAGGCAGTGGCTTGGAGAGAGCGTTCATCAGGGCCCGAAACGCGGGGGTTACTGATGAGGTGTTCTTCGGTGATTTCTCGCTTTACCACTACTCTAATAATACACCCGCAGCTTTTTTGTAACGCCGATCGTGGGTAATCAGCAAACCGTGATTGGCTATGCTGCTTTGCAGTTCCCTATTGATAGGGTGAATGCCATTACAGGTCAAACCCAAGGCATGGGTGAAACGGGTGAAAGTTATCTGATTGGTGCGGATAAGTTGATGCGTTCAGATTCTCGTATTGATCCGGTTGGGCACTCTGTTGCCGCGTCGTTTAAAAATAATACCCAAGTTGACACGGTCGCTGCGCAAAGCGTACTCGCCAATCACGCTGACTCTCAGATTATCCAAGATTACAATGGGAATTTGGTACTGTCTGTTTGGCAACCTATCGCGTTGGACTCAAGCAGCTCGTGGGGACTCATCACGGAGAAAGACGTTGTTGAAGCCTTTGTCCCGAAAGATAACCAAGGCTCAGATTTCTACTCTAAGTACATTGAAAGCTATGGGTACTATGATTTGTTTCTCATTGAGCCGAGTGGCGAAGCGTTCTACACGGTGACGCAAGAAGCGGATTACAAAACCAACTTTATTGATGGCCGATTTGCTTCAAGTAATCTTGGGAAGCTAGTCCGTGACGTGTTAGCAACCAAAGAGTACGGCATTGTCGATTTTGCGCCTTATGCCCCGTCTAATGGCGATCCTGCTGCGTTTATTGCTAAACCGATACTAAACTCGCAGCAAGATGTGGAGCTAGTCGTTGCCCTGCAGCTATCTCTCGATTCGATCAACGCGGTGATGCAGCTGCGTGAAGGTATGGGGGAAAGTGGAGAGTCATACCTCGTTGGTTCTGATTATCGAATGCGATCAGACTCCTATTTGAGTCCAGAACGCCACTCAGTCTCGGCCTCGTTTGCGGGGAGTGTTGAAAACAATGGTGTACAAACTCGGGCGACAATGGCTGCACTTAAAGGAAACAGCGGCGCTGAAATCATTACCGACTACAACGGTAACGCGGTACTTTCCTCATACGCTCCGCTAGACATCGGTGGGATTCGATGGGCTTTGGTCGCTGAAATCGACCAAAGTGAAGCGTTTGAATCTGTCTATAAGATCCGTAATACCATCTTGTATTTGATGGTCGCAACTTTGGTTCTAACTATTGCACTGGCTTTGTACTTGGCCAAGGTGATCAAGAAACCACTAGGTGGTGAACCACGTGACATGATGCACCTTGCACAGCAGGTTGCTCAGGGAGACTTAACCTATCAGTTTGATCGCAAGGCCGATGCGAATAGTTTGTACGGTGCACTACGTGAGATGTCGGATAACCTAAAAGATTTGGTGGCTGAGATTCTGCAAGCAAGCCAAAGCTTGGCATCGACGGCTGAGGAAACGTCCGTTGCCAGTGAGCAAACGACACAAGCTGTGACTACTCAGCATCGTGAAACCGAATCCGTTGCATCAGCGATTGAGCAGATGACCACCTCCATCCAAGAGGTCGCACGCAGTACCAATGAAGTGGCTGAAACGTCGAAAGTTGCTCAAGAGTTTAGCAGCCAAGGTCAAGAGTCGTTAGAGCTAAGTGGCGTCGCTCTGCAAAAGCTGGTGGATAATGTCTCCGCAACCAATAGTGACATGCAAACTCTGCAAGGTAAGAGTAAAGAGATCGGTCATGTTCTCGATGTGATTCAAGAGATTGCTGAGCAAACTAATCTTCTAGCGCTCAATGCGGCTATTGAAGCGGCTCGAGCAGGGGAGGCTGGCCGAGGTTTTGCGGTGGTTGCCGATGAAGTGAGAACCTTGGCTCAGCGTAGTCAGAATTCAGCGTCTGAGATTCAAACCATGATCTCTTCAATTCAGGACTCAGCTAACTCAGCGAGCCAGAACATGTTGCAATGTGAAGAGCAGGTGAAAGAGACCTCTGAGTTGTCTGATCAAACTAAGCAAAATTTTGTACAGATCTTAGATTCCATTCGTCAGATTAACGCTCAAATGGCGCAAGTATCGGTTGCAGCAGAAGAACAAGCGAAGGTGACGGATACGGTGAGTGAAAGCATTACCACGATTAGCGAAATGTCTGTACAGACATCAGCAAGCGCAGAGCAACTCGCAGGCGCAAGCACGAAGTGGCGCAATCTGCTGAAGAGCTGAACGCCAACACCTTGCAGTTTAAGGTTTAGTGAATGAAGAAGTGAAAGCCATCACTTGAAAGTGATGGCTTTTTTGCATATCTGGAACCTATGTGGCTAGGGGACTTTATTGCTCGAGACTCAACAAGTAGTTTCTTAAGTTCACGCCTCGATTCTTAATGCCGAGCTTGTTGCGAAGGCTATTGCGGTGGTTTTCTACCGTCTTACGCGCGACGTTTAGGTTGTTAGCAATCTCTTGGCTCGACATACCACTACGAATAAACTCCGCCACTTGCATCTCTGAAGGGGTGAGCACTTCCAATAACTTCTGGTTCATGCCTTGCTCACCGGAAAGTAAGCTAGTGAGATTGGTTTGAACCAGCTCCAAACATAACTTCAAACTCGGATCGCGAATCTCCTTTAAGCGCAGCTCTACGTCTGGTAACAGCTTGGCTCGGATTTGCTCACGCTGCTCATCGGTGATAATGCCGCCTTCTGCTTGGCTAATGACATTTAACGACTCTGAGAGATCTTGGATTATCTGGTAATCCTTCTCGATCGAACCAAGATTCGCTTCTTGGCTTAGCGCTTGGCTGGCTTGAATGTTCAGACAGTAAACGATCGACCCATTTGATGATGGAATGGTCGACATCGTGAACTTCAAGTTGGCCACAGAGAAGTTCACAGCCGTATCGGTATTTTCTAGGTAGTGCTTGATATGAGCGATGTTCTCAGGCCCTGCAAGAAAGACGAGATCATCGACACTTTGCAAACTTAAGTTCGCTACAGGGTAGTTAGAAGCAATGACTGCGCCTAGCTTATCAAAAGCAATAAAATAGATATCGTGTTGGGCTAATAGGTGATGATAAACATCGGTACCGAGTGTCATTTTTTGGCTCAAAGGCTCACTCATGGTGGCCATATCCTTACTCTTATATCGTTTCTTCTTTTGGTGGTACTTCGTTTTAAGCCGACAGTTTACAGGCTTGATAGAGTCACCGTACAGCAGCTTTATAATAATACCTATATTTCACCTATTTGCACCTGTTAATTAGGTATTCTTGTTCTCTGTTTATGCACCCAAGTTTATGCACCAAAGTAAGGTCACTTTACTCAAAATATCTATGCCGAATGTTCATATAATTTGCCCTGATTGTTTATAAATTGGTCAAAAGTGTGATTGTTATCACCGTGTTAAATCCTATGGCCATGATCCAGATCTCATAAAATACCCACAAAATACCTATATTAATACTCATCTAATACCTAGGAGGGTAAAACATGAGTGGCAAGAACGCATTTTCTAAATTCAGTGGTTTTTGTGCGAGCGCATTAATGCTCGCTTTCAGTGCAAATAGTTTTGCAGTAACAGAAACCGTTGGACCAAATGGTGAACAAGCAACGGATTACAGTGAGATAACATTGACTCAAGCTCAGGTTGATCAGGCTAAAGCGCAATCTTTTAAAGCGGCAATTTTAATGCACAGTACGTCTGATTGGTCGAACGCTCTTGTGGATGGTGCTAAAGCAGCTTTTGCAGATTTGAACGTGGAAGTGGTTGCGGTGACAGACGCTGAGTTTGATGCCAATAAGCAGAAAACGGACGTTGAAACCGCGATGGTGATGAACCCAGACATCATTATTTCATTGGTTGTAGACCCTGTTTCTGGCGCAGCGGCCTATCGACCAGCGATCGAACAGGGTGCTGAGCTTGTTTTGATCAGTAATCTGCCGACAGGTTACAAACATGGTGAAGACTACGCGGGCATCGTAACGGATGATTTGTATCAAATGGGTAAATTGGCTGCAGATCTGATTGCCGACTCGGTAGACGGTGAAGGTAAAGCGGGCTTTATCTATCACGAAGCAAATTACTATGTGACGAACCAACGTGACGAAGCTGCTTTGGCAAGTCTAGAAAAGTTTTACCCAAATGTTGAGGTAGTGGCGAAGCGGGGCATTGCGAATGCCAACGATGGTGAAGTGATTGCATCGGCAATGATCACTCAAAACCCAGACATTAAGGTGATTTATGCACCTTGGGACAGCATAGCGGAAGGGGTTGTGGCTGCGACTCGCGCAGCAGGGCGCAAAGACATAAAGGTCGTTACGATGGACCTTGGCGCGGCGAATGCACTTGATATGGCGAAGAAGCGTAATGTGTCGGGCATTGTGACAGATCTTCCTTATGACCTAGGGCAGACGTTAGCAAAAATGGGCACTTTAGCGAAACTGGGTGAAGACACACCAGCATTTGTCACCGTGGGTGCGAGTGCGGTAACACGTGAGAACTTGGCTGAAGCTTGGCAAGATGCACTGCGTCGCCCAGCCCCGAAGTCTGTTCAAAAAGCACTGTCAAACTAGTCTGCGAGAGGTGTAATGCATGGACGCAATCAAAGTCACTGCAATTAAAAAGGGGTTTGATGGGACGCCCGTCCTCAAGGGCGTCGACTTCACCCTAAAGCAGGGTGAAGTACATGCTCTGGTTGGTCAAAATGGCGCAGGCAAATCAACGTTGGTGAAGCTCATCAATGGCTTTCACCAACGTGATGGCGGCGAGGTGTGTTTGTTTGGTGAGCCCGTAACCTTTACCTCACCAAAACAAGCGCAAGAAAAAGGCATCGCATGGTGTATCAAGATTTAAGCTTGGTCCCTGCTTTGAGTGTTGCCGATAACATTTTCCTTAGCCATCGCTCGCAAGGGGCAATGATCTCCAATCGTAAACGCGGCCTTAAGGCGCAGCCGCTTCTCGATATTTTAGGGCTTGATGTCGCGCCAGACCAAATTGTTGAAAAGCTCAGCTTAGGTGAGCAGCAGTTGGTAGAAATTGCCAAAGCGTTGGCGATGGATGCCAAAATCATTGTGCTCGATGAGCCGACGGCGTCGCTGTCGAACAATGAGATTAATGATCTGTTTAAGGTTATTAACAAGCTTAAGCAGCAAGGCATCACCATTATTTACATCACTCACTACCTAGCTGACATCATGCGTATTTGTGATGCGGTGACGGTGCTGCGAGATGGTTATACCGTGTTGGAATGTGCGACGTCTGAGACGTCCATCGACCAAATGGTGGAAGCTATGCTAGGCAACAAGCGCGACACGCAAATCCGTTGGCAACGTGAAGTGACTAACGAGATCAGTGAAGTGCCCCTGCTTGAGCTACGCAATGTTTGTACAAGCAGTTTGCAAGATATCTCCTTGAAGGTCATGCCAGGCCAAGTCGTTGGTTTAGCGGGTTTACTAGGGAGCGGCCGAACGGAAATCTTGGAAGCCATCTATGGCCTGACACCACTGTCAAGCGGTGAAGTGTTGGTGAATGGAAAGAGCGTGAACATACGCTCTCCAAGGCAAGCAATCGAGCAGGGTATCAATATGGTGCCGGAGGAGCGCCGCTCTCAAGGCTTAGTGCTCGACTTCTCGGTTTTTGACAATGTACTCATGGCATCCTTTGACCGTATTGCCCAATCGAATGTGATCGACACGCAAGCGGGCGAAGCGATGGTGACAGAGGCGATTGAGAAACTGGGAGTGAAAACCACAGGGCCACAGCAATCTGTTCGTTTTCTTTCTGGTGGTAATCAACAAAAAGTGGTGATTGGTAAATGCATGTCGACAGATGCAAAAGTGCTTCTACTTGATGATCCCACTTTTGGTATCGATATTAATGCAAAATACGAAATCATGAAGATCGTTAACCAGTATGCCGAGCAAGGCCATGGGGTGATTTTTGTGTCGAGCGAATATGCGGAAGTCGGCAGCTTTTGTGATGTGATTTATGTGGTTCACAAAGGACAGATTTCACGTCGTATCGAAGGGCAAATACTCAGTGAAGAGGAACTGCTGGCGGCGGTTCAGTAAGCAAGGAATAGACAATGAATGAAAAAACGCTCACTGCGTCAAAACGTAGCGCAATCCAATGGCGCGATTACATAATTTACCTCGTGTTCGTAGGTATCTTTGTGTTCTTCTCTGTGATGCTCCACGACAAAGGCTTTCTTTCGTCGGTTAACCTGATGAACATTGCAAGACAAACGGCCACCATCGCTATCATGGCGGTGGGGATGACCTTTGTTCTCAGCGCCGCTGAGATTGATCTCTCTTTCGGCGCCACAGTTGCACTGGCCGCGATAGTTTCTGCGTTAACGTTGCAAGAGACCGACAGTATTATGCTGGCCGTGTCTGCTGCCTTGTTAGTTGGCACCATGATTGGTTTTATCAACGGTATCTTCGTCACCCAGATAGGTATTCCTTCTTTTCTTGTGACACTTGGTACGACGGGGATCATCACGGGTATTGCGCGTTGGTCTACGTCATTACAGTCCATCCCAATCGATAATGACACCTATGCCTTTATTTTTGGTTCTGGCGATATTGGCCCATTTTCGGTGCTTTTCTTGTGGACACTGATCGTGACTGTGATTGGCGCGTTTGTGCTTCGTAATACCACGTTTGGTAAACATGTGTTGGCGACAGGCGGTAATAAAGTCTCGGCGATGTACTCAGGTATCAACGTTAACAGAATCAAGCTATATGTACTGATGCTAAATGGCTTTTTAGCAGCATTGGCAGGCATCTTGTACTCAGGCCGTTTGTATAGTGCGCGTTATACCTTGGGAGAAAACGACTTAATGCTGGTGATTGCAGCGGTCATCATTGGCGGTACAAGTCTGTTCGGCGGCAAAGGTACGGTAGTGGGTTCCGTGATTGGTGCTTTGATTATGGGTATGGTGAACAACGGCCTAGTTCTGATGGGGCTTAATGTGGACCAACAGCTCATCTTACGCGGGATTATTGTGATTGTGGCGGTGACCTTCACCATGGGACAAATTCGCCAGCTTCGTAAGAAATAATCGATTTTGATGCATCCCTTTTGGTAAGGGATGCAGCGTGAAACAATTAAAAGGATGAATTATGGTCACACAACAACAGGTTCAGGCGCAAATTGGCCAATGGAGCTTACAAGAAAAGGTCGGGCAGCTATTTATATTGGCCTTTCCTGGTAAGGATGCGGAAATTGCTGAAGCTATGATACGCGACTACAACTTAGGCGGTTGTTACCTTAGCCAAGACAATGCAGAAACCTTTGATGAAGCCGAAAGACTGAATCGTACTCTTCAGCAAATTCTAAACAAAAATCAGCGCTTGCCTCTACTTTCTGGCGTTGACCAAGAAGGTGCATGGGGCGTGCTGGTGGGGGAGTCCACCACGGGGCCGGGTAACCTAGCGCTTGGTGTCGCGGAACAAACACAGTCAACAGCTGCGATGTACGAAGTGTTTGGTAACGAGATGCGATCTGCGGGTTTCAACTGTATCTTAGGGCCATGCTGCGATGTAAATTTGAATCCGGCATCACCGATCATCGACACTCGCTCATTTGGTGATATGCCAGATAAAGTGAGTGCTCATGCAGCAGCAGCAGTAAAAGGTTTGGCGCACAGTTCGATTATCTCTTGTGCCAAGCACTTCCCAGGTCATGGGGATACTCACGGAGATACCCATCGTGATATTCCGAGAGTCGACAAGTCATTTGAAGAGCTGAAAGAGAACGATCTTGCGCCTTTCCAAGCGGCGATTGATGCGGGTGTCGATTTGATCATGACCAGCCATATTTTGTACCCGCAAATTGATCCAAATGCACCGGCAACTTTGTCTCGTGCCATATTGCAGCACGTGCTGCGCGACACCATGGGCTTTGAAGGGATCATCATCTCGGACAGTATGAACATGGGTGCGATCCAAAATCATTACACACCTGTCGATGCCGCAGTTCAAGCGATGAAAGCTGGCATCACCATGATTATGCTGTCTGAAGAGCACTACGATCACAGTGATGCTTATTTGGACAAGCAATTGGCTATGATTCACGGTTTAGTGTCAGCGGTTGAGGAAGGTTCATTAGATGAAAAGATCATTGATGAGGCGCTAGAGCGTGTCGTGCGCTTTAAGCTTGAGAAACTCGTGCCAATGTCACTTTATGAGCCGTTAAATATCGCCGCCAATACACGGGTGGCTCGTAATGCAGCATTAGGCGGTGTTACTTGGATTCGTGGCGGTGTGGATTTGAAAGAGAAGAAAATCTACCTATTAAATGCTACGCCTCATCAAAGCTATCACAACTTGATGAACCCCGTGGTATTGGGCCGAACCAAGCTGTTGGAGCTTTTGATGTCTTGAAGAAGGAACTGGAACAGCAGCATTCTCAGATTGAGTTTGTCACGATGGAAACTTTACCTTCGACGGATGATGGCGTGCTTGTGGTGGTGACCGAGAATCATCCGCTGCCGGGTGAAGATTTCGATCAGGTGCTGGCCAAGCAAAGAGTAAGCGAGTTGAGCCGTGATTATTCTGACTTGGTGGTAGTCGCCCTGCGCAGCCCATATGACCTGCTGGAATTCTCTGACGTACAACATTATCTGTGTGCTCACTCACCTAGCCAGAAAGTGCCCAAGCTGCGGTGTCTGTCCTGCTAGGGAAAACAGCAGCGGCGAAAGGTCAGGCGGTTTGCCGAGTAGAGTAGTCCAAGATTATGAGTAATTGAGACCAGCTTATTAAGGCTGGTCTTTTACTATTAGTCTTTCAATTGCGGTTTGAGACTACCAGATGTTACTTTTCTATCCTGCCTTAAATGGAATACAGGTGAGGCTTCATAGATAACTCGAGAGTGTCGGAGTGCTTTTGGGTTACAGGACAACGTGTAGCTTGCGGTTAAAGTAACTCGTAAGAGCCTTTATATGCATGTTTCAAGAACTGAACATTTTTTTATTGCTGTGGTAAAGTTTCAAATCTACTTCTCTTCATGCGTCAACATCCTATGCCCCATAAAGTCGATCTAAATTTATTGCGAACATTTGCTGTTGTTTATCAGTGTGGCTCTGTTACTAAAGCCTCTGAAAAGCTCGATATCACTCAATCTGCGGTAAGTAACAGTATTAATAGGCTTAAGACCGCCACTGGACAAGAGTTGTTTAATCGCACAGGCCGTGGTGTGACGCCAACTCGTTTTGCCCAACATTTGTATGAACGTCTACAATCACCGCTTCTGGAACTAGAGGGCCTGGTTGAGAGTTTTACCGAGTTTGATGATGTCCAAACGCATAAGTTTGTTGTTTACTGTCATGAAGTGATATTTCACTCATTGCGCCAGAGCCTTGATCAAGAGCTTGCTGGGAGCAAGATTGAGATCCTGCTGATTGAAATGCCACTCGATGAAGAACGTATTTACGATGCGTTGAGCAACGAACAAATCGATTTGCTAATTGGCATTAGCTGCCCAGAAGGTGCAATGTTCACCTCTTCGGTCGTTAGACAAGATCAGTTGTGCTGTATTGTAAAAAATGGACATCCTAGGATTAATGAAAGTACTTTGAACAAAACAACTTACCTTCAAGAGCATCATGCATTTTTTGATTTGACGCGCTTTGATCTCAAGTTTGTTGATTGGATCACCGACGAAGTTCTTCCTCAGCGCCAAGCCTATAGTGAACATAAGTCGCTAATGGGAATGATTGAAGCCGTCTCTTATAGCGAAGCAATTGGGGTAGTACCGCTCTCAATTGCGAAGCGTTATCAAGCTGCTTTTAACTTGACCTTACTGCCTTTTCCTTTTAGCAACCACACCTTTGATTCTTACATGACATCGCTAACGAAAATGCAATCCAATCAAGCTAATACTTGGCTGAGAGAAACAATTTCTCGAGTCATTTGAGTAAAAATTGCCTAAGTAACGGTAATTTCTGATATCACTATATTAAATATCAGAAATTACTTTTTTGGGTTATTCAAAAATATCTGAACGGTATAATTGTTTCCATACCGTAAAGCCTTAATTAAGACAACGAGCTTATGCGTGGTTAGAGTTTGTGACTGATCACGGTGCTTGATTACGAGCTATTACGCTTTTATTTGGAACTACCATCTTTCAGGTATTTATTATGAAAAAGTCAATTGTTGCAGTTGCAGTATCAACATTATCAATGGGTGCTATTGCGAGCCAACACGATCATGAGCATATCAATGTGAGTGCGCTAACAGGTACTCAAGGCAAGCCAGCGACTGAGCACACCGTTGCGGCTAACGCAGCTTTTGCTGAAACACTTAACTTTAATGATACGAAAGTATTCCAAGATAATGATCGTGGTCTAATCGTTGAACTGGACGACAATACTCATGCGACATTGCGCGATCGTTTCGTAAACTTACATGAAGGTTTACGCCTACATGATTCTTCACCAAAAACGGTAAACCCATCATTGTGGCGTCAAGGTCAAGCAACTTCTCTGCAAATGGTTTATATCAGGTTACAGATGGTATCTATCAAGTACGAGGCACTGACCTAGCATCAACGACCTTTATTAAATCTGATTCTGGTTGGATCGTGTATGACGTATTGATGCATGACAAAGCAATGGAAGCATCTCTAGAGTTCTTCCTAAGCAACGTGCCAGAAGGTGGTGACGAACCAGTTGTTGCAATGATTTATTCACATTCGCATGCGGATCACTTTGGTGGCTCTCGTGCAGTCCTAGACCGCTTTCCTGATGTAGTGACTTATGCGCCTCACGGTTTTGTTAAAGAAACGGTTGATGAGAACGTGCTTGCTGGTAATGCGATGTCACGTCGTGCAGCGTATCAATACGGTGCGACTTTAGGTCCAGCATCAACAACAGGTGTGGTGGATGCAGCGCTTGCAAATGGTTGGTCTCAAGGCCCGGACTACGAAATCACGCTTGTTATGCCGGATAAAACATTCCCATCTGGGGATGAAGAAAAATTCCATGAGCGTGAAATTGATGGCGTGAAGTTCGTATTTATGGATACAGCTGGCACCGAGGCACCTTCCGGCAACGTCGCTTATCTGCCAGAGCAAAATGTTATCTGGACTGGTGAGATGCTATACCAAGGCATGCACAACGTGTACACGCTTCGCGGCGCGAAGGTACGTGACTCACTAAAATGGTCGAAAGACATTAATGAGATGATTCATGCATGGGGTGATGAGATTGAAATTCTGATGGGTTCACACTCTGCACCTATCTGGGGTAACGAAGACATCAACGAGTACATGAAAGCTCAACGTGATAACTACGGTTTTGTACATAATCAAACACTACGTCTAGCAAACAATGGCATGGTACTGCAAGATATCGGTGCGACCATCAACGATGAGCTACCAACTAGCTTGCAACAGCTATGGCACACAAACGGCTATCACGGTACATACAGCCACAACGCCCGTGCTGTATACAACATGTATCTTGGCTACTTTGACATGAACCCGGCCAACCTAGACCGAATGAGCGTGGCGCAAGAAGCTGAGCGCTTCGTAACAGCATACGGTGGTTGTGATGCTGGTTTTGACACGGCGAAATCTTTCTTTGATAAAGGTGAATACCGCTTCTCAGGGGTGATGCTTGATCATATCGTACGAGCTTGTGACTCTCACACTGACGCTCGTAAGTTACTCGCAGATAACTGGGAACAACAAGGTTATCAAGCAGAAGGTGCAGGTTGGCGTAACGTTTTCCTAAGTGGTGCGCAGGAGCTTCGCATTGGTACTCAGCCGGGTAATCCAAAAGCAACATCAGCAGACGTTTTATCTGCAATGACTGTAGAAAATCTACTCGACTTCATGGCTGTTAAAGTAATTGCAACTGAGGCTGACGGTAGGGACTTTACACTATCTATAAATGTACCAGATCTTAAAGAAACGTACTTTGTTGAGTTATCAAACGGTAACTTGAATAACATTCAAACGAATGATTTAAGAAAAGCAGATGCGACTCTGCACATCAACAAGTCAGACATTAATAGAATTTTGATGAAGGAAACGTCACTACAAGCGCTGTTCGAGAGTGGTCAAGCAGGTATTTCTGGTGATAAATCTGTACTACAAACACTAAGTGAAGTATCAACAGAGTTTGATGAAGCATTTGAAATTGTACCTCGCCCAACCCAGGGTCAGGAAGTTGATAGCCAAATTTATCGCTAAGGCGTTAGTGATAAATATTTAGACTGAAAAACACAACCCCAGATCGACTGAACTGGGGTTGTTTCGTATCTGCTCTCCGACAGTTTACGATGAAAACTACGCCTACTAACAAAGACTAGAAAGTAAGAGAGCGCTGTTATAACACAACTTATCAGTTTGTTAGATGCTCTTTGCAGTGTTGGACAAAGGCTTTGATTTGCGCAGGGACATATTTGGATTGCAGATATTGAGCCACTACTTGGCCTTGGAATTTGCCGGTGAGCTTCCACTCCTTCAGTACTTGTAGCAGTTCACCATTGTTAATCTGTTCTTCAACGCAGAAACTTGGAAAGGGGGCAATGCCAATGTGCCGCTCTACGGCTTCACGTCTTATCTCGGTATGGTTCACGGCTAGTGGCCCAGCGACGGTCACCGTCGACTGTTGCTGGCCTTTTTGGAATTGCCACACCTTGTCTTTCTGTTCTTCACTGAGGGAAATACAGGCGTGATTAAGTAGGTCGTTAGGGTGTGTTGGTGTGCCGTTTTCTGATAAGTATTGCGGAGTGGCGCAAAGCAGCAAATCGACGTCAAATAGCTTTATGGCGACTAATCCTTCGATGGGCGTCGGCGTGATATGAATCAGCACATCCACTTCGTGACTAAAAGGATCGATTATGTGATCGATGGCTTTCAGTTCCACTTCTACATTTGGGGTTTGCTCGATGAAATCAAGAATAATAGGTGCCAGTACTTGCTTAGTCAAAGCTTTAGGAGCAGCAACACGAATGGTTCCAGATAAATCTTGTTGCTGCGATTGCGCCGCTTTAACCGCCAGCTGTGCTGACTCCATCATTTGCACGCTTATCGCATAGACTTCATGACCCGTCGATGTGAGCTGAATTTTCCTTGTCGTTCTATCCAATAGTTTTACATGAAGCGCTTTTTCTAGCTTAGCCAATGTGCGGCTTACGGACGAAGGGGCAACGCCTAACTTGTTCGCGCAAGCAGAAAAGCTGTTTTCCTCAACAATGGTCGCGAAGGTCGCGAGATCGGGTAGAAGTGGTAAAAGCTTATTGATGTCCACAGCGCAATAGTCCTTTGCATAATTGAGTATTGTTGTTTTTAGGTTACTAATAGATAGTGATGATTGCAATTCATGATCGACAGGGAGGTCGCATGTCATCACAAAGCGTTTCATTACCACGTAAGTTACCAATAACAGAGGGATTACTGTTACTGGTTGCGATTGTTTGGGGCACCAGTTATGGCGTCACAAAGTCAGCACTGTTCTTTGTTTCTATTCCGCTTTTCTTATCGCTGCGTTTCTTTTCAACTTTTGTCTGTTTGATACCCGCCCTCATCAGTGACTATCGCAAAGGCAACGTGGGGGAATGGTGGAAGGCCTTACCAACGGGCGTAATTCTGGCGGGTATTTTTAGCTGTGAGGTGATTGGGGTGTCTCTTACCAGTGCGTCTAACGCAGCATTCTTGATTAGTTTGTCGATGATATTTACCGCAGTGTTTGAGCGGGTGATCAATCAATCGAAGCCGTCTTCTGTATTAATGACATTGAGTGTAGGCTGTTTGATTGGTGTGGGCATGCTGACATGGCAAGAGAACCGCATTGATATTAATGTCGGAGATGGGTTCATTCTGCTAGCGGCGGTATTGCGCGGCATTATGGTAACGACGACTAAACGCTTTACAGAAGGTAGTGAGATATCCACCTTGGCGGTCACTGCGATTCAATCGTTTGTTGTGGGTTGGCTGGCTTTCATCGTGTTTATTGCGATTTCGCCATTAAGTGACTGGGAATTGCCGAGCGAAGTCGACTTCTGGCTGATGTTGGGGTACTTGGTGGTGTTTTGTACTTTGTTCGCGTTTGCAGTGCAAAACTTCGCGGTTAGGCGCTTATCACCGACTAAAGTATCGATGCTAATGGGCAGTGAGCCTTATTTGGAGCCTTGTTTGCCGCTTGGTGGTTGCAAGAGTCGATGACTTTGATTCAGGTTCTCGGTGGAGCGTTGATCTGCTTCTGTGTGGTGAAGCTAATGCTGTCTCCAAAGGCGTAAGCGGAATCTTTCATTACTAGTAAATCGAACTCAACATCTTCTAGAGCTTTAGTTTCTAGCGCTTTAGTCGCATTTACATCATTAGTTAACCCAAGTATCGTGTAAACAATATGTTAACAAGACTGTAAGCGTCAGAAGGGTGGTGAGTCGATTGGAATGGATGCTGCTATTTTTCGCGGGTGTTGCCGGTGGGGTCATCAATTCTGTGGCGGGGGCGGAAGCTTTATTACTTTTCCTGCGTTAATGTGGGTAGGGGTCCCACCCATCGCCGCTAATGCTACCAATACGTTTGCCGCATGTGCTGGTTACTTAAGTGGCAGCTATGGGTTTCGCAAAGAGATTGCGCAACACTCAGATAAGCTTTGGCATATCCTAATTTTTAGTTTTATCGGAGGTGGGCTAGGTGCCTATCTGCTGTTAAACACCTCTGAAGAACTTTTCATCGAAGCCATTCCTTGGCTACTGCTTTTTGCGACGGTCCTGTTTGTGTTCGGCCAAAAGATCAACCAATCTATCTCGGCCATCAATGGTCGATTAGGCATTGGGAATAGCGCTGTGGGGCGTGGCGTTGCTTTTGGTCTATCTGGCTTGTTATTAGTGAGCGTGTCTGCCTATGGTGGTTTCTTTAACGCAGGGTTGGGGATAATCGTGTTGAGTTACCTAGTCTTGGTGGGTTACACCAACATCAACGCTATGAATGGACTGAAGCTGCTGATCTCTTCCGCTGTCTCGCTCACGGCAATTGGTATCTTTGTCGTTAACGATTTTATTGATTGGCCGCGTGGTTTAGCGGTGTTGTTAGGTACGTTAGTGGGTGGTTACCTCGCGGCGAGAGTATCACGTGTATTGCCTCAGTACGTTGTCAGACACTTTGTTACTGCATCGAGTGCAGCGATTACTTTGTACTTCTTTTATGATGTTTACTGGCGTCCAGCTGCGATCGTATAGATCAAGATTTTATGACAAAAGAAAAGCGCTTACCTAGGTAAGCGCTTTTGTATTAATTAGAGTTGTTTCACCAGTTAACTACTTTAAAAGGTAATTACTTCAAAAGGCAACTACTTAAGAAGGCCCACTTCGCGGTAGTACTTCTCAGCACCTGGGTGAAGTGGTGCCGAAAGGCCATCTTTCACCATCTCTTCTTTTTTCAGGTTTGCGAAAGCAGGGTGCAGACGACGGAAGTCATCGAAGTTTTCAAATACCGCTTTCACAATGTTGTAAACCACGTCTTCTGGTACTGCTGTTGAAGATACAAACGTTGCACCTACACCGAACGTCGCAGTATCTGCTTCGTTACCACGGTACATGCCACCCGGTACATTTGCCACACGGTAGAAGCTGTTGTCCGCAACTAGCTTGTCCACTTGCTTACCCGCAACGGACACGACTACACTGTCACAAGAGGTTGTTGCTTCTTTGATTGCGCCACTTGGATGACCAACGGTGTAGATCATAGCGTCGATCTTGTTGTCACATAGTGCTTTCGATTGCTCCGACGCTTTCAGTTCTGAAACCAGTTTGAAGTCTTTATTCGTCCAACCATACTCAGCCATCAGTACTTCCATCGTACCGCGTTGGCCAGAGCCAGGGTTACCGATGTTGACACGTTTACCTTTCAAGTCTTCAAAGGTTTTAATGCCTGCATCTGCGCGTGCCACAACCGTGAACGGTTCTGGATGAACAGAGAATACAGCGCGAAGGTCTTTAAACTCACCTTTATCTTCGAACTTGCTTGTGCCGTTGTAAGCGTGGTACTGCCAGTCAGATTGCGCAATACCAAGGTCAAGTTCACCGGCGCGAATGGTGTTGATGTTGTAGATTGAGCCGCCAGTACTTTCGACCGAACAACGGATGTTGTGTTCGCTACGTGACTTGTTCACGAGACGACAAATTGCGCCACCTGTTGGGTAGTAAACCCCTGTGACGCCCCCAGTGCCAATCGTGACAAATCGGTCTTGTGCTACCGCAGTGCCTGCCGCACCAAGTAATAGAGTTGCAGTGGTAGCGGTGACAAATGACTTAAGTCGCTTCATGGTATTTCCTTATTTTGAGGTTAGTACAGTGACGTAAACCAGAGCTGTTTATTGATTGGGTGTGTTGACCTTTCGCGGTTAAATTTCCCGCAAAGTGCTGCAAAGATCAGCTTGAAAGTTCAACACTCCCTAATAATGGCTCTGAATGTGTTTGCGTCATAAGTTCCAATGTTGAGCATTGATAGTGTATTTTTCAGTTGTTTCACTTGCTGAGCATTACTTTTGGCAGGTTGGCCGAATATATCCAAATGGTTGTTTTCAAACCCGATTCGAACGTCTCCTCCCAAGAGCGCTGCTGCAGTCAGACAGTGTAACTCTTGTGGTCCAAAGGCGCATACCGCCCAACGACACTTAACCTGTTGCAAAGTTGGGAAAAAGGGCAACAAGTCAGTTGGATTGGACAATAATTGCTCACTGTATCTTCCTAAGACTAGCAAAAGATGATGATTTTGCGTTGGAAGTATCTGATTTTCTGTGAGATCTAAGTATCGTTTCAGATCTTCAAGTGAGTAAACAATGTACTGCGCGGTGATCTTTTCGTCGTTTACCCAAGCAAAAAAATCACGTGCAATACGGCGTTCATTGTTTGATGGAATCAACTCTTTAATGGCAAACGAAGCCGCTTCAGGTTTGACGGCTTTAATCAGCGCCATCTGTTGTTCTGGTGAGTATTTGCCAACGGCCTCAGTGGTGAGTTGAATCACGATATCATCGCCGACACGTTGTTTCACTTCGTGGTAAGTGCGCAAATTGTCTTCAATCTCGAGAGAATGAGCACCCGACGTATCCCGAGAGTGTAGATGTACCATGGTTGCCCCTTCTGCTCTGCATTCATCCACGGTCTGCGCGATCTCAATGGGAGTTATGGGGAGGGTTGAGTGGGTGAGTTTTGATTTCGTTGCACCATTAGGCGCAACAATAATCGCTACCTTTGACGAAGGACTCATCGCGTCTCCCCAAGATGTCTCATCACATTCTGCAGTGTGGCATTCAGTTTATCGACGATCTCGTCACATTGCCGATCTTCCATTGTAAACGGAGGGGCAAGTAGTATGTGATTGCCTTGCTTACCATCAATCGTGCCACCCATGGGATAAACCATGAGCCCTTCTTCCATAGCCGTTGACTTAATTAACTTGGCAATCGGCACATCGGCTGAATGAGGGGTTTTAGTCTGCTTGTCTGCTACTATTTCGATGCCTAGAAATAGCCCTCGTCCACGAATTTCACCAATGTAATTCTGATGCCCTAGTGTGCCTTGAAGTTTGGAGTGTAAAGCATCGCCAAGGTCTGAAACTCTCTCTAAAAGGTTGTGATCCATGATGTAGTTGATGGTTGCAAGCCCAGCAGCACAAGCCATCGGGTGGCCCATAAAGGTATGGCCATGCTGAAAGAAGCCACTGCCCTGTGAGATTGCCTCGAAAATTTTGTCACTGACCACAGTTGCGCCAATAGGTTGATACCCTGCACCTAATCCTTTGGCAATGGTAACAATATCCGGGGTAATGCCTTCGTGCTCAAAGGCATAAAAGCGCCCGCTTCGACCAACTCCGCACATCACTTCATCTAATATCAACAGAACATCGTATCGGGTGCAGATTTCGCGAATTATCTTAAAGTACCCTTGGGTGGGTACCACAGCACCAGAAGTCGCTCCGACAATCGGTTCGGCCACGAAGGCCATCACATTCTCTGGTCCCATTTGTAAAATCGTATCTTCTAAAGAACGCGCGCAGCGATCGGAGTAGGCTTCGTCTGTTTCGTTTTCTCGTTGGAAACGATAAGGGTAGCAAGGGTCTATATGGTTTGAGGCCGCCATAATGGCCTTGAAAGGCTCCCTTCTCCAATGATTTCCGCCAACGGACAGCGCTCCAAGGGTATTACCGTGGTAACTCTGATGACGAGCAATAAACTGAGTTTTTTTGGTTTTTCCTTGTTCAAGGTAATACTGCCTTGCCATCTTTAGAGCAGCTTCGATGGCTTCTGAACCGCCACAAGTAAAGTAAACACGGCTAAGGTCTTTTGGAGCAAGGGAGGTCAACTTCTCGGCTAGATTTTCGCTTACCTGATTAGTAAAGAATCCTGTGTGTGCATAGGGAATCTCTTTCATCTGTTTTTGAATGGCTTGTTTTACGTATTCATTGTCGTGGCCGAGGTTAGATACGGCTGCGCCACCGCAGGCATCGAAGTATTTTTTACCTCGGGTATCATAAAGGTAGGCGCCATGTCCGTGTGAGATGATAGGGAGTGAAGCGTGGCAATGACGATGAAAAACGTGGGACATAGCGGTTACCTTTAAGCCTTGTATTCTTGGAGAATAGTTCAGCTTGTTGAGGTTGCCAGTCGATTTGCACTCGTGTTTCAAGTTGGAATCACATTTGTTGAAATTGATGATAAAAAGAACAGTCCTGAATTCGTATTGAACAAAATATAAACAAATATCAGAAGTCTAAAACGTTCTAAAATCAACGTGATCCCGTAGAGTAAACCACCCAGCCTTTGGTGAATAAATCATCGAATTTTGGCACTATGAGTTTAGACAAAAAAGCCTAGACATAGTAAACATTATGACAGGTAAGGAGGGTACTATGACTGCATCGAAAAAGTTCACTTCTCGAAAGCTCGGCCGTGTAATGTCAGGAAGCAGAATGACAGCATTCATCGCCAGTATGTTGGCCATTTTTGCATGGATTATGTCCATGCCAGCTCTGTTCACTGTGTCCGTTGGAGGCTTGATTGTAACAGGCATTGTTTACTTAAAAAATCGATTCTTCCCCAATAAACGAGAAGCGATATAGAACAACTGGCACACAGGAAGTGATTAGCCAACATAAGAAATCGTCGTCAAAAAAGCCGCTCATTTGAGCGGCTTTTTCTATTGAGCTTGTTGAGTGTTTGATTGGGTTACTGAGTTGCGGTTTTGCCAATCCGGGTAAAGACAAATCGCCAAATAAACAACACAACAGCAATGTAGCTTAACCCTGCTGCGAGGGCATGCCAGTGCATACCATGATACATTGCAAGTGGCATTAGAGAGATAATGAAAATATCGGTAATGGAACCTGGTACGTAGGCGATGGCGTAGTCATCTAGAACTTTGCTGCGCATGTTTGGATCCACGATGCGAAGTAGTGCAATACCCATTGCGACAGTGCCAGTTAACCAGCCCCAAGAGAAAATGCCTTTTTCAAACCAATTGTCGCCCATGATACGCGGTGCCACCCATAGCACTAACCACAAAGTGAACATCACGCCACCCAGAGCTAATACGATCATTGGAGCTAGGTATGCAGCAAGCACCGTGATTTTGATAGAAGAGATACCAAAAATAATGAGGTAATCAGTGCTCATCCCCGCGGCATGGTTGAACGCGCCATCACATAGGTATTTTGATGCTTTTGATTGTTTGGCAACAATACGCACAAACATACCGCCGAGGAAACCAGTTACGAACGTTGGGATCTGTACCTTATCGTGGAAAGACGACAGGAAGTCCGCAGACACATAAGCAAAGGCAGTGACGATAACAACCAGCGCAGCATGGATAGCAAATGCATCAACCGAAAGCGATGACATGGTGTCTTTCATTACTGCTTGTTGTTGGTTTGGTTTAATCAAACCTTTACGCTGGAATTCATCCATATTGTTAAAGTTTGTAAAGGTTTTAATCCAACCCATTTTCAGCGCCACTTGTAGGATCAACATGCCAATGGAGATAGACAAAAAGATACCGACTGTGGCAAAAGTAAGGCTAATTGAAAATGCGTCTTCCCAACCTAGGGAATTAAAGATATCGCCGACAACGGCTGAAGTACCGTGCCTCCCATGAAGCCAGCAGACATGGTGACACCCAGAGCGCCACTCACTTCTGGCCAGAATAGGGAAGTGATCACTAGGCCAAACATCGCAGCAAATAGCCATTGGGAAACCGAGGCAATTTGGTTGAATGCCCACATAGAGCCAGCGCGAGTGGCAACGGTTTTCGGGGAAGGGACATCTGTCGCCAAGCCAAGTGCAGAGAAAAGGGCTGCTGTTAAAATACCTGCATTGGCGGTGAATGTATCCGTCCATGGCAAAAGGTCAAGTACTGCAGGGCCAAGTACAAGCCCTAATAAACCCGCTAATACGGCGGAGGGGATGTATATCTTCTGTAGTAAAGTAATATGCACGCGCAGTAGTTTTGCAAATATAAGCAAAGCACCTGCAATGGCTAAGTCAGATAGCATCAAACCTTGAGGCATAATGTTTCCTAATGTCTGTCTAACACTGGGCTAGAAGGTTAACTTTCCATAGGTAGAGATTGGTGCCATCCGTAGAACCGCGGCAAATAGTACGAGCATTAAGAGGATGCTGCGAGAGACATACAATCGGATATGTTGTCTAAAGAGATCGAAAATAACGAGGAAATGTGCTTAAAGTGCACCAAGTTTCATTAAAAGTATCGAAAAAGGTAAAATTACCTAGTATCTATTTGCAAAGCGGGCAATTCTAAGGATTTGAGGAACTCAGCGCAAATATATGATGACTATATTTGATGATATTTTGTGAAATTAACTGATTTAGAGCAAAGAGTAGGCGTATAACGATTTACGACTCAATAAAAAACCGCACTGTGGCGGTTTTTTTTGATTAGAACATTGAGCGTTACTCTATACCACCCTGTTCTTGAGCCTGTTTTACTAGTTGCTGACGTTGAGTTTCTTGTGCTGACTTTTCAGAATTTAACTTCTGAATGGCCTCATCTTCTAACTGGTTAGGAAGAAATATAAAGCGTTTATTAATGGTCATAACAAAACCTCAATCATGTAGTTGGTAATGCAACGATAGCGAGGATGTTTGATATGCAACTCCTCCATATCAAATAAATTATAGGCGTAGATTTGAGGTTGATCACAAAAAACATCTACGCCCCCAGAGGAGAAGGAGTCACAAAAAAGCCGACTCAAACAGTGAGTCGGCTTTATCATAATGATTTATATGGCGTTAACGCCTAATAAATTATACGTCGTAAGTTGTTGATGCAGTATCGCCGCCTGTACCAGTCCAGTTCGTGTGGAAGAACTCACCACGTGGACGATCAGTACGCTCATATGTGTGAGCACCGAAGTAGTCACGTTGAGCTTGAAGAAGGTTCGCTGGCAGGCGAGCTGTCGTGTAACCATCTAGGAACGAAAGTGCAGAGATAGTACATGGCATTGGGATGCCAGCTTCTAGCGACTTAGCTGCTACTTTACGCCATGCGCTTAGGCTGTTCTGTAGGATGCCTTTGAAGTAGTCATCTGAACCTAGGAATGCGATGTCTGGGTTCGCTTCGTACGCATCACGGATGTTGCCTAGGAATGCAGAACGGATGATACAGCCACCACGCCACATAAGAGCTACGTTACCGTAGTTTAGGTCCCAACCATTTTCGTTCGATGCTTCGCGCATTAGCATGAAGCCTTGAGCGTAAGAGATGATCTTAGACGCTAGTAGAGCTTGGCGAAGAGCATCAACCCACTCTTTCTTATCGCCTTCAACTGGTGTGATTGTCTTACCAAACAGAGATTCAGCTTCAACGCGCTGGTCTTTAAGTGCAGACAGACAACGAGAGAATACAGACTCAGAGATAAGCGTTAGTGGAATACCTAGGTCTAGAGCATTGATACCTGTCCATTTACCTGTGCCTTTTTGGCCAGCCGTGTCTAGGATCTTCTCTACTAGTGGTTCGCCGTCTTCATCTTTGTAGCCAAGGATGTCAGCAGTGATTTCTACTAGGTAGCTGTCTAGTTCAGTCTTGTTCCAGTCAGCGAATACTGCTTGCATCTCGTCAGCAGACATACCAAGGCCATCTTTCATGAACTGGTAAGCTTCAGTGATTAGCTGCATGTCGCCGTATTCGATGCCGTTGTGAACCATCTTAACGAAGTGGCCAGCACCATCGTTACCAACCCAGTCACAACATGGCTCACCAGCGTCAGTTTTTGCTGAGATACCTTGGAAGATAGGCTTAACCGCTTCCCAAGCTTCTGCAGAACCGCCAGGCATGATTGAAGGACCGAAACGAGCACCTTCTTCACCACCAGATACACCAGTACCGATGAAGTGAATGCCTTTTTCACGGCAATGTGCAACGCGACGGTTTGTGTCTGGGTAGTTAGTGTTACCGCCATCAATGATGATGTCGCCTTCGTCTAGAAGTGGGATTAGGTTGTCGATGAACGCATCAACAACAGCACCAGCACGAACCATCAGCATCACTTTACGTGGTGCTTCTAGCATCTCTACTAGCTCTTCTAGTGAGTAAGCACCAACAATGTTTGTGCCTTTTGCTGGGCCTTCAAGGAATTCATCTACCTTCGCAGCAGTACGGTTGTGAGCCACAACTTTAAAGCCGTGGTCGTTCATGTTTAGGATAAGGTTTTGACCCATTACTGCTAGGCCAATTACACCGATATCACCTTTCATTGTTTGTCTCCAATTTTCCTATTTGGACGCTCGCATTACGCGATTTTTGCTGCTGCGTCAGAATCTAAGTACCACTCTGTTTCACCAGCCTTAGACTGGATTTTCGCTGCCGGATAAGGCAGTTCACTTGCTGGAGTAGTATGAATTTCGTTAACGATTTCAACTTTACCTGCGCCAAGCACTAGGTAGCTGATACGTTTAGCGGCTTCCAAAACTTTTGCAGTTTTCGAAACGCGAATTTGTCCCGATTCAGGGTGAGAAGCCAGCACAGATAGGTTCTCATCTTGATAGTCTGTTTGACCTGGGAATAGTGAAGCTGTGTGGCCGTCTGCGCCAACACCCAGCAGAATCCAATCGAAAACAGGAGTGCCATTTTCAGTTGGAATAACGTCTGCCATCTCTTTAGCAAAGCGCTCTGCTTCTACTTTTGGCTCTTCTTCACCTCGAATACGGTGAATATTCTCTGCAGGAAGGCTTACTTTGCTAAACAGCAGAGTGTTTGCTTCGCCATAGTTACTTTCTGCATCGTCTGGTGCTACGCAACGCTCATCACCCCACCAAAAGTGGAGGTTGTTCCACTGGATTGAAGTCGCATAAGCATCGGTTGCGAGCAGTTTAAACAGCATCTTAGGCGTGCTGCCGCCAGAAAGAGAAATATGAACAGGGCGGCCTTGTTCGCTAAACGCTTTCATGTCGTTCGCTAGGCTTTCTACTACCTGTTCAGCGGTTTGAAAAATCTTATGATTGATCATAATTCGCAGTAGTCCGTATCGGTTAGGTTCTTACATGGGAAACGCCAAGCGCGGTCACTGCGTTGCAGTAGATCGTCAGCCTCTTTAGGACCCCATGTACCACATGCATAGCCAAATAATGCTTGTGGATCTTGTTTAAAGTCGAGAATTGGTTGAACGTATTTCCAGCAAGCTTCAACCGCATCACTACGTGCAAACAGAGTAGCATCACCGTTTAGAGCATCAAGTAAAAGTCGCTCATAAGCCGTAAGCATTTGTGTCTCTTGCAATGACGCGTAGTGGAAGTTCATTTTCACTTCTTTTGCGTGGAAACCTGCACCTGGCTCCTTCAAGCCAAAGCTCATTTGAATTCCTTCGTCTGGCTGGATTCGAATGATAAGTTTGTTCTCAGGTGCATCTTGACCAAATACTGGGTGTGGCGTGCGTTTGAAGTGAATAACCACTTCCGTTACACGAGTTGGTAGTCGTTTACCAGTACGTACATAGAATGGTACGCCATTCCAACGCCAGTTGTTGATGTAAGCTTTCAGGCCGATATACGTTTCTGTACGAGAATCATCGGCAACGCCGTTTTCTTCGCGGTAACCAACTAAATGCTGACCACGAACGTCCGACGCTGTGTATTGACCCAGAACCAAATCGTTACGCAGTGATTCTTCATCAAGTGGCTTCAAACATTGCAGTACTTTAACAACCTCATCACGCATCGAATCTGCGTTGATTTGTGCTGGCGGTTCCATGCCAACCATCGCTAATACTTGCAGTAGGTGGTTTTGGAACATGTCACGAACCGCGCCAGAGCCATCGTAGTAGCCACCACGTTCTTCAACACCTAGGAACTCAGCACCTGTGATTTCAACGTAATCGATGAAGTTGCGGTTCCATAGCGGCTCAAACATCGCGTTCGAGAAGCGGAATACCAGAAGGTTCTGAACCGTTTCTTTACCTAGGTAGTGGTCAATACGGTAGATTTGATGTTCTTGGAAATGCTCGTGGATCTCTTTATCAAGCTTTTGAGCTGATTCAAGATCGTAACCAAATGGTTTTTCGATGATGAGGCGTTTCCAACCGTTTGATTCATCGTTCAAGCCGTGCTCAGCAAGGCTTGCAGGAATCACGCTGTATAGGCTTGGTGGTGTTGCCAAGTAGAATAGAGTGTTATGTTGCTCAAACTGGTACTTGTCGGCCAGTTCATCAAGGCGGGTTACGAGCTTTGCGTAGTCTTGGCTATCAGAAGTATTGATGGCCTGATAGTGCAGGTGTTCAACAAACGCGTTGAGTGTATCAGGTTCCGTCTTTTCCATTTCCTGAAGTGAGCGCTTTAGTTTTTCGCGGTAAGACTCATCACTGTATTCTGTGCGGCTAACACCTAGAATGGTGAAGGTTTTTGGCAGTTGATTGCTCGCATATAAGTGGTAGAGAGCAGGGATCAACTTACGATAAGTTAAGTCTCCGGAAGCACCAAAAATAACGATGCTACTATTTTCAGGTATTACCATCTTCTTTCCTTTAAGAACGCGGCAGTTAGTCTAAATACACGTTAACAACGAAAATCCATTATAGATAATAGGCGCTATCTATTGATGTGATAGGTATTACCCATGGTTCTCACTGGTCACTAAAAGTGATGCCGATCACTTTTACACGGTCGGCTATTGTGTATGACAAATTGATTCACATCAACACTTGAAAATGCAATCGATTAAATTATCGTGCTTCATGATGTTAACTTATTGAATCTTAGGTAAATAAAGTCATAAAAAAACTGTTGTAGTAGTGAGAATACTTATAGAGCAATTACTTAAAAGTAGGCTATTTGTACCACAACAAGGATGAGGGTATTAGATCAAAGACTTAAGATACTCTTTAACTTGAGTAATGTGCTGCTGCTTATCAATGACACTATGTTGTTCTTTATCTAGGAACATGTCAGCGTAGGTTTGATAGAGTTCATGATCAAGAAAGAGAATGTAAAGCTTTGGATCGATATGCCCAGAGGTGGCCATATGGGTCATAATATGGATGGATTTCTCTAAGCTCTTAGCTTTTTTGTATGGTCGATCGCTTGAGGTTAATGCTTCAAACACATCCGCGATCGCCATGATACGTGCAGGTACAGAAAGCTGATCAGTGTTAAGGCCTCTTGGGTACCCATTACCATCGACACGCTCGTGATGCCCACCTGCGATTTCAGGTACTTTCTGCAAGTGTTCAGGATAAGGTAGCTTATTCAACATGACATGAGTTTGAATGATGTGGTCATTGATTATAAAGCGCTCTTCCGCAGTCAATGTACCTTGTTTCGTTGATAAATTGTAAAGCTCACCACGATCATATTTTACTTCACCCGGTTGCAAAATATATTCTTCTTGCCACATATCTTGAGGTTTTGCTCCGTCAGACCAAGGTATGCGGTGTGAGGTCTTGTTAGCAAGTAAATACTCTTGAGCTGGTAGGGACTCTGGAGCTTCTGCTCGTTGCTTTTCAATCCAAGAAATGCCTATCTGGTCATCGAGAGTCCGTGTCCATGTGGTTTGACCAATCTGTTCTAGCCTTTGAATATGTTTATCATCTAGGTTTTCACCGCCAATATTACATTCTGCTACGAAGGCAAAATCACTGTCTAATTGTTTATGTTTTTCTAATAGCTCGTTCTTCAAAGTATTCTCATCACCACCTTCTGCGATGGCTTGCCAGTAGTCGGCGACTGCTTGGGTTTTTAACAGCTCAAAGCGCATCCTAATTTCATGTATTCGGTCATAAATGGTTTCTAGCTTGGTCGCTTTATCAATGACGTATTCTGGAGTGGTTACTTTACCGCAGTCGTGTAACCAAGAAGCAAGATGTAAAGCTTCCCAATCGGTCGTTGTCATTTCGAACTGAGAGAAATAGGTGCTGTCTTTGTCTGCTACTTCAGTCAGCATTTTGGACAGTTCAGGAATACGTTGACAGTGACTGCCTGTGTACGGGGATTTAGTATCTATCGCAGAAGCAATCAACTCAATAAATGCATTGAGCATATCTTTTTGTTGCTGCATTTGGTCGATATTTTCTTTTGCAATTTCAGCAAAACTTAACAGCTCTCGAAGGAAAGCATGTTTGTCTGATTGCTCTTGGGTGATGGGCCTTTCATACCCTAAAGTAAGGATGCCAACTAACTGCTGTTTTCGGTTAAGTAAAGGGAATAGGTAAATGTCGGAGTTGTACAAAATATCGCTATAAGGCTTGAGGGTGTTGTCACTACGATTAAGGTGTATAAGTTCTCCTTTCTTAAGGTCTGACATTAACCACGCCGAGCTCGTTAGTAGTTCGTTAAGATCAATTCTTAAAGGGATGATGGCGTGATTAGCTGCTGTAGTGAACAGTGACTCTTGGTCTGAGTATACCGAGAGCAATATTGTTTCTGCCCTTGTAACCAAATAACTTTGGTGCGTAATGGTTTTGGCTAACACGCTGAACTCTTGGTTTTCTGCGGTGTCCCGTAGCAGGCTCAGAAGATCGTGGAGTGTGTGCTCCATGAGCTCAATGGATTCGGTTAAATTGGCAACCTCTTTTATTAAACTCTTAGGGTAGCGAGTTTTTTTGAAGTCGAATCGAGCAATATTGTCTGTGAGTAGAACCAGTTTTTGTAAAGGATTAGCGAGTTTTTTTGCCACAAACCAGACGATCAGAAAACTGATTAGCATCATCACGAGAGCAACGGTGACTTGTCGATCTCTCATTGAAAGCAAGTTGGAAACTAGATCATCTTGTAGTATTGCTTCGGCAAGCAATAATCTAACATGTTTATTGAGTGTCACAGGGGTCAGAGTGACAGACCACTCACCATGTTTATTAGTTGCCGTGGAATATAAGGTTTGGCTACTTACTCGGTTTAATACTGTCTGAAACAGACTTGATTCGAGCTCTGGAACCAAAGTTTCTTTTTCTTGAAGTATATCAATGTCTGATTGATATTGAGCTAGAGGGGTAAAGTTGTTATCAAATAGAATGAGCTTAGAGTTGTCTGAATAGCCAATTTCACTGATTTGCTGCGATAGAGAATCAAGCGTAAAGTCTGCGCCTACAACTTTATTTCCGTCAAGAGAACGTCGAGATAGTGTAACCCCCGTCGTTTTTAAAAAATAGAAAAAGTAGGGTTCGGTTAGCCGAATCTCTCCATCGTTTTCTGCGTTGATAAACCAAGGTCTCACGCGAGGATCAAACTTGTTTTCCTTATTTGATGTCACAGAAAGGCGTTCATGATTGCCGTCGAGGTAGTGATACTCACTTAGCCCGCCTAATTTAGTATGATGAATCATCATGCTAGCTTTATCGGGTGCATCAAATCTTTGCCGAGACTTATTGCTCCTTAAGGGACGGATAATCGTAAAGTCCCCCTCACTGTTGGCATAATAAAGTGCGACAAGGCTTGGGTTACGGCTAAATATTAAATCGATTGAAGCTAGCCAACGTGTCTCTTCGTAGGGGGCGTAATCAAGGTCAACGATAGGGCTGAGCGCATGAAGTCGAGTGTCGTGAGAATAGGGGCGGTAATTTGTTTATAGGTGGATTCAAGTTTACGGCTATTTTCATTACTGAGCTCTTGAGCGCTTCCAGTAAGCAACTCTCTTGAATGTTGATAACTAATCGCAATGAGAACAACCCCAACGAGTGTCGTGAGTATTAGAAATAGGTTAGTGATATGAATACTCAACGAGTACCGTGGTTTTCTCATAACAAGATCCGTTTGTTGATAATCTCCTTAAGTATTGCCTAATCTTCTTAGGTTGCAAAAATCTTGTGTCATTGAAGGAAAGCTTTATGACATTAAGCCTATCTAACTATGCGTAAGTTATGCACTTTTCACTAACTCAACTATAACTAATAGAGATGAGTTGCAGGAAAAAATTATGTTGAGCCTAACCTATCAAATCGAAATAAAGGCCTCGCCACAAGAGGTATGGCAACGTCTTACTGACGCAGGGTATTACAAGCAGTGGGCAATCGCGTTTTCTCCCGACTCGCAGTTTGAAGGTAATTGGGCCAGTGGTGAAGAAGTTATCTTTTTTGATCCTAACTTGGGTGGCAGTCGAGCGGTGGTTGATAGAGCGGAGATGAATCACAGCCTCGCTTACCACCATATTTCCATCTTCACTCCCGACCATGTGCAAGACGTCGACAGTGACATCGCGATGAAGTGGATAGGTTCGTCTGAAGCGTTTGAGATAATTCAGCATCAAGAGGGCGTTATTCTCAAAGTGAATGTGACCACTCACCCTGATTTCACAGCCATGTTTAATAGTGGTTGGGAGAAAGCGCTACCGCTAATCAAGCTACTGTGTGAGGGTGAAAATACTTGATACAATAGAATAAATTTACCAGCTAGAGTTCCTTATGAAATTGGTTGTCGACACTCATACCCACACCTATGCCAGTGGGCATGCCTACAGCACTTTGATTGAGAATGCCCGCTTAGCGAAAGAGAACGGGATGGAAATGTTCTGTACAACGGATCACGCAGAATCGATGCCAGGGGCGCCGCATTTTTGGTTTTTCTCCAACCAAAGAGTACTACCGCGCTTTTTGGAAGGTGTTGCCGTGATTAGAGGTGTCGAAGCCAATATTCTCAATACACAGGGCGAAATCGACCTTCCGGAAAGCTCATTGAGAAATTTAGACTGGGTCATTGGTAGCTTTCATGAGCCTGTATTTAGGCCAACAACTAAAGCGGAACATACCAAAGCTCTAATTGCCGCCATTGAAAGTGGAAAAGTGGACGCGCTTGGTCACCTTGGTAACCCGAACTTCGACTTTGACTTCAAAGCGGTGATCGAGAAAGCGATGCAACATAACGTCGCCATCGAGATCAATAACACCACGTTACGAGGCAACAGCCGAGTAGGCAGTGTAGAGCGTTGTTACGAAATTGCGCAGATTGCAAAAGCGAAAGGAGCGTTTATCACATCGGGCAGTGATGCGCATTTCTGTGCGGATGTTGGGCAACTGGATCTGGTGTCGGATCTATTAGATAAAGTGAACATGCCTTCGAGTCAGGTGATTACCCATTCGTGTAATCAATTTCTAGATTTTCTGGCACTGAGAGGGCGAGCTCCGATCGCAGAGTATTCGGAGCTAACATAGCTTCTTGCCTGCTAACACAAGATCTTAAAGCCTAATCGAAATGTTCTCGCACATGGTCTCATCCGGTGCTCTTGATTGAGGTCGTGAGTTCATGTTCATCAACTATGAGACTGTTCTCTGAGTGCTGAACTTCGAAATGCGCTAACAATCACAAATACTTACCAAACTAATGGGATTAGTTGACGACGGACTTCCGGACCTAAGATTATGGATTTATATATTCTTTTTGCCCAAGAGGTTGTCAATGAGTAGCAAACTGTCTGATTTTTCAGTGCACATTCCGATTACTCCAGAGCTTTGTGAGTTTCAAACTCAAGTAAAGGAGAAACTTTATGACTTCAATCATGCGCGACCTTCCGAAAATGAAAAGAGAGCTGAAATCATTAACTCACTTCTTGGTAGTTCGAATGGAGTGGTTATTGTGCCGCCTTTCTACTGTGATATGGGCGAGAACATCTATTTTAAGAATGGCGGTTTTTTGAATACTGGTGTGACCATCCTCGACCTAGCACCTGTCTATTTTGGTGAGTATGTGCAAATTGGGCCTAATGTCGTGATTAGTACAGCAGGTCATCCATTCGACCTAGCAGAACGAGTTCGCCCTATCGCGATCGGTAACCCGATCACCATAGGTGACAGTGTTTGGATAGGGGCGGGCGCTATTATTTTGGATAGTGTAACCATTGGTGATAGAAGCATCATTGGTGCAGGAAGTGTGGTGACGAAAGATATACCGGCAGACAGCGTTGCGGTGGGTAACCCATGCCGGGTGGTAAAAACAATCGAACATGGAAAAATGCCCACAGATGAAGAGCTTGAAGAGATGTGGCGACCTGTAATGGGTTTGTAGATTAGAAAGCCGTTCTGAACGGGTGGCTCTTAACGCAGTTTGAAACATTTTTGCGATGCTTTTCTAGGTCTACTTTGTTTACAATAACGCCTTCAAAAATCAGCCTTTAAGAATAACAATGAAAAAAACAAAACAATTACTGGCCGCGAGTTTGCTTTCTTCGGCACTACTTTCAATGTCTGTAATGTCAACGTCTGTACTTGCCGCTGACTTCGATATGAATCAAACCATGAAGAAGATGAGCTTCGAGTTTAAACAAGCCGCTGAAGCGCAGTCTGTTGAAGCCATGAAACAACCAGTAGCGAATTTAGCTGAGCTGGTGGAAATGGCCAATCAAGCCGAACACCCAGAAGAGCGAACCGCACTTTACACCGAAGGTTTTGATAAGCTCACTGTGGTTATTGAAGGCGTGGAAGCTCACTTGGAAGAGGGTGAGCTAGAAGCCGCTCAACAGGCTCTTCGTGAAGTCGATGACCTGAGAATTGAGTTTCATGACCGACGTAATCCCAGCATTTGGAAAAGACTGTTCGGATAAGGTTTTTTGTTAGCAAGTTCCAAACGTGTCAAAGCTCTTAAAAAAGCGTAAGAAATCATAGATTCTTACGCTTTTTTTTGTTTTATTCCACTGTAACAAAGAAGTTGTCTACTAAAGTTAAAAGATAAGGGAATGGCTAGGAGGTACGTTTGTTACGGTTAAACATGATGTTGGCCTTGCTCGCGTCGTTTCCTTTATTCGCTACACCCACAAAAGTAACTATTTACGCCGATGACGCCTACCCCCCATACAGTTACGAAGAAGATGGAAAAGCGAGGGGAATCTATGCAGAGATCTTGTCTGTGGCGTTTTCCAAGATGGAAAATTACCAGGTGTCCATTGTGCCAGTTCCATGGAAACGTGGCCTAAAACTGATCGAAACAGGGCGGGCTTTGGATTATTTCCTCCCTACTACTATGAAGACAGACGGCACTATATTCAGCCTTATTCTCGCAAAATTCTTGAAGAGCACGTTGCGGTTTATTGCCACCCCCAAGTGCCGTTTGCAACAGAGCCTCCGCAATGGCCAAGTGACTTTTATGGCTTAACTATAGGCATCAACGACGAGTTTGCATTGGGAGGTAAGGCCTTCTGGCGAGCTGTGGAGGAGGGCAAGATTGACCTAAAGTCAGCGGAAGATAATCGCGAGAACATTTTAAAGCTGCGCTCCCAAAGGATTGACTGCTACCTAAATGATCGCATTTCAATTCTATGGCAAATCCGAAATATGAAAAATAAAGGTGAGCTCCCCACTGAACTGGTCTTTTCGCAGTCGGCGATCGTAAGTACCGAGCACGGGCACATAGGTTATACAAACACTAATTTGCAGGATTATCCGTTTAAAGCAGACTTTGTACGTCAGTTTGACCTTGTCATTGAAGAAATGAAACGGTCTGGTGAAGTGGACAAGATTGTTCGATCTTACCTCGATTAGGCGCATACAATCGATTCACCTCACAGTTCTATCCGCAAATAGCGAGGCTTGGCCTCTCTTTTTGTATAATTTTTCTTTTTACCATTGAGTGTCATGATGATTGCGTCAGCTAAACGGAATAAGCCGATGTTATTCGCCAGTGCCTAAGTTGGCTGCTGGTGACACTCATGCCTGTTATCAATGCGCATGGTGCAAGTGCAGGCGTGTGGGCAACGCTCTGTACCGTTAATGGCTTCGAGTTGGTTCAAGTAGAAGAAGGTGAACCTAACAATACACACAATGGTAAGCCTTGCCCGTTCAGTCACTTCTCCAGTTTTCATCAAGATTCGCTTCCAACACCACTATACTTTGCTCAACATTCGATAGCGCCGCTCTCTCACTACACTTTTTTGGCTCTAAGTGTCCGATATGAGCACGCTATTGTTCGCGCCCCTCCGGTGTACTTTTCTTAACTTCATAACAACTACAAATACAAAACAAAAAAATAAGTAAAGTCATACGCAGTCAACATAACTTACCGCAAGTGTAAGAGTATGACTGTGTTCTAAAAAAGGAATACCGTAATGTTGGGTAGTCAAGTAAAGACTCCACCTAAGGACCACGCACGTCAATCGACTTCAAACAATGCTAAAGCGCGCTATTTCATGGCGTGGCGCTGGCATTTTTACGCTGGGCTATTTGTCGTGCCATTTATGATTATGTTAAGCCTGACTGGGCTTGTCATGCTGTTTGATGATGAGATCGAATTGGCTCGCTATCACTCCATCATTGAAGTGCAACCATCCGACACTCAAATCTCCTCAGAGCAGCAACTCAAAGCAGTGCAAGCTGAATATCCCAATGCCAATATCACACAGTTTGTGATGTCTCACGCCCCTGAACATGCGAATCGAATCAGTATTGCAAAGGAGGATGGCACTAGCGTACTGGTGACCATCAACCAATATACCGGCGAGGTACTTGGAGAGATTGATCGAAGCGAAAGTTGGTACCAGTTAGCCAATGAAATTCATGGCACCTTATTGATTGGGGATTGGGCGACCGTTTTATTGAAATCTCGGCCAGTCTAATGATTGTGTTGTTGGCTACGGGTTTATATATGTGGTGGCCAACCGATGCGGCTTCAAAAGCGGGTTTTCTTAAGTTCAGAGTAGGCTCGGGAAGCCGAATATTTATGCGTGATTTGCACGCAAACTTAGGTGGTGGCTTGTCGATCGTCCTTCTCCTCTTCGTACTGTCGGGTTTGGCCTGGGCGGGATCTGGGGTGCAAAAATGGTGCAAGGTTGGAATACGTTTCCTACTTACTACACGTGGGGTGACAAACCAAGTTCGACGGACAAACCAGCCGACGATCACCATCATGCCCATCACATTCATTCAAAACAAAGCCATTCAAAACAAAACCATGCCGATCTCAATCATGGCACTGAAGAGGAGTTTCCTTGGAATCTTGAATTAGCGGAAGTGCCGCAATCGGAAGATCATGGCGGTCATCACGGTAGTGACAATGGAGAAAAGAGCACAGCGCTTTTAGATTCATCTGTTTCTATCAATTCCATCGTAGAGAGAGCAAAGCAGCTTGGATTTACACAGTTTAAAGTGTTCATGCCAAGAGGTGAGCTGGGGGTCTATACCGTCGCGGCCAACTCCATGGCGGGGGACGTAATAGACCCTCGACTAGATCGCACGACGCACTTCGATCAATACAGTGGCCGAATACTCATGGACGTGACCTGGCAGGACTACTCTGTAGTGGCGAAGCTGATGGCA
>JYJN01000059.1 GCA_003263845.1 Vibrio aestivus | reverse complement strand
CATTAATGGAAGCAAAGGTGGGTACAAGTGGATAAAAAAGGTAATGGAGTTATTTTTTGGGGTCGTGGGAGTGTTTTTATGGTTCATGCCATATAAGACAATAGCGATGTCTAGCTTCGTAAGTTATGATAGTGGAAAAGACATTGGTGGTATTGCTAATCTACTTGTCACCGCTTCATTTGCGTATTTAATACTGTCTGTACGAGATCTACATATACTAAGAATTCTTGCTTCATTGGTTGCTTCGGTGATATGTGTTCAGCTAATCTTCCAGTTAGGTGGCTGGACAGGTTGGGGCTTGATTGCACAGTCGGTTATAAGCTTTACAAGTCTACTTTGGTCAATTGATGACTATAACGCCACGAAAAGAAGTTCCTCATCACGAGTATAGTTAACAAAATTATTAAGGTGATGATGGTGTTTATTAAATTTATTTTATTTAATCCTATCAGGAGGTTTTTCATTGGTTTCTAGATGGAGTTATCAATAATATCCTGAGGTTTCTTTTGTTAGATTTTTATAATCTATCATCTGTTAAATTTTCACTAATATTCACCAAGTTCAGTGATAATAACAGGCAGTAACGACAAACTCTCGGTTAAATATTCAGTAAAATACCTTTGTCTATTCTCGCATAGATCAGGATAACTACCTTAGGATAAGGGAGTGAGGGTTGTGTAACTATTCACTAAATACGTCATGCAAAAATGTTGATTTGGGTACCGTTGGCTGATGGAAAGTTTTTGATCCTTCGGTTTAGACGATAACCCTGAGGTCAATACGATTAAGGATTTTAGTTCAATGGCATCAACAGGCAAAATGGTATCAAAATTACGAAATGTACTTCTGTTGACAGGTGTAAGCCTGTTGTGTGGTTCAGTCTATTTGTTTATTACGACTCAGTACTTTCTGAAAGTTGCAGAGTTGACGACCGGGACCGTAGTTGAATTGGCTGTGTCTAGGTCGAGCGATGGGTCGAGTACCTACTGGCCTGTTGTCCAATACCAAACTCAAAACGGCCAGCTTATCGAATTTATCTCTTCATCCGGCAGTAATCCTCCCGCCCACGATTTAGGAGATGTGGTTGAGGTTCTCTACCCGAACGATGAACCTACAGAAGCAAAGATCAATTCGTTTCTTGACCTTTGGCTAATGTTCATCATAGTGACAGCGCTCGGCAGCCTTGTCTTCGCATTTGGGCTAGGCATGCTCTATTTTGGTGGTCGTGTTAGGAGACGGGCTACGTATTTGAAACTCAATGGAGTGGAGATTCAGGCGAAATTTCACTCTGTGGAAGTTAATAAAATGTTTGCAATGAACGGCTGCCATCCTTATCAGATCTGTGTTGAGTGGCGAGACCCTAAGAATTATCAGAGCCACATATTTCGAAGCGACAATATTTGGTTTGATCCAACGGAATTCATCCCTGCCGGAACGATCACTGTTCTGATAAAGTCAGATGATCCGAATCAGCATCACGTCGTTCTCGATTTTCTACCAGAAGATCAGGAAAGCGTATCCAATCAGCTACCTCAACGCTGATATTTTGAGCTCTTGACGAAGTACGCTGTTCCAATCTAGATATTGAGCAGCGCTAACTTTTCTCTTCTTGGTACTCATACAACCTTACTGGTACCCCCAATCTTACAAAATGATTGAGAATGTGCGTACTACCAAAATGCCAGTCATAGAGCTCAATGATATTGCCGTCAATGTCGATGAGTTGTAGGGACGCATCTAAAATGGCTTTGTCCCATACAGATTTTTTCTTGCTGCGTTTACGTGGCCATTTAATGTGCTTTAGACGAGATAAGCATAGCTTGACAGAGATCTGCCCGTCCTTATTTCTATTTGATAACAGGACAGAGTTGCCAGCAAAGATGATTGACTTTTCACCTCCTTTAAATGCCTCCACAGAGCTTCTAAAAGACAGATATAACATACCTAAACATCCAGGGATTACCCAGAAAAGGGAGAGTACACCAACGAGAAAATCTTTTTGTGCTTGCGTCCGGTAGAGGTTCATTCCCTTGTGGGTATAAGGGCCGACTCGGATCATAAAATCCAAAATGTCTGGTAAGACAAAGAAAAAGAAACAACTGGCCGCAAGGCCTAACATGGCTAGTTTAGTGTTGTACCATGCGTTGTTTTTGTGCATGGAGGTACCTTCAATGATGGTTAAGTCTTGGGAGGTCAATGATTCTAGCAAGGTGTCACCCTTGTTAAGGTCGACATAAACTGGACCAAGGTAACCCCAATTTTGATCTTGCCGCTCAAACACTCTATAGCGGTCCCAGTCTTCTCCAAACACGGACCTATCTTTGAAAATCCCTACCTCTTGATGTCTGGCAAGTTTGAAGCTAGTGGGTATAAATGCTCTTACTGCGACGGAAGAGAGTAGGGCTCCACAGAACAAGGCGACTGACATTGAAGAAAAAGTAGATAGCTCCCAAAGAGCATTGCAGTGGTAGGTTAAATAACACCAAAATACCCAGTCCATCACAGTTAAACCGTAACGCCGGCGAAAATAGATATGAGTGTCACTAACTTTAAGGGATTGCGTCAGTTTAGAAATAGAGTAGTGGAAACGATGCGTGTAGATACCAGTTACAATAACTAGGCTCCATTGATAGAAACCATTTGAATCGCTCAGCCACCAAATGAGGCTTAAACAGCAGAGAGATATGAACAAGAAGAGAGAACGCAAATCACGTTCGTAGGTGTTTTTTGATAGTGTCTTTTTACGTCTGAACATACTGCTTTTTCTTTGCCGAACTGATTACTAAATTCTGGAAATAGTATCTCTCCATAGCCTTTTACTTGGTAATATTATCATATAGGTGGCATATTTTGGACTAATAACACATGGTATTTATGAGGCGCAGAACATGATATTAAGACCAGAATTACAGCCAGCAGAAGTCGATTCAAGAATACTTGAACGCTTAACAAAGCTAGCGAGTGAAATTGATGGCGGTAAACGGCAAGAAAGCAAGATAAAATTAATGAGTTCAATAAGCTTACTGACACCAACCATCAATTTATTGACTTTCAGGGTATCTATGGAGGTGAAGACTATGAAGAGTGGTCACATCGAATACTCAGATTGAAGTCAATAGTACCTCAGCCTGACATTACGCGAAATGAAATAACAGAGCTCGTAAGGCTTGCTTATTTAGGTGATGAAAAATACCTAGAAATATTAGAGAAGAATGTCACCCATCCTTTTGTTTCAGATCTTGTCTTTTATCCGTCAGACGTCTTGGACATTGAGCTTGGAGAACCGACAGAGCAAGAGATAGCCGAATTTCTAATTAGTTATAAGGCGAATAAACTGTCAAAAATTGAACAAACAGAGTTATTAGAGAAACATTTAAGCGAAGGATTGTCTCGCGCTGAGTTTCAATCGTTGTCTGAGAACTTGGTTGGCTTCGAACTGAATTACTTTTCGAGTTGGTTGAAAACGCATAATCTAAGTGCTGGTGATGGAATAGATTTAATACATAGCAAGCAAATAACTTCTGACTATGCTGCCACCATTCATTTTAAATCATGAGAATTAGATAGGGTAAATGGCAAACACTGCAGCTATCACTGCCACGCATAAGGAAGATAAAGCTGTGTTTATTGGAGTAGTTATTTCTAGAGTTAATCGTAAGCTCTGTACCGTGCGCATGAAATGTCTTGCCATGATAGCGAAATAATCTCCCATCCAATAACCGCTTATACGGAGAACCTATTATTTGTACACTATCTGCGATAGAGAGTTTTTGATGGAAATAGGTGAAAAACACTAATAATTTCTGCGCTTTACCTAAAGTCCTACGTCGGTAATTGTCGTAAAATATGGCCAACTTTCTCGTAATAGATAGTCAAGGTTTATTAGTAATGATTTACGGTTCTCAAGAATTACGGTTGTGCTTTCTCCTAATGCCTACACTACTTTATGGGTGTTATTTCGATACAGATCTCGCGCCTAGTACTTTAACGTGTGAAGAACATGAGATTGGAAGTTACTTTGAAACAGCGGGAAAGCGTTATTTGGTAGTTGATGACACTAGTATTCGCGACCCAGAACACTTGAAGCAATTAAACGCGGGAACTCTTAGGTATTGCACGAGTCACGTGACGGATATGCATGAATTGTTTCTTAATAACAAAACTTTCAACCAGCCAATATCTAATTGGGATACTTCCCAAGTTACTAATATGAGTATGATGTTTCGTTGGGCTTCCGCATTCAATCAACCTATTGGAACTTGGGATGTCAGTCAGGTGACAGACATGGGAAGTCTTTTTGCTGGCACTCTTTTTAATCAAGATGTAAGTCTATGGGACACTTCTAAAGTCACGGATATGAACGCAATGTTTGCGGAGACACCGTTTAATAAAGCTCTTTCTGGTTGGGATACCTCTAGTGTTAAAACTATGGCGGCAATGTTCGCAGATGCACATGCCTTTGACCAAGATATTAGCACTTGGAACTTGTCTAGAGTTGAAGACGTTTCTTATATGTTTGCTGGGGCTAGAAAGTTTAATCAGCCTATTGGTAACTGGAGTACATCCAAGTTTCAAGATATGTCAGGCATGTTCTCTGATTCCAAAGTATTTAATCAACCAATTGGTGATTGGGATACATCAAACGTTACGGATATGAGCCATTTATTCAGCAGTGCGAGACGTTTTAATCAAAACATCGATCAATGGGATACGTCCAATGTTGTCGATATGACGGGTATGTTTAGTTATAACCCGGTCTTCAATCAGCCAATTGGGAGTTGGGACACATCTAAAGTAGAGGCAATGGAGTTCATGTTTTCCGAAAATGTGGCTTTTAACCAGCCTATCGGACAATGGGATTCTTCTAAGGTCAAAACGATGAAATTTATGTTCAATGATTCAAAATCGTTCAACCAAGATATTGGCCAATGGGATGTATCTCAGGTAAAGGATTTAAGTTTTATGTTTAGTGCTTCATATGCGTTCAATCAAGATATAAGTTCATGGAAGCTTCATTCAGAGGCTTACTTCATGTCGATGTTTGCTGCCGCCAAAGCCTTCAACCAAGATCTTAGCGCGTGGGGTATTGAACCAAGAAGGCTTGACCTTTATCCCCTCGCTCTCTTTTCTAGTGAAGAATACTAATTATTTCGAGTTTTACCTCAAGTCATGTAGCGATATTTTCAGTAAATTTGGCCACCAATTTAGTAAGAATACCGAGAAGTCTATTTATAGTAAGAGAAAGCGACAAGCAATGATGTACACGCCACTGGATTCACTACCAGAATTGACGCCTGAATACCAACAAGCCAAGTTGCAAGAAGTGCTTGATGCAGATGTAGTTTATGAGTATGAAGTCGTAAAAGTCCCACCCTTCGATGCACTATATTTTATTAACATAGGAGTATGGTCCTTCTATGGTTTGGTCAATCTATGTTTTATCTGGTGGCTGGTAGTTTATCAAGATCATTGGTCGGTTGGCTTGATGGTACTTATTTTCTCCGGCGGAGTTCTAACTTACTGCTACTTTGCAGGTAACCCAGATGTTAAACAAACTGTAACGTTGACGGAAAAGGGTTTGATAGTCAGTGACCTGAAAATAGTTCCCGATGCTTGCTTTGCGGCATTGCGTTACTCAGGGTATGTCGGTATCGCTATTTCCGCTATAGCGGTGGTGTTAATTGGGCCTATGATGTTGATTGGAGCGGGTGCAGGGCTTCTCATGTCGTTCAAGATGGCAGGGGTAACAAACAAGCCAAGACAAAGAGTTCGTCCTTTTCACCCGGAAATTGAATATGCAATGATCGACAATACTTGTATGAAGCTTAGGAATGGACTTATCTATCGTCGAGTCTTGCCTCGGATTGAACTAGAAAATGACTTAGGCCCCCGTGATGAACTTTTTAGTCAAAATAAGGAATTTTATTTTCTAATCTATGCGAGCTCCGAGGAGCAACAGCATGAAATGATGCATCATCTCAAAAAGTTTATAAAGGTTGAAAACGGCGACTACTAATCCTAGGTTTTGTTACCCGTTTACAGATTAGCAGGCCACATAAATTATTCATCTGTCAGCCCAATAAGCGCTCTCGGGCTATAATGTTGTGGCTGCTTGTTTTTATGTCTTTCCATCTATTGTGGTGTACACCTTCAAGCAAAAGTTTCTTCTTCACAAATCACTTCTTTAGTATCTGTGCGTTTAAGCACCTCAGCAATGCGCTTCACCGCAACCACTAACTCTTCTGATGTGGCATTAGTGAAGTTTAGGCGCATGGCAGACGGAGCCGTTTCTGGTATTGGGTAAAACACCGGGCTAGGTACTACAGCAACATTGTTGGCAAGTAGCTGTTTTGCGAGTTCGAATGTATCGCATTGAGGCAGTGTCACCCATATAAACATTCCACCTTCCGCAGGTGTGATTTTACACTCAGAAGGTAGGTAAGTTCTGAGCGCTTCAAACATAGTATCGTGGCGTTTCTTATATAGCTGGCGCATTTTATCTAGGTGTTTAGGAAAATCTTCATGCTGCAACAAGCCGTGAACTATGGCTTGAACAGGGACAGCAGAATGCAAATCAGCGCCTTGCTTGATCTTGATGATAGGCGCTAAATAGCTGTGTTTCCCACTCACCGTTCCCACGCGCAAACCGGGTGACGCAACTTTAGAAAACGAGCGTAAGACAATAGAGTGGTCTGGGCAAAATTCGGAAACCATGGGTAGGGCATTGCCAGAAAAGCGAAGTTCTCGATATGGTGAGTCTTCAATCAAAGCGACGTTGTATTGAGTACAAAGTGCAGCCACTTGTTCGCGTCTCTCTAATGACCAGCAAACGCCTGTAGGGTTATGGAAGTCAGGAACGGCGTAAAAACATCTTAGGCGATTGAGTGCGAAAGCGCTCTTCCAGCTCTTTGATGTTTGGACCAAATTCGTCTTGAGAGACCGTAACGATGTTAGCTTGAACCAAACCGAATACCTGCATTGCACCAAGGTAACAGGGCGCTTCCATTACAACGGTATCATTCGGATCAACATAAGCTCGGGCAATCAAATCCAAACCTTGCTGAGATCCAGTACATGTCATCACGCTATGAGACGCTGGCAAGTCATAGGCCTCGGTCAAATGGTCGATAAGGGGCTGATAACCTGCTGTTGACCCATATTGAAACACGTTTTCCATTTGTGGCAATGCTTCAATTGTCGGCTTCATCAACTCGATAGGAAACGTTTTTTCGTCAGGTAAACCGCCGGCTAAAGAGATGACATTTTTGTCGCTGGCAGCAGCCAGTATTTCTCGAATATAGGATGGTTTTATCTGTTGAACTGACTTAGCAATTTCCATGTGAGACCCGTTAGTTGAATTTGGCTATTGGAATGATCATATTGATTGTTGGAAAAATAAGTTGGTCCATTTATGCTTACAAACTTGTCCATTTATGCTATTTAAACAATCAGGCAGGCGTTTTTAGGATGAATGAAAGGGAACATGAATAAAAACCAACAGTCGCGCATTAATGATGTGCTTTTTTATATTCATCAGGATATTAGCCGCGAATTAGCTGCTCGCGACTTGGCTAAAGTAGCCTCTTATTCAGAACAACATTTTCATCGAACTTTCAAATCCGTGGTTGGGGAGTCTGTTCATCAGTATATTCGTCGAATTCGGATGGAATACGCTGCAAATCAGTTCATGTTCGATCCTCAAACATCCATCATTGATATCGTGCAAAAGAGCGGGTTTAGCTCAGCCTCGTCATTCAATCGCGCTTTTAAAGAGATGTTCAAAATGTCTCCTAAAGAGTGGCGAAAACAAGACAAACAAATCTCGGCTAAACCTTTTCTAAAAGATGAAGAGATCGCGCGAGCTTACCGAAAAATTACCGCAGATAGCTTGCCTAGCCCGAAGATCGTTGAGGTACCTTCACGTATGGCAGCGTATGTTCGGCACACAGGCTACAACCGTTCAATTGCCAATGCATGGCGGCTTTTGAAAGCATGGGCGATGACAGAGGGGCGTGATTTCTCGGTTCAGTATGGGCTGCATCATTCCAACCCAACGTGGATAGAGCTTAAACAGTGTCGTTACGTGGCATGCATTGAAATTGATAGACCCATCCCCGTGCGTGGTGTGGTCAACCAATTTGTGATTCCAGGAGCTTGCATGCGGTGTTTCGTTTGGAGGGTACCTACGGTGACTTACTGCCCAAAATCACTCTAATTCTCGAGCACTGGCTGCCGAAATCAGGATTCAAGCTTCGTTCTACTCCAGCATATGCCCACTACCATCAAAACCATTTCATTGATGAGAACGAGAAGTTTGAGTTGGACTTCTATTTACCGATTGGTTTTTTCTAGCAGATATCTATAGAATAGCCTCTTATGTTAATGATAATCATTTGCAATTGGATTCGGTTTCCATTTTAATAGTGTCCATTGTTTCAAAGCACAAGGCTTTAAAAGGATAAGCGTATGGACATACAACAATGCTGGTCGAGTTACCTAAAAGCAGATCAGCTTTTAGAACAAGGGTATTTAAACGAGGCGCATCAACTTTACGCAAATGTGCTTGAATACCTTCCAACGCATATTCACAATGCCCTTGAGTATGAGCAGCTTAAACCGTGTCAGTTTCAAAACCTGCTTATCGGCGCAAGAAACTGCGCCATTGCTCAGTCTGAGATTTTGAACAAGTTAGGCAAACAGGAACACGCGTTTGAAGCGATTCATCAAAGCTATGCGTTAATGCAGTTCCTCTCATTAGAATCTATGCCGTTGGTCGAAGCGTGTTTTGAGGTTATTGAAGCGAACTCGTGCACGCTTCTAAGAACAATGGAGGCATTTTGCTTTGCTCAGCGAAGCGCAAAGTGGCAGCTTGAGTTCGAGCACATCAAACAAGCTCACAATCAGTTTGCCAAGCTAAAAGTTTACAACGCCCCACGCAATGCTTCATACCCACATCATTAAAATGCAGTCGGTTGAACATCTACTAAACTGAGTCATGACAAATTGGTTGAATAGAGTTAGCAAAAATAGCCGTAAAAGGGCAAAGTTTATAAGGTTTTTAAGGGTTATAAATAAGCAGTTGATTACGTTTTAACCATAGGTTTTGTAATAGAGAGAAATCTATAAAATTCATTAATTATCATTGTCTTATATTAGAGTCTTTCTGAGTGTATCGTTTGCGTAAATGGCGAAAAGAAAACAATATTGATAAGTTGATAGTAAATTGAAGAAACTGGCTATAAACTAAATCTCAATTACATAAATTATTGCCAATAGTCGGGGAGCAATTACGCCAAGTTGCGTATGCGCTGAGATCGGAAACGAGACCCGTTGAACTTGATTCAGTTAGTACTGACGTAGGGAACTATTCGCACTTTCAACCTGAATTCGTTGGAGTACCGATCTGATCTAAGACGGTGTTTGTGTCCGGGAATCCTGACGCAGTTTCAACGTTCACGTTTGGTTTGATGTGCCTAATTGCTCTGTTACGTCATTTGACAGATGGAGCAACCATGACACTTAACACACCTCATCATTCTTCAGAGCCAACTAATACGCCTATAGTGCTGACTATCGCAGGCTCAGACAGCGGTGGTGGTGCCGGTATTCAAGCTGACATTAAAGCCATGTCTGCAACGGGTAGCTTCGCTTGCTCGGTGATCACGGCCATTACTTCTCAAAACACCCAAGGTGTGTCGGCAATCTTTCCTATTCCACTTGATCACGTTGAAAGCCAACTTGATGCGGTATTTAGCGATCTTAATGTTGTGGCGGTTAAGATCGGTATGCTGGCAGATTCGAAAATCATTGACGTTGTGACGCGAAAGCTCAAACAGTATCAACCTCAGTTTTTGGTTGTGGACCCAGTAATGGTCGCAACCAGTGGTGATTTGTTATTGGAGCAGTCCGCTATCAGTACGCTTAAACAGTCACTCATCCCAATGGCCGATATCATTACCCCAAATCTACCTGAGGGGGCGGCGTTAACTGGAAAGCCAGTGCCGCAAAGCGAAGAAGAGATGTCCGCTATGGTTGACGAACTTCGAGCACTTGGCGCGAAAGCGGTGCTGCTAAAAGGTGGCCACCTTGAAAAAGACGACAACAGTAATGATCTTCTCATTTTGCAAGACAGCGCTGAACTGATCAGTGCTAAGCGATTCCCAACCAAGAATACCCATGGTACAGGGTGCACATTGTCGTCAGCAATTGCTTCCTACCTAGCTCAAGGTAATGATCTGATTGAAGCGGTGAAGCTCGGTAAGCATTACATCTCTGAAGCGATTGCTCATGCCGATGAACTGGAGATTGGTCAAGGTCATGGCCCAGTGCATCACTTTTATGCGTTGACCCAGCGTGCTAACTCAGCCAAGACGTGTAGGTAAAAGAATGGTGAGTTCTGCAAGTGCGATTGGTGTTGAGATCAAAGGGGCGTCACTTCGCTACCTGGATACCTCAGCACCAACCTTGGCTAACCTTACCCTCACGATCCCTAAAGGGCAGTGGACGACGCTATTGGGCCGCAGCGGTTGCGGAAAAACCACCGTGCTTCGATATCTTGCTGGCCTGCTTGATGACAAAGTAGAGTGGTGCGGACATTTGACGACGGATGATGGCCTGCCACTGAGCGACAGAGTCGCGTACATGGCGCAGCAAGATCTGCTTCTTCCTTGGTTGAGCATTGTTGATAACGTCTGCTTAAGCCGCAAGTTTGGGCAAACCAACCAAAGTGAGCGACCTGAACACGATGTGAAGCAGAGAGCTAAGTCCTTGTTAGAGCAAGTGGGGTTAGCTGATTACAAACACGCAAAACCCAACCAGCTTTCTGGTGGCATGAGGCAACGCGTGGCGCTCGCCAGAACGCTTATGCAAGACAAACCAATTGTCTTAATGGATGAGCCATTTTCTGCCTTAGATGCAGTGACACGTCATAAGCTGCAAACCTTGTCGGCGGAATTACTGAAAGACAAAACCGTTGTACTGATCACTCACGATCCTCAAGAAGCGGTTCGCTTAGCACAGCGACTTTATGTTTTGCAAGGCGCGCCGGCTAATGCACAGTCGCTTGAAGTACCGAAAACGCATCCACCGAGAGTGCTTGATGCACAATGTGCACAGCTACAACAGTCGATTCTAGAACAGTTGGAGAGTGATTATGCTTAACTCTCAAGCGAAGACGTCATCTCTTGAAGCGGTAGCGAAGAAAGAGCGCGTTACGCATCCATTTGTTCGAGTGGCGATAACTACCCTTATTATCCTAGGTTTGTGGCATGGCGTGGTGGTGGTATTCGATATGCCAAGCTTTATCTTGCCTGCGCCACTGGATGTGTTGATCACCCTGTTTGAGCGTCACGAAGTGCTGTTTCGACATACGTGGGTGACGGCACAAGAAATCCTGCTTGGTTTGCTGCTTGGCTTGACCATGGGGCTGTTCTTTGCGCTTCAAATGCTGCTGTTTGAACCACTGAAGCGTTGGCTCTTACCGATCTTGATTGCGAGCCAAGCTATCCCTGTCTTTGCCATCGCACCGGTTTTGATGCTTTGGCTCGGCTATGGCATTGCCTCAAAGGTGGTCATGGCAGCAATCATTATCTTCTTCCCTGTGACAACTTGCTGTTACGACGGACTGCGCAATACGCCGACGGGCTATTTAGATCTTGCTAAAACCATGGGTGCGTCCAAATGGCAGTTGCTGCGCCATGTTCGATTGCCTGCCGCGTTACCAACACTGGCATCGGGTATCCGTGTGGCAGTGGTGATTGCCCCAATCGGTGCTGTGGTCGGCGAATGGGTGGGCTCCAGCGCAGGACTTGGCTATCTAATGCTACAGGCTAATGCGCGCATGATTATTGATGAGATGTTCGCAGCGCTATTCATATTAGCGGTGCTGTCTATCTCGCTGTACTTCGTTACTGATCGACTTCTTAAGAAATTGATTCCTTGGGAAAACCAGTAACGCATTTATTTAATTCACTTAAAGGAAAATGTTGTGAATAAAACTAAACTACTTTCGACTCTACTAGCGGTGGCAGCGCTGTCTACTTCTTTTGTGGTTTCTGCTGCAGAGAAAAAGCTAACGCTGATGCTCGATTGGTTTGTGAACCCAAACCATGGTCCAATCGTAATCGCACACGAGCGCGGTTACTTTGCTGAGCAGGGCATCGAGGTAGAAATTCAAGAGCCAGCGGACCCAAGTACCCCAGCAAAATTAGTGGCGGCTGGTCGTGTTGATCTAGCGGTGTCTTACCAACCAAGTTTGACCATTGATGTGGCTGCAGGCCTGCCTCTTGTGCGCGCTTCGACTTTGATTGCGACACCGCTTAACACGCTCATGGTATTGGATAACGGTAAGTATGATTCTCTTGCTAACCTGAAAGGTAAGAAAATCGGTATCGCTATCGCAGGTAACGAAGAGGCTACTATCAGCACCATGCTTGCTCAGGAGAACGTGAAGTTCTCTGAAGTTGAAATCATCAACATTGGTTGGGCACTGTCGTCATCTCTAGCATCCGGCAAAGTTGATGCGATTTGGGGTGGCCTACGTAACTTTGAAACGAACCAACTTGATATTGAAGGTTACAAAGCGAAAGCTTACTTCCCAGAAGAGCACGGGGTACCAACATACGATGAGCTTGTGTTTGTAGCTAACGCAAAGACGTTCGATAAAGACGCGATCGCTGCATTTAACAAAGCGCTAGAGCAAGCAACTACATACATCGTTAATCACCCTGAAGACTCGTGGAAACAGTTTGTGGCTTACGCGCCTGATACGCTAAACAACGAACTGAACCAACGTGCATGGAACGATACGCTAACACGCTTTGCTCTGCGCCCATCTGCAGTCGACCTGAAACGCTACGACGATTACGCCGAGTTCATGTACAAGCAAGGCATCATCAAAACACTGCCTAAAGCAGAAGACTATATTTTACAAGCTAACTAATTAACTAATCCAGGGCTTTACGGATTCTAGGAACGAGAGATGCAATATCAAGATTTAATCAACGCCTGTCACGACGATTGGCAGCAATATGTTGATCACGACTTTGTACAGCAGCTGGCCAAAGGCACGTTGGCTCATGAGTGCTTCCTCCATTATCTGAAGCAAGATTTCTTGTTTCTAAAACAGTATGCTCGTGCTTATGCACTGGCGATTTACAAGGCGAAAACCCTGTCGGATATGCGTCGTGCGCTGCCAAGTGTTCATGCTCTATTGGACTCTGAGATTGCTCATCACGTCACTTATTGTGAAAACTGGGGATTAACAGAATCGGATCTAGAAAATGAGCCAGAAGATTTTGGTACGGTGGCTTACACACGTTATGTGCTTGATGCAGGTATGGCGGGTGACTTAGTGGATCTTTACGCCGCTCTCGCTCCTTGTTCTATTGGCTATGCGGTGATTGGTAAAGCGCTGCTCGAAAGTGATGAGACCAAGATTGAAGGTAATCCTTATCGCAGTTGGATTGAGATGTACGGCGGCGAAGAGTTCCAAACGGGTGTCGCAACGGGCGCAGAGTTCTTTGATCAACAGCTAGCTGAAATTGATATCAATAGCGAGCGTGGTCAAAACCTTGTACACATCTTCAAAACCGCAACCCGCATGGAGATCGCGTTTTGGCAGCAGGGGTTGAATGCTTCCAACTCTTAGTAACCACGAAACGAGTCATTATGCGATTAGAAACAAGCAGCTTTAAGTAAGGATTAATCATGCAAACTCAAACTATTGTTCAACACTTGAATGCGGTTCGTGAACAGAAACCACTGGTCGTGAACATCACCAACTACGTTGTCATGAACAACACGGCTAATGCGCTGTTAGCGATTGGTGCATCTCCTATCATGGCCCATTCACAGCAAGAGCTAGCAGAGATGATGTCATTTGCAGGTTCACTTGTGATTAACATTGGTACGTTAGACAGTGTTTGGACGCCTCGAATGACATATGCAGTCGAGCAAGCCAATGCAAACGGTAAAATCGTGGTCTTGGATCCTGTTGGTTGCGGCGCGAGCAAGCTGCGTACAGAAACCTCACGCGAGATTGCTCGCCTTGCCGACAAGCTAATCATTCGTGGTAATGCGTCTGAAATCATCGCCCTTGCAGGTGAAGCAGCTCAAAGCAAAGGGGTTGATGCGCTTGATAGCAGCGATGCGGCAATTGGGGCAGCTAACTTTTTGGTTGCTGAGTACGGGGCAAGTGTCGTGATTTCAGGTGCAACGGACTATGTTGTGACGAAAGACTCAACGACGGCATTGAACAATGGCCATGAGATGATGCCTTACGTGACAGGTATGGGTTGTACGTTAACTGCCCTGACTGGTGCGTTCGCCGCGATTGGTGATGACACAGGGCTTGCGGCAGCAGCGGTATTGGGTGTAGTTGGTGAAATCGCGGCTGAAAACGCACGTGGCCCAGGTAGTTTACAGTTGAACCTGTTGGATGAGCTATACCAACTAGACGAAGAAACATTACTTGCTCATCTGAAAATTCAGTAAGTCATGATTTCTATTAGTTGCTGCATAAACTAACTTTGTTTTGCGTAAGCGCCTCTTTATGAGGCGCTATTTCGTTGGGTAAGATAAAATTCGACGAGTTACTTAAAAAAATGAAACCGAAAAGAGTGGATATGAACCCATATAAACTGTATCTCGTGACCGATGATCAACAAGATCTCGAAACCTTAAAGTGGGTGGTAGAACAGGCCGTTGCGGGTGGCGTCACTATGGTTCAAGTGAGGGAAAAGCATGGTGACGTGCGGGCATTTATTGAAAGAGCGGAAGCAGTAAAGGCTATTCTAGCGGGAACCGGTGTTCCGTTGATCATCAATGACAGAGTCGATGTGGCACTTGCCGTTGATGCTGACGGTGTGCATTTAGGCCAAACCGACATGCCAGCGACAACGGCGCGCCGATTGATTGGCGAAAACAAAATTCTAGGCCTTTCTATCGAAAATGAAGAGCAACTTGCCCAAGCCGAGAGCCTGCCTATTGATTACATCGGGCTGAGCGCCATCTTTGCCACGCCGACTAAGACAAACACCAAGATGCATTGGGGCTTAAAGGGGCTTAGCTATGCGTTAAATCAGACGGAGTTACCGATCGTTGGGATAGGGGGCATCAATGAGTCTAACATTCCCGAGCTGACGGCAACGGGTGTTCATGCTTAGCGTTAGTTTCTGCGATTTGCCACGCCGATGATCCCAAAAAAGCATCTAAAGAACTATTGAAGTTGATGAATTAAAAGTGTCATTCTCTTGAAAGTACAAACGCCCCATTATTGTAGTAGGGCGTTTTGGTTTATTAGTTTTAGTGTCTAGAACGCATCTTCATAACGACTGCAAATTAGCATCAATATTTTGGTCGCCTTTTAGCCTTGCCCAAAGCTGACCGAGTACATCTAGATTGCGTTCACTTGGATAGCGCAGAGTCGAATTGAGCAGTTCCCACTCTCCATCTTCTCGCTTCTCTGCGAAGATAAACTCAAACGGTAGGCTGTCTGACATGCCAAGGCGAAGGTCCGATACAATCAGTGCGTCGTCTTGCACTCGGTAGTTGAGGAAGTTACCGGAGAAAGCTTGTAGGCCTTTTAACGTGTTCGGTTTGTCTTCAAGTGGCCAATCACCAAGAGGACGAGCGATGAAATCAATGTTGGAGTCGCTATCTAGCAGTGACGCCAATCCTTCCCAATACTGACCGTCATCCATCACAACTACGCGCCACAGCACCGTGTTGAATGGTGTCGGTGTAATCAGCACTTGCTGGTTGGGAATATTGTGCGCTGCTAAGTTCTGCTCGACTCGCGATTCAATGACTTGCTGAGAGGCAAAGCCCCAACCTAAATACAAGGTTGAGATAGCGACGACGGCACGGCACCATTGCCCTCCGCGCTTGCTCGAAAACAGCCCAACAAGAATCGCAGCCAAGAGTGGTAAGGTGTAAAGTGGGTCGATAATAAAGACATTGTTAACCGAGAAATAGCCTTGTATCGGCCAAATCAATTGGGTGCCATAGGTGGTCATCGCATCAAGCAGGGCGTGAGTAATCAACACGCTCGCGGTGAGAAGAAACACACGCGACATAGTCCAGAACTCATCAGGCCTGAATCGTGTATATAGCTTGGAGATGAGCCAAGAAAACGGAAGCAATACAAAGATTGAATGGCTAAATCCACGATGCTTGATGGTGTTCTCAACGGCATCTCCGTAATCGAGCATAACATCTAAATCGGGCAATGTGCCAAGAGCGGCACCCATTAGCAGCACTTTAGCATTACATCGTTTACCAGCAATTGCGCCTGCAACTGTCGCGCCTAATGCGGCTTGGGTAACTGAATCCATTAAGAGTTCTCTTTCCTATCGAACGTTGATTGAGGCAGACAATAACACGGCTCAATGAACGTAATCTGAACGTTTACTGTTATTTACTTTATTGGGTAGGTAAATCGATCACTTTTTAAATGATAAACACCACAGTCCCAGAAATAGTACAACTTTCGTCTTCAAAGTAGCACTTTGGTTCTGTGCATGGACCACTAACCTGTGGTACAAACAGATGATTAATAGTTATTTGCTATAGTTGTCAATGGAAAGATAATGCAATGAAATTTACCATCGTGCTTTCATTGCTCAATGCATGGATTGGAATGACTCGATATGCGCAGGACCATTTGGTTTTTAGGACTGTTTTTTATTTATCGTCACACAAAAATCGGTGGCTGATACAACGTTTATCGACGCGTTCCATAAGCACAACGCCATCAAGCTCTTAATCGACCCTGTAAGTGGAGAGATCGTTGAAGCGAACGGCTCCTCGGAAGAGTTTTATGGTTATCCTTCTCTCACCTCAATGAAAATTCAACAAATCAATCAGCTTTCTGCCGAGCAAGTGGCCGCCGAGCGAAAATTGGCGGCGACAGAGGGCCGAAACTTCTTTGTGTTTCGCCATAAATTGGCGGATGGCACGATCAAAACTGTAGAGGTGCACTCTTCTCCTATTGAGTATCAAGGAAGGAAACTTCTGTTCTCCATTATCAAAGATATTTCCCCCGAACGAAACATGGCGGCGGAGCTGTGGCACTATCAAACTCGACTAGAGAAGTTGGTGGAAGATCAGACCGAAAGCATTCAGAAAAAGTCCGATACCATCAACCTGCTTATGGGCCTAGCCTTGATTATTCTGCTGGCCATTATTGGGCTGATGACAAGACTATTCTGGCTTAAAAAGCACTCTGAAAAAGAGCTGCTAGAGAGCAAGATGTTGTATGACTTAGCGGTTGAAGGCACTGGTGTGGGTATCTGGTCTTGGAAAGCGGTAAGTAACGAAGCCTATTGGTCGGAGCAATTCTTTACATTACTTGGCTTTAAAAACAATGAAATCGAGCCGAGCTTTAAAGAGTGGAAAAATCGACTTCATCCCGATGACAGGGAGCCTACAATAGCGGCTTTAGAAGCGCACTTTAATGAAGGGAGTGATTTTCAAGTTGAGTTCCGATTGCGTGAAAAAAGTGGTGCCTATCGCTGGTTCAGAGTAATGGGGCACTCTTTGAAAGACAAAGATAACAACCCCACAGAAATGGCAGGTTCACTTCAGGATATTCACCAGAGGAAGCTGCGAGATCTGGCACTCGAAGCGGCGACGCTCAACTTAACCAGTGAAGTGACGTTAAGAAGTCAGGCGGAAAAGCTCAGTAAGATGCAGCGCGACCGACTCCAAGTCATCTTGGAGCAAGCGAGTGACGGGATACACATTTTAAATCGATACGGTGATGTCGTAGAGTGTAGCCACGCATTTGGACACATGCTTGGATATTCTCGTGAAGAGGCATTGCAACTGAATGTCCGAGATTGGGAAGGGCAAATGCCAGACGATCAGGTCGAAGATGTGATCAACGATCTGATTCAGATGCCCAAGACTTTCGAGACTCTGCACAGAAAGAAAAACGGTACAACCTATCCAGCCGAAGTAACAACCAAAGTGGTGAGCATCGATGAGGAAGTCTTCCTCTATGCGTCTGTGCGCGATATCACCGAAAGGAAAAAGTCAGAGCAAGCCATTAAAGACGCTAACCAAAAGCTCGAAGCAATTGTAAATTCGGCTAATGTTGCTATTGCTTGGGCAAGTGAGCGTGGAAAGATCGAGTATGTGAATCCAGCATTTACTAAAATTTTCGGTTGGAAACTTGAAGAAATACCTACTATTCGCGATTGGTTTGCTAAAGCGTACCAAGATATAGAGTATCGAAACGAAGTGCTTGCCGCATGGCAAAATCGGGTAGAACGATCCAAATCCAATCATGAAATCATCGAGTCGATGGAAGTCAACGTAAATTGCAAAGATGGTACCCAGAAGTACATGTTGCTCAATGGCGCTTGGGCTGGTGATCTTTTAGTGGCAACGTTCAGCGATATCAGCGAGCAGAAAAGCGAGAAGCAGAGATGGAAAACGCAGCATTGCACGACATTTTAACAGGATTACCAAACCGCGCTTTATTAACCTCTCGTTTAGAACAGCACCTAAATAATTCTCAAAGACGCGGCGACAAGTTTGCGGTTGTTTTCCTTGATCTGGATGGTTTTAAGCAAATCAATGATGACCACGGTCATGATGCGGGAGATTTCGTTTTACGAGAAGTTTCTAATCGGCTTGTGATTCAAGTTAGAGAAACCGACACTGTTGGGCGGCTGGGTGGTGACGAGTTCGCTATTGTGCTTTCAGATCTCAATACTTTTGAAGACGCCACCCCGTGCTTGAATCGAATTCTGTCTGCGATTTCCGCTCCCATCTTCTATGAGAACCATTCTTTGCAGGTCTCTGCTAGCTTGGGCGTCACGTATTTTCCACAGGCTGAGCACTTCGATGGTGATCAACTGTTAAGACAGGCCGATCATGCTATGTATGCAGCCAAACAGCAGGGCAAAAACCGCTATTGTGTGTTTGATGCGATGAGTGAAGAAACGCTGAGCAGTTAAATGTCTGTAAGAACAAATGTCTCCAAGAGCTATGATGGCCGTTTAATTGCTCTTTCTGAGCAATTCTTTGTGCCCGTTATATATCTTGTATGCCGTGTCGATCGTCGCATCATACTCGACAAAAAATAGCGACACTGCTCCCATACCTACGTTATTGACCCATAACCTAACCAATCACTCAAATTTCACTTCAAGTTAATCAAAAAGTCACACCTTCACTGGAAGCTGTGCATCGTTGTGCTATTAATTAAATTGCATATTTGGGTAATAAACGATTTATACCGTTTATGAAACGAAGGATTGAGATACCCGCAGCGTAGAAAGCCAGTTTATTACATGCTTTACCCTGAATAATAACAAAATTTGTAAACGGCGAGTCAGTACGCAGATGCACAGTTTCCCTTGTAAAAGAGGGACATAACTTCTGATTATGATGAGGAAAGTTAGATGGCTAAGGATAATTCAATGCTGCCTGTATATGGGCGACAAGAGTTTAAGCAGAACGTACCCAAAACTCGAATCCCCGAAGACCCAATGTCTCCGGAGTCGGCGTACCGAATGATTAAAGACTCGCTCAATCTCGATGGGAGCCCCGCTCTCAATCTTGCAACTTATGTTAACACTTGGATGGATGACTACGCTGAAAAACTCATCCAAGAAAACTTAGATAAAAACTTTATCGACCATGAAGAGTACCCACAAAGCTCTTTGATTGAAAAACGCCTGATCCGAATGATGGGTGAGATGTTGGGTACTGAATTTGCGCCAGAAGACAACGATCCAGACAAGAGCGAAGGCTTTTATGGTTCTGTAACGGTGGGTTCTTCTGAAGCAATAATGCTTGCCTTAATCGCTCACCGTAAACACTGGCAAAACTGCAACAAAGCCAACCCTCATCGAAACCCTCTAGATCGTCCTTTTTTGTTGATGAGTACTCATGTTCATGGCTGTTGGGATAAGTACTGTCGCTACTACGATGTTGGTGCGTTGTATGTATCGATGGGCGATGACAAATATTCCCTAACGGGGGTGATGTCGCAGAAGTGCTACATTGCACAATCAAAGACAGTATCTACCGCGAAGAAATCATAGCCTTGTGTGAATATCCTGATGAGTACTTGCCAACGCTCGATCAGCGTACAGTTGGCGAGCTTGTTATGGCAGTGGGTTCGATTGCTGGGACGACCTTTACTGGCAATGGCGACGACACCGAAGGTATTGATAATGCGGTGGAGGCGTACTGCTCTATGCATGTTGATGAAACCAGCGTCGATATCCCGATTCATGTAGATGGTGCAAGCGGTGGCTTCATACTTCCTTTCACTAATCGCCGAGCTGAAGATCAAGGGCACAACGCAGTTAGATTCGATTTTAAGCATACCAAGCGAGTGCGCTCAATTAATATTTCAAATCATAAGTTTGGCATGGTTTACCCAGGTATGGGGTCGGTGCTATTTCGCAATAAAGATGTGGTAGACCCCGATCTGATTTACAACATTACCTATCTAGGTGGCAGCTTCGTCGATTACACGGTGAATTTCTCGCGTGGGTCTGGGGTGATCATAAGCCAGTACTACAATTTCTTGAGCTGGGGACGTTCAGGTTATCAAGCGGTGCTCGATAACTGCATGGATAATACCGACCATCTCATTAACAGCATTATGGACAACCCAACTCTTGGGAATGTGTTCACTCCGATTAGCGATAACATTTATTACCCAATCGTCGTGTTTAAATTTAAGGAGGGTAAAAAAGGTATCTTCAAGATGCCAGATTTTGCCGATGAAATGCGTGAGTACGGCTGGATTATTGCTTCCTACCAGCTTCCAACGACCGATCCAGAAAAAGCGGACGGCCCTTACGTTTTCCGCATCGTTGTGAGACAGGTAATCACAGCTGAGCAAATTGACTCTATGGTCAAACACATGGCGACGGTTGTAGAGGAACTTGTAGTTCGAGATAGCACATCAACTCAACCTTTGCGAATCCATAAACGCAAACCCTACAACGCATCAAGAATCTAGTGGAGAGAGCTCATGGGAATCGACGTTAATCAGTTAAATAATTACGGCAATATGTGCCCACTCGGTGAAACCATCACAGATTGTCGTTATCCAATGGTGAAAATGTGCCTGACCGGAACCGACGCCCCTAAAGAGGGGGAAGGACTTCGCATTGCGGTGTATCAAGGTGAAGGATTAGCCGGAGATAAAGCTGCCATAGACCATAACCTAAAGTGTTTGGAAGAGTGGGCAGGTAAGGCGGCAGGCTATCAAGCCCAGATTCTCGTTCTGCCTGAGCTTTTCTTGTGCGGTTATAACATTTTGCCTAACGACATTGAGAATGTTGTGCGGACAGAGGTGCAAGTGCAGGAGCTCGTGGGCCCTATTGCACGCAAGAACAATCTGGCGATTGTCTGCCCTTACGCGGAAGTTGATCCGGATACTCAAGAGCATTACGACAGCATCGTGATGATCGACAAAGAAGGTGGCGTGCTTCGTAACTATCGAAAATGCCACCTTTGGGGAACAGGCGAAAAAACGAATTGGAAGTTCCCTTATGTGAATGACCCAGAAGAGGCTTACATTCCAATTCCAGTGAATGGGATCAACGTGGGTCTCCTTAATTGCTATGAAGCTGAGTTCCCTGAGCTATACCGAATCTATGCGCTCAAAGGTACACAAGTGGTGCTCGCCCCGACTGCAGCAGACGTCGGCACGGTCAACGCCGATGGCACGTTCTTTAGTTCGTGGACTTACCCTGACATTTCCAAAACAGCGATACCGGGTAATGCATACAGCAATAAGATGTTTACCGTCTATGCCAACCATGCCATGAGGCAGTTCCGTTCTGATGGCAGCTTGTCTGGCGTCTATTTAGGTAACAGTGCCATTGCTGATCCATACGGAGAGATGCTCGCGCACGCGAATAACATGCCTACGCTGCTGGTGGCGGACTGTGTGCCGGGTAACTACTTGCCAACCCATCCTTATGGCGAAAGTGATTACATCAAAGACAGACGACCAGAGCTTTATGCTGCCTTAACTAAGATGGAAGCGACTTTGCCAGATGGCAGCACCTATCGCTATCCCCAAAATCCGAACAATAGACATGAAGATTCATGAGGCCATTTTGCCAACGAGCCGTCGGTTGGAAAAACGCTAGGAGAGAAAAATGATAAATAGAAAATTTTTAACGAGCACGATATGTGCTGCAGTTGCCGTAGGCAGTTTTGCAGTCCCTCTGAGCTACGCAGAAGAGATGTCTGTGGGCAGTTTTTACGGGAACTACGATGTGGGTCAGAAGAATCCAGGTCAGCAAGCTCTGAGCCTTCGTGGGCCAATCATTGAGACTTGGAAGCTGCCTGCTGCACCAGAAAAGAAACTTCGCATCGGGATCAGTATCCCTCATGTGCAAGATTCTTACTGGCATGCGGTGAGCTATGGCCTCACCAGCGAAGCTGAAAGGTTGAATGTGGAGCTTGTACTTAAAGAGGCGGGTGGTTACTCAAATCTTGGTACCCAACAAGATCAGCTTAATGAGCTGGTGGGTATGGGTGTAGATGGCATCATTCTTGGCTCGATCAGCTACAGTGGCAACAACGATATTGTGAAGGACATTGATACCAAAGGCATTCCTGTGGTGGAAGTGATCAACGATATTGAAGCGCAGAACATTTCAGCAAAATCCTTGGTGAGTTTCTACGATATGGGGTATCTCGCGGGAGAGTTTGTCGCCAATGATGCCGAGAAAGCGGGCAAAGAGAAGGTGAATGTGGTGTTCCTTCCCGGACCGAAAAACTCCGGCTGGGCAGATGACTCCTTTACAGGCTTTCAGTCGGCGACCGATTTCTTCCCTGGCGAGATGAATGTTGTCGCAGTGAAGTGGGGCGATACCTCGGCTAAGGCACAAGGGGATTTACTTGCGGCTGCTCTAAAGGAATATCCAGACGTGGATTACGTTATTGGTAATGCCGTTGCTGCCGAATTAGCACCAACGGTTATCTCTAAAACGGGTCAAAGCTCGAAAGTGATTGGTACCTACATCACACCTGCACTGTATGACGGCATCAATAATGGCACGATTGCAGCAGCACCAGCAGATATGACTGTAGACCAAGCTCGCATTGCAATGGGGATGATGGTTCGATTGCTAGAAGATGAGAAACCGGGTCAGGATTTCCCATTCAGAACTGGGCCACTGATCCCAGTCCTTAGTAAAGCAAACATCAATGAATATTCCTACGAGAAGTTATTTGGCCCGAAAGGGTATGCGGCAACGTTGGATTGATGTCAGCTAAAACAGCGGCCTCTTTTCAGCTCGTCAAGGATAGACTTATTACAGGTTCTTTAAAAAGGGTGAATGTAATGGGTAGGGAAGAGGCCAAATCGGAAACCAAGAAAGTGACATTTAAGATTACTCGTTAGCCGAAAAACCATGGTTCAAAAATAAGGGCTCGAACACAGTGAAGTGGGGATGAAGTGTCTCGCTGTATGACGGGCAGTTTATTACTTTAAGGGAAAAACGTATGTCGGTTAGAAAACTCATTATTAGTGGTTTTGGATTACTGCTCGTCATCATCACGGTCATTACCGTGAAAGGTTACCTGTCGGTAGAGAATGCCTCAGATGGATTTGTGTCTTATCAAGAGCTTGCAGATGATGCGAACTATGCATCTAATCTTCGAGCTCAGTTCCTTGAAGAGAGCCTATTGGCCAATGAATACATCATTTCAGGGGACAAACAAGCACTCACTGTGTATCAAGAAGCGGCTAGCAATCTCAAGGGCAAATTGGACGAAATTAGCGGAGCGATATCGGATCCAGAACGTAGTGCAATTATGGAAGAAGCTAAAACACTTCACGATAGTTACATAGGCGCATTTAGTCAGATAGAAGCACTTCAAAAAGAGCGAGAAGTTGGTGCAGCAAGGTTGAGTGTGCTGGGTGAAGAACTCCGCAGTTCGTTAACTGGCTTGATTGATAACGCCTTTAAAAGCAACAATATTTCCGCAATCTACTATGGCCAAAAAGCCTATCTCATGTGCAAGCTGGTCGATTAGGGATAGTGAAGTTTTTAAACAATCGCGATCAAGCTGCGGTGAACTCAACTCGCTTAGAGTTCAAAGAGTTTGAAAAAGTACTGCAGATGTTAGTCGGTTTAGTGCGCGATCCAACTCAACGGAAAGTATTGGTACAGGCTCGTAAATCAGCGAAAGACTATGTTGCGACCACGAATGAATTGGTAGATACCGTACTTAATTGGGACGCGGCCATCAAAGGGTCTGTAAGTGAACTGAGCCCGCAATTGATGGCAAAAGCGGAAGAGTTTAATAAGTCTGTTCAAAATGAGCAGGCGAGCCTTGGCCCAGAGCTAGCGAAAGTGAATCAAGCAACCTCTTGGACCATTTTATCGGTGGGCTCTATTGGCTTGATCATTGGGGTTGTTGCGGCGACTCTGATTACAACAGCTATCATCAAACCTATCTCTGCGGTGATTCGACAGCTGCGGGATATCGCGAAGGGTGAAGGTGATCTCACCACCAAACTCCCTGTACACGGTGAAGGTGAATTGGCGCAGCTCGCGACCAACTTTAACTCGTTTGTGAGTAAGATTCGCAACACGGTAGAAGATTTGACCCTTGCGAACAAAGAGCTACTGGGTTACTCAGAAAATATGGCCGCAATCAGTTTGCAAACAAGTGAAGGGGTAAATGGTCAGCAGGAAAACACCCAACAAGTTGGGCTCGCCATAAACGAAATGAGTATTACCATTCAAGAAGTGGCACACAATGCAAACTCTGCATCAACGGCAACCATTCAAGCGGATCAGCAGTCTAAGAGCAGTAAAGAGATCATCGGTAACACCATCAATCATATCAACTCGCTCGCAGAGCAGATCGATAAGTCGAGCCAAGCGGTACACAGCTTAGAAACAGAAACGGAAACGATCGTGTCTGTGCTGGATGTTATTAAAGGTATTGCTGAGCAAACTAATTTGCTTGCTTTGAATGCGGCTATTGAGGCTGCGCGAGCGGGTGAGCAGGGGCGTGGCTTTGCTGTTGTTGCGGATGAAGTGAGAAGTTTGGCTTCACGTACTCAAGAGTCTGCAGGTGAGATTGATACCATGATTGAGGGTCTACGCAAGGAAGTTCGCAATACAGTAGAAATGATGAACACAGCGCAAGAGCATGCGTCGTCAGGCGTAGTTCAAGCTGAGAAAGGGGGGCAGGCCATTGAGCAAGTGGCGATGTCGATATCTCAAATTACTGAAATGAACAACTTGATTGCTTCTGCAACGGAGCAGCAAGGTGCAGCAGCTAACGAGATAAACTCCAGTGTGTCTAACATAAATGGCATTGGACAAGAAACCTCTCATGGTGCGAGTGAAACGGCGAGGTTGTGTGAATCTACTCAGCAGAAAGCGGCGCATATTACTGAGATTTTGAAGCAGTTCAAGGTGAGTTAATTAAATTTTGTCGGGCATCATAGTGATGCCCGATAACAGTGGTCTGGGGCGGGCCATGATTATTCATTTTCATATTACAGCCTGCTGATATGCAGCCTATTTTGATCCCTCTTGTTTACCAAACCACATTCGTGAGAACAGGCGGTCTTTCAATACCCACTGATGGTATAGAGCGGCGATGACATGAAGAGCAATACTGACACCAAGAAGTTGAGTGAGTAATCCGTGTAGTTGACGCACTCCAAGCGAGCCTAAGCTCTCTGGCATGGTATCGCCCATCCTCACGATAGTGAGCATATCCACCTCAACCGCTATGGCGATGCCACTTAACACTACACTAAAAACCAGTAAGTAAAGCCAATGATGAAAAGCGGCAGCAAGTTTGTTGGCGGGCAAACTGCTGTGCTCTTTTGGAGCATTTAAAGGCTTCAAACGTTTAACGATTAGCCGTAATGTGAAAAACAGTCCGATCAAGAGCCCTGCGATACTGTGGACGGTTAAACGATCAACTTTTAGGTCAAGATCATTCGATAATGCCGCGATGTCATTGCCCATAACTAAGGCTAACAGAACTAGTATCGCTAGCATCCAATGTAAAACGATCAATGCAGAGGCGTAACGTTTCATAAGGTGTCCTTAGCCGTGGTTATTGGGTTTCTGCAATCATGAAATCAACCGCGCTTACAATCGATTCGTCAGAACATTTTTTACAGCCGCCTTTAACCTTATGGTCGTTAAGTCCCTCAAGTACGATGGCTCGCATTTGTTGTGCATTATGTTGCTCGTGGTAGGCGATCCACTCATCACGATTTTCGATGTTGGGCGCGCCGGTAACGAACCCTTTGAAACCTCCGGAATGGCAAGAGTTGCAGACTTTGTTAAAGGTATCCTGGTCAGCGAACACAGAAGTACTCAATATCAACGCCATTAAAACAGTGAAACGTAGGCGTAAGTAATTGAAGTTTTCGGTGATTAAGTTCATGCGGTTACCTTTTTCCAAGAAGCGATCTTTTTGCCGTCAGCAATGTTCATGACCATCAGAGAAAGGTTGATGAAACCTACAGTCAGCTCAACGGCTTGCAGTAAATAAAATTTCGAGTCGAAAACGCCGGACATGGCCCATTGGTTTAGGAAGTAAGCCGCCGGGATTAAGATAACAATGCCGTTTATAGCAATGACGGGCATGCGTTTTTTCTTACGCTGTGACAGTTTACCCGAGCGCTCTTTAGACATGAGAAAGCCGGTGGCACCTGTAGTTGCAATTGAGGGGATAAGAATAAAAAAGCCCTGGAAAAACAATTAGGGATTTCACTTTCTGTATGGCTTCTAGTGAGCCAAATAGTTCGACTAACAGTGTTGAAGTAAAAAATGTCGCGATGCATAAGGTAGCGATGAGTGCCGCTATACGGTGGATTATTGGTTTCATCTTCACGTCCGATTCGTTATTATTGACAACATATTGTCAAGTTTAGATAAATGACAACATGTTGTCAAGTTGGTTAGTGAGGAGTATTTGATGGATAGAGATGATGAAATCTTCACCAAGATTGTGTTAGCTACCTTTCGAGTGAGTGGACTGTTTAATGCCGAAGGGGATCAAATGACAGAAGAATTTGGTCTTAGCAGTGCTCGGTGGAAGATTATGGGCGCCATTGAAAAATCGGAGGAGAAGCTGACGGTGCCAGAAATTGGCCGAGTAATGGGACAAAGCCGTCAAGCAAGTCAAAGGCTAGTCGATGTAATGGCCAATGATGGGCTGGTTGAATACATAGAGAATCCCAGTCACAAAAGAGCGAAACATGTCCTGCTGACCGGCGAAGGGAAGCGTATCTACACATTGCTCGATGAAAAACAAGCAGTATGGGCAGCAGCAGCAGCGAGTGAGTTGTCTAGAGAAGAGCTCGAAGTAACCTTGAATTCGATCAATAAAATAGCGCATTACTTTGAGCAGCTATAGCCCCTAAAAGTAACAAGCCCACCTGCAACGCGAGTTACAGATGGGCTTGTTATCGATTGGCTAAGTGCTTTGACTAACGCATTTACATGAAAGCAACGATGTTGAATTTAAAACGCGTAAGTCACATTAAAGCGGAAGTCACGCCCGGCGCTTGCATAGCCTTGCGCAATTGGGCTGCCAATGTATTCCATGTAGGAAGCGTGATCGAAGTAGTATTTATCGAACACGTTCTTGATAGACAACGCAAGTGACAGATCTTCACCTTCAACTGGCATCCAGTATGCGTACACATCATGTACACCGTAGCCCGGTTTCTCTGGTAGATGCTTGCATCGGACACATCCGTCAAGCGTTCAACAAAGCGGGCATTCCAGCCAAACTCAAGCGAGTCCATAGCTTGATAAGTTAAATCCAATACCAAGTGTCGCCGATTGAAGTGCCTAGTGTGGAGTCGCCATCGGAAAGTGGCACGCCGTCGAGTTCAGGGCGAGACTGGTTATAGCTGAGCTTGGCTGAGATATCAGAGATGGCATAGCCAAGATAAGCGCTGACACCTTGGTTATCTAAGTCGCCAACGTTGGTGTAAACCGCACCTTCGTTGGTCACCACATCCTTGATGACACTATCGAACAAGGTAATGCCAGCATAGAATGCTTCATGCTCATATTTAGCTCCAACTTCTAAGTTGCGCGCTTCTTCTGGCTGACGGTTTGGATCGTTTTTTCGGTAATCAATGACAAACAGTTCTTTGATTTGTTGACCACGGAATGCCTGAGCATAACTAGCAAAAACATTGAATCCAGATACAATTTGATAATCCAACCCCACATTTGGGCTAAAGCCGCTAGACTCGAATTCTTGGTCAATATTGTCGGTTAATTCGTACCAGTCATAACGAGCGCCTGCTGTAAGAAGAAGGGCTTCCGTAACACTCCAGTCATCTTGAACGAACAGGCCGTAAACTGTGCCCTTTTCTTCGTCATCTTTCTTGCCGTCGTAGTTAGTTTCAAATTCGGCTTTGTCTTTTTTGTAATCAATGCCGTAAACCAGACTATGGTCAGTAAACTTACTGGTATTAAAGAACTTCACACCAGTCGTTTTGATTGTGCCGTCACTGGTGCCCCATTTGGGGTGATCTTTATGAGCCAGTCGACTATTGGTTGAGTACAGTGTTGAATCAAGGTTTAGTAGCTCGCCGCCTGTATATTTGTGATTCAATGTCAGCGTAGAGCGGTCTGTTTCTTGTTCTATCGGCTCGTTCTTGATGCTTGGTTTAAAGTGCGGTCGATTTAAGCGTGTCCCGTCATCGTTGCGGTAGTCATAACTGACTGATACATAGTTTGCATCGTTAAGCTGACCAGACAATTTGAGTAGGGCAACCTGCTGTTCTAGAGCAGTATAAGGCTGCTCTTCACCTTGGCCATCTTTGATGTTGTCGCCATCAACGTAGCCAAAAGATGCTAACAACCCAAGCTGATCTGAGACTTCACCATATAAGCTTGCGGACGCTTTGTAGCCGTCGTTGTTGGTGTAGTAGCCACCTTTAACCATAGCGCCAAATCTATCGCCCGGAGCGAGTAAATCATGGGCATCTTTGGTGGTGAACTTGATTGCGCCACCCAATGCGCCCGGACCATCAGTGGCTCGGCCAGCACCAGCGCTTACGTCTACTTGTTTTAAAAGTTCAGGCTCAATCGATAAGCGGCCTTGGTGATGGAAAAGGTTACCTGATTGCTCTGCACCGTCGATGGATACATTCAGCATGGTATCCTCAAGTCCGCGAACATAGATCTTTTGTGAGACGCCGGACGATCCACCTACGCTGACCTCGGCGTTTTTGCGGAAAATGTCGTTAAGATCTTGTGCTTGGGATTTGGCCAACTGATCGGCATCGATAGTGATGTCGACTGAGGCAGGTGTCTTGCCAGTGACTTCGATAACCTCAATATCATCCTTGGCATAAGTGGCGTGTGATGCTGCTAAAAGAGCGATGGAAAGTGGGCTTAACTTAAATACGGTTGAAGAAAACACCGTAACCTCCATTGTTAATGAGAATTATTATCGGGTGAGATTTTGGTGATTCTTCCATGATGAGTAAACGAATTTTACAACTGTTACAAACTCGCGCAGCTATTCTTGTTTAGGTAGTGTGATATCCATAGTTAAGCCTTGCTCATGAGCATTGTAGGCGCGAATTGTCCCCCCAACGGCTTCAATATGGCGCCTAGCGAGCGCCAACCCGACACCAAAGCCTTTACGCGCAGCGACTTGATTATTGGCCTTAAAGAAGGGCTTAAAGATCTTTTCGTACAAACATGGGTCAATACCCGGACCAGAGTCGGTAATAAGGATCTGATAACACGTTGCTTTCTTAGTGGCTTTAATCGTGAGTGTCTCGCCCACATCGGTGTAACGAAGCCCATTGCGTATCACATTCTCCAATGATTGACTTAATGCCAATTGGCTCGAATTAGAAATAGGAAGTGGTTCGTCTTGTTCAAGGATGATTTGCTTGTCTGGATACTCAAAGCGAGCATCGTCTGCAATAATTTCAATCAACTCAGCCAGATCAAATGACTCCGAACGTAAGTTAGGCTGCTCGTTCTCAATCCAAGCCAACGTTAATGTATCTTCTGCGGTTGAACGCATCTTTTGTGTATCAGTTTTGATGCGGTTGAGCATATCCTCACGATCAATCTCTCTATCCGCACAATCAATTGCCATCTCTATGCGTGCTAAAGGCGTACGAATTTCATGAGACATGTCGGCAATCAAGTTTCGATTGTGTTGAATCACGTCTGATGTACGTTCCGCCATCTTATCGAATGTGCGAGCAACTTGGCTTATCTCGTCATCCCCGAGCGTCATTGTGTTACCAATTCGCGCTGAGTAATCCCCTTGGCTGAAAGCTTGGCTGGCTCGGTGGAATTGCTGTAGTGGGCGCATGACGTATCGGTACAAATATACGGTCAGAGCCAATAACGAAAGAAAAGGGATGACGAATCGAAACAACCAAAAGGCATGAGACATGTAGGTTCCTGGGCGCATTCTATCGGGAAGAATCACGAGAAAATGGTGGCCAAACGGTTCGAGGGCAACTTCCATTATTGGGTTGTTCGGGAAATCGAGATGGATCTTCCACTCTACGCTGCGGCCAATTCCATAACCAGACCAGAAACGATCGTTGAGGGTATTGCCACCTTGTACCGTCAGTTCTGATTTTAGAACGGTCGCCCATGTTGACTCAGAATCGGCAAGATCAATGAGCCAATCATCAAGCCTTGCCAGTTGTTCGCATCAATAAAATCTTGCGCTTTGTTACCCCAATCTAGAATCTCTTGCTGGTGGGACTGTTTCAGGTAACTCATTTTCTCGTTTGAGAGGATTGCCACGCTGTGTAGAAGAGAAAAAGAAAAATACCACACCAAGAGACAACACGATGAACAATCGCCAGAACAGCATCTTTTTCATTTGAAGATATATCCTTTTCCGTGAACTGTCTGAATACGATCGTTCGACATACCTTCAGCAATGAGACGTTTGCGAATTCGGCTCAAGTGCATGTCTAGCGCGCGGTCGTATTGGCTAAACTGCTTCTCCAGTACCGTTTGGTAGAGAAAGGGCTTAGTTAATACTTCGTTAGCGTTCTCCACCAAAGTCCAAAGGAGTTTGAATTGGATAGGGGTGAGTGGAATTGGCTCCAAATTTGGCTTTTGGTTGATCAAAACCGTGTAAGCCTGTTTATCAAGAGTGATCTCTCTGTCTGAAAGTTGAGAAGGGGAGTTCGTCTGCTGAGTCATCTGAGTACGACGTAGTATGGCTTCGATTCGCAAACTCACTTCAGTAAAGTTGCACGGTTTAGTGATGTAGTCGTCAGCACCAGATTTCAGCCCCTGTATTCGAAACTCTTCGGCGCCATAGGCGGTGAGCATCACCACCGGGGTTTGAGACCGCGCTCGGATAACATTGAGTAGCTCAAATCCATCTAGATTGGGAAGGTTGACATCTAATATGACCAAATCAAAAGCGTCGTTATGAAAGGCGTTCAAAGTATCGTTGCCACAAAACCTTGAGGTGACAATGTAACCCTGTTCATTTAGCAGTGAGGTGAGCCTGTGGTTGAGTTCGGAGTCGTCCTCAGCAAGTAAAATGGAATAGCTTTTAGACGCGGTATCGAAAGTTGTGGAAACCGCTGTGCGGCATTGGGCGGACGATGGGCTGAACATAATTAGACTCATTTTTGATAATACGAACTATTATCAAAAAATACCAAAGATAAATCAATCTCATGAATGTTGCAGTAGGTAACTATTGAAGATTTTGTCGAGGAGATTAACTCTTAATTGCGTGAATCCTAAAAAGAACTTGGTCAAACATATATCCAGTCGATGACTTGAACGTTATATTGGACAGATAACTCACTGTCAGGGAAGGCATAATGACAACAATAAGCCAGTCAATGAGCGCCAAAGTATGGGCTATGCTCATTTTGCTCTCCATATTGTGGGGCGGCTCCTTCTTTTTCGTTGGCGTAGCTGTTAGTGAGTTAGCGCCATTAACCATTGTGACCTTAAGAGTCGGTATCGCCGCGATTGTATTGTGGCTAATCGCTATTATTGTTGGTATTAAACCGCCAAAAAATGCCAGTGTTTGGCTTTCCTTCTTCGTAATGGGCTGCTCAACAACGTGATACCCTTTGCTCTGATTGTTTGGGGGCAAACCCAGATTGCGTCTGGCTTGGCATCAATATTGAACGCGGCGACCCCGATATCTGGGGTGGTTGTCGCGGGCCTGCTTCTACCAGATGAAAGACCGACTTTTCTGAAAATTCTAGGTGTGGTGATTGGTTTTGCAGGCGTTGTGGTCATGATTGGCCTCCCTGCCTTGTCAGGGAACAGTCCATTGTTAGCGCAACTGGCGATTGTAGGGGCAACCATCTGTTATTCATTGTCCAGTGTTTACGGACGTCGATACAAAGCCTTGGGTGTGAAGCCGCTTGCAATTGCAGCAGGCCAAGTAACCGCATCAACCATCATATTGATTCCAGTCACTTTCTTCGTTGAAGGACCGATAGGTTTTACGAGTATTAGCTCTGGTACGTGGAGTGCAATTTTAGCGTTGGCTATCGTTTCTACCGCATTAGCTTATGTACTCTACTTCAATATACTTGAAGCCGCTGGCGCAACCAATGCGCTACTGGTGACTCTACTGGTGCCTGTGTCAGCAATTATCTTGGGCGCAGTCTTTCTCAATGAAAGCTTGGAACCTATCCACTTTGTTGGAATGGGGCTGATTGCATTGGGGCTCTCTGCTATCGATGGAAGGCTTTGGAAGCGTGCTAAGACAAAAGCTTAACTTTAAGATGATTCGTTCCCAGTTACTCGATTCATCAGTACAGCATTACCTAAGTCATTCGCGATACTTGGGTTGATTTAGGATGTCATAAATATGTTCTCCGTACCTTTACCATTTGTCGCATCTTTACTTTTTTTGCTGACAGCACTATTGCTTCATAAGAGAAAACGTCATTCTCATATCGGCATTGTTTTATTTGTCTTTTTTTGTTCTTTGGGTACTTTCATTGTGGGGTTGAGGTGGACCTTTGATCTTTCAATCTTGCGATACCTCCAGTCGCTGTTTTCTGCCATTCTTCCTGTTGCCACATGGCTCTGCTTTGTATTGAGTAACAACACGATGTGGCAGCGATTACGACATTTCATTGCACCGCTGGCGATTGCATCATTGGCATTTTATCCCGACCTGTGGCTAGGAGCGGTTGATGTTGCTATTGCGGCGCTCTTTTTGATTTATGGTATTGGGTTGTTCGTGAATGCTCGGTTTGTCCCTGATGAGGCTAGGCTGTCTGACTTGGATCAGATCATCATCGCTAAGAAGATCGCAGGCGTAATGCTAATTTTTTCAGCCTTGATAGATGGACTATTGTCTTTCGATTATCTTGCAAACGACTTTAGGCACGCAGAGACGATTCTATCAGTCAGCTATTTCATTCTGATTCCATCCATTATTTGGGCTTTAGTAAAAGTAAACGAGAGTATGCCGGAAGACCAAGATTTTTCATCTATTCAGGCTGAGATGCAAAATACAGGGTCACCCAAGGCTCCAATCACTGATGATGAAGCGCGAGAAATCACTGACCAACTGGATGCCCTGATGATGAAAGAATCCATGTTTAAAGACCCAGATTTGACTCTTTCACGCATTGGAAGAAGGCTTGGATACCCAGCGAAGCACGTCTCAATAGCGGTGAATCAAGTGCATAGACGGAATATTTCGAAGGTGCTCAATGAATATCGAATTCACTATGTTATGACCGCTTTACGTGAAACAGAAGAATCCATTACAGACATTTTTATGCAGGCTGGTTTCCAATCTAAGTCTAACTTTAACCGAGAGTTTCTTCGTGTTGCTGGTATCACGCCAACCCAGTTTAGGCTAAAGAACAAACAAGCAGAGTCTATTAAGCAACAAGGGGTTGCCTAGATAGCAAACCCCTTTGAGATGCAACTGTTCAAGGTCATTGGTCTAAAAACGCTAGTACTTCTCGAGCAGTTTTATTGTGTATTGAGTGGCGAGATGTCGTTTTTCCGTCTTTGCAGATAATGCCGTCACCAGGTACTTCTTCATTCAAAATGGTAACCGCATTGGGTTTGCATTCCTGAATGAAGCTAAAGTGTGTTGCCTCTTTGAATATAGAGTAGCGACGATAATCTGTGGGAATATGCTCCGCTAAATAACCTGATTCTACATCTTGAGGTAAATCGCCAATATCGATGCCTGCTGCGATGATCAGTGTCTTCGTTTTTATCTGACTTAAACTTTTCGATGAAAAGCTTCTTGCCAAACCAAGGTCGAGGCTGACGACATGAGTCACTCTTGGGTCATTAAGAACTGGACTTTTGGATTCCTTGTTTATTGGCTTATCTAATCCAAGCTCTGATGACAGCCCGCAGGTTCGACGGGTGTTACTAGGGTTATCGGCGCAAAATTTATCAAATTCGGCTATATCGACTTCTGCTCCCGCGAGCTGTATGACGCTCCAGCCACCTAATGAGTGACCAATGGCTGCCACATTATTACGGCCCAAAGTATGTGACCAAGGAGAGTGCACGCTCATGTAATCAATTAATCGAGTCAAATCATTGGGCCTCTGCCACCATTGGTTAGCGGAATCTGGTGATGTATCGAAAGTGGTCGTTCCCGGATGGTCAACGGAAGCAACAACATAACCGTTATGCGCAAGTCTGGTCGCCAGCCAGTTCAGGTTTCTCCAGTTACCTCTGTAACCATGAGATAAGACAATCAAGCGAGTTTTACTAGATTGGATACTCGCATTTTTGATTACCTGCGTACCGACAAAGGCAATATTTTCTGCAATTGTCTCAACTGGCTGAGTTTGGCTAGTTGGGTACCAAATGCTGGTATTCAAAGGACGCGATGTACCTTCATCGAGTTTAAACTGCTGAAAGCCAACATTCGCCCTAGATGCATTTAGAGACAGTAAAAGTATCGAAACAAGTATTAGGCATTGCTTAATCATTTGATGAATCCTATTTGAAGTGAAAGTAGCTAAATCATGGATTCAATGAGTATTTGTGACGACCTAGAACGGGTTCTAGGACCTCAAACAGAGCCATTTTTTTGTATAGGTATTGTTCGGCGTCGCTGTCAGCGTATTTTTTGACGTTTTTAACGGGTTAGTATTCATAGGTTATTCGAATTTTACAAAAACATGTCAGGTCGAAGTGATCTTTCTGATCGTCTCAGCGTAATGAGATCTGTGGTCAGGAAGCGAGATTGGTGTATCTCATTTGACTGCATTCGTTTTCCTATATTGTTTAGTTTACGCGGCTTTTCCTAGTTTGAGCCGCGCTTTTTTTGCCAGGAGCACCGTAATGAAGAACTATTCTCAAGGTGATCTAAATGTGATGGAGCAGCAAGAACGAGCAAGGTTTGTTAATTCATTGTCCGGCTTTAAAAGTGCAAACCTGATTGGAACGAAAGACTTGAATGGGAGCCTTCATCTTGGGAAGCCATCGCCTCTACTAAGGGTGAGCAGATAGGCTAGGAGTAAGGCTCCTAGCCTCTTGTCATAACACTCAATTTGTTAACTGCCCTCACTTTTTTGAAGAGAGCTTTTCGAACTCAGAAACAGAGCAACATTTGCTTTTAATGGCTTACGAGAAAACATGACGCCAATGGCCAGCATGGCAATACAACTTATAAATATGAGAACGGTCAGTACAAGTGTCATCACACACCTCCTTTGAATCCCTCTACTTCAGTGTTGTCTATTTGGTCAAACTCTACAATGGCTATTTTTTGAGCAGTTGTAACTCACTGCAACATCGGGCTCCTATTGAACGAACGCCACTCAAGCATCAGTCTACCTGATGACAGTAAGACAGTAAGACAGGCAGCAGGCGGGTCTTTTACGTGTTTCAACACTTATTAACATAAAATTCGCATCGATCTATATCACGTTTTGTTATATCTCTCGACAAAATATAGGTGTTACGAAACACCACAAAGTCAGCTCAATACCAACTCATTAGGATACATAATTACCCATGACTGATATGGATAAATCCGTCGATCGTCAACTTATGACATCGGGCCATAGAACGTTACAAGAGCGTTTTTACCGACTGCGAAACAACAAGATTTTTGAATGGTTCGTCATCTCTATCATCGTTTTTTCAGCACTGATGATAGGTGCAAATACTTATGATGTTCCGCCAAGCCTACTAAGCCTTATCAAGGTCTTAGATTTCGGCATTACGGTTATCTTTTTAATCGAGATAACAATCCGTTTTATTGGTGAACCCAACAAAAAGCGCTTTTTCAATAATTTTTGGAATGTGTTCGACACCTTGATCGTGGTCGTAAGCTTGATCCCAATTCAAGATAGCGAAATGGCAGTATTGGGGCGCTTGGTGCGTATTTTCCGTGTGTTGCGTATGGTGTCGATTATTCCCGAGTTAAGGCTACTCATTAACTCTTTGGTGAAAGCACTACCACAGCTTAGCTATGTGATGCTGTTGATGTTCATCATCTTCTATATTTATGCAGCCGTTGGTTCCACTTTCTTTGCATCGATCAACCCTGTGCTTTGGGGTGATATTTCGATCAGTATGCTCACCCTATTTAGGGTGATGACGTTCGAGAGTTGGACTAGCGTTATGTACGAGACGATGGACGCTTATCCATTCTCTTGGATTTACTTCCTGACTTTTATCTTCTTCACGGCGTTCGCATTCTTGAATATGGTGATTGGTATTGTTGTAAACGTTCTAGAACAAGAGCGTCAGAAAATTGCCGAAGAAGAGGGCCACGAGCAAAACGAGCCGACTATGGCGGAATTAAAGCAAGAGCTTGCCGAGATTAAGCAGCTTTTAAGAGAGCAAACTATACAAAAGCGCTCTGATTAGATACGTGAATTCATCATGTAAGAAAGCCACCGAACTCGGTGGCTTTCTTATTAATGTTGTATTTGGAACAACTACACTTTGAATCCCGCCACCAAGTGGTCAAGTTTCTCACACTGTTCTGAAAGGCTTATGCAGGCGTTATCGGCGCTGTTAACCATTTCCACCATTTGGTGGCTGTTGTCGGCAATACGCTGAACATTGACGTTTACCTCGTGGCTAACATTGGATTGTTGACTAGCAGCAGAAGCAATCTGGGTATTCATTTCGTTCATCTTCTCGATGGCTTGTCGAATGGTAGCCAAAGAGTCTGAAGCCGAACCCGCCATTTCAATGGTCTGGTTACTACTTGATTTGCTTGACTCCATCACGGTTACAGCTTGTTTAGCGCCACTTTGTAGGCGTTCAATCATGGACTGAATTTCACCCGTGCTGCTTTGAGTGCGGCTAGCAAGTGAGCGTACTTCATCGGCCACAACAGCAAAGCCTCGCCCTTGTTCACCTGCACGAGCGGCTTCGATTGCAGCATTAAGTGCCAGTAGATTCGTTTGTTCGGCAATGTCACGAATGACATCCAGCACAGATACGATGCTGCCAACATCTTTGTCTAGTGTATGAATCACCTGGCTGGCGTTATCGATATCGCTGATAGGGTTTGAATAGATTCAACAGCATGGTCGAGAATACCACTGGCTTGCGTTGACTCATGAGAGGCGTTACCACTCGCGCCAGCAGCCTCATTTGCATTGTCACTTACGGTCGAACTGGTGACTTGCATTTCATGAACGGCGGTAGCGACAAGTTCGCTTTCTTGTTGCTGATTCGCACTGAATATCGCGATGTTCTGGGTAAGCGATTTGATGTTCTCCATTTCAGAGCGCACCGCGTTAGAGGCCACAATGACTTCTTCGACGGTTGTATGAATTTTGCTGATGAAGAGGTTAAACGACTTAGCTAGGCTACCAATTTCGTCATTACTGTTAACCTCTAGACGCTGAGAAAGGTCACCATCACCTTGAGCAATGTCGGCCATCGCAGACTCGATGTCTTTAATAGGCTGAATGACAAAACGTTTAGCGACCCAAATGGTAAACGCGCCTGCTATGACTGCCAATACTACGGCAACTTCAACCACGACTTTAACGAACTCAATGGAGTCGGTAACTTGCTGACGAAGAGACATTTGGTCTTCGTCGATTCGGTTACTGATTTCTTTTAGTTGTTTACGAATCGTAGTGAACTCTTGCGTGAACTCAACTTGGTGCTCAGAAAAGTATTGAGCTGCCGTTGATGGCTGAAAAAACATAGGCTCGTAAAGCTCAATCCATCTCTGAGTTGCATCAGTTAAGGCTTTAAGCTCTTGCTGTGTCTGAGGAGGTAGAATTCCGTCATCAATAAGCAATTGAACCGCTTTCATTCGAGGAATCGCTTTATAAGCATTGTCCTCAAATTCAAACTTGTGGTGCTCGATCTCTTGCTCGGTTTTAGCCAGAGCGATGCCAGTACCTGCCACCATCACTTGGTAAAGATCGCGATACGCGTCGGCCATACTGTCAACGGTGGGCTGAACTTTGTCATTGAGTTGAGAGTTAAGATTCTGTTGGTGATTCGCTTGTATAACCGCGAATAGGGTAGATGCTGCGAATAGGACCAGTATTCCTATTAGTGGCAATGAAATTTTGAACGAAATGGATCCGCTCCTCATACTGTCTTCCTTTATATAATTATTTTGATAGAAAGCTAGATAATCTCACCTTATTTATGGGATTGGTAGCATTGCTATTGGTTATTTGTGGGAATAAAGTCATATATTTACATATGCACAGAGCTTTGTATTAATGCTCTGTGATGATTGTTTTGCCAAATGGTGTATTGTATATCTATATGTTATAAAACAGCACTTCAAGCCTTAGGGTAAACTTGGCTTCTTCAAATCTAGGTTCGTATTCCTCTTTGTACCAATTGTATTGAGGTTTTAACTCAAAATAGAGCCAGTCTCGAAAGAAGTTCTGCCTGTAGGTGACAGATACTTGAGTGTCGTCAATGTATCGAAATGGGCGATTTGTGCCCGTTGTGGTCACTTGATAATTGAGTGCTTGCTTAGCTGAAATGTGCTGATAGAGGGTGAGGCCCGTACCTAGGTCCCAACCTTTAATATCATCTTCGTAGCGCGCGAAACTTGACCATCTCAGTAGAAAATCTTCACTAAACGAGTGGTCGATATCAAATTCGGTTAGCTCTCCTGTAACCTTCTTACGTTGATAAATTTTTTGGGTTAGACGTGCAACAGTGGAATTGGTTAATGGGTAAGTATATTGAAAGCGACCTTCAATACTTGGTCTTGCGGACACTTTGATATTAAAACTGCTTCTGCCTTTGCTAAACCAGTCGTATCTCAGTCCTAAAGTGTTTTCGGCCTCTACTTGAGAGCCTGGAAGCAGGTCAAAAACATCACTTTCTTCATCGGACTCAAACACTAATTTGAGTCTTTGGGTAATACCCGGTAGATGAAGGCGTGCTTTTAGCTTAGTTTCGAACTCGTACCCCTTGCCTTCTACATAAGCAAAATCATTGTACCAGCGAAATTGTGTGCCTGCTCTGGCATCTTGATCGGTTCGTTCATCAACAAAAAAGCTGTCGAACCAAAGGGCAGGTTGACACAACTTGGTATTAACGTAATCAAAAGCTTTATCGAGAAGACGAGCTTGGTCCGATTGACTTAAACATTGGTCTGTTTCTCCGACTTCTTCTGGTGGAGGTGAGCCAGCAAATGAAAAGCCTGAGACTAGAAGTGTGAGAGTGCCTACAACTGCGTACCGCAAAGCTTGTCCTTATATAATTTCCTATGAACAGAATAGCAGGATTTATTCGCAGTTTTGATAGTTATTTGTTGAGAGGTTATCAATACTTCACAGTAGGCACTTGAATAGGATCGGATAATTTAACTTTGTTGCTCATTGAGTTTTGCATAATGATGCAAAAGGTCGGTGAGCGATTTCACCCAAGCAAAGGCATCCTTAGGTGCTTGCTTCAGAAGTTCTTCGACTTTGTCACAATGCACTTTTAGTGTAATAGCGTTCTCCAGATGAAAAGAAATGGCGTAGAAGTGCCATAAGATAAGACGCGTCATTCGTTCTATATTTTGCTGAGGGTTGTCCGATTCAGAAAATGCAAGCTGAAGTTCAGACAGGGCAATGGCTGTCATTCGTAATAGCGCATCAAACTGAGCCGCTTGTAATCGCTCTTCTGTCTCCACCTCTTCTTGCTCGAAGGTGAACAGCTCTTTCATTGCATCTTCGGGCACAAGTCGCTGAATCATGCGAGCAGCAAGCTCTTCGAGTTCTTGGCGCTGCATGGATTGTAGGGAGTCAAATGTGTAGTCAAGGGACATAACATATCTTCTTTATTCACTGGGTTTGAGCGGTATTGTATACCCAAAACTAAAGGATAGGTATGACTGGTTCTTGAAATCGAAGAGGGTGCGCTTTGGTTAGAAAAATAGAGAGTGACGAAAAATTATTGCCCCTATGTTGGGGCAATATATGTGGTTTAAGCCGATTTTAACGTTGTTAGTAATTTAATGACTTTAATAACAGTAGTAATAGTTGATGGTTTTATCAAAACAACTAAGTCATAAAAAGTTAGGTTTAGTTGGTTTTGGTGATGTTGATTCATATTTTAATGCAATAAGTTTCACTAAATATCGAAACGTCTGTCCAAAGCTCATCTACACTTTGAGTAAAATGGTACGTGTTGATGACCTATAGTTTCGACTTGGTTCATATAGGCCTAAACCACTGACTTATCAATGTAACCATCAAGGAAGAGATGATGACGAACACACCTAAACAGACGATGCTCCAACTTGGGTATGTAGGGCTAGTGCCTTACGTTTTTTGCTTAATACTCATGATCGCTGATTTGCAGGTTTTCCAATTAACGGGAGAGAAAATGTTCGTTGCCTACAGCGCAGTGATTTTGAGTTTTCTTTCCGGTGTACTATGGGGAAATGCGATCGATCATTTCTCAAACAAACTCAGCCGAAGTGCTTTGCTACTAAGTAACCTGTTTGCACTGATTGCTTGGGGTGTGTTACTGCAAAGTGAAAGCCAATCGAAGTACGCCATTATTATGCTGGCTTTTGGATTTATCGCAGTGTGGTTTAGTGAAAAAACCATTCGTCAAGTTGAGCATGAAGAGAGTCCTAAGGGGTATCAAACGATGCGCGGGCGCTTGACCTTTGGCGTTGTGGCAATGCATGGGATTGCGTTAATCGTATAGTCGAGGAAGTGACTTTCAAGACAACACTGAGTCTCTTTAGCAAATAAGAGCTAAACTATTGAACTAATTAGAAGTGTTGTTTCTGAACCTTCATCACGAATATCAAATTCAGATTAAAATTTGAATTCAAATTAATGTGCTAGATGACTGATTTTTAGTGATATATCGTCTATATTTACTGCGTCTATGGGTTGCTGTTGGTGTAGTTAAATGAAATGGATTTTGTTACTTTTTTCTCACAGTCTGGTAGCAGTATTAGGTGTGGCACTCGGTATTTATATTTTACCTATTGTCACTCAACCTGAAGCACCTAGTTTATCTTCTGTTCAATCTATGTCTAATAATGCTGTATTTTCAGGTACTTTCCAGCGTGATCGCCAAGATAGTGATTTCCTCCATTGGGGTGAAGGAGCCGTTTCTATCAGTGAAGACACCATTGGATTTATAGGTGAGCTAGCCCCAGGACCAGATTATCGTTTGTATGTCTCGCCTCGATTTATCGAAACAGAAGCAGACTTCAACGAATTCAAAGATCAGATGGTTCAAATTGGCTCAGTGAAAACTTTTGAACGATTCACGTTGTCTGTCCCCGAATCTATTGATGTTAATAACTTCAATACGGTGATCATTTGGTGTGAAACCTTTGGTCAGTTCATCACATCGGCTCGGTATCAATAAATCGTTGTTCATAGTTAAAAATTACCAAAATACACACTTAGAAACATTTTGACACAAGTGTGACAATGGTCACTGTAATTTGTTACATCATTTTGCGTTTCTCAAATGCCACTGTTTTTAACGCTCAGTTGATAGGATTAAGGTTTGTTTAATTCTCGATTCTCCAAAAGAAGCCTTTGGGCTACATTCTTTGCTCTTTTTCTAATGCCCTACTTCGCGATAGCTGCTGACGAGATTGAAGTTACCGTCAGTCCGAACAGTTCATTTTATGAAAATGGTAAGCCTCTCAATTATCAAATTGAACTAGTGAATAAAACGGCTAAAACCTTATCTGGTATTCGTGTATCCGATCCAGTTTGGGATACGCCTGTGATAGCGGAAACGGGCACGGAACGTGCCTTCACACAACTGGACATAACTGGCCAGCATACCTGGGGTAGCAGTGCTGGTGTGTATGCGAATCAAAATACTAATCTTGAGTCTCAAAATGTGCGACTACTACCATACGGCCGAGTAACTTACTCGGTGAGTGCTATTCCTGCGGAAGGCATCGTAGGTGATATTGTATTGGGTAATACGCAAGTTAGTGCTCGTATTGATGGTTCAGAGACCAATTTTACACCTACCGCAGGCAGTACCTTTAAACCAGTACCGTATGAATACACCTTAACGCTCGATGTTGATAGTCATGAGTATGCTCTTGGACAAGTATTGACGTATAACCTGATAGTAGAGAATACGGGTAGCTACGATCTGCAGGGCTTAGATATTAATTTGCCTATGTCATCGCTTTCCGTTGAAGATAATACTGGAATAAAAGTAAGTCCGTTTTCGTCTGTATCAATCGTTGGTGGGGCGTCGGGTTCATATAGTGATTTAGGCAATTTTACCACATCTGGAGATTTGAAGGTTACTGACGCAAAGGTGGCTCGTGGTAGCCGTATCACCTATACCCTCACAGCGACGGTGATTGATAACTTAGTTGGCGATATTGAAGCTGTTGCCAGCTCCAAAACAAAGGAGGGTGATGAGCCGTCGAATACGTTAGTAACGCCGCCAGCCCAACCAGATGTTTCTATAACGCAACAAATAGATAGTACGAACCCTTATTTAGTATCCCAGGTTCGTGAATTTACGGTTGATGTCACTAACAGCGGCCAAGGTATCGCGCACAATTACCAAGTTACTCATAACATTTCTAATATGCTGACCAACCTGGGGTTAGGCAATAATCTTCAACCTCAGCATGATCATACTGATGTGACAGGGAGTCCTTTTTCAACATGGCAAGTAGAGGTCACTAGGATTGGAGGAAATTCATCCTCAAGCTACGCCAGTTCTGGTGTTCAGTCGAACATAGACTTTGCTGATACGATTTCGCTCTATCCTGGTGAGTCCATTCGATATGCGCTCAAAGCAACAATATCTCCAGTAGCAATTGGTACAATTCAAGGAGCAAACGCAGCAGTCTATGATCAAGTTGGGTCATTGATTGAAGATGCGCAGATCTCAACCTCAATTACAGCAAAGAAAGTCCTCAACGTATCGGATCCCGAAATCAGAATCACTAAAACAACGAAAGAGTCAGAGTATACACCTGGTAACCAAGTTGAATATTTAATTACTGTTGAGAATAGTTCTAGCCAGTATTTTGCCAACGATTTAGCCGTCGTGGATGACCTAACCTGCATTCAAACCGAGCAAGCGGGAGGAGCAGGGCAAGGTCAGGCGTTTAAGCGTTGGAAAGTGGATGTGAAGTCGGGTGAAGATTCGAACGGTACCGATCCAAGCAAGTATAACTATGGCGCTTGGACTACTTCTCCAGTGACTTTATCGCCAGATATCGCACCTAATAAAAAAGTTGAATATATTCTAACGGCAGAAGTGAGTGACGCTAGTATTGGTTTAATCATCGATGACAATCCTGCATGTAGTGACAATGTTACGGAAGACGGCTCAGGTATTCAGATGCCGGAAGAGAACCTGCGCGCAAGTAAAGATGTCGATACTCGATTCTACTCGTCAGGTGATGAGCTTATTTATACCATTCGAGTGGACAATGACGGTGATGGATTTGCAAACCAAGTACCGGTTATCGATGATCTAGCAGCAGTAGAAACAACAGATATAAATGGCAACAGGATCCCTGCCTTTATTAGTTGGCAAATTACTGCGCAAGCATTCAAGGCTAATGGTAGTACTGCACCGCAATCAGATACTGGTATTGCAGGTCAGATAGATAGCCCTAAAATACTTGATGTAACGGCAACAATTGAGCCACACAGTTATGTCATATATACGATCAAAGCGAAAACTGATCCCCTGGCGAATGGTCATATTCAAAATAGTGTGACGGTTGATGACAGTGTTTATGCCGATCGAGGCTCTGATCCTCGTGATTTTGTTTTAGAACTTAACAAGACCGTAAAAACCAATTCCGATTCTAATTTTAGAGGCGACCAGACTAGTTACTCAAAGTTAGAAAATGAAATTACGTATCAGATTCATGTGAAAAACCCAAAAGGGAACGGTTACGCGACCAACGTTGTCGTAAAAGATCCCATTTCAAGTATTTCAGCGGGCTTACTAGAACCAGACAGTAAGAGTAAAGCGGTATTTTCATCATGGACTATTTCTGCAGAGATTCGCTCGGATGATCCACTACTTAATGGAAATGCAAAATACACCAAGGTAGGTTCGTTTTCTGATAACGCCGATTTAGAGACTGTTGCGCAGATTGCCCCAAATGTGGAAGTTGTTTACACCATAGTTGCGAAAATTGATCGCAGTGTGGGTAGCGAAATCATCTTTAAACGCTTTGAAAATACAGCAACTATTGAAACTAAAGACTCGGATGCGCAGTCGACGGCATCGGACACGGTGGTTGTTCATCCTAAAGAACCAAATGTCGTGGTTGTGAAGACAGCTCGTGAGGCTCAATTTATTCCAGGGCAGTGGGTGACATTTGATATTACCGTGTTTAACCGTGGTGCAGGTTATGCCAATGAAGTTTCGGTCAAGGATGATATTAAAGGGATGGGTGTCTTTTCGGAGTGGACGATTGATGCCGAGACCGATTCGAACAATAGCCCATATAAATCAGGAAGCTACGCAGATAGTAAGAGTGCCTATCCAAACAATGGCAATATCGACTCTAAGATAGACATTGACCCGCAAGTTAATGGTGATATGGGTTATGTAAGGTATACGGTCCGAGGCCTAGTAAAGAGCGATTACAAGAAAGATGAAATTTCGAATACCGTAGAAATACATGACCCAATGAATAACTTGGATCAGTCGGCGACGGCAGAGATTGGGGACAGTGGCGATGCTAAGTTGAATGTCTCGATTGTGAAAACGGCAAATACTTCGCATTTCGTACCGGGTGACGAAGTTATCTACGAGATTGTGTTGCTGAACAATAGCGATAATCAGATCGATGACCTTAAGTTAGTCGACCCTCTTACACAGATTTCTTCAGTGCTCGCAAATAAAAAAGACAATCATTTTGCCGACTACGAAGATCAATCTCCTTTTGAGTATTGGGAATTTGACTATGGAGATGGAGCTTGGCAGGGGCGAACCACCGATGACTGATCTATCCAGTGGGTAACGAGAATGTGACGTTTAGCTTGGCTGCGCGTGAGCAACGTGTGTTTAAGGTGAAGGCCAAAATTAAAGATAACGTTATCGGTTCGCGAAATGGTGCGGGCGTATTGCGTCCGATTATTGCCAATGATGCGTATATCTTCCGTGACTACAAGCAAGTCGATGAAGAGTCTCACGTTTCTCACCATGAGATGGAACGAACTGCCAGTGGGGGAAATACTCATCGTGAGCTGCTAGTCAATGGCTCAAGTAGTAACCGCTATCAACCGGGGGACACACTTACCTATAAGGTGAAAGTCTCTTCCAATGTCGGCTACTTTAACAATCATAAAGTCCAAGAGAATATTACGGGCGTTCAGGTTCAGTTGTTAGACGGCTCTAAAGCTAATCCTTTCAATGATAAATTTTCCGTGTCTGTCGACAAGCAAGATTCTAACGGAGGCGATGGAACAACCGATGGTACTTTAGACGGCGTGGTTGCAGACAACCAAAACATTGACACAACTATTGATGTTGCAGGTAAAGACTATGTCGTTTACACGGTCGAAGGGATTGTTCGCGATGACGCTGTTGGTGATATTACCATTGGTGGAATTACAGTAAGCCCGTATGACTATCACCTGACATTTACTAAGACCGTAGACCAGCAAAACTACGAACCTAATAAGCCTCTTGTTTATCACCTTACCATAACCAATGACGGTAAAGGCAACGCATATCAAATCCCAATAAAAGACGAATTGTCTTCGGTAATGGTCGACTTAGTTGATGGCCGCCAAGAACAAGCGTTTAACAATGGTTGGACAATCGAGCCTAAAATACTGGGTGGCAGCCCTATCGCTGAAGTCGATTTAGACGACACCATTGCTAACAATAAAGATATAGATACGCATATATCGGTGCCCGCAGGTGAGACCATTGATTATGTTGTGACGGCATCAGTTCATCCGCAAGCGGTCGGCGAAATTCTGAATCTATTAGTGGTTGATGGTGATACAGTGAGCGCGCTGTCGAAGCCAAACACAGAGAAGTACTCTTTTGAGAAACGTGTTGTTAATCTATTCGACACTGACGGAACTACAACGTTAACTGGCGGATATACCCCAGGTGGCTACATTGAATATCAAATTACGCTAGAAAATCGAAACAACGTTCACTTGAAAGATGTGGAGATTGTCGATGCGCTCTCTTCTATCACCACCGATTACTTTGATGGTACGACCGGCCAAGCTTTTGACTCTTGGACGATCAAAACTGAAGTAGACATTAGCGGCATTAGCGATGCTGGCACAGTGTCGAACAATACCGATATCAATACCCAATTCGACTTGGCAGGTAGCGGGTTTGTCGACACAGGCACGTTTGTAAAGTACACCATTAAAGCGAAGGTCAGTGAGAAAGCAGTGGGCTCAATTCAAAATACTGCTCGCGTAGAAGGTAAGCATAACTTGCCTTCAGAGCGAGTTACTATGCTTCCCGCTGACATTAAAAAACTTCATAAAGCTTATACAGATAACGCATTTGGTACGCATAAAACCACATTTAATCATTCGATTGAAGGTGAGAAGGTCGTTTATCGATTACGCATTACCAATAATGGTAAAGGCACGGAGTATGGTGCTTCTTTAAAAGAGACTTTCTCTGCGGTCAAAACGCGGCTTGCTCAAAATGCGTCTGGTGAAGCGAACAACCAGAAAGATCTTGTGTTTGGTGAGTCTGGATGGACGGTGACGGCGTCGAAATCTGCTGAATTGACTACAGATATCGGTAGTTATATCGGCGGTTCAAACAGTGATATTGATATTCCAGTATTGTCGATAGCGCCACAAGGCTGGGTAGAGTTTGTCATGGAGAGCCAGATCCGTTCGGATGCCCTTGAAAAGTTTGCCGTCGCCCCGTTATATAACGGACAAAAGTTTGGTAATGCCAAAATAGAGCCCGAACCTCAACAGCTCGAAGTGGAAAAACGAATAGTTTCCATTGGTGGTAAAACTTACAGTAATGGAGATATCTACAAGCCTGGCGATGAAGTTGTTTACCTACTTAATGTAAACAATAAAGCGAAAGTTTGGACAGACCAAACTGCAATTATCGATGTCATTTCTGATATTAAGGTAGAAGTGTTAGGTGGTGGTATAGAGTCTGCGTTTGACACCTTTGCCATTACTCACACCAACAGCAACGGCTTAGATAGTGATGTGGATACCTACCTGCCTGCTTACGATCCAAATGCCGATCTAAATATAATGACAGACATTGGTCCGCAAGAAGATCTGCAATTTACCATCAAAGGTACGATTCGAAGCGACGCATTAGGAGAGATTGATGCTAACCGCGCAAACGTTGGCAACAAATTAGTCGTGACTCCTACAATCCCACCTGTCGAGCCGAATTTAGTTTTTGAGAAGTCGGTGACGAGTACCACTGCTGATGGCAATGCCTGTAGTTTCCCATCAAACACGGGGTCAGGTTGTCAATATAACCCGAATGGTCAGGTGGTCTATCAGATCTCTGTTGAAAATACGGGAGAAGGCATTGCCAACGATGTAAAAATTATCGATAAGCTGAACGATATTAAAACCTCTACGGGCGCTAATGCATTTAGTGAACTATCGACGACTATTTTACAACAGCCTGATCCGAGTCGATTCTCGATTACGGGCAAATACAGTGGAAATCAGCCACTCAATGCCACGTTTGATTTGATGCCGGGTGACAAAGTGGTGTTTGGCCTACAAGGTACTGTCGATGCAGATGCAACGGGCACCATCACTAATGTGGCTAAAGTGGATGGTAAGAACTCTAACGAGGTCGTACTTGCTCAAGGCGATTCTGAGATCCTTGCATCGAAGACTACCGACACCCCAACATATGTACCGGGTGGCGAAGTTCGATACACCTTATATATTGCGAATAAGTCGGATTCGAACGCAGATGTTCGCGTTGAAGACACCATTTCCTCCTACCTAGTAGAAACCGCAGATGGAAGTAACAAAACGGCGTTAGACAGTTGGACGATAAGTGCAGAGTTCATTGCGAACAAAGGCGCTGCTCATAATGATGCATCAGCCATTCCAACATCTGGAGATATTGATTCCATTGTCAAGTTGGGCGCGGCAGGCAGCGAACCAACCCTATTGAAAATCGACATCGTTGGTAAGGTTCGCAGCGATGCGGTAGGTAAGTTTGGTAATACCTTGTACGTTGACAAAAAGCAGTATGATCTTCAGCAGCACTTTATTTACCCAGAACCTGCGGCAATTTCGGTAACGAAAACGCCTTCAATTTCACCTGCTTTGTATGCGCCGGGGGATTCAATTGGCTTTGATATTGTGATTGAAAATACGGGCGGCGGTTTTGCAAAAGGGTTACGCGTTGAAGATATTGCCAAATCCATTAAGGCAGATGTCGTAAATAGTATTGTCCCAGGTAAGGTGTTTGATAATTGGGATGCGTCAAAAAGCTCGATATCGATTACCGATAGTGGCAGTGTTTCTGTGACGATATCGCAATCGCCATTTGATGCCGACAATGGATTCACTGGTGAATACAACTTAGCGCCAGGATCAACACTGAATCTTCACCTAGAGGGGACGGTTGCATCGAATGTAGTTGGGGCGATCACCAACCAAGTTAAAGTTAGTGCTCAAGGGATATCAGAGGTTAATGCTGAGGCGACTTATCAGCCTATTGATGCCGAAGTGACTGTCTCGAAAACCGTCGATAAAGCGGAATATATTACCGAAGATGTTCTGACATATACCATCGTGCTTACGAATACTCAAAAGGTGTGGGCGACCGATGTTCAGGTGACTGACTTGGTGGATCGAATTACAGCTGAAACTATCTTTGGTAACTCTGTTTCTGTATTTAAGCCTGGTACCATCGATATTACAGGTACGTCGGCTAACGGCACAACCACCCTGCCATCGCTGTCGGATGATCATATCGACAACAGTATTAACATCGCACCACTGGATATCATTACCGTACAGATTCAAGGTGAGCTTAAGCCGGAGATCATTGGTGATGTGATCAACACGATTTCCGTCGATTATGACGGTAAAACGCTTGAAGATAGCGCTACGAGCACTTTACAAGTGCCAGAGGTCGAGATTGTTAAAGAACCAATTCAATCAACTTATCAACCGGGCACTAACAATGGCTTCACGATTTCAGTGATCAATAAGGGTGATGCGTTCGCAAACAATATCAAACTAGAGGATCAGATTTCTGCGCTTCAGGTGGAAGTCACAGACGGCTCAATGCAGCCAGCCTTCACTCGTTGGATTACGGCGTATAAAGCAGGGGACCCAAGAACACAAGTTGGTGCGTCTACCTTCGGGTGGAACCAAGACATTTCCTATGAAATTGATTTGGCCCCGAAAGATACCATCGTGTTTACTGTTGAAGGCGAAGTAAATCCGAAAGCAGTAGGCAAAATTGATAACGTTGCGACGGCAAACTTTAATGGCAAAGATCTTCAGGATGATGCGCAGCTTATACCTGAGGAGTCAGCCCTTTCGATTGAAAAAGTTGCAGACCGCGAATTCTATCAAGCGGGTCAACCTGCGCAATTTGTCGTGACCGTGACCAACCAAGGTAAAGGTTTTGCCAATGATGTCATCATTCAAGATCTAATTAGTGATGTCTTAGTCGATCTTGTGGATGGAACAAAAGGGACGGCATTTGAGTCGTGGAGCATTACTACCTATGCCTCTAGTGCAAATACAAGCCTATCAACGACGCCATCAGGCTCGAACCCTGATATCGACTTGGTGGCTGATATTGCCCCAGAGAGTAACTTAACTTTTACTATTAATGGGGTCGTCAATAGCTTCGCGACTAGCGATATCATCAATACAGCCGTACTGAAAGATCCTACTTCAACGGAGCAAACTGCAAATGCGGTGATTAAGCATCGTCCTGTTTCTCTGACACTGAACAAATTTGTCGGAGAGTCTGGTAGCGACGTCGAGATGACCTACGAACCAGGTAAAGAGTCGGTGTTTAGAGTGACGTTAGAGAACAACAACGAAGCCTTTGTGGCGGGTGTTGAGCTGAAAGATCTCTTAAACTCGATGACGGTGACCACGGTTAAAGGAACAACAGAGAAAGCGTTTGAAAATTGGAGTATAGAGGTTAAGCAAAGTAATCCTCTTACTACCATTACACCAAGCCCAAGTGGCAACAATAAACAAATTGATGCAACCATAAACATCGCGCCCAACGACACCATTGAGTTTGTGATTCGTGGTGTGGTCAACCCATACGCGAATGGTCGAATCATCAATAAAGCGAGCATGAGTATTAACTCTTCTCGCCCGCAACGAGTGACTGCATCTGCGAAACTACTGCCAGAGCCAGATAAAGTGATTATTACCAAAGTGGCAGATAATCCGATTTATGTCGCGGGGGAAGAGTCGACTTTCCGCATTCGCTTGTTTAATGACAGTAAAGCTTTGCCAATGACGTTGTGGTTCGGGATACCATGTCACGTATTCTTGTCCCAACCCGCCCTGATATCGCGACCGGTAATAGGGAGGTGGTGCCTGCATTTACTCAATGGACTGTTGATGTGACGCATGCAGACCCTCGAACTATTGTTACCGCACCAACGCTTGGAGCAAATGCAGACATTGATGCACTGCTAGATATTGCCCCGGGCGACACCGTTGAATTTGCGATTACAGGCACGGTTGATTCTCGTGCAATGGGGGAGATCGTTAATACTGCTCATAAGATTGACGAAGCGCCTCAGTCTTCGGTTACTCAATCTACTAGCACTCAATCTTCCGGAATTCAGCCTGCTGCCGCTAGTGCTCGAGCTGCTACGGTGGAGTCCGTTAGCGCAATGATCACGCCAGAAGCGGTCAAGCTCGTCGTCAATAAAACCACTGATAAAGGTGAAAACGCCACATACGGCAATGATGATCAACAGCTTGTTTATCAGCTCCAAGTCACCAATCAAGGTTCAGCGTTGATCTCGGGTGTGAAGCTAGTAGATGAAATATCCAAACTGATGGGCGAAAACGGCAATACGCTATTCACTAGTTGGCAAACTACGATTACCGAGTGGCCAACAGGTGAAGTGAAAGCTAAGTTTGATGATCAAGATTTACTCCTACCAGAAGGTGGAACATTGCTCGACTTGCAGCCATATATGGGCAATGGCTATGACATTAAGATTGTTGGTCAGCTTAACAAAGGGTTAGATGACAATATCACCAACGTATTCACTGTCACTGATCCTGCAACAGGCACATCAGCTTCCGATGATGTCACTATCTATATCAAGAAGTTTGCGGATAACGAAGGTGAACTACTCGTGACCAAAGAAGCGCTAAAGTCAGAAGCACAAGTCGGTGAAGTCGTTGAATACGAAGTGATAATCTCGAATCCGAATGAATCTGAGTTTAAGAACGTCAAGCTGGTAGATAAATATCCAGCAGGGTTTGCCTATGTCGAAGGTTCAACGGAAATCACTAACAGTGGGCCAGACGGTCAGTTTGATACGGGCGATGATGTGATGAAAACTACTGAGCCTGCAGTAACCAGTAGCTTAACCTTCAATGTGGGAGACATGCTGGCCTATGGCAGTGACGGAGAAACAGTAACGGAGCAAATTCGTATTCGTTATCTACTTCGTGTCACGGTCGGAGCTACATTTGGCAAGTATGTAAATAGCGCTGTTGCTATGACACCACCAGAGGGGCAAACGTCGGGGATACTTGTTGCACGCTCGAATGTTGCCAGTGCGATTGTAGAAGTCACGCCAGACAAGGTGTTTGATACGGCTTCTATCATCGGCAAGGTGTTCGAAGATCATAATGGTGATGGATTCCAAGCCGACGCGACGGCGTTTGATATGGTGATAAAAGCCGATATTGATCCAGTGGATTACGTACCAGGCAGTACCGTATTGATTAAGGCTGGGGTTGAAAAGCCGTTAGACGATATTGCTTTAACTGCTAGTCAAGAATCGAACTTTACCTATGGTGTAGAGATGCATAGCGCAGGCGATTATGACCACGGATATAAGAACCACCTACATGAGAAGGCTAAAGAGGCTCAGTCAGTACTATCTGAAGGGGTAGAGGTACCTGAGTTGTTTGGTATCTCGCGTAACCGCACATTGGCAGAATCCAATACGATCGCATTCCAAGTGGAAACAAAGAGCGACAAAGGCTTTGATTTCACAGTTGTTACCGACTCTGGTACTGAGATCTTGTTTAAGGCCGATGGCTCAATTGAAACCAATCATCATGGCGATAAGGCGAAAGGCCTGTCGGCAGAAAATCTCGACGTAACGCGAGATCTTTATAAGGATGGTCACTTCTACCTGTGGGAAATCACCGTTGAGAATAAAGGGATCTACGAAAGTGGTGTACCAGGGGTTCGCTTACTGACCGTAGAAGGTATTGTGATTGAAACCGATCAATATGGACGTTACCACGTGCCCGATCAGTGGGTGCTGGACAAAAAAGGGAAGAACTTCCTATTGAAAGTGGACACAGATTCACTGCCGACAGGAATGAAAGTCATCAGTGAAAACCCGAAAGTTCAACGAATTTCACCAAACAAGCTAACGAAGTTTAACTTTAGCGTAGCGGTTGAGGAGCAAGAAGACCGTGAAGAATAATCATAATAAAACGAACGTAAGTGGGCGTTCTGACACGGCGAAAAAACGCAAAGGAATGCCGTTTGGAAAGAGCTATCTTGCACTTAGTGTAGTAGCGGCCATTCCAATGATGTTGCAACGTTGCCAGCAGTGGCAAAAGACACCAGTCAGCTTGAACAGCTTGATTCTGACTCCATGGATATTGAGGTTGATGTTCGAGAGCAGACTGACAACTCGCGTATCTATTTAGAAGAAGGTGCGATTTGGGCAAGCCGCGATATCACGCGCTTCCAACCTGTTTTGGATGTGTCTGTTGGCGACGAGCTTGAAGTTGTTGATGGTCAATTGAAAGATGAAGTGAGCTTCACGATCACTTCTAACTACAGTTATTACATCGCGCACTACGAGGTCGAGATCTTTCGTGGTCAAGACCGCAGCTTGTCGCAACCTTTGAAAGTGCTAGAAGGAACAGAAATAGCCAACGATTTTGACATCAGTTGGGATGGTTCAACGGATGTTGAATATACCTTCACTAAAGGTAGCCAACTGCTGTTTCGTTTTAAAGCGTGGGACAAAGACGGCAACATGGATGTGACCACCGTGGGTGTCATGGATTTGGTGGAAGGCGATTCAGAAGTCGAGATTGATAGAAACGAGGGTGAAGAAACGCTGAGCCGTAAGTTTGGCCGAGCCAATTTAATGCGTCACAACATTCCGACCAATGCCGGTTTGGCTAAATTTATTGGTACGGGCCTAAAGGGCGTGGATAAAGTGGTTATCGGTGAAGATGAATTCGATGTCGAAGATGGCGAATTGTACGCTGAGCAATTCCTGCCTGCCGATGCGTACCTGTTTCCAACCAAAGTGATATTCGATAACGGTGATGAGCGTCGTTATCAACTATACGTGCGAATTCCGGATACGTACTATGCTCAGGCTGGCTTAGCAGACATTTACTTCGGTAAGAATGAAGTGACAGGTAATACACGTGCTTTGGGAGTGAATGATCAATATCACGACGACATTTATAACCAAGGTCGTATTGCCTATTTTGGTCAAGGTAAGTTTGGTGACAAACTCAGAATAACCACCCACTTTGACAGTAAAGACAGCCAAATTAAAGACATCTTCAAGCATCCATTTGCAGCCGATGACTCAAGCGTATTTGATATTTTGGAAGATGACGATGAGCTTTATTACGGGGACTATGGCGATAGCGCTAACATCAAGAAAGTGGTGAATACCAAAGGTAAAGTGTACTTCGACCTTCAATACGACAAATCTCAAGCGCTCTGGGGTAACTACAATACAGGTATTACAGGCACCGACAACAATGACTACAACCGCAGTCTTTATGGTTTCAAAGGAGATTATCGAACGCGCTCGACGACCAAATTTGGTGAAGACCGTTTAAATATCGTTGGTTTTACTGCGTCAGCCGATTCCTCTTTTGCTCACGACGAATTTTTAGGCACAGGTGGTTCACTCTACTTTCTACGTCATGGTGAGGTGGTACCTGGTAGTGACAAGGTCTACGTAAAGGTTATTAACAAAGACAGTGGCATTTCGGAAAAAGAAGTGCCACTGCAATCAGGCCGAGACTATGAAATTGACGCATACCAAGGGCGCATCATCCTTACGCGGCCATTGAGTAATATCATCTCAGATAACTTTGGTAGCGTGATTCAAGATGGCCCTAGCGATGGTTATGAAAATTACCTCGCGGTCGACTATGAATATGTTCCACAAGGCAGTGATGCAATCAATGCCATGACCTATGGTGGTCGTATCAAAGGCTGGGCTAACGATTACATTGGTATTGGTGCCAACTACGCAACTGAAGAAAAAGAGGGACAAGACTACGAGTCTTACGGTACCGACTTAACCCTTCGTGCAACTGACGGCAGCTACATTAAAGCCGAGTTTGCACACAGTAAGGGCAAACAAACTGACTCAAACTTCGTCTCGTTCGACGGGGGTTTAACCTTCCAGCAAATTGGTGGTGAACAAGAGGAGCGTGAAGGTGACTCCATACAAGTTAAGGCGGTGGGTAATCTATACGATTTGGCGCCTAATATTTTCTCAGCCGTCGGTAACGATGTAAAAGCTTGGTATAAATCGAAAGATGCCGGTTACAGTTACGCAAGCCAAAGTGACAATCTAGAACAAGAGTCTTACGGTGCCGAGCTTCGCCTACAAGCAACAGACAGAGTCGCAATAGCAACCCGTTTTACTTCGATGGAAGAGAAAGAAGTCGATGGCACGCTAACCAAAGATACCGAACAGGTTGAGTTGGAGGCGCAATACAAAGTCACGGAGCACATCAAGGTATCTGCTGCGGGTAAGCAAGTTGAAGAGCTTAACCGAGAGGGCTTAAGAGGCAAGGGAAGTCTTGCAGGTTTGCGCGCTGACTATATTTGGGATAGCGATAATAGTGTTTATATCAAAGGCCAAACGACCGTCGACAGCACTGGGGAATACGATGATAACGACAGCATAACACTGGGTGCAGAAGCACGTGTATTCGAAGACTTAACCTTGGGCGCAGAATACACCACAGGTGATCGTGGCGATGTCACGGAAGCCACTGCAACCTACGATGTTACCTCGGACTATTCAACGTATCTGACTTATGTCGATGATAATTATGAAGGGCAGAACAACGTTATCGTTGGTCAACGTGCAGACTTAACCAGCAGTATTGATTTTTATCAAGAGAACCAATTTGTTGACGAGAACAATGGCAAGGGGCGGATTGACTCGTTCGGCTTTGGTTATGATATGAATGACAAGCTTGATTTCGGCATTGGTTATCAACAAGGTGAAATTGAGAAGCCGTCGGAAGCGGATCCGGTTCTATTGGAAGTTACTCGGCGCCGAGCGGTCACTTTTACTGCCGATGTTGATTTAGATGACATCATCTTGAAAAACAAAATCGAATATCGCGTAGATAAAGGCAACGAAAATGTCGATCCAGACAAGCAACGTGTTGATCAGTTTGTGACAACCAACCGATACACTCAGTACCTCACTGAAGAATATACACTGTTCGGTAAGTTCAACTATTCAAAATCCATTAATAAACTAACGGATTTAACGTTAGCGCGTTTTGTAGAAGCAACAGCAGGCCTTGCTTATCGCCCAATTTATAATGACAGATTGAACCTACTAAGTCGCTATACGTACTTGGCTGATAAAGATAACTTGGATCGCGAAGTGGATTACTCCAATGAGTCTTCTCACATCATCGAAGTAGAGGGGATCTATGAAATTGATGCTCACATAGATGTGGGTGCAAAGTACGCGCATAAAGATAAAACCGAAGACTTTTCTCGCGCATCCGGTGCCATTGAAACGGCAAAAAGTAACATTAATCTTTATGGCTTGAGTGCCTCTTATCATGTGATGAAAGATTGGGATGTCACAGGGGAATACCACTGGAAAACTGACACACTCAACGATGAAATGGAACATGGTGCCTTGGTTTCATTAAACAAGCACCTGAGCCAAAACTTTAAAGTGGGTGTGGGTTACAACTTCTCGGGCTTTGATGGCAATCTAGTTAATGATGACGACTACGATGCAAAAGGGGTATTCGTCAACTTAGTAGGTAAATTGTAAGGATGAAAATGAAATCATTAAAACACATGTTATTGGTCGCTGCAGTATTGGGGCTGGCAGCTTGTTCTGCAGATACTTACGTGAGCAAAGAAAACATGGATAAGTTCGGTGATCCTCAAGTCGAGAAGTTTCTAATTCGCGAGTGTATTGTGCCAGAGCGAGATATTCACTTTGCGCTAGCTTCGCATTTTGAGTTCGACGAGGCAGATCTGCAGCAAGCAGACCAAGCGTCACTCGATGATTTAGTAAAAAAAGTACGTAAACTTCACGGCCAAATTGCAATTGTTGGGCATACTGATTATCAGGCAGCGATGATTACAACTTAAAGCTGTCTCTTGCGCGAGCTGAGGCGGTTAAAGCGTATTTGGAAACTCAGCTAGATGCTTCTCGTTATGATTGGGAAGTGAAATCGTATGGCGAATCTAAGCCGCTGGTGGAAGGGACAAGCCTGCAAGCCAATGCGGAAAACCGCAGAGCTTACGTGATGTTTGAACAGACTCAAACTCAACAAGAGAACGTATTCTGTGAGCCGCCAGCACCAGAGCGAAAAGTGATTGTCGCCATGACTTCACATTTCGATTTCGATGACGCTCAGCTGCAAGCAATGGATAAGCCGAACCTAGATGATTTCGCTACTAATGTGAACGGTTTCCAAGGCCGCATTTTAGTAGCTGGTCATACCGATTATCAAGGGTCTATCAGTTACAATGAGGCACTGGCAAAGCGCCGAGCGGAATCTGTGTTGCAATATTTGCAGACAAAGCTAGACCCATCTAATTTTGTGTGGGAGGTTAAGTCTTTCGGAGAACTTAACCCAATCACAGAAGAGCAAACGCTCGATGCCAATGCATTGAATCGTCGAGCATTTATTGTATTCAAAGAGGGTGAGTTGCCGGATGATGGTGCTCAGCCCTAGAGTTTAGAAACAGAAGAATGACAAGAGGGAGCGCAGCTCCCTTTTTAACAGGAGTTAGTAATGGAGAAAGTACAAGTCGTAGTGGATTTTCTTCTTGAACATAAGTTAGTGTTCACTGCGATTATTTTAATTGTGATCGCGATAGTTCGTCGCATCATTTTGTCGCTCATCCGTGGTGATGTTAACTTTGTGTCGGAAGACCAACGTAAGTGGATGTCCCAAACTAAAAACACCAGCTTTCTTGTTGCGATACTACTACTGTTCATTCTTTGGCAGTCGGAAATCAGTGAGTTTGCTCTCTCAGTGACGGCAATTGCGGTTGCCATTGTGGTGGCTTCGAAAGAGATCATTCTCTGCTTTACAGGCTCTATTCAGCGAGCAAGTTCACGATCATTTCGCATTGGTGACTGGATTGAAGTGGGTAAGCTTTGCGGCGAAGTGATTGAGCACAATATGATGCGACTGTGATTCAAGAAATCGACTTGCACCACGGCCAGTACCATTACACGGGGAAAACGGCGACACTCCCGAACAGTATGTTTTTTACCTATCCGGTAAAGAACCTTAACTTTATGAAGCGTTATGTGTACCACAACTTCACCATAGTGGTGCCAAAGTTTGCAAACCTTTTCCCATTGGTGCCAACTATTACGGAGAAGATTGAAGAGCACTGCGCTTACTTTAGTGATGTTGCCAAGCGCTACAATACCATGATTGAAAAGCACGCAGGCGTGGACCTCCCAGGTGCAGAGCCACATATTCACATCACCAGTGGTCCTACTGGTGAGCAAGTGGTGCATTTCATGATTTTCTGCCCAACAGATAAAGCGCTGCATTTAGAACATCATATCCGAGAAGACTTCATGGAAATCTATGAAGAAAAGTTTCTTGAGGATGAAGAGAAAAAAGCAGCAACAATCTGATAATCGTGAAAGCCCTTAGTTAAATACTAAGGGCTTTTTGCAGCCCGTATTGAAATGGTGATGTAGGGAGACTTTATTTCAATGGTTCGTCAACCCTTTGATATCTGTTTCGATAAAATTGGTCATGTTTAATGAAATGATCAATTTGCATCGCGACATAATCACTGTGCAGCATAGTGGTGTGGGTGGCGTGTACCTCTATATGGTCTGTCATGCCTTCAATCTTGGTTTCATCCACAGTGACTGTACCATCGGACGCTTCATTGGTACCGACGATCAAAGAGTGAAAAACCCAATGGTGTTGTGCCAGCTAGACTCCCTAGTTTCTGTGGCGCTTCCCATTTATCTGAGTGGGCGTTAAGGCCGTGTTCGGGTGAGTTTCCTAGCATAGCGCCAAACCCAATCTCCTGAATTTTCATTGCTATAGAAGCACCTTGAAGAGGAGATCCCAATGTCACGACATGAGGAACTGTCTCTACTGGAACCGGGCGTTGTTTGAGGTACTGCTTGAGCATAAGCCACCGAGACTGTGCCCAACTAGTATATTGGTGTCTTCGAAGTCTATCGCAAGGTCCACTTTATCAAACAGGCTTTCAAGGTCTATCTCGACCGTATTGTAGCTAATGACTTCCGTTTGATAGCCCTTTTGCTGAAGTAGATAACTGAGGGGCTGCATCATCATTCCGTGCATATAAAGGCCATGTAGTATGATGATTTTCATGAGGAAGTACTCCTTTACGGATTGTGAAGGGCTTTAAATCACTATAACAAGATTCAATTGAGAATCTAGATGAAATTAATGTCTCGAAACGAAAAAGCGGCCCTTATTCAGGGCCGCTTGTTATGGGGTAATGAGAGCTAGAAAGTTAGTTTGCAGCAGTAAAACGGAATGTTTGTACTTTTTGCTCGCTTCCGCCAACAAATGCAAATGTATCGATGAACCAAACACTAGAGCCTGCAAAACCCAGTTCAATGCGAATGTCCGCTGTTTCTACACCTTGGTAAATTACCTTGTTAACGTCTGTCGGGTAGAATTGGTAGCGGTTCGCTTGTGGTAAGAATTCTCCTGCAAACCCAATTTCAACATCAGTAGCAGCATTAACAAGATTTACTTCGTAACCAGTCTCTGGGGTGTATGAAAATTCAGCGGTAATATCAACGCCTTGATCATTAGAAATACGAACGTCTGCTTGCGTAGTTTTTGGTAGTGTGCCTAACCCATGAAGGGCACGAGTGCCTGTTTGTTCACCAGTATGATTACGAATGCTAACATCCCATTCACCGGTGAAGTTGTTGAGTTCATCCCATGTTTTTGGCGCGCTGTTTGAAGACCCATTGTCGTTACCATTTCCAATAGAAGCAATCGCATCATCACGGCTGCTTGAGCGCATGCCATCACGGTTGTTTTGAATATCTGCGCCTGCACCAGCTACACCGCCAGCAACGCCACCGGCTACCGCGCCTTTCACTGCCAGTTCTGGGTCACCCGTAAGAGCTCCTAAAGTTAACCCAAGCAGAGCACCGCCAGCTGCGCCTGTTTTCGTCATTTGATTCGGATCGTCTTCACCAGGAGTGACACAGCCAGTTAGAAGAGGAAGGCTGATTGCAAAAGCTAGAGTAGTTTTCAGTGCAGTTTTCATAACAATTGTGCTCATTCATTAACGATTTTGGTTTGAGAGTTTGGCTCTCGTCTATGGCACTTATTATTGAACGGTGTTTTATTGTAATCAACTTATCACGGTGATAACTGTTGGTTATTGCGTCGCTTGTTAATTGAGCAAGAAGCCATAAATTTCATAAGCTTATGAGTATTACTTTGCGACTTTCCATCAATTTACTAAATGGAAAAGCGAAATTTCCACAAAATATTTGCTTTGTGTATGGTTTGCGGTGTGACTAGATGTGAAATGAATTTCATCGTCTAGAACAGTCATTGAGAAGATACAAACTATCAAATCGGAGATTGACGAACTAATGTTCACACATTGATTGGAGTGAACAGCGTTGTTTTATGAGCTGTGATTAACGACTGAAGTTACGAAATTTGAATAAAATAAAGCGCCGCATCTGTGCAGCGCTTTGCTCAATGATCGGCGGCCAAACCGTGAAAGCAATTAAAAGGAGTTACCTGGCTATTCCAGCAAGGAAGGTCAGGATTAGGCTGTAATGCAACCTTATGAATAACTATAGTCAATAAATTTGAATTTTTCCTACCGACCTCAATGTTTTTCTTTTCAACAACTCTTTACATGCGTCGTTTAACTGTATTTGCCTATAAATTCACCACTTAGATTCGAATTCGGCGTAAGTCACTAAATTGTAAATGAAAAGCGTCTAGACTAAGAAAAAGAGGGATTTAGAGAAGGAGACAGCAATGACAATTCAAGCATTGAATTCGACACAGCTTTATCAAGTCGCAGAACTAGAAAAACTGCCGTGTAAGTCGACAAAGGAACTGCCTCCGATTGATGAGATAGTAGGTCAAGAGCGAGCTCAAAAGGCCGTCGAGTTCGCCATGTCGATAAAAGAGAAAGGCTACAACATCTATGCCATAGGGCAGAACGGGTTAGGTAAGCGTACTATGATTCTACGCTACTTGAATCGACATCAGCATGATGCTGCAGCACTTTATGATTGGTGTTACGTTGCGAATTTCGAAGACATTCGTACGCCTAAAGTACTTAAGTTGCCCAATGGCATTGGTAGACAGTTAAAGCAAGACATCGAAAAGCTAATGACCAAATTGGTAAAGGCGATTCCATTGGCGTTTGATAACGAGATGTATTTTACTCGCGCCGATAAGCTAAAGAATCAGCTTGCAGCCAAACAGGAAGCGGAGCTTGAAAGTATTACTCGTCACGCAAAAGAGCAAGATGTCAGCCTTACTGTGACCACTCAAGGTGATTACCAGTTTGTTGCTATGAACGGAGATGAGCTTCACACCGAAGAAAGCTTCGACGAACTCACCAAAAAAGAGCAAGAGCGCTTTGGAGACACTATCGACGCACTTGAAATTAGCCTACGTAATATGGTGCGCCAATTGACAGAGTGGGAAGAGACTTATAGTGAGAAAATCAAAAAGCTCAATGATGAAGTGACTAAAGACGTTATAACGCATTTTATCAAACAGTTGAAAATCGACTATGCCGATTACTCTGAGATCAAAGGTTACCTAACCGACCTTCAGAAAGACATCATCGAGAATGCTGACATTTTCTTAGAAGAATCAGCAGAGCAGGGCGAGATAGCAACCGCGTCCCTCGATAAGAAACTACCCCGACGTTACAAAGTTAACGTATTGGTAAGCCGCGACAATGAAGATTTTCCTATTGTCGTCGAAGAGAATCCCAATTATCACTCGCTGTTTGGCTACATTGAAACGGCAACGTTTAAAGGAACTGTGTTTACCGATTTCTCTCTTATCCGCCCAGGTAGCTTACATAAAGCCAACGGTGGTGTGTTGTTAATGGACGCGATAAAAAGTTCTAGAACAGCCTTATGTGTGGGACGGGTTGAAACGTGCGCTTAGAGCTCGCCAGTTGAGTTTTACATCACTTGAGAAAGAAGTCACTCTCACTGGTGCAGTATCTTTGGATCCCGAGCCGATTCCGCTGGATGTGAAAATAATTTTGTTTGGTGACTATCGAACATACCAACTCTTACAGCACTATGATGCGGAGTTTAGTGAGCTATTTCGGGTAACGGCAGATTTTGAAGATGAAATGACGCGCACGCCGGATGCCGAATTGCATTACGCTCGCTTTGTGTCGAGTATTGTGCATGACAATGGCATGCTGCATTGTGATAAGAAGGCCATTGCACGAATTATCGAGCATAGCTCTCGTATTGCAGGAGACCAAACTAAGCTTTCACTGCACTCTGCACACATCGCAAATTTATTGCGTGAATCTAACTATGTAGCTCGCCAAGCTAAGTCGAATATGATCCGAGTCAGTCACGTAGAAGAGGCGTTGAGCAATCAACAGTTGCGCGTTGGTCGATTACAAGACAGCGTAATGGAAAGTTTCATTAATGGCACGACGTTGATCCACACGTTAGGAGAAGCGGTAGGCAGGTGAATGCGTTATCGGTGCTTAGCACAAGTGACCATATGTTTGGCGCACCGAACCGGATTACGGCAACGACGGCGTATGGAGATGGTGACGTCATTGATATAGAACGTAGTGTCGATCTTGGTGGTAGCATTCACTCTAAAGGAGTCATGATCCTAACCGCCTATCTATCTTCTGTATTTGGTAAAACAGCCAAAGTACCACTCACCACCAATATTACGTTTGAACAGTCTTATGGTGGTGTGGATGGAGACAGCGCCAGTATGGCCGAGTTCTGTGCGGTGGTATCAGCATTCTCGAAACAACCTAATAGACAAGACATTGCTATCACTGGGTCTATGAATCAGTTTGGTGAGTCTCAACCTATTGGCGGAGTTAACGAGAAAATCGAGGGCTTTTATGATGTGTGTACTATTAAAGGCCGTTCGAACGAACAAGGGGTCATTATACCTCGTTCGAACATGCACAACTTGATGCTTCGCCCAGACATAGTTAAAGCAGTAGAAAAAGGTGAGTTCCATATTTGGGCCATTGATCATGTCACCGAGGCAATCGAATTATTTACTGGCAAAGCTGCAGGCGAGCCAAGTGACGAAGGTAGCTACCCAATCGATACGATTTATGGAATCGCTCAAGCCAAACTTAATGCATTGAGAAAATAAATCAATATCGATCTATAAATAATATATTTGGATGGGTAATGTTAGGTAATTAATATGCAAGGCACTGAGAAAACTCAGTGCCTTTTTTGATGGGTATAGTTAATTATTACACTTATGAATTGTTGAAAGTATAGAATAATAACGCTTATGAATCACTGCATTTAGCATTGGTATTGGTTTGGTGTCATGTATTAACTATATGAAAGTATTAAGTTTAAATGTTTGTTGTTGATATCACTATCAGTTGATTTGCTTGTTAATGTTTGATGTTTATTAATCGATTGCTTTGTGACTTATAGACTTGTAATAGTGATCTAGATCTCGGGGTTAATGTTATTGAAAATTCTGCGTTCATTATTTTTGTACTCTAGTCACAAAGGATGATTGTTATTTTCATGGCAGATTTTGTGCTAATTGGCAGTGGTTATGTGCCAACTAGAAATATTAATTTAATTGATGTTTATTTCTGGACCAATAATGAACAAAAAATTACTTGTCTCCGCAATTGCACTAGGCCTAGTGGGTTGCAATTCTTCTAACTCAGATACAATTTACAAAGCCCCTTTTGAGCGTTTTTCAATGTCGATTGCGCATGTGAACGACACGCACTCGTCATTTGATGAAGTAAAAGCTGCGATTTGGAGCGACTTTTTACGCGATGGAGACCACGTTTACACGGCATTTGGAGGCCATCCTCGACTTCTAGAAGCGGCGAACGAATATAAACAGCAAGCGAAAGAAGAAAACCGTAGTATGCTTTTCTTGCACGGTGGTGACGCATGGCAGGGGACGGCTTACTTTAAGCTGAACAACGGTAAGGTGAACGCCGATATCTTAAGTCGTATGGGGCTTGATGCGATGGCAATGGGTAACCATGAATTTGACCTTGATAACGAAACTTTAGCCGAGTTTCTTAATACGGTGAACTTCCCGGTACTTGGCGCGAACATGGATACCTCAGAAGATGAAGCACTTCGCGATGTCGAAAATCTTCTTCCATACACCTTATTCGCCTTCGAGGGTAACAATAAAGAGCAAGTGACCTTAGATAACTTACCGCGTGATAAGCAGGTGGTAGCCGTTGTTGGCGTTGTACTCGAAGACATGCCTCAGATTTCGCCAAATGTCGGTGACGTTAAGTTCCAATCGGAAATTGAAACGACGCAAAAAATGGTTGATGAACTTAAAGCCAATGGCATCAACAAAATCATCTTGCTGACTCACCTTGGCCTGCAACGTGATATCAATATTGCTGAAAACGTGAATGGCGTAGATGTAATTGTTGGCGGCCACTCTCACACTTTGATGGGTGACTTCACTAACATCGGCTGGGCAGAAGAAATGCCATACGCTTACATGGTAACGAATCCAGACGGCGGCCAAACATGTGTGGTTCAGTCTGGTGAAAAAGCGCAAGCAATCGGCCATGCTAACGTAAACTTTAACCGTGATGGTAGCGTGCGTAGCTGTTCTGGCGGCAACACGATTCTTTCTTCAGACACTTTCTACTCCGACAGCGCCGTGAAGATTCATCAATGCTAACGGGTAACGATGAAGCAGAAGTCGTCGCGTTTATTGATGGTGAGTCAAACATCGTAATTACTGATGAAGACCAAGCACTGCGTGAGCGCATTGATACCCGCTACAAGCCAGAGTTAGAAGCGGCTTATGGTGACGTTATCACATACGTTGCTGAAGACTTAGTGCATGAGCGTCGCCCAAATGACGGTGGTACCGATGAGCATGGCTCTCGTGTTGCACCAATCGTAGGTGAAGGTTGGTTACATTGGGTGAATCAAGCAGAAGTGCTAGCCGCAACAGGTTTTACTCAAATCGATGTGGCACTCGTTGGCGCTGGCGGTGTGCGTAACTCGTTAGAGCAAGGCGATTTGCGTGAAGGTGAAATCTCTCTAGAGTTATTGCCTTTCTCTAACTACCTTTCGGTGCTTGAAGTGCAAGGTTCGGTGTTGCGCCAGCTAATTGATGAAACAGTGACAACCAGCTTAGAAGACTCAGCTCACATGGGCAAATTCCCATATGCAGCAGGCCTTCGTTATACCTTTGATGAAACTGTTGCTCAAGTTGATGGTGAAATCTCACAGCTACAGATTCGCCGTGTAGATGGCAGTGGTAACGTAACGTGGGAAGATGTGGTTGATAGTAATGACTATGTGATTACTACGACAAACTACAACGCCAACGGTAACGATGAGTGGACGGCTCTATACCACGCACAAGCAGGTGGCGTTAATCGCTATGAAATCGTGATGAATGGCAATGATGTAGAAGCTTACCGTGTCACTTCAATGACAACAGTGGGTGACAGCTACCGCCCAGTATACGAAGATGGTAATGGCCCAGACTGTTCAGACGACTCAACGTTGACATGTAACACTGACGCTTTAGGTGTAATCGAATACCTAGATTCAGAAGTGGATGTGCTAGAAGAAGTTGAGCACCCACCGGTGACTCTAAATCTGCTACCTCGCAGCTAAATAGAGATGAATATAAAGGTGAACCTAGGTTCACCTTTTTGTCATTAGACAGGATAGATAGAACAATGACTCAATTGATCGAATCGAACTTAGAAGCTAGCGCTTGTCGACGGTTGCGTTCCTTCTCTTCCCATTGAGCCGTAAGCTCATCACAGCTTTCGGATTCTTCGAGCGCAAGTAGTTGAGTATTGAAAGGCAAGTAGTCTGAGCCCAAAACTGCGTTGGCTTTAGTCACATATCTCCACAAGCGTAAGGCTGTGTTTGCCAGTAAATACAGTCCCAAGCAACTCCAAAACAAGCCTACGCTTCCCACAACCTGTACCCATGCCCATATGTCAGAGTATTGCTCTGCACCATCGTAGCCAAGTAAGATCGGAAGAATTAGGCCAACTAGAGGCAGGCCCAAACCTAACGCGGTAATGGGCTTGTCCCAGAGCATAAACGGAGCACTGCGAAACTCTTTATCAGCGTCCAAGTGGCCTTTGATAAATATCAAGTCGTGGCTAAAGCCTTCCTCATTAGCACAGAAGCCAAACTCAATCTGTTGGCCAATATTTATTCCTTCCAAAGGTAATAAGCTTTTAATTTGAAACATGTCACCTTTCAAACGAAGCTCATCTTTATTTACACTATCATGGTGAAACCAGAGACCGAATTCGCTGACACCAGTAACCGTTCCTTTCGCTAGTATAACTTCTCTTCCGGGGCCATTTAGAGTGCTTATCCCATAAACGCAGGAGCGGCGATATTCATCTAGCCAATTGAGCAAGAAGCCTATGGCAATGAGAGGAGGGAACAACATCATAAAAATTGTGAGGCCAGGTGCTGATGTCGTTTCTCCTCCCGGGCTAAACGGAGAAAACAACCATGCGACGCCGTAGGCGATCGAAGTTATGATTGCATAATTGCCGACATCATATAAGTGATGGAAGCGCCGAAGGTTCAGTTTTAGCTGACGTCGCTCAGCGTCTGTACTCGGCCGTTTGCCAGTGATTTCGATGTTCAGCCTTTCGGCTTTCCCCATTGGTGCAAAGCGAGCTTCCCATTCCGCACCATAGATTTCAGTAAGGCTATGGCCATTAATCGATAGGGCATAGGCACGATTTTTGTGAACGACCACCTCTGCGTGATTATCTTCACCGTCAACTAAGTACCGATCCATTCCGGCCCCAACTAGCTTATAAGCGCCAATCATTGCTTCTGTGCTCAGTCCATATTTGTCATAGGTGATGGTTCGAGGAGCACCTTGAATGGAATAAGCATAATAGCAAGGCAGCTTTTTCTTGTGTGCCAAGTAGAGAATTTGTTGCTCATATTCGCTGATCAGTCTGCCAGGTCGTTTAGTAAGCTCTGCCAGCTCGGATCGGCTTCCTACTGCTGAGTCAATCCAGCCAAATATAAGTGCGAAAGCTAAGGCAAATAAAAATATAGTAAAGACAACAAGCAGGCCTTCCATTGAGATGATTCCATGTGATAATTTCATACTTAGCGGCCCGAAATCCGCATCTGAAGTTTAGAGGATAATCGGTATCAAGGTCGTAAGATACTGATATTTAATGAGTAAGAGTTGTTTTGTGTGCAATGTCACGCATATCGACGGGCGTCCAAGTTGCTATTGGTCGTTATTGGTAAGTTGTTAATATAACTAGGTACCAGCCATGTTTACTGAGTCAGTAAGAAATTCTTCCTTTAAGGGAACTTTCGTTTAATCAAAACGGGAAAGGTGAACCGAGGTTCACCTTTTTTATCTTTAAACCAGTAGGAAATATTAAGGCTGCTGCTTAGTCGGTGCTAAAGCAATTTCACGAATGCATACATTTTGTGGCTGTTGGTAGGCAAAGAGAACCGCGCGAGCAATGTCGTCTGCCACTA
>JYJN01000058.1 GCA_003263845.1 Vibrio aestivus | reverse complement strand
CAAAATTTAACCGAGAAAGATCAACGCGCCCTAGATAAAACTCTAATAAACATAGAGTTGTATTATCGTATCAATAGAAACTTACTCTTTTAGAATAATGATTATTACCATCAATAAAACTGAAAAAGGCCTCGGACCAACAAGCCCGAGGCAGTAGATATATCTAGTTGTATTTAACAAACATCGGATAAACAGATGCAGGGTGGCCCTGTTTAATCGCTTCTAGCATTGCCCCAAAATATGGAATGGCATGAGTGAAGAATGTTTTGTAACCATGACATAAGTGGTTCAAGCCTTTCTCAAGGTCCGCTGTCATTGCAGTACGCTCTTTTGGACAGCCGCCATTACAAAAATGGTCGGAAATCACATTCTCTGCACTGCTTAGGAAGCGATGTCCATTTGCTTGTACCGAACTCGATCTGAGTCTTGCTTGAGGCGACTTTACCAAGATCAACCACATCAATATCACCAACCTTGTAGTCTTCGTAACTGTAATGGTCACAAGAGTAGAGGCTGCCGTCGTGCTCTAGCATCATCTGTTGGCCGCAAGTTTCTGAATGAAAACACATTTGACTTGGTTGGCCTGCAAGAATGCCCAAAGTGTTTTCAAAGAATTGTACAAATACTTTGCCCACGTCCTCTTTGCGCCACTCTTCAAACACATCAATTAAGAAGTGGCCCATTGATGAGGCGTTAATGACCAGTCTTTCTCTCCGCGTCGATCGAGTGGATGCTCAACACAAGGTTGAAATTGGATTACGCTTGATCCAAGTTCTTTAAGCTTAAGGTAAGTTTGCTTACCAAGGTGTGCATTGTCATTGTGTACGACGGTTAAGGTATTAAAAGTCACATCGTATTTTTTTAGAAGCTCTAGGCCACGTAGCACACGCGAGTAGCTTTCATTGCCTTTAACGTCTGGGCGGCCATTATTATGGTTAAGTTCATCGCCATCGATACTTAATCCGATAAGGAAGTTATTCTCTTTAAAGAACTTAGCCCAGCGTTCGTTAATAAGTGTACCGTTACTTTGGAAAGTATTGGTAATGGTCATTCCTGGACGAGCATACTGTTTTTGCAGCTCAACCGCTTTTACATAGAAATCTAACCCACGTAGGGCCGGTTCCCCACCTTGCCAGCTAAAATCGACGAACTTGATATGCTTTGGTTGAGCTGCAATATATTGCTTAACATAAGTTTCGAGCATCTCTTCAGACATCTGCATTGTTGCACCAGGTTCATATCGCTCTTCCTTGCGTAGGTAGTAGCAATAGTGACAATCTAGGTTACATTTAGATCCGACAGGTTTAACTAACAGATGAAATGGGTGGGCTGACTGAGTGCTCATAACGGGTAACTCCTAACGATTTGTCATCATTATCAAGTAACCCTGAGTGGTATGACACTAGGAAGATTCCTAAAGCGAATTAGTCAGGTTGGAAAGCAAAAGTTTTGATGATGATTCCTTAGCTAAGATTGATACCTTACAGAAGATTGCGGCTATGTGCGTAAGCAATCAACTCAGAGGCACTTTTTAACTCCAATGCTTCAATCATCTTGTACTTATGATATTCCACCGTTTTGGAGGAGATATTCAGTTCCAACGCGACTTTCTTTGCCGATAAGCCTTGTGCCAGTAGTTTTAGTATATCGAGCTGCCTTGCTGTCAGTTCGGTGCTTTTTTCTATGATGTTCTTTAGCTCTTCAGGAACATATTTTTCACCTGCAAGAACCTTTTCAATGGTTTTGGCAAGTTCAAACCCAGCTTGATGCTTAAGTACATAACCATCTGCTCCGTATTCAAATGCTGCTTTGACAATTTCTGGTTCATCGTGCATGGATAAACACACCACTTTTGCTTTCTCACAGTTTCGTTTTAGCAGAGATAATGTGGTGTTAAGTTGCATGCCGGGCATTGAAATATCAGTAATGATTAAGTCGGGCTGATGTTGCTTAACAAGTTGAAGTAGCTCTGTTGCGTCAACGCCAATCCCTACAACTTGGTGGGTTAAATCCACTAAGCGGGCAATACCTTCACTGACTATTTGATGATCATCTGCAATTACGACGGTTGCCATTTATACCTCACTTGTTTTTATTGATAATTTAACGGTAGTTCCTGCTTTTGGATCGTTGCGTTTAATGATTAACTCTCCACCAATTAATTCGCCACGTTCAACCATGGACTGAAATCCCAACGACAGGGAGGGTGATGTGTCCGGTTGTTGAGCGATTCCAATTCCATCGTCTCGAATAGATAATTCCATCCAGCCATTGCTGAAAGATTTTAAGGTTATCCTGACGGCAGAGGCATTCGCATGCTTTACGACGTTGGACAATGCTTCTTGAACAATGCGGTAGACATGTAATGCGGCATCATTGTCAAACGTTACATCATCAAGCTCTAAGGTTAAGTGTAATCCAGCTCGTTCAGAGACTTGCTCAGCGTGAGATTGAATGGCGGCATTAAGCCCGACTCTTTCTATGACCACTGGGTGTAAGTGGCGAGATAAATGTTGCACATCTTTGGTAATGGATGCTAGCTCATTAGCACACTTCATGAGTGCTGGTCTGGTGCCCTCATCACAAATGCTAGTGGCAAGACTGAGTTCGATTCCCAAAGAAGCGAGGCGTTGGCTGAAATCGTCATGCAGGTCGCGCGCAATATTCTGTCGCTCTCTTTCTCGTTCGCCAATGATGCGTTTATTTCTTTCTACGACGTCTTGGCGACTTTTTATCAGCTGCTCATAATGATTCACACGCTCGATACTGGATGCAATCATATTACCAAGGACAGTCGCCGCATCGACAAACTCTTGTGAGTAGCTGTCTACATCACTGAAGTTTGCACAGGCTAATAGCCCCCATGGTTTACCCATGGCACTTATCGGGACCAGTATATGACGCAGCGGCTTTTCATCTTGCAGTTGACTGGCGAGCTTTAGCAAATCCGGTGAGTCATCACTTGATACAACAACGCCGGCTTGGATTAGACGTCGATATTCGATAATGACTGATGTAGCGACGTTCGATTTTACTCTAGGGACACCTTCTCCCGCTGCCTCATAAAATCGCCAGTCACGTTTTCTGGTTTGTTCAATAGGTAGGCATGAAATCCGATCGACGGCTAAAGCAATACGACACTCCTGTAGCGTCTCTATGATCGTCTCTTCCATCTTTGCAGTGGGGCATTTAATAGCTGACTAGACATAGAAATTAATGCAGAAGTGATTGAATCAGAGAGCATTTTTAAACCCCTTTTCATGAATGAACGTTATTACCATAAACAGCAATCTTCTAAATGCCTAGTAGTTTTTTAAGCAACTTACTCAGTTCCAATTCGTTTAGGAATTGTCCTAGTTCAGTTAATTATGGAAAAAAAACATACTGTGTTCGTCTTATTTGAGGAGCATCTTATGAAAACCTTTTCTAAAAGCTTACTAACGAAAACTGTGCTAAGTACTGCTGCTTTAGCCACCGTTGCTGCAGCGCCAGCAATGGCAAAAAATACCTCTGAAAAACCAAATATCTTAGTCATCATGGCAGACGACATTGGTTGGTCAAATACCTCTGCATATAACATGGGCATGATGGGCTACAAAACGCCAAACATCGACCGTATTGCAAACGAAGGTATGCTATTCACTGACCACTATGGTCAACCAAGCTCTACTGCTGGCCGTGCTGCGTTTCTAACTGGTCAGCTTCCTATTCGTACAGGTTTACTAAACGTTGGCCTGCCTGGATCTCCAGTTGGCCTGCAACCTGAAGATCCTACACTGGCTGAGGTTCTGAAAGAACACGGTTATTTCAATGTGCAACTTGGTAAAAACCACCTAGGTGACCAAGAGCACATGATGCCGCACCGCCGTGGTTTCGATTTCTTCTACGGTAACCTTTATCACCTAAACGCGGAAGAAGAACCAGAGAATGAAGATTACCCACAAGATCCTGCGTTCTTCGAGCGTTTTGGTCCACGTGGTATCGTAACCGGTACGCCTGATGGCCCAACTGAGTCAGCAGGTCCGCTAACGAAGAAGCGAATGGAGACCATTGACCGTGAATTAACAGACATGGCTCTAGACTATCTAGATGATTTCGCAAAAACCGACGACCCATTTTTCATGTGGTTTAACCCTTCACGTATGCACGTTTGGACTCACCTAAGCGATGAATGGAAAGGCAAAACTGGCTACGGTTTATACGCAGATGGTATGGCTGAGCTAGACCACTACGTTGGTCAAATCCTAGATAAGCTAGAAGAGACGGGGCAACGTGACAACACAGTGGTTATCTTCACTACTGATAATGGCGCAGAGAAAGTAACTTGGCCAGATGGTGGTAACACGCCGTTTAAGGGTGAAAAAGGTCTAACAACTGAAGGTGGTGTACGTGTACCATTTATGGTGAGCTGGCCAGGACACATTCCTGAAGGTGTTGTTAACAACGGTATTCAATCTCATGAAGATGTCTTCACAACTCTTGCAACCATCGCAGGTGAAAAGAATGTGCAAGAAAACTTCAAAACAAAGCATGACGTTTTTATCGATGGTTATGACCACACTAACACTTGGTTTAACAACGAAGACACTGAACGTAACGAGATCTTCTACTTTGCTGAAACAGGTAACCTAGAAGCGGTTCGTGTTGGTAAGATTAAAGCTCAGTTTATCGAGCCATTGGAAGAAAACTGGTTTGCTCCTCGTCTAACGACAACTTGGCCAGTACTTTACGATCTACGTACTGACCCATATGAAGAAGCACCAGAGCACTCGGGCATGTACATCAAGTGGATGGCAGAGCGTATGTTCAACTTCGTACCAGTACAGGTTGAAGTAGCTCAACTTCTGGCAACGTTTAACGAGTTCCCTCTACGCCAAGCTCCGACAGCATTTAACCTAGAACGTGTAATGCAAACACTTCCTTACCGCGAGGAATAAGCTTCCTTAACTATCGGGATGATTAACAAAGGTGCGCTTTATGTGCACCTTTTCTCGTCTTGGAATCCATTTAGTAATACTCCTAGTTCATCGCCACCTTAACAATTATTACTCTATTACCACCCAAATATTTCTACTTCGGCCTTCGGGCCAATCGACGTCCCCAAGGAGTTAATGTGAGCGCATTAAGAGAACACTTCATCACGCTACAAGATAAGATCAATACCCGTGTACTTGGGCAGGAGAAGTCCGTTGAGCAACTGGTGATTGCTCTACTTGCCAATGGCCATGTTCTTCTTCAAGGTTTACCTGGTCTTGCTAAAACCCGTAGTGTAAGCGTGATGGCTAATCAGTTAGATGCTGATCTCAACCGTATTCAATTCACGCCAGATATGCTTCCTTCTGACATTACTGGTAGCGAAGTCTTTGAGAGCCATACTCAATCGTTGACGTTCAAAAAGGGTCCTGTATTTACGAACCTTCTGCTGGCCGATGAAATCAACCGTGCTCCGGCGAAAGTCCAATCAGCGCTGCTTGAAGCAATGGCAGAAAAGCAAGTATCTGTTGCTGGGGAAACACACAAATTACCTGAACTGTTCATGGTTCTAGCAACACAAAACCCAGTGGAGCAAGAAGGTACCTATCCTCTGCCTGAAGCGCAGATGGACCGTTTCTTAATGCAGATCTTGATTGATTACCCGAGTAAAGAGGCTGAAAAAATGATGTTGAAGCTTCTCCGAGAAGAGAGCCAAGGCATTGATGATGAAGATGGCCTGATGAGTGTCAATCAAGTTCTTGATGCTCGCCGTCAAATCGACCAAATTCACGTTTCAGAGCAGGTTGACCAGTACATTGTGGATCTTATTGACGCGACGCGTCACCCGAAAGAGTGCAACGAGCAACTAGACCAATGGTTAGAACTGGGTGCGAGCCCACGAGCCACCATTGCATTGGATAAATGCTCACGTGCACACGCATGGTTGAATGGTCAGGATTATGTGACGCCAGATAACGTTCGTGCAATTGCTCATTCTGTGCTTCGTCATCGATTAGTCTTAAGTTTCTCATCTCAAAATCAAGGAATCACTTCTGAGAGGGTGGTAGACCTACTGCTCGATAGCGTGGCATTTGCTTAACGGTAGGAGTCTATTATGACGGTTGATCCTCGTATTTATCCAACCCCCGAGAGGCTTGCCGAACTGAGCTTACGTGGAAAAAAAATGACATGGCGTCCGCCCTATCAAAAGCTGACTCCGCTCACCGGTAAGCATCGCAGTATGCAGCGTGGCCGTGGCCTTGATTTCATCGAGCTCCGACATTACTACCCAGGTGATGATGTACGCTGCATGGATTGGAAGGTCACACAGCGCACTGGGCAGCCTTATTTGCGAGTGTACGCTGAAGAGAATGACAAGAACATCGCATTGTTGGTGGATTTAAGAACGCGCATGTTCTTTGCCTCTGATGGTTATATGAAATCATCCATTGTGAGTGAAGTCGCCGCGATTGTTGCAGGATCTGCTTGTAATCATGGTGATCGTGTTGGTGCTGTTATCTTAACGGACAATGAAATCATTGATTTACCCTTCAGGCGCGGTGAAAAAGCACTGTTTTCGCTGTTGGTAGAGGTTTCCAAGCAAGCGAATAATTTGCCCAACTGGCAAGTCCAAGGCAATGCACCCACCTTGAGTGATGCTCTCAAGCACTTAGTTGATCTTAATTTGAAAGAGAGCCAGTGCTTTATTATCAGTGACTTTAGTGATTACTCATCGTTAGAAGACGCTAGCGATAAAGCACTCGCAAGTAACCTGATTGATACGCTCGCACACCGTAATAGCCTTGTTGGCGTGCGAGTTACCGATCCACTTGAAGAACAATTTCCAGAACAGAATATGGTGCTAGGCAACCACACATATCAAGTAGAACTAAAACAGAGCGATCAGCACATTCGTGACCGTTTTGAACAGTTTGTTCAGCAAGAAAAAAGGGCGCTTTATGAGCACTTTCTCAGTCATCGCCTGCCACTTATTGATCTGACGACGCACCAAGATACGTGGACTCAAATCCTCGCTCTAACTCAAAGAACGACGCAAGAATAGGTATCCCATGGCAAACACAAATGAAGGGCAAATTGTTGAATTTGGTAGCCACCTTGTTAAGCGCGCGGAATGGATTTCTCCACCGCAGGCAATTTCATGGTTTCCGCAAACCCTCGCGTGGCAATTGATGGGCTTGGTTATCATCGCTACTTTACTTGGCTATGTTGCTTATCGTTATCATCAGTACCTTAAGCGCACCTACTTACGTGAAGCATGGGCGCTGTTTCAGCAGTACGATAACGAACATCACATTGCCGCAATTGCTCGTTTGATGAAGCAGCTAGCACATCAACATTGGCCTGAATCTGATGTCGGAACAATGACCAATCAAGAGTTTGCTCAATTTGTCTGCCAAGGCAGTTCAATCGCATTAAATTCAACGCAGGTCACTCAATTGATGGACAGCAGCTACCAAGCTTCTCCGAATCTTCCAGAGAGTGACAGGCAAGCGATCCGACAATGGTTTAAGGAGGTGACATGCTAACGTTCAGTTACCCTTGGTTTGGCCTACTGATTTTATTACCTTTGGTGATGTTTCTGAGTCCGAAGCACTTAACTCGTCACACCGCACTGCGCTTTAGTCACTTTGATAAGTTAGTTAAAGTGACTGGCACTAAGCCAACCTCTGGCGCTGTGGTGATTTCCCCGCTTTGGTGGCAACGTATTCTCATTACACTGACCTACCTAAGCCTTGTTATTGCTGCAACCAAACCGGTTTGGCTAGGTGACCCTGTTGCCGTAGAAAAAAGTGGTCGCGAAATGATGGTAGCGGTGGATCTGTCTGGTTCGATGGAAGCTCGTGACTTTGTTGATCCAGACGGAATCAATGTGCGCCGCGTCGATGGTGTAAAGATACTGCTAGAAGATTTTCTAGCGCAACGTGAAGGTGACCGTATCGGGCTGATCGCATTTGGTGACGACGCGTATTTGCAAGCTCCGTTTACCGAAGATTTCTCAACTATCGCTCAGCTCTTGAGCGAGATGGATGTTCGTATGGCAGGTGCAGGTACTGCGCTAGGTGATGCAATTGGCGTTGCCGTTAACCATTTTGAACACTCTGACGCAAACAATAAAGTGCTACTTTTACTCACAGATGGGCGCGATACCACCAGCAATATCCCCCTATAGATGCTGCACACTTTGCTGGTGAAAACGGTATCACCATTTACCCAATAGCGATTGGTGATGCGACGAACGTTGGTGAAGAGGGAATTGACCTCGACATGCTAGAGCGCATTGCAAGCTATACCGGAGGGCAAGTATTTGAAGCGCTCAATGGTGATGATTTGATTCAAGTGTACTCTGCATTAAACGAACTAGAAGAGACACTTTTTGACAGCTATACCATTCGTCCTAAAGTCGAGCTTTACTACTGGCCTTTGGTCATGACCGTATTTTTGAATTTGCTCATGCTGCTTGTAGCAGCCATGCGTAGACAGCGCGATGTACTAAAAGGAGATCACAGTGGCTGAGTTTCATTTTATTCGACCGTGGTTACTGTTGTTAGCCGTGCCTTTGGTGTTGTTTATCTATACGATACACTGCCAAAAAAAGCGGAAACAGAGCCTACCGATAGCCGCGCACTTAACGCCCTTTCTAAATACAGGGGAGAGTGGTGAACGCTGGTTTGCCCCGCAGCGAATACTGCCTTGGTGTTTGGCTTTAATGATTGTTACTGTAGCTGGCCCAACTTGGCAACCAGAACCAGATTCACACGCCAAAAACCAATCGCCAATTATCTTTGTTGTGGATCTATCTCGTTCTATGAGCGAGTCAGACATTGCGCCAAACAGGCTAGAGAACAGCAAGCTGAAGCTTACGGAATTCCTAGACAGTAAAGCCGACGGTATCATAGGTGCATATGTATATGCTGGTAGCGCGCATATGTTAATTCCACCCACAGAAGATCGAGAAGTGTTAGAGCTATACCTTTCGGCACTTTCAACAGCACTTGTGCCTCGACAAGGTAAAAATCTTGAGGCAGTTCTACAGCAAATCTCGTTGGAACATACCGACTCTTCCATTCCTGCAAGCATCGTTGTCGTCACGGATAGTCTAGACAATAGCGCTAGCCAAGCGATCGAACACTACAATACCGAACGCAAGGATCAGGTGCTTGTTTGGAAGTTTGGTTACAGTGAAACCGTTAATCCACCATCCGGTGTTCGCTTGTTACAAAACACACCAGACTGTAGTGATGTGCAGACCATCATTCGTTGGATTGATAACTTTAGCTACTTCGACCCACTCGATGAAAACATTCAATGGCAAGAAGTGGGGTATTACCTTGTCTTCCCAGCTTTGATGTTGAGCTTGCTATGGTTTCGTCGTGGTTGGAGTATTCGTTGGGTACCAAGTGTTCTAATTGGAATGATGGCCTTTGGCGCATTGCAGCCACCAAGTGCAATGGCAAACAATGAACAAGAGGTTGTCACCTGTGATTCATTGGTGATGCGCCTTTTACTTACCCCAGATCAACAAGGTCAATGGTTTTATGATCGTGGAGACTACGCCTGCGCCGCTCAAAGCTTCGTTGACCCGGTTTGGAAAATAGAAGCACTTATGCGAAATCAGCAGTGGGAATGGGCGTTAACCATGCTTAACAATCAACCAGATTCCATTGAAAAGCGTTTTCATGTTGCTCTGAGTTATTTACACATCGACCGTTTCCGCTCTTCGGAGCGTTGGTTTAATCAGGTACTTGAGCTAGATCCAGACCACCCAGAAGCACTGCATAACTTGCAAGTCCTAGAAGACATCTTCGACATCATGGCACAGCGAGCTCAAGGCCAAGGTACAGCTGGTGAAGATATGACAGCTGATGTCATCTCGAGTCTTGAAGAGGATATGGGTATTGAGGAGCCAGAGGACAAAGTTGAAGTCATCAACAGTGCTGACCTTATGGCAGAGGAGCACTTAACCAAGATTTGGTTAGAGCAAGTGAAGTCGAGCCCTGAAATCTTTTTACGTAATAAGTTCTCTATTCAGTTGCAGCAGCGAAGCGAACCGTTGCTATCAGGGGAGGTACGTTAATGCATATTGCTCACAGTTATAGTCAATCTAAACCTTTGTCACTACGTCGTTTCATAGGTAAGTTTGCCTTACTTGGTTGTGCCTTGTTGGCGAACAATTTTGCATTTAGTCCGATGGCGCACGCACTGACTACTGATGACCCGTTGTCGGCGCAGCGCAACTTGCGTCAAGAAACCAATCCCAGAGGCTGGCATGCCCGCTGGGTATTAGAATCAGGTACTCTCACTGAGCGTCAGAGGCATACGGTTTCTCTTGAGTTGCTTAATGACGAGTCGATTCGTCAAGTGCTCAATATTGAACAAGTGTCTGCCAAAGGATTGTTCATTGAGCAACCCTCTAATTTTTGGAACTATGGCCGCTCTAAGGTAAATGGTATATCCAAAGAAAGTGCCTCGCTAAAACTTGAACTGTATCCCGCTAATGCTGGTGAGTTCACTCTGCCATCAGTGGACATCACATTAGGCCGAGGTGAAAATGCATTTGTGGTGCGATCTGACCCTCTCAATATTGTGGTTGAATCATTGCCAAAGGCAGCCCAAGGAAAAATAGTGTCCCCCGAGTGAGTGCGCGACAGCAAGTCACGGATGTAGAAATTACTGAAGGTGGAGCGGTAACTCGCACCGTTACACTCAATGTGGAAGATCTTCCAGGCCACTATATTGGTGAATTGCCATTTATTGAACAGATTGAAGGCGTTGAGATCCGGACAGGTAACAGTACCACGAGCACTGATGCTTATCGTGCAGATTTAACCGGCACTCGAAGTACCAATATTCACTATCGCTTTACCAATCGTGGCCAGTATGAGTTGCCAGCGATTCATTTCGAATGGTGGGATACTGATAGTCGAACACCTAAAACGGCTAAGGTAGATGCGATTACTGTCAACGTGATGCCAGCGCCACCATTACCGTGGGATCAACGCATTGAGATTGCAATTGAATCGAGCAAAGAATCTCTGATTAAGCACCGCCGCTCTATCATCATTGCGATGCTTGTTCTTATCGCCCTTGCTCGCTTCAAACCTTATTTTGTTACACTGGCTCAACGTGTATGGTGGAAGTTACGTACCTTGCTACTATTGCCGCAAGTTTCGTTGATTAAGCTTATCCTAGTCGTACGTTTTGCCCCTGTTAGTCAGGTAGAAAAAGCCATCTACCTCTGGCTACGTAATCAAGGCATCTATGATATTAATCATTACCCTGATGTAGCAAAAGCGATTCAGCGCCAAAAAAATGGAGAAGTGAATGTTGATCGTCAAGCGCTAGTGACACTATTGATCAGACGATTGAAACAGATGTCTCTCGTCAACAATCACCTACGACCATTGAATAAATCCGCTGATTCTTCTAATTGAAAAGCTAGCTAAACCCAAACTAGGAGGCTTCGTTTAGGAAGACTCCTAGTTTTGTTGGCTATTGAAAAGCCATAAGATCATAAGCAATCAACTTATCGGGCTTTGATCATGAAACCACGCACGCTTACTATGTTCCTATCACTGTTATTCTCGTTACCGACAATGGCCGAACAAGCCGACACCAAAGAGCCGGTCGATTTAAGAAAATTGCCGCCCATCGAAATTAAAGGCGATAACATACAACCTTTATCAAAGACCCATTGGCGCGTCAAAGTAGAGTCGGAAGAAGCAGTGAAAGCGCGTTGCGTGGCTTACAGTGGTGATGAAGCCGTTGCCATAGATTCCATTGCCATTTACCCGCCATTTGAAGTATCAGAGATGTATATTCGTGAAGATGATGGTGAGATTGATCTAGTCAAGTGTTGGATAACCAGTACCCGAGAGCAAGATCTAGCGAAAGACTATATTCAGCATAGATAATCGGCCTAACAATCCAGAACCCTTAATTGGCTCGGGTATATTAGGCGATTCAAAGGTTGTGAGTTTATTTATCGGATTCCACACAGCATTCGTCTTCAAGAAAACTCAGCACTGTTTCTCTCATATCGTAATTGGCACGGCAATATAGAGTCCGGCCGTCTCGGTGTTGGCTAATGAGCCCTGCCGACATTAAACTGGATATGTGGTGAGACAGAGTTGAGTTTGGCACGCCTAAACTATCTGCAATTTTTTCCCACTGCAACGCCTTCGCCGCCCGCTTTCATGATTCGCTTATAAATACCAAGTCGAGT
>JYJN01000057.1 GCA_003263845.1 Vibrio aestivus | reverse complement strand
GGCATTACCCTAAGGGAGCTTTCTTTTTTGTATCCGATTATCAAGCCATCTCACAGACTCGTGGTCAAAGTGCAATTAATTGATTAGATATCTTATTATTTCAGTTATCATTATGAAGAACATAATGAAAAAAATGAGGTGAAGGATGACCCTAGAGCGAACTTATCACAAGCTTGTATCAGTGGTCGGCTGCTCTATCTTGGCTAGTGTTATTTATACTCCACAGGCTGAGGCCCAGTCGGCTAAAACCATCGACGCGCATTACGATTACTTATACGCCGATGTGACGTCTGGCCGGTTCGATGCTGAAGATGGGCAAGATGGCAATGCGACATCATTAGCGATTGGTGTGAGCCGAGTGTTTAATCAAGATTGGCTGTTTGTTACAGATTACTCAGCGCGATTTTTACATCCAGATGATGTAACGGTTCAGCGCTATACCCTAATGCCTGGAGTTGGCTATCGCTATTCGTTAAGTGATAGTTGGGATATATCGTCTCGCGTCAAAGCAGGTATGATCTGGTCGCAAGTAAAACTTGATGGCACCGATGAGAAAATAAACAAAGACTCAGAGTTTATTTACGGTGCAGACGTGGCTGTGCGATTTTTTGCAACAGAGAAGTTGAGCTTCTTAGCTTCGGCTGAGCTTAATCGCAGTGACATTGTCGATGAAAATATTTACATCGCTCGAGCTGACTACCGAGTCAGTCAACGTTTCACCTTCGGTGCTTTCTATTCATACCGAAGTGACGAAACACTGTATGTGAATGAAGGTGGCCTCTCTTTGAAATTCGCATTTTAGTCGCCATAGCCATTGAACAAAAAAGAGCCAGCGAAAGCTGGCTCTTTTCATATAAACAATGCGCTCAACTAAAGAACAGCGGCGATACCTTTACATAGTGGACCCATGTTAGCTTTAGTCATGCCCGCAACACTGATACGGCCAGAGCCAACAATGTAGATAGCAAACTCTTCTTTTAGGCGGTTTACTTGCTCTTTGCTTAAGCCCGAGAACGAGAACATACCGTTTTGACGCTCAATGAAGCTAAAATCTGCATCAACGCCTTCTGCTTTTAAAGTAGCAACGAATAGCTCACGCATTTCTTGGATACGGTCGCGCATCTCTGCCACTTCTTGTTCCCATTCTGCACGAAGGTCAGCGTTGTTAAGGATGTGAGTCACAACGGCACTACCGTGCGCTGGTGGGTTAGAGTAGATAGAACGAATGATGCCTTTCACTTGCGAGAATGCTGTTGTTGCCACTTCTTCGTTGTCAGCAACAAGAGTAAACGCACCTACACGCTCGTTGTAAAGGCCAAAGTTTTTAGAGAATGAACTCGCTACTAGGATCTCTTTGTTGTACTTAGCAAAAGTGCGTAGACCAGCAGCGTCTTCTTCAACACCTTTTGCAAAACCTTGGTATGCAAAGTCAAATAGTGGAAGTAGACCTTTGTCAGCCACAAGCTTTGCAAGCGTTTCCCACTCATCGGCAGTTGGATCAATACCTGTTGGGTTGTGGCAGCAGCCGTGCAGCAGAACGATGTCGCCTGCAGACGCTTTTTCAAGATCTGCAACCATGCCTGCAAAATCTTTATCTTTGGTTTCAGCGTTGTAGTAGCTGTATTGAGCTGTTTCAATACCTGCCGCAGAGAATACGCCATTGTGGTTTGCCCACGTTGGATTACTGATCCAGATCTTAACGTCGCCTAGTTGGCGTTTGATGAATTCACCCGCTACGCGAAGTGCACCAGTACCACCTGGAGCTTGAGCAGTTTTTGCACGCTTTTCAGTAACAACCGATGAATCTGCACCGAAAAGCAGTTTTTGTACAGCTAGACCGTACTCTGCAGTCCCTTCAATTGTTAGGTAAGATTTGGTTTTTTCAGTCTCTAACAGCGCAGCTTCAGCTTTCTTTACTGTCGCTAGAACAGGTGTTTCACCTGATTCGTTTTTGTAAATACCAACACCAAGGTTGATTTTTTCTGCGCGTGTATCTTTCTTAAACTCTTCAGTTAATCCAAGGATTGGATCGGCGGGCGCTGCGAGAACTTTTTCAAACATATCTATCTTCCATGTCAATTGAAATGAGGTTGAGATATTTATACCTTTCAACGTGTTTTGGTACAACCGTAATTGAAAGTTAATTTAGTTAAATGGGCGATTTTTTTTAACGAGGGAACGAAACATACAAAAAATCAACTTTGGTCTTTAACGATTAAATTTTTACTCTTTAAAAATCTCAAAACGTGTCTTTATATTTAAGGCAGATTTGAAATAGTTAGAATGGCTAGATGCGAATTTTCTAATGGTGTAATAGGGTGTGTCAGCTAGTTAAAGTATGGTCTGCGGAAGACTTCGCTGTAGTATGATTGTTGGCCTTGATCTCCGAATATAATTATTGAGTTCAAGTAACGAGAGATTGTGAACCTATTGATTTAACAAATTATGGTATGGTTCACCCTCGTAAAGAGGGACCTATGAATCGTTATCAGCAATTAGCCAGTCAACTTAAAGAGCAGATCCGCTCCAACACTTGGAGAGCCGGAGAAAAAATTCCTTCTATTCGCGCAGCAAGTAAGAGCTTTGCCGTCAGTCCTGCAACGGTATTGCAGGCCTATCAGCTGCTAGAGTCAGAAGGGTGGCTGACTGCGAAGCCTCAGTCAGGTTACTTCGTCACCGCCATGCTAGAACGCAATTTGATTGATGATTCGACTACATCATCCCCGCCTAAGTTTAATGACACCTTGTTTGAGTTTCTCAAAGCAAATGGTGAAGCTAAGGTAGCGTTTGGCTCAGCTTTCCCTGAACCGAATTTGTTTCCAATCGCGACGCTGAATCGGCACTTAGCTAGTGCAGGAAGAAAGATGACAGCGGCCAATGTGGCTTCTAATTTGCCCCCAGGCAATGAAAATTTAAGACGGGTTATCGCGCAAAGATATGTTAGCCAAGGTGTCGACGTGACTTACCAAGACATCGTATTAACTTCTGGCGCCCTTGAAGCTTGAACCTGAGCTTGCAGGTGGTCACTCAGCCAGGCGATTGTGTTCTCATTGAGTCTCCTACCTTTTATGGCGCGATCCAGGCTGTAGAGCGTTTAGGTCTAGAGCCCGTTAAGATTGATGTTGACCCCGGTAATGGTTTTTGTCTGGATGAGTTAGAAGGAATATTCAAGCATCAAAAAGTGAAAGCGTTTTGGTTGATGCCGAATTTCCATAACCCTACAGGCTCAACGTTGAGTGAAGGAAATAAGAAAGCAATTGTTAGACTAGCCGAGCAATATGACGTGACGCTGATTGAAGATGATGTCTACTCTGAGCTTTACTTTACTGCAGATAAACCCAAACCATTAAAGTGGTGGGATCGACAAGATCGTGTTTTGCTGTGTGGCTCTTTGTCCAAATCGCTTTGCCCAGGTTATCGAATTGGCTGGGTGATTAATAAGCGGTTTAATCAGCCGATTCAAAAGCAGCAACTGATTTCAACATTATCTGGCAGCGCGCCGATTCAGCAAGGGATAGCGCATTATTTAACCTATGAAAGCTTTGATAAGCATTTGAGGCAACTGCGCAAAATACTTGAAGCTCGGCAGCAGTTTGTCGTGAATTATCTTGAAGAAACACTTGGTGGTACGCTGAAAATATCGGTGCCGAAAGGTGGATATTTCATTTGGATTGAATTACCTAATGAGCTAGATGCACATTCCATCTACCAAACCGTGGCGGCTAAGGGGGTGACGGTCGCCTTTGGCCAGCTGTTTGGCAGCCAACAAGTCTTTTCTAACTGCCTAAGACTTAACACTTCTTTTGAGCCTAATGATGATAGTAGGTGGGCACTAGATCAACTAGTTGCATAGCTTTCAAAGTAACTGCTTGGTCTTTTTGTTGGCTAACTGTACTGCTTCCTAACTCTTTGTTTATGCTTGAATAGAAGGCGTAGATTGGGTAGGAGATGACGAGTATGGTAGTGAAGAGAATTGGTAATGAGCTAAGGCTGATAGGTATTGCGATTGTTCTTGCTTTGTTATTGGTGGTCGGGCACTTGATTTTGGCTAAATCGTTTGAAGGCTTTATCTGGGTGGAATACACCGCAGCCGCTATTCCTTTTATCATGTTTCTTCTTTGTTTGATTGGTATTCACTCGGCAGCGAAAACGGAAGCGGGCAGCTGAAAAGTTAAGAATCCTGAATCAAATAATGTAGTGATAAAAAAACCTCCGCAAGCGGAGGTTTTTCAATTTAGGAGTCTAATCTTACCGACTAGCGTTTCTCACGCTGATCTCATTAGAAGTTTGCAGAGCGAGGAGTACGTGGGAATGGAATCACGTCACGTACGTTGCCCATACCTGTTACGTAAGACACTAGACGCTCGAAACCTAGACCGAAGCCAGAGTGAGGCACAGTACCGTATTTACGTAGGTCGCGGTACCAGTTCATGTGCTCTGGGTCGATGCCTACTTCGCGCATACGCTCGTCCAGGATGTCTAAACGTTCTTCACGTTGAGAACCACCGATGATTTCGCCGATGCCTGGTGCGAGTACGTCCATTGCCGCTACCGTCTTACCGTCATCGTTTGCACGCATGTAGAATGCTTTGATGTCTTTCGGGTAGTTCTTCACGATTACTGGTGCTTTAAAGTGTTCTTCAGCTAGGAAGCGCTCGTGTTCAGAAGACATATCGATACCCCATTCAACTGGGAACTCGAACTCACGGCCTGAATCTAGAAGGATCTGGATTGCATCGGTGTAGTCTACTTGTGCAAAGTCAGAAGTTACAAACTGCTCTAGACGAGTGATTGCTTCTTTGTCGATACGTTGAGCGAAGAACTCAAGGTCGTCGCGACACTCTTCTAGTACGGCTTTGAATACAAACTTAAGCATGTCTTCAGATAGCTTAGCGATATCTTCTAGATCCGCGAAAGCTACTTCAGGTTCAACCATCCAGAATTCCGCTAGGTGGCGGCTTGTATTTGAGTTTTCAGCACGGAACGTAGGGCCGAACGTGTAAACTTTGCTTAGTGCACAAGCGTAAGCTTCGCCGTTTAGTTGGCCAGATACTGTCAGGAACGTTTCTTTGCCGAAGAAGTCTTCGTTGAAATCGACGTCGCCTTTGTCAGTGCGAGGTAGGTTTTCCATGTCTAACGTAGAAACGCGGAACATTTCACCTGCACCTTCAGCATCAGAAGCGGTGATCAGTGGAGCCGATACCCAGAAGAAACCTTGCTCGTGATAGAAACGGTGAATCGCTTGCGATAAGCAGTTACGAACACGCGCAACCGCACCGATTACGTTAGTACGCGGACGCAGGTGTGCTACTTCGCGTAGGTACTCGATAGAGTGACGAGTTTTCGCCATCGGGTAAGTTTCCGCGTCTTCAACCCAACCAACCACTTTAACGTCAGTTGCAGCGAGCTCGAAGTCTTGACCTTTCGCAGGAGACTCAACAATCTTACCTGTTACTTCAACAGAGCAGCCAGTAGTTAGCTTTAGTACTTCGTCTTCGTAATTATTAAGATTATTAGGGACCACGGCCTGAATCGGGTCGAAACAAGAGCCGTCATAAATGGCAAGGAAAGAGATTCCAGCTTTGGAATCACGACGTGAACGGATCCAGCCGCGAACAGTTACTTCACTGTCTACCGCTAGCTTGCCTCCAAGTACGTCTTTTACAGGCGCGTAAGTCATGTTGTTTTCATTCTCCATTGAGGGATGCGAAAACCCAGTGTATTTCGCTAACTTGTTTAATTAATAAACAAAATGTTGCCAACACACTGGGCTAAGTAAAACGATTTAAATCAAACGACCATATTACCTGTCAAATCGCTCGCTTCAACCTTTAATTGGTGGCTAGCCGAGGAAATTTGCTTGTTTACTTCGTTTTTCGCGGCTCTAGGGAGAATTGAGCCAACAACTCCTCAAGTCTTACCGACAGTTGCTCCAAGCTAATACTGATTTCGCTAGAACGAGAAGCTGAATCAGATGTGCCTTCGGCGTGCTCTGTGATCACTGACACTTTGCTTTGAACATCTTGGCTAATTTCAGTGGTGACTTGCGTCTGGCGTTGAATCTGTTCGGCATGCACTAAGACCTGCTGCATTTCGTCTACCACACTGTTCATCGCCTGCGACAATGATTCGATGTCATTGGAACGCTGGTGGGCGTGTTCACAAACCGTATCCACCGATGATACTGACTTATCACTGTCTTGTTGGAACTGAGAAATAATTGACTCAATGCTACCAGTCGCCTCTGCGGTGCGGCTGGCCAATTGGCGAACTTCATCGGCAACCACGGCAAATCCACGGCCTTGTTCGCCTGCACGAGCCGCTTCAATCGCGGCATTTAATGCTAACAAGTTAGTTTGCTCGGCTATGCCTTTAATAACCGACAAAATGCTAGAGACTTCACTGGTTTGAGCATTGAGCTGAGCGATGCTGCTCTTCACTGATTCGATATCAACCACAAGATCTTTGATTTCAAGACTGGCTTGGTGAGCTTGTTCGGCACTTTGCTGAGCAACAGTTGTGGTGTGTTGAATCAGTTCAGAAGCGTTAACGGTGGCTTCAAGTACTTGAACTTGCTGTTCCTTCATATGCTCGATATTTGACTGAACGTCTGACGTCTCTTGGCGCTGATTGTTGGCTGCTGTGTTGGTTGAGCTGGCCACATTAGTAAGTTGGCTAGCGGAGTGCGCCAAACTGTTTGAGGTGTCTTGAACTTCAATCAGGCTAGTATCAACGGTGTTAAGGAACGAGTTCAAAGCGTTAGAAAGCTGACCTAATTCGTCTTTTTTATGTGTCTTCAACCGTTGAGAAAGATCTTTCGTTTCACTGACCTTTTGCATGAAGCGCGAAGTGTGTTGAATAGGGCGGATGATTATCTTGCGAATGAGCGTCAGCGTAATCAAGAACCCGACAAAAGATATTGCGACCATGATAGAGACCGCGATTAAGGTGCGCTGACTGATTAATTGATTCACATGGCTGAGGTTGTATTCAAGGCGAATGGCACCCAGTACTTCGCCTTCTGGCGCTAAATGGCAGGCTACGCAGTTTGTGCCGCGGTAATCTTCACTCGACTTCATTGGAAGGGCGACAACAATACCTTTGCCCCATTCTGCAGTAAAAGGTTCAATGACCAGTTCACCTTGCAATGCCCTTTGATCAATGTCGTCGGTTGGTGCTTGATTGGCTTGGCCCGGACCGTACATTTTGCTGACTGCGTCCGCACGTAAAACTTTCACGTTTTCGATGCCATCTTGTGCGAGTGCTTTTTGTCTTAGTGTTTCCTTCTGAGCCATGGTGCCAGTAAGCATCATCATGTTGAGGCTGTCGAAGTAGTTGCTCGCTTTGTCATAAAGCTGTTCACTAAGGATGGAGTTGAGCATATCTCTCTGTTGGAAATATTGATAAGCCGTGGATGAAATGACGACAACTGCAAATACGGAGATCAGAGTTGTAAGTAACTTAAAAGTGATAGACGTTTTCATATTGTTGTTTTTTAGTAATATTCTTGGACTGACGCGGCGAATATACCATTTATGTAATAATACTAAAGGACTAGCACGAGAAGATTGTGACCGTACACTGTGTAGGGTTATGTAATTGTGATGTGACTAACATGTAACCGGTCGGTTTTTGTTTATGGAGAAGTGAAAAGCTGACTTCACTACATATCGCGTTCATTAAGGTGAAGTTGTTGATAGCTTTAAAGCAAATAGGAACAAATAGTGGGAATGAGCAGGAAAGTGGTTCGTTAACATAAAGAAGCTGATCTAACCTAATCAGCGTGCTAGAAGCAAGATAATCAGGTTAGCCATCGCCATTTAGTTTAGCAATCTTCGTTGCCATATTTGGCCCAAAATAGCTCAACCGTTTGTGAAGCAAGTTCATCACCTTGGGCTTGGTTCAATACCTCCGACATACCCATCAACTGAGGCCAGTAGGCTGAACCTTTTATTAAATGGTGAAGCTGCATCACTGCGGTTTCCACTTCAGATACCTCTAGATCTATTAACTTGCTCTCAGCTTGGATCATTAGCCATTTGTAGAGGTTGGTCTCTTTCTTATTTAAGTTAGACACTTGCTGTTTTAGTTCTTCTGGTTTGAAGAGGAAGTGCCCCATAGCGACCCGAGACAGTTCGATGTATGACGGATCGCTTGATAATGCTATTTGCTGTTTTACCAGATCAGTCAGCTGCTCTTTGAGTGATAACTCCCCATGAAGAAAAGACTCGTCAAGTTGTTCATGACTCGTCCATAGACAAGAGAGCAGGGCCATCACTAAGGCTTCTTTAGAAGAGAAGTGATTGTATACCGTTCGTTTAGAAACACCTGCCATCGCAGAAATCTTGTCCATGCTGGTGTTTGCCACACCAAATTCTAAGAAAGCTTCACGCGCTGCGCAGAGCACCGCTTCGCGCTTGATTTCACTTCGACTTTTTTTTGTCACGGTCATGTCATTCATCCGTCTCAATAAACTGCGAAAATTAATTTTACACTAACCAGTTTACTTTTGAAGTATTATAAGTAAACTAGTCGGTGTAGTTTACTTATTGAGATAAACTGACCGTGAAGAAAATCATCTTAGTAGGAGCGATATTTATGGCACTCTCTCAATTCTCTAGCATGACAGCTAGCGAAACAGAATCTCAACCGTTACCTAAAACCTTTAAAAATAGCGATATCGAGTATGACTCTGGAATTCGAGATCTCGTTGATATCACTAAGATGTATTTGACTACGCCACGTGCAGAGCCAAAACCGACCACGGCGCTACCTGTTGTCCCTATGACCAAAGTGGCGCTGCTTGAAGAACAAGAGAATGTCGCGTATCGACTTGGCCATTCCAGTGTTCTGCTAAAAATCGATAAGCAGTTTGTGTTAACCGATCCGGTGTTCAGCGACAGGGCATCACCTGTACAATGGGCAGGGCCTAAGCGTTTCCATCAAACGCCAATTAGCATTGATGAGTTGCCAAATATTGACGTTGTGGTGATCAGCCATGACCACTACGATCATCTAGACAAAAATGCAGTAAAAGAGATCGCAAGCAAAGTGTCGCTGTTTTTGGTACCGCTACGAGTCAGTAAGCACTTGATCAAGTGGGGTGTACCAAGTGAGAAAATCATTGAGCTAAACTGGTGGGAATCTCATACTTTCAATGGCATTGAGTATGTGTTTACACCAAGTCAGCATTTTTCAGGCAGAACCGCTTTCGATAAGAACCAAACTTTATGGGGCAGTTGGGTTATTGTCGGGCAAACACAGCGCGTTTTCTTCAGCGGTGATTCTGGTTATTTTCCGGGGTTCAAACGTATTGGCGATAGATACGGACCTTTTGATTTGGCCTTAGTTGAAACAGGGGCCTACAGTGAAGCTTGGACTGAAATTCACATGTATCCAGAACAAAGCGTACAAGCGCACATCGATTTGCGCGGCAAGGTGATGTTCCCTATTCATAACAGTACTTTTGATTTGTCTTTGCATGACTGGCAAGAGCCCATTCGCCGCGCCATCGCATTTGCTGAAAAGAACGGGGTGGAGTTAGTGATGCCTCAGATGGGACAGCGTCTTGTTGTGGGTGATGTGATGCCTTTGGAAAGTTGGTGGGACTAGATCAGAGATTGGCTGCTAAACATAGAATGATCGAAGAACAGCAAACTTCTTATTGTGTTTAGTCATGAGCGAGATAACCTGTGTAAATAGGTTTGTTGAATAAGCGAAGCCTGGCTTCGCTTTTTTCGTTCAGTTTGTGTAAGGAATACCCATGCTAGCGCGTATCTCAATAGTGGTTCAGTCTATTCTTGCCATCGCTATTTTCTACCTTGGTTACTCTATCTTTCAGTTCAGTAACAAGATCTCAGAAGTGATTGATGTGTATCCGAAAATGCTTTCAGATGTCAGTCAAGTCACGGAGCAATTAGAAATTGAAGAATGGTTATTGTTTGCCGATCAAGTCGAATCGTTGGCCCCTCAAGTGATTGAAACCGTCGATGGAGTGAACAATGCGTTACTAGAGGTAAACCGAACAGTGGCCTCGGTTGACCAAAAAATCCCACTGGTGCTGTCGGAATTCGCTCAGTATCGTGAGCAAGTGATTCCATCCGTGGTCACTGAAGTGTCCAATTACAGAGAGCAAGTTATCCCACCAGCGCTTGCCGAACTAAAAATGTATCGAACGGACGTTTTTCCTCCTGTCTTAGAGGAAAGCAAGGGCTACCGAGTGCTTGTTCCTACCGTGGTGGATGAGTCAGAACATCTGCGTTTAGAACTTCCCGAGTTACTGGCAAGAATCGATCTGATTTTAGACAAGAGTCAAGAGGTTGCTGCACAAGCGACTCAAGGCGCGGTCAAAGGTGTTGTAATGTCGCCGATTAATTTATTGCGGGATGCGAGCACAGAGCTTAAGTCGAAAGTCATTGAGGTCGAGGAGTAGCACACTCAATCGATTGAGATAGATAAAAGAGGCTGCAGTTGCAGCCTCTTTTCGTCTAATTCCCAATTTTCTTCTAATCGATACGAGAATCATCTAGATGAGCTCGTTGCCGGTTTTGTCATCCGAGAAGAATGCTCGAATGTTTTGTAGTGTGGTATCCGCAATGTTGTGCAAAGCTTCATGGGTTAAGAATGCTTGGTGTCCGGTAAACAATACGTTGTGGCAAGCGGATAATCGACGGAAAACATCGTCGACGATGATGTCATTCGACTTATCTTGGAAAAACAGATCCTTTTCATTGTCATACACATCTAACCCCAGAGAGCCGATCCGGCCTTTCTTAAGCGCTTCGATCGCCGCTGCCGAATCGAGCAGTTTGCCTCGACTGGTGTTGATGATCATTACGCCGTCTTTCATTTTGTCGAAAGCTGTTTCATTGAGAAGGTGATGGTTGTCTTCGGTAAGAGGGCAGTGCAGTGAAATGATGTC
>JYJN01000056.1 GCA_003263845.1 Vibrio aestivus | reverse complement strand
TAGAAGGGGGCTTTTGTTTAGTCGAGCGCCAACTGTTGTTGCTCCACTCGCTCTTGTTTCTCCTGATACTTTACGTATCTCCGAATTATTTCTTCATTGATTCCCACGCTATCGACAAAATAGCCTCTCTGCCAAAAGTGATTACCCCAAAGCTTGTTCTTTCGAAGATGCGGAAACTTACTGAACAACTTCAAGCTATTTTGCCTTTCAAAACGCCCATCAACTTGGATATCGATAGCTTTGGTGGAACCTTTATCACTAGATGAACGTGGTCAACTTGCACGTTTAGTTCAACCACTTCACATCCAAGTTGATTACAATAAACATTTATACACCGATAAACTTCTTTGCCCACATTGTTTCTCAATATCCTAAAACGGTACTTGGGCGTCCATACTATGTGATATTTACACCGCCAAAATACGTGGGATGCTTGATTATACCTACTCATGTTTTATGTCCTCTTTGACTTCTGGAAAAATCAAGGGAGCATTTAACATGGGTAGTTTTTCAGGCAAAGCCAAAATGGATGATAACCACCTACTGAAGTAGGTGGTTTAGGGCTGAAAATAAAAAA
>JYJN01000055.1 GCA_003263845.1 Vibrio aestivus | reverse complement strand
GGTCTGTACGCCCCTCTAAGTTATTTGAACTTCTGGGCAGGCTTGGGCAAGTGGGCGTTGGAAGGAATGGAAACAAGGGCAGCACTAGCTAGCAAGAAGCAACGCTGCATAACTCACCAGATCCTTATTCTTTGACACGTGACATTTACATCCAGCGCCAAGATTATAAAGCTGAAGTCGTCACCGACGAATACGATATCGAAGAAGAAGCGTACCTTGATGACTATCTTGATGACTTCTAAAAGAAAGGCTTAGGTTGATACCTAAGCCTTTTTTGTTTGTTGCTGAAGGTTGTTTAAGCCTTCATTTCCTAGCTACTTCATCACATAGCTACTTCATTTCACGGCTATTAGAAACGGTAGTTAGCTTGAACACCGATTAACCATACATTGCCACTCGTTTGGCCAACGAACGTCCCGCCAATGCTCTCAGCCAATACATCTGATTTGTAGTCTGTGCTACGAGCTTCTTTGATGCTTGCATCTTTGGCAATGATGTAGGTAAAACCACCATCAAGCGTGAATTTCTTAGTAAACTCGTAGCTCGCGCCAACACTTAACCACGTACGATCTGTCTCAGGAATCGTGATCGTGCGGTTCTTGTCGCTTACCGCTGACGTGTCATAAGCAATACCTGTACGCAGAGCCAGCTTCGGCATCGCTTGATAGGTCGCACCGAAAGCGAAGCGATAGTTATCTTCCCAGTTCTCGATCTTAACTTCTTGCGGCGTGTCGTAACCCACTAAGTTCGCTTCGAGCTTTTCGAATGCACTCCAATCTGTCCAGTTGAAGCTCGCGTGAACAGCAAGTACATCGGTCAGTTGGTGGTAAGAAGCTAATTCAAGTGTCGCTGGCAAAGGTAACTTCATATTGCCGTCATTCTTTTGGCCTGGCATCAATCCAAAGCCAACACCTTCAGCGTAGCCGTCAAGCGATAGCTTTACTTCAGACTTGTAGGCGAAACCAATACGGTGGTCTTGGTTGATTTGCCATGCCGTACCGATTTGCCAGCCCCAAGCGGTGTCTTCACCTTCCATGTACTTTAGAGTGGTGCCCGCCGAAGGAATGACAGTATTTGCACTGACTTGTGTTGGGGTTGATGGTAGGTGGCCCGGGCAGTAGCGCCAAAGTGACCCTCACCACTAATAAAGCGGAGACCACCACCAAAGCTCCACGCTTGGTTAAGTTGGTAAGCTAAGTTTAGGTTGGCTTCAATCGTTTTGATCATCGCTTCGTTACCAAAGTGGCTCGCTGCGAAGTTATCATCGAGTTTGGTCTCCATCCCGTAATTGGTGCCGAGTGCAAAGCCAAGGAATAGCTGGTCATTGAGTTGGTGTGACAAATAGAGGTTTGGAATCACGGCATCCAGTGCGAAGTCATTTGAAGCAGTACCAACTTGTTTAGATTGGAAATCAGAGTAGTCCAAGTAGCTGACCGTGCCTTCAACGTCTAGGTTTGGGTTTACGTAAATAGCGCCTACGGATACCTGAGCGCCTTTTAAGTAAGTTAGCATGGCTGGGTTACGCCATTGGGCACTGGCATTGTCTGCCATTGCAGCTTCACCAGCGTATGCTCGGCCTAGACCTGTTGCTGAGTATTCTGCAAGTTGAAAGCCTGCCGCGTGAACGTTGCTAGAGAGAGTAGCAACACCCAGTGTTACTGCAAGTGATAGTACCGTTTTATTGTTTTTCATCTTTATGTTCGCTGAACTTATTGTTTTGAGTTTGGCGAGTTTACGGTTAGAGCAATTACTTTAAAAAATTAAAAACAGTGTATTGCGGTTCTTTGAACGTAAATACTTAATATGGCGGAGTAATTAGTTATTTATTTTGTTTGTTAAGTGCTTGTTATCAAGCTTGAGCGAACGAATGTAGCACGAAAAGGGTCGATTTGATGACAGGTGTAAGCTGAAATAGAGAAAGGCAAACAAAAAAGGGTCGGAAAACCGACCCTTTATCATTTCTATCGAAATTAGAAGCGGTGCGTGTACTGTACACCGAATAGCATTGCTGTTGCTTTCGTTGTTGTGTTCAGTGTTAGGCCACCCGCTGCTGCGCCGCCATTGATTGTATCAACAACTGCTACGTCTTCACCTACAAGGTAAGTGAAACCTAGATCCAGAGATTGGTCTGCGTTGAAGTGGTAGCTGGCACCTGCAGAGAACCATTGACGGTCAGAATCAGGTACAGATACTGACGTTAGCTGGTCTTGTACGCCTTCATCAAACATGTAGCCGATACGTGCTTCCCAGTTTTGGTTGATGTAGTACGTACCACCGATTGAGTAGTGGAAAGTGTCTTGCCACTTGTAATCTTTGATGTTTGTACCATCAGTTGTTACTAGAGCGTCAAAATCGCTCCAGCTGATGTACTGAATGCTGTAGTGTACCGCAAACTTAGTGTCTTCGATGCGGTGGTAACCAGAGAACTCAGCACGTGAAGGTAGAGGCATCTTCAGGTCGCCGATGTTTGCGTTACCTTGGTAAGAAACGGTGCCGCTTGCTTCGATTTCTGGGCTGTAGTGGTAGCTAAGACCAAAACGGTTGTTTTCGTTTAGCTCGTAAACAGCACCTAAGTTGAAACCAACGCCCCAACCAGACGCGTCAACATCCATTAGGTTTTGTGTTGAAGTTTGGCCTGTAGCAATAGAAGCACCTGGAGAACCTATTTCAACATTCATAGTGCTGTCGCGTTTTTAGTTCGCCTTCACCGTAAATGATGTCTAGGCCAGCACCTAGGCTCCATTGTTCGTTGATGCGGTAAGAACCTGCGATAAGTAGGTTCATAGAGCTTACATTAGTCGTACCGCCAAATGCATCAGCACCTGGGATTACAGCTGTCGGGTTTTGAGTTACAGGACCGTCAATGTATAGCGTACCAGTGCCAGCGCCCCAGTTGCTATCAAACTCATTGGTTGTACCAAAGTTTGAGTAAGCACCAAAGCCTACAGCGAATTTGTCGTTAACTGGGTGAACGATGAAAATGTTAGGAACAACAGATGTCGCATCGTTTTGAGTGTCATCAATAGATTGAGAGCCAAGAGGTGATGTATAAGTCGTACCTTTAATATCAACTTCTGAGTTAATTACGTTAACACCAAGAGATAACTCAGTGCGGTCAAACAGAGACATTGCCGCTGGGTTACGTGACATTACCGAAGCGTTGTCTGCGATAACAGCATCACCAGCAAATGCACGGCCAAGGCCAGTTGCTGATTGAGAGTTAAGCTGGAAACCAGCTGCGGTAGCTTGCGTTGAAGCAAATGATGCCGAAGCGATCGTTACTGCGAGGAGCGATTTTTTAAACAGACGCGAGTTGTTCATAGTTGCTTTTTCCTTTATTTAATATTCGCCTCTAGATGGGCGATATATTTGAGCAAATGCTCAGTTGGGGGCTGATCCTAGACCCAAGTATAGAATATAGAAATCCGACCATTGCGAACTTTGAAGGTAAAATTGCTGAAATGATGACTATTTGGCAGGAAAATAGGAGAAAAGTCTGATTTTTAGAGTTTTAGCTCTATTTTATTGATTGAAATGCGACCAAGCTAAGTTAACTTGGTCACATAATTGATTATGCAGCAGGTTTGATGATTTGTGATAGCTGTTCGGCGATTTTAGCAACATCTTCACCCTGTTCACCAACAAGAATCATACTGGTATTACCAATCGGTGCGACGACGCCAACCATTCCTTGCTTGTCAAAGCTGACTTCTTTGTCACTAAACACGCTCGTAACGAACATAGTGACGCGGCCAACTTCACCGGCAAATACCATATGCATCGCATTACTATCGCCAAATCCACAGTGATTGAGGTAGTAGACGTGATACGGGAAAGTCTCGGTAAACTTGTAAGCAAAAGGCGTCATCTTCACATTGATTTGCTGCGATGAGACTTGTTCATCTAACCCCATAATGAAGGTTTTCTCCGCAAATACGTGACTTAATGCTGTATTCGCGAGGCTTGCTTGAGCCGGTTGAACAATGATATTGCCCCAATTGACTTGTCCAATGAGCAGGCCAGCCGTAAAGGCGACAGATGCGGCTATAGACAAAGCACGTTTAGTAAAGTTGGCTTTAACAACGTTATTGCTTTGGACTGCAGTTTGATTGAATAGAATGCGGTCAGCAAGATCGTCAGGGACATCAACATTCATTGCTTGCGCGATTTTTTTGTCGAGTTCCATAATGTCATCAGCAAACTTGCTGTTGCTTTCATTCTCGCTTAGCGCATCTAAAATGTCTTGGTCCCGCGCTTTCGGGTTGGACATAATTTGGCGGCGAAATTCTAATTCATCCATTTTGCTGCCCTCTATTCTTTTCGTCAGAGTCAATCATCTCTTTAAGCTGATTACGTGCTCTAAACAGACGTGTCATCACTGTATTCTTGTTAAGATCTAAAATCTGGCTGATTTCTTCCCCACTAAACCCGCCGACAACCTGTAAAAATAGCGGCTCTCGATATTCGATGTCTAGTTTTAAGATCGCGGCTTGTATCCACTCGGTTTGGTGGTGAGCATCATCTGAGATTTTTGCTTCGTTGCTATGGTCATCTATATCGACAAGGTCGAACTGCTTACGTTCGAATCTTCTTGCATTTTCGCGACGCAAAATCGTGATTAACCAAGATTTTGCAGCTTTTTCATCCTGCAAGCTGTCGAGAGACTTCCATGCCCTTAAGCACGTCTCTTGAACTAAATCTTCAGAGATCGACTTATCTTTACACAACCAATAAGCATAACGATACAGATCTCGATGATACGCTCTGACAAGCGCTTCATACTTTCTTTGTCTTTCCATATCTACACTGACCGGAGTGTTTGAAGATTTATTTCCAAAAAGTTTTCGAATTGACACATGAGCCTCCGTTTGCTCTGTGATTCATAGAGTTATGTGTACCCAAGAAGCCTTTGGGTGTCTGGCTGAGCAAGGCAGAGTAATTGCGCGTAACTCGGTCAATTGGTCGGATCAGATAAAAGAGTAATCGACAGAAAATTGATCTACTTCAAAATCCGACCTCTGAAAGCCGTTATAGTAACACTCGTCATCTAGTTGATTGTTTCAATCGACATGTTGAGCAAGATGACACTTCCTTTTGAAGGCTGACTTTACTTTCTCCTAATCAGGAAACTGATTAATTTCAATTGGCGTAAGTTAATTGCTTTATACATTCCAACCACACAGTCTTGTGTGGTTTTTTTTGCTTCCAGTTTATACCCATCTTGAGGTTGCTTGGGTATATTACTTGTTAAATGTAAGCGAAGTTCTTCGCTCATGCCACTTTAAATACTCTTTGTTTTTCAGGGCTTTTAATAGCGTATAGCCATGAAGGTCACGTTTATTCAAACGGCTGTTTGATTAAATTAACATTCTCGTTACAATATCATCAGGTCAGACCTCTATGTTTTAAGGAGATGCAATGAGCAGGCAAGATGTGACGACTCGCCAAGGTGAGCGAATCGCAGTCGTGGCAGGCTAAGAACGCCTTTCGCCCGTCAGAGTACCGAGTTTAGTCAAGTTCCAGCGGTTGATTTAGGTAAGATGGTCGTCAGTGAAATGTTGGCGCGAACTGAGATCGATCCGGCACTTATTGATCAAGTGGTATTCGGTCAGGTGGTTCAGATGCCAGAAGCGCCAAATATTGCTCGTGAGATTGTATTGGGTACAGGGATGAACATTCATACTGATGCTTACAGCGTAACCCGAGCCTGTGCGACCAGTTTCCAGTCAGCGGTCAACGTTGCAGAAAGCATTATGGCGGGCACGATCGACATAGGCATTGCTGGTGGTGCAGATTCTTCTTCCGTATTACCTATCGGCGTTTCCAAAAAGCTAGCGGCGAATTTACTGGCACTGAGCAAGACAAAAACTGTTGGTCAGAAACTTAAGATACTGAAAAATCTATCGTTTAAAGACCTCGTTCCTGTGCCGCCTGCGGTTGCCGAATATTCGACTGGCCTGTCAATGGGTCAAACCGCTGAGCAAATGGCCAAATCTCATGGAATTACTCGACAAGATCAAGATGCATTAGCCCATCGTTCCCATTCGCTTGCCGCACAAGCTTGGGACGAGGGAAAAATCGAAGGAGAAGTGATGACTGCTTTTCCAGAACCCTACAAAAAGTGGTTAGCGAAAGACAACAATATTCGCACAGACTCCACAATAGAGGCTATGCCAAACTGCGCCCTGCGTTTGATCGTCAATATGGCAGCGTGACTGCCGCAAACAGTACGCCACTTACCGATGGCGCAGCTGCAGTGATGTTAATGCGCGAGGGTAGAGCGAAAGAGCTTGGTATGGAAGTTTTGGGTTACATTCGTTCATACGCCTTCACCGCAATTGGTGTAGAAAAAGACATGCTCATGGGCCCTTCGTATGCAACGCCACTCGCGTTGAGAAGAGCGGGTATTGAACTTTCCGATTTAACCTTGATTGATATGCACGAAGCTTTTGCCGCTCAAGCGTTATCGAATGTGAAAATGTTCGCGAGCGATAAATTTGCGCAAGAAAACCTGGGGCTTGGTAAAGCGATTGGTGAAATCGATATGGACAAGTTTAACGTGTTAGGTGGCTCGATCGCTTACGGACACCCATTCGCGGCAACGGGTGCTCGAATGATTACACAGACTCTGCGAGAGCTGAAACGCAGGGGAGGTGGTCTAGCGCTGAATACCGCTTGTGCAGCGGGTGGGTTAGGTGCAGCAATGATTTTGGAGGTTGAATAATGAGTGATGTAAGCAAAGCAACAAAAGCGAATCAGTCAAACGACAGCCTAGTTAGTGCCTTTAATTTGACGATCGATGACAGCAACATTGCATGGATTTCAATTGATGTGCCAAATGAAAAGATGAATACGCTTCAGGCGGCATTTGCCGAAGATATGAAAGCGATCTTTGTACAGCTCAGCGAGAAAGGCAGTGCGGTGAAAGGATTGATTGTTCATTCGCTTAAGCCGGACAATTTTGTGGCAGGGGCAGATGTTCGAATGCTTGAAGCCTGCACTTCAGCAAAAGAGGCTCAGAATCTTGCTGAGCAAGGTCAGCAGCTTTTTCAGCAACTTTCTGATTTGCCATATCCTGTGGTTGCTGCGATTCACGGACCGTGCTTGGGAGGCGGCTTAGAGCTGGCTCTTGCATGTGATTACCGTGTGACCAGCGATAGTGACAAAACTCGATTGGGATTGCCTGAAGTGCAATTGGGTCTGCTACCGGGATCTGGTGGTACGCAACGTTTACCAAGGCTTGTCGGGCTGCTTACTTCGCTAGACATGATCCTGACGGGAAAACAGCTTCGAGCGAAGAAAGCAAAGAAGCTCGGTTTAACTGATGCTTGTGTGCCAAATACCGTTCTGTTGGACGTTGCAAAGCAGTTTGTTGAAAAAAATTCCGGTTCTAAGAAACCGAGCCGTAAAACCTCGACCAAAGAGAAACTGATCTCCAAAACAGGACTTGGTCGAAAAGTGATTTTTGAACAAGCAGAAAAGAAGACTGAGCAAAAAGCGCGCGGCAATTACCCTGCCACTAAGCGCATTTTAGAAGTCATTCGCCACGGTTTGGAGCATGGTTTCGATAAAGGCTTGCAATTGGAAGCGCAAAGATTTGGTGAGCTTGTGATGACGAGACAATCTAAAGCTCTGCGCTCTATATTCTTTGCAACAACCGAGATGAAAAAAGAGACGGGCGGCGATGCTGAACCTGCTCAAATCAATCGTATTGGCGTACTCGGTGGCGGCTTGATGGGTGCTGGTATTGCCCATGTGAGTGTGGCTAAAGCAAAATTGCCAGTTCGAATTAAGGATGTGTCAAACGATGGTGTCTTGAACGCCCTTAATTACAACTATAAATTGTTTGAAAAGCAGCGAAAACGCAGAATTATCAGTAAAGCTAAGTTGCAAGCGAATATGCTTAAGCTGTCGGGTGGTATTGATTTCACCAGTTACAAGAACCGAGACGTTGTTGTAGAAGCCGTTTTCGAAGATCTCGACTTAAAACGGCAAATGGTTGCCGATATCGAAGCAAATAGCAGCGAGAAGACGATCTTTGCTACGAATACATCGTCATTACCGATCCACCAAATTGCTGAAAAAGCGGCGCGTCCTGAAAACATTGTGGGTTTGCACTACTTTAGCCCTGTAGAAAAAATGCCTCTGGTTGAAGTGATTCCTCATGAAGGGACATCGCAAGAAACCATTTCTACAGTTGTGGACTTTGCGAAGAAGCAGGGTAAAACTCCGATTGTCGTTAAAGACTGCGCTGGATTTTATGTCAATCGCATCTTAGCCCCTTATATGAATGAAGCGGCGCAAATATTAATGGCAGGCGAACCCATTGAGCAGTTAGATGAAGCGTTGCTCGATTTTGGTTTCCCTGTGGGTCCAATAACGTTGCTTGACGAAGTAGGCATTGATATTGGTGCTAAAATTATGCCTATCTTAGTCAATGAGTTGGGTGAGCGTTTTAAAGGTCCTGATGTATTTGATACTTTGCTTAATGATGGCCGAAAGGGCAGAAAGAGCAGTAAAGGTTTCTACACCTACAAAGGTAAGAAAAAAGAAGTCGATAAATCAGTCTACAAACTACTGAAGTTATCACCTGAGTCTAAAATGAGTGCCAAAGATATCGGGATGCGCAGTGTACTCCCTATGCTGAACGAGGCGGTTCGCTGTCTAGATGAAGGTATTATTCGCAGTCCACGTGATGGCGACATTGGTGCAATTTTCGGTATTGGTTTCCCTCCTTTCCTCGGTGGACCTTTCCGCTACATGGACAGCATTGGCATTAAAGAACTGGTTGAAATTATGAATCAACACGCTGAAAAGCATGGTGACCGTTTTGCACCTTGCGATGGTTTATTAACTCGAGCGGGCTTAGGCGAAACATTCTATAGCTAATTACGAATAGCGTGGTTTGAATTAGGGCGTGTTGATCGTTCGAGCTGATTTTTGCAGCACTTTGTGGGAAATTTATACAAGGCAGAGGCTTTGAGGTGTAGCGAGCTACATGAGAAGCGATAACGCAGTAGAAATGAACCACAAAGGCTGCCCGAAGGGTTCGGCTACGCGCCCGGGCTAAAATCGTTTTATGCTTTGTTGAAGACGATTTGCTTAGAATGACTAGGCTACATATTCTTCGCCTCGCCTAAAACGATTTTGACTAGGCGTCCCCATCCGAACAAAATTTAACCACGAAAAATCAACACGCCCTAGTAATCAAAGGCGAACAGGTTGTTCGCCTTTTTGTTTTTTGAGAGTTATTATCATCACTATAAGTACATAATAAAGGACATGCTATGGAAGCCTTGGATCTTCTGCTCAACCGTCGTTCTATTGCAAAATTATCCGCACCTGCGCCTGAAGGAGCGGTTTTGGAAAATATTATTCGTGCAGGTCTTCGTGCGCCTGATCATGCAGGGTTAACACCTTGGCGTTTTGTCATTGCTCAAGGTGAAGGCTTACAAAAGTTGGCGAATATTCTTGTTTCTGCCGCAAAATCCGAGCAGGCCGAAGAGGCGGTAATCGATAAGTTATCTAACGCTCCATTTCGTGCGCCAATGGTGATTACCGTAATCGCTAAGGTGACGGAACACGAGAAAGTGCCAGCCATTGAGCAACACTTGTCTGCGGGATGTGCAGTGCAGGCAATGCAAATGGCCGCAGTGGCGCAAGGCTTTCAGGGTTTTTGGCGCTCGGGTAAATGGATGTTCCACCCAGAAGTGAAAGAAGCCTTTGGCTTAGCGGGTGAGGATGAAATTGTTGGTTTCCTTTACTTAGGCACACCGGGTTGTACACCGATGAAAGTGCCTGAGCGTGACCTAAGTAAGTTTGTTGAGTTTTTGTAGAGCTCGTTGATAAACCGCTAGATAGTTGAAGCCCGCTCATAAGAGCGGGCTTTTTTAGTGTTGGTTGAATTCAATGATGAAATCGATAAAGAGTCGGACTTTCTCCGGGAGATGGTCTTTATGGTTGTAAAGCATGTAGAGATCCCTCGGGTTTGCGCTCCAATCTGAAAGCACTTGAACGAGATTCCCACTTTCAATGTACTCTTTGATCATCACATCTGGCATTAAAGTGATGCCTAGCCCTTCAGAACATGCACTTCTTACTACATTTAAGGCATTGGCCTCAAAGCGTCCTTTGTCGTTATTGACGACGTGCTCGCCATTGCTGTTGGTTAGTTGCCACTTTAAAAGAGGGTGGCCTTTTAACAACTGGTGGTTGACCAAATCTTCTGCATGCAGCGGTGCAGGGTAATGCTTCAAATACAAAGGGCTTGCTACCAAGATATCTTTAACTTCACTGATCTTACGGGCAATTAAGCTTGAATCACGTTGTGGGCCGACTCGGAAGATGACATCCCATTCTGTTGGGTCCAACTCGTCAGGGCTGTTACTTGTGGTGAGCTCCAAGCTGATTTGCGGATACTTTGCCATGAATGCGTTGAACATCGGCATCATGGTTCGTTTAGTGATATTGGTAGGAGAAGAGATACGAATCTTACCTGCCGCCCCTCGACAGTCGTCGCTAATCTCTACAGCTCGCATAGAAAGCTGTTTTAACAAAGGCGCACATTCTCTAAAGAAACGCTCACCTGCTTCTGTCAGCGTCAATTTACGTGCATGGCGGTTGAGTAAACGTATGTTAAGAGACTCTTCGAGCGCTTGAATACGTCGAGTAATCGTGGCTACCGGAATGGAAGTTTTTTTTGAAGTTGCGGTATAGCTTCCATTTTCTACTACCAGTCTGAATAGATTTAAATCGTCTAATTTCATTGTGCTCGACATGATTTTTTACACTTACTTCCAATTTATCGCTTATCTAATTGTAAATTTTTGAGGCATATCAACAAGAGTAACAATATATGAGCTTTCATACATATAGTGCAAAACTTGGCTCAATATCACTATATTTGTATAAACGTAATTTCAGAGCTACTTTTTAGAGAGTGTCTAGAATTGACTAAAATAACAATAAAAAGAATTTAATGAATTTACGAGTGAGGCGTAAGTTATGTACAAATCACACACTGTGGCTAGCGTACCATCGACACCAGCGGGTGTAACAGAGAAACTCATTTTAGTTGTCGACGATGATCCAATTTTTCGTCGTATAACTCGAAGTTGTCTCGAAGCGAAAGGATACGGTGTCATAGAGGCTGAAGACGGGTTAGATGGATTACGACAACTGCGCACTTCTGAGCCTGACATGATCCTTTGCGATCTCAACATGCCAATTCTTGGTGGATTAGAGTTCGTTGAAGAGATCAGTTTAGAGTATCCATCTTTACCACTTATTGTTGTGTCCGCGACGGATGAAATGTCCGATGTGGCTCAAGCACTTCGTTTTGGTATTAAAGATTTCTTGCCTAAACCGATATCAAACCCAAAACATTTGTTGGAAGCGGTCGAGAACACACTCGACGATTCTTCCGATCATCTAAGTGACCAACGCGATTTTGCTAGTCAGTGGTTTCGAGTTGATGGTGGAGACGTGCCGGAAGAACAAGAGCTTCATTGGCACTTAGAGTACTTGCAAGAAAACCCGAATGCCGCTCGTGACCTATTACATGCTCTGTTACCCGACAAAGATACGTCGCAAGGCGCATGGAAATGCAGCTTTAGGCTTTTGCAATCCGCCGACACCATGCCATTGGTTTTTGACTATGCGTGGCTGATGAATGGCCAGTTTGCCTTTTATCTCGTGGATTCTGCTTCGGAAGAGACTGGTGTCGCGACAACACTGCTTGTACGTGCTCTATTCCATGATTATTTACGTAATCTCAAGAGCTTCAATGCCGACCTTAAGGACATTGCGTATGTGTTAGAGAAGGGTATTGCCTGTTCGAGCAGCGCCGGGCCGATTCGCGCTTTGTTTGGCGTTGTGGATATGACCCAAGGAACGCTTTCTTTGTTGCCTGCGGGCCTTGATGCACGGTGGAGTAATTCTCAAACTACTCAACATATCGAAGCGGAAAACATGTTAGGTGAGCAGATAGGAAAGAACTTTATTATGAAAGATTTGCCTATCGACTCGTCTTGTCAATTGATGCTGAACCGCATCGGGTCAAGTAGCTTTAGTTTAGAAATTTACCAGAGCCAGCATATGTAGGCAGTTCGACATTTTAAGAAATAGATAGGGTTATTGTTTCGGCAATAACCCTTTTTTTGATCGGTATTTGTTGTCTCATTATTGAGCTATAGTCTCGAACCAAAATAAATTTATGATTCCCTTAATAGTCAGAACTGGCTGCAAAAAGGGGGCGAAGCTCAACAAAAGACTGGAAGTTCATCATGGCAGACAAAGATTTTAAAGAACCTTATAATGTACTCTACTTTCTCGGATTTATCGCAGCGCTACTGATCCCAACATTACCTGCTACCCTAACGTGGATTAAGGTATTCAATGGTTACGTCGGTGGCTAACTGAACTGGGTTGTGTCAACCCACTGGAGCCCATCATCAATATTCGCCGTCTTTTTCTTAATGTCGTTGGTGGGCTCAGTTTAATTCTCGGTGTCATTGGCATCGTTCTTCCTCTCCTTCCTACAACGCCATTTGTCCTGTTGGCAAGCGCTTGTTTTATGCGTAGTAGCCCTCGATTTCATCAATGGATGCACAATCATAAAACCTTCGGCCCAATTATTTCCAATTGGGAGCGACATCGGGCTGTGAGTCGCAAAGTCAAACGTCGTGGAGCAGTGCTTATTGTGCTGAGCTTTACCTTTTCGATTATCGTCGTCCCGCATTTTTGGTTGAAAGTTGGGCTGTTGATTGGCCTTGTGGTCTTGATCACTTGGTTTGTGCGCTTACCGATACATGAGTCAGTTGATCACAGCTAAGAAAATCACTAGCATTACACACAAGTGTGCCCACTTAATGTGGGGATGATTATTTACTCTGCTGCGCAGAACAACCAGTTGAGTAACAGCCTGTATTAATGCCTCTCGTTTTTGACGACAAAGCCAAAATTGAAGCCAATCTAAGAAACCAAATTATGACAACTGAAACCCTTTCACTGATTAAATCAAGCATCAAGAGCATTCCTGATTACCCTAAGAAGGGCATCCTGTTTCGTGATGTCACCAGCCTGATGGAAGACGCGAAAGCTTATCAAGCGACGATTCAACTGTTGGTCGAAAAGTACAAAGACATGGGCTTTACCAAGATTGTTGGTACGGAAGCTCGTGGTTTCTTGTTTGGTGCGCCACTTGCGCTAGAAATGGGTGTGGGCTTTGTACCCGTTCGTAAGCCGGGTAAATTACCTCGTGAAACAGTCGCACAATCATACGAGCTAGAGTACGGCACAGATACTCTTGAAATTCACGTTGATGCAATCAACGAGAATGACAAAGTATTGATGGTGGATGACCTTCTTGCAACAGGCGGTACGATTGAAGCGACGACCAAACTGATTCGTCAACTTGGTGGTACGGTAGAGCATGCTGCTTTTGTGATTAATCTACCTGAAATTGGTGGCGATGTTCGTCTGAAAAACCTTGGCTTAGAGGTTTACAGTATTTGCGAATTTGAAGGCCACTAAGGTCAATTGTCCCTAAATAAATAACTGGACATCTTAATGAGTTATCTTGCTCTCGCCCGTAAGTGGCGACCGACCCAGTTCAATGAAGTTGTTGGACAGGCTCACGTACTAACTGCGCTAGAGAACGCGCTGGCACAAAATCGTCTGCACCATGCGTATCTATTTAGCGGGACTCGTGGTGTGGGTAAAACCACTATCGGGCGTCTGTTTGCTAAAGGTTTGAACTGTGAAACGGGTATCACCGCAACACCATGTGGCGAGTGTTCAACCTGTAAAGAGATCGACGAAGGCCGATTTGTTGATCTACTTGAGATCGATGCGGCTTCTCGTACCAAGGTTGAAGACACACGTGAGCTACTAGATAACGTTCAATACAAACCAGCCCGTGGACGCTTCAAGGTCTATCTAATTGATGAAGTGCATATGTTGTCGCGTCACAGCTTCAATGCGCTTCTAAAGACCTTGGAAGAGCCACCAGAGTATGTGAAGTTCCTGCTTGCGACGACTGATCCTCAGAAACTGCCTGTGACCATACTGTCGCGTTGTTTGCAGTTCCATCTTAAACCAATTAGCGTCGATACTATCCATCAGCAGCTCGACAAGGTTCTGGATGCTGAGAGTGTTGAAGCCGAGGCTCGAGCTTTAGGTATGATTTCACATGCTGCTGACGGCAGTATGCGTGATGCCTTGAGCTTAACGGATCAAGCCATTGCTTTGGGTAATGGTAAGGTGTTGACTGACTCTGTCGCCCACATGCTGGGAACGCTTGATACCGACCAAGCGATTCATGTGCTTGAAGCGATCAGTGCGAAGCAGGCACAAGTTGTCATGGATTGCGTCGAAAAACTGGCTTCAAATGGCGTTGAGTGGGATGGGCTGCTTCAGCAGTTGGCTTCACAGCTTCATAGAGTTGCTATGTATCAGGCTTTGCCATCGACGCTCGATCAAGGTCAGCCAGATTCTGAGAAAATTGAGCTACTAAGCCGTGCGCTCTCTCCTGAAGATGTTCAGCTTTACTATCAAATTGCGTTGAAAGGTCGTACTGATTTGACCGCTTCACCTTCTGAGCGAATGGGCATTGAAATGATCTTGCTGCGAATGCTTGCATTTCGCCCGGTCAAGTCGATGGCAGTCAATGTAATATCGACGGAATCCAACCAAGTGGTATCAGCCCCGGTTGCGACGTCATCTCCAGAGAACGGAGTTAGTCAATCGCAAGCTCTGTCTGTTGAACAACCGCAAGCGCCTACTGCTTCTTCGGCATCAGGACACGTTGATGAGCCAAGCTACTCGTCTGAACCATTAGCGTCTGAACCACCTGCATATGGTTATGATGACTCAATGGGCTACTCAGAGCCACCTCCGCATTATGATATGCCTTCGGAACAGCCAATGGTGCAATCTCCTGCACCTGTGAATACGCAGCCTCAGAGTGAGTCAGAACCAGCAGCTCCTAAAGCATCATCACCAGTGAGCGGTTTGCGACATCAGTTACGTTCTCAGCGTAAAGGGTTAGCGGGATCGCCTAGTGCAAGTTCTCCCCCAAAAAAGGCTAGTGCGGCATCTGCAAAAAAAGAATCTGTCCTTGATCGCGTTGCTCAAAAGCACCAAGCTCAGAGCGGGTGTCGCCTCTATCTTCTCATTCACACACGCAAGAATCCGCAGAAAAGGATAATGAGCCTTATCAGTGGAAGCCTTCTAAACCGATAGTGAAAGAGAAAAGTACGGAACTTACGCCTACGCAGATCAAGCGAGCTTTAGAACACATCAAAACGCCTGAAATGGCACAAAAGCTGGTGGAAGAGTCGAATGCTCAAGATGAGTGGGCAGCTCTGATTTCAAAACTCTCGACAGCCAAGCTTGTTGAACAGCTTGCGCTTAATTCGGCCTATACTAAAAATGGCAGCACCATCGCGCTGACGTTGAGAAACAGCCAAGCGCACCTCAATACGGATAAAGCTCAAGGCGAACTGTTGGATGCGTTAAATTCAGAGCTTGGTGAAGAATGTCAGCTAACGGTAGAGATTGGCGACAGCGGCATTACGCCACTTGAACTGCGAGATACTTTGTATCAAGGTAAACTTCAGCAAGCTTTTGATAGTCTGGAAGAAGATAGCCACGTTAAGTTCTTTGAACAACGATTCGCAGCCGAACTAGACAGAGACAGCGTTCGACCAATTTAACGCTTAACAAGAATACGCAAGGGGTTGAATTTCATAACTTCAACCCCATTAACTACGAAACACCCAATAAAACCAGAGAGATTAACATGTTTGGTAAAGGCGGTATGGGCAACCTAATGAAGCAAGCCCAGCAAATGCAAGATCGCATGCAAAAGCTTCAAGAAGAAATCGCAAATATGGAAGTGACCGGTGAATCTGGTGCTGGCCTTGTGAAAGTAACGATTACGGGTAGCCACAGCACTCGTCGTGTAGAAATCGACGAAAGCTTGATGGAAGACGACAAAGAGATGCTAGAGGATCTTATCGCTGCTGCGTTTAACGACGCTGCTCGCCGTGTAGAAGAGACTCAAAAAGAAAAAATGGCAGGTGTGACTGGTGGTATGCAACTTCCACCAGGCATGAAGATGCCATTCTAATTTCGATCTGAACCTTTATAAGTAGGAACTCAGATGCGAACCAGCCATATGCTGGAGCAATTGATGGAGCCTTACGTTGTCTACCTGGGGTTGGCCCCAAGTCGGCGCAACGTATGGCCTTTCATTTGTTACAGCGAGATAGAAAAGGCGGCCTTCAGCTTGCAGAAGCCTTGAGTAAAGCAATGACTGAGATTGGTCACTGCAACGAATGCCGTACTTTCACAGAGGAAGAAACCTGTCACATTTGTACCAATCCTAAGCGTCAGGAAAATGGACAACTGTGTGTTGTAGAGAGCCCCGCAGATATTGCAGCGGTTGAAGCAACGGGTCAGTTCTCTGGTCGATACTTTGTTTTGATGGGGCATTTGTCGCCACTTGATGGTATAGGCCCAAGCGATATTGGCTTAGATGTGCTGGATTATCGTCTACGCCGTGGTGATGTTAGTGAAGTCATACTGGCAACCAACCCAACCGTAGAAGGCGAAGCGACTGCCCACTACATTGCAGAGCTGTGTAGAGAGCATGGTGTCAGTGCCAGCCGAATCGCTCATGGTGTACCTGTTGGAGGTGAACTTGAGTTGGTTGATGGTACAACGCTATCGCATTCACTGCTTGGTCGCCAGAAGCTGTCTTAGTGAAGATCGAAACGTAAATCAGTGCAAAAAGCCGCTTTGATAGCGGCTTTTTCTTTGTTCGTTTGAAACTTATACCCAAGTAACCTCAAGATGCGTGGTTCAGCGAGAATTGCCTAGTTTGCAAACGTAGCAACGATTAGACAATCTAGTGGTTCTAAATTGAGAATCGTTAACAAAGTGTGCGAGCTAGGCAAACTCGCCCTTCGGGAGCGTGTCACTGACTCAATTTCTGCGTTAAATGACTTGGAAAGAACTCGTTATTCCGCTTCATCATTTGCCTTGAACTTGAACCAGTGACAACGCTCTGAATCCTGCATCTTGAAGTCACTTGGGTATATTAAGTGATTCTTTCAAGCTCGGTGATGTTGTTGAATGCAGCTTGATTGGTGTTACCGCAGACAATAGGGCAGGGCTTGAAGTCGTGACAAACTTTCGGCCTTTCATTTCTGCCAAATAGCTTACACAGATTGTCTTCATTGAGTTGAATACAGCGCTCACCCGCTTTTTTGCCATTGGGCATACCGGGAATAGCGGACGAGATACTCGGTGCAATACAGCAGGCACCACAGCCAAGGCGACAATCCATAACAAAATCCAATCAAAAAAAACGGCGCGATAGTAGCAAAAATTACTTTGTGATGCAGCTCAAAGTTTATACTGTTCCTAACAGCACTTGAAATTCATTGTCCTCAAAGGTATAAAACCCACCCTGCTCCTAATATGAAGACTGAATCAATGACGACTCCATTCTGGCAACACAAAAGCCTTGAACAGATGACCGAGCAAGAGTGGGAATCTCTTTGCGATGGTTGTGGTAAGTGCTGCTTACACAAACTCATGGATGAAGACACTGATGAAGTCTATTACACCAATGTCGCGTGCAGCTGGTTAAACAGTAAAACGTGTTCATGCAAAGATTACCCAAACCGATTTAGTTCGGGCGAAGAGTGTCTAAAGCTCACTCGCGATAAAATTGATGAGTTCCACTGGTTGCCAGACACTTGCGCCTATCGAGTATTGGCTGAAGGTAACCCGCTTCCACAGTGGCACCCGCTGATCACAGGTTCTAAGTCTGCTATGCATACGGCAGGTGAAAGCGTGCGAAACAAAGTGGTTTACGAAATTGATGTGGTTAACTGGGAAGATCACATCCAAAACTTACCCGACCGAGTGAACCCTCACGGATAGAGTTTAAAGGGCAAGCGCGTGCTGATTAAGCTCGCGCTTGTTTAATTCTTAAGGTTTGCTTCTTGATAGAAGCTTGAACTCATATCTACCTAATTGATAAAGACTTTCCAATTCGGCCTAAATCAAGCTAGAGTAATTATTCAAATAACTGCTTGCAAAGTGACCAGTAAGTGACTAAATTACGCGCTCTTTATTACGGGTTGGCGGGAAAATAGCAGTATGGGCTTGATTATATCTTCACTTATTTTAGCGACAGTGATGACGCAAGTTCCAAACTTAATGGGTATGAATAATGCGAGTGAACTTACCTTAGCTTCCGTTTTGAAGATTGCACTGATTACATTACCCGTCACGTATGCGGGCACCGTTGGATTTACCATGTTCTACGGTAAAGGCAGCGAAGTCTTCTCGTATCCTTCATTGAATATCATTGCCAAGATAGCTGCGTTTGCGATCGCAATTTTGGTTCAGTGGGCGTTTTTCAAAAAAACGGTAAACGTCGTGGAAATTGTGGGCATCGTCATCTGTATCGTCGGCACCACTTTGATCGTTTTTAATCAGGAAATACATCAAGCAATCCAGTCAATGATGGATGCCTAAGCTGCCATCGATAGAGCCTTAATTTTATCTTTCCTTCTTCGCTGACTTCAATTCCATCTTCAATCAACGCGGCTTTTTGCCTTTCAAATGACTCGCCTTTTAGCGAGATAGTACCTTGACTGTTTATCACTCTAAACCAAGGTAATTTTGAACCTTCAGGTAAGTTTCCTAATGCACGTCCAACATGGCGAGCGTAACCAGGAAAACCTGCAAAACGTGCGATGTCTCCATAAGTTGCCACTTTTCCCTGCGGAATTTGGTGAATTACAGCAAAGATTTGCGCTAAGAATTGATCCATACTGAATTTGTCCTTGTTCAATAGTTACCACGGAAAGGTATAGGGAGTTGGCATGGTATTCTCGATGTTTCAGTTTATTATCACAACGCTATTAGCAGTAGTTTGTGCACGAGCAATGAGTTTGAGTGAAGGAGATATTCCTGTACTCGCGCTTGTGATCCCCGCTTTATGGATTTTCCCTCAAGCACGCTACGCAGGTCTAGCTCTACTTGCGGCAATGACAACCTATGGGCTGACGCTTCCACATCAACCTATCGCGTTGTCGATCAGCGTGTGGATTTTGTTTCCACTTCTCATGGTTATATTCTCTCGACGCAGCAGTCTTATGGTCGTGGGTGTGATTGCCTTTATTGTCCTGACCCTGCAGGTCGGTATCATGGTGACACAGATAGGAGGGAAACTGGACGGTAGTGCGACAGTCACGGGTATCCAAACACTTGCGGTGATTGTGATTTGGTGGGCTGCGAGTCATTGGAAGCCCAATAATAAACACAGCTGGTGGACTTTAGGTTTGATTCTACCACTATGGATGGCTGACTTATCCTATGCTGCGCTATTGGCGCTCTGTGTGACGGGCATTATGGCATCTATGGAGAGCTTAACTCAGCTTAAAAACGTTTAAATGGAACAAGCTACTGTGTTGGACACTACCAACGGTTGGCTTCGCCGCACTGGTCGTGTCGCCAAGTATTGAAGTACCACAACCTGTATTTGTCGTTTGGCTATGTTTACTCGCAACCGCTTGGATGACAGATTATATTCTTCGAAGCAGCGAGAATCGGGAAGAGTTCTGATGTATCCGTTGGGTTTATAAATGTTTTAGTTTTTATCATTCAAAATATGACATCGCGCTTAGTGTATTTGTGTGCATAGTGTTCGGTTTAAGTTAGTATTGTGTAACTTGTTAGTCTGAACTTGGAGAAGTGTTCACTCACTCATTATGTATAAGCGTATTTTGGTCCTGCTGTTATGGATGTCAGCGTCCTTGCTTTATTCGATGGTGTCATATGCCTCTAGTCATGCGCCTTTTAAGGTTGCGATAGAAGCGGATGATGTGGTGAGTCGAGTGTTGTTTGATGCAATATCGGATGACTTAAATGTTTCCATAGAGTATGTGACTTACCCGAGTTTTGAGGAAATCTTGTCTGCAGTTGCATCGAAGCGAGCCGATTTTGCTGCGAATGTGACTTACACAGACGGCCGTGCGCTTTTGTTCGATTTCTCATCGCCAACCAATATTGAATACACCTACCTATACAGTTTAAACAACGCCACATTAAGCGACGTTAATGTGGTTGGTGTCCCTAAAGACACCATCTATGGCAGCTTAATCAGACAGCATTTCCCTCATATCAAGCAGATAGAGTATTCGGGACACGATCATGGCAAGTGGTTACTTGAGTCGGGAAAAGTTGAAGGAATCGTTGATGCTATCAATCAGCTGAAGCCAATGCTGATGTCAGGTATGGACGCTCAGCTTTTAAACCACCAACTCACTATTAAACCTGTCTCTATCGTCACAGCTAAAGGCAATCACAGTGATTGGTTTGGTCAGTTTGAACGAGTCGTGCATTCTGCCTACGTGCAGCAGCTTTTACGGGAGTCTATTGAGAACTATCAGTTTACAATACGACAGCAAGCTTTGCGCAGTGCGGTGTACAACAGTGGTTTGAACATGAAAGAGCCATTGAAGATCAAGCTAGAGAACGTCGGTAACTTTGCAGTGTTTAATGGTGATGGCTCGGTCACTGGGATCAGCGCAGAAGTGTTATTCGAAGCTTGCCAAGTACTAATGTTAGATTGCCAATTGGTTAACCCTGCTAGTGAAACCTGGGAAACCATGTATGCGAGTTTAATTGATAAACAAGTTGACGTTCTGACCCCCATTACAGTGACGGATCATCGCAAAGAATTCGTGAATTTTAGTGAGCCTTATTACGAGGCAAATGCCATCTTGGTGACCCGCGAGGGATATAAGACCGGCGTTTATCGTAATGTGTCTGAGTTGGTGACGGAGCAAATCGGGGTGGTATCGGGTGATATCTATGATGAGTTGCTGACTTCTCTGCTGCCGAAGAAGACATTGCTGCGTTACTCTAATGTAGATGCTCAGATTGCTGCATTAATTAAAGGTGAAGTCAGTTATATCTCTCTGAGTGAGGCGACCTTTAATCGAATTTTACGCAACGCGTCAGGTGATTTACCTATCACTAAAGCAAGCAGTATCGCGTCTTTTTACAGCGCTCAAATTGCGTTGGGTTTTCCCAAAACGGTGAAAGGGGAAATCCTCAGTGGGTTGTTCTCTCGCGCTATCAAGATGATAGACGTGACGAAAATTATCGAACAATATGATCTTGCTCCAAACTGGCAAGCTGCGCTACAAGCTGAAAAACGCTATTCAAGAAACAATCAAATGATTCTGCTGTTAGTGCTTGGAATTGTAGGTGTGTTTGCCTTTTACCTACACATACAATCCAATACCGATAACCTGACGTCACTTAAGAATCGCCGTTCACTTCAACGGAAATATGGCAGTGGGCTAGGGCCTGAGCTTGCGCTTATCTACATCGACGTAAATCATTTCAAATCAATCAACGATAGTTACGGTCATGAAGTCGGGGACGATGTACTAAGGTTGATCGCAGAAAGGATTAAATCCGTTTGGCGCGGAGATTGTTATCGAATTGGCGGTGATGAATTTATATTAGTCGGAAAGGCCAAAAATAAAGACATCGACAAAGTGAAACAGTCATTAGGAATTTGTCGCTATTATAGTGGCTCTAAAGACTTAACATTTCCGGTCACATCTTCAATTGGACTTTCAGTTAATCGACACGAATCAATGAGCCTTCAAGCGGCTCTTAACTGTGCAGATCAAGCGATGTACAAAGAAAAACGCGCAAGTAAAATGGCAGCAAAAACAGTCGAGCAAGAGCCATTAGTGGGAATTCATAGTTAGTCCGGTTATTTGCTAGCCACTTAAAGAGTAAAACTAGCAAATTTACCGATATCCTCTTGCAAAGGGGCTAGGGATACTTGATAATCCAATCACTCTTTGAGGCAACTTAAAGAAACAGAATCTATGGAGGCCCTGGTCCTCCCGCAACAATAGCTCGTGAACTCGGTCAGGTCCGGAAGGAAGCAGCCGCAGCGTGTGACTTGTGTGCCGGGATGTGGCTGGGGCTTCCACCCATTATGAAGCCTGCAATATATGTTCGCATAAATTGCAGGCTTTCTTCATTTAAAGTGTTTGCGAACGTAGCAGATACTTCGCTGTAACAACAGCTTCGGCATGTTCGGTTTCACCAGCATCCGGAAATCTTCCGTAAGGCATTTAGCAGAGCTTAAAATTTTTGGGTCGCATGGCCTTTTAAACACTCATATCACTCTCAAACTAATTACGCAGGTTGCGTTACGCAACTTGCGTAGTGCCAATTAGTGCCATCCCAAACCGACTTGGAATATATGTTAATTTAGTCATTCTGACAGCCAATAACGACACACACTCTGTCAATTATTAAGTAAAATGTTGTCTCTTTGTCTTTGATAGTAATAGTAATTTTCTTCGAAATAAGGAGTTGCTGTGGCTGTGGGTTATAGAGTAACAAAACTAGCCGAACTGATGACATATGAGCTTGGACAAGTCGAGGGTGATATAGAAAAACCTGATAAGAGATCTTTGGGTTCGCTACTCCTAATGGGACGAGTTTTACCTGTTTTATAGGGAGACTTAAAACTGGCATCACACGAAGTTGAGTATGAGTACGGTTATAAAGCTGTTTGCTTTGAGCATACGTCTAACAAGAGCGTAGGCTGAGCATTTGAACTGTAGAGGACTAAAAACATGCTTAGTCGTCTGCAACCTGAAGCGAAGGAACATAGTACTAGATGATGACTTACAGGGATTTATTGGGAAAAAAGTACGCTGATTTGCTAAAGCAGGCAGCGTTCTTATCTCTAATTGGAGGTAATGTGCCGGAAGTGCTGAACTCTAAAAGTGATGCTTTCTATATTTGTGTTGACTCTTCTGGCGTAGAGCTCAGGTTCGATCGCTATACTTCTAAGTTAACCACTATTGTAGTGACTAAATCTGCTTTTTATGATGGTGCGCTTAAAATGCTAACTAAACGTATTCAGGTCTTGAAGGCTCTTGGTTCTCCAACGAGTAAACGTCCTGAGAAAAGCATTCCTGTTTTTGGAAAAGTTGGGGCTATGGATGAGTTTGCTGGTGGGGGAGGGTTCTATACACAGATAGTGTATAGAGTTGGCACTGATGATGTGGATAGAGTCCATTATCTAAGAAAGTAGTCTGGAGGTTAGGGGCGGATGCGGGGACTTGCCTGGTGATTTTCGGGTCTTGTACTAGCTCAACGTTCACTATATTGATCTTATAGAGACTGCTTTTTGCATCTTAAAGTAGTTCACATTTATGAGTTCAGCGATGATTGTCTGGATGCATTGGTCACTTTTTTCAATTAAAAGATATTGCATCCGAAACGGAGCGCTTTATTAACTCACTCAACGATGTTGGGGTTAGAGGACTCATCAAAGGAAATCATTGAAGAAATAGTTATGTATGAGTTGAACCTCTACAATAGAGATACTGAAGAACTAGTCATGGATATGGAACTTAAGGACTTATCCAGTGAAGATGTATTGAGAATTTTTGGTTTTGCCTTAGAAGGCAATTGTGCTGATGTTTCTCTTGCTCAACTATCAGAAATAGAAGCTTGTGTAGGTTACAAATTTCAACAGATTGAAGGTGATATTTCGATATGTGAAATCATCGACACAGTAAAAATTTAAGAACAGCAGTTAGCTGTTCTAATATTCGGTATGTTGTTTTAGATGAATTACTTTGATTTTATAGGTATTACTTATCAAGACTTGATTAAGAGTTCTAAATTTACGGGATTGATCACAGGCAATGTTCCATCGAAACTCGATGGTTACGCAGAAGAGTTCTATATCATAGCGTTTGAAAAAGGACTTGAGTTTCAGTTTGATGCAAAAAGTGGTGCTTTGAAGACAATAGTTGCAACAAACCCAAACTATTTTATGGGCAGCCTAAAGGGTGCTTCTTCCAAAGAGTCCGTTAATGAGATGATGGGCGAACCTGATGAATCTATGGTAGAGAAAAAAGTGCCAGTACTTGGTGTTGTAGGCGCGTGGGACAAGTACAAGTATTCAAATGGCCATATTGTTCAAGTTTTGTATGAGGTCGGGTCTACCAAAGTAAAGAGTATTTTCTATCGATAATCGACAATAGAATCATCAAACCTATCGGTATAAGTAAAAAGTTTCGAGGAGCGTCAATACTCCTCTTCTTCTTATGCTGAACTCATTAAGGCGAGCACCAAGAAAGTATCAAGGTCTAATGATGTTCTAGAGTCTTGGACATCTACGGGGAGAAACTCAGCCTCTGATGAGAAGTGGTAAATTTACAACCTCATATTGAAAGCCCTATCGGGATATGAAATCTTTTGATGCAAAGCTATGCGAACTTATGTTGCAAGCATCACCATTTGCAGGCTTTTTTCATTTAAAGTGTTTGCGAACGTAGCAGATACTTCGCTGTAACAACAGCTTCGGCATGTTCGGTTTCACCAGCATCCGGAAAATTTCCGAAAAGCATTTACTAAAGCTTAAAATTTCTGGGTCGCATAGCCTTTTAAACACTTATTTCACTCTCAAACCAATTACGAAGGTTACATTACGCAACTTGTGTAACGCCAATTACTGCCATCCCAAACTGACTTGGAGTAGGTGCCAATTTAGTCATTTTGACAGCCAATAACGACACACCCTCTGTTAATTATTCAGTAAACTACCCTTTCTTAGTCTTTGATAGTAGGAATAATTTTCTTCGAATTAAGGAGTTGCTGTGGCTGTGGGTTATAGAGTAACAAAACTAGCCGAACTGATGACATACGAGCTTGGGCAAATCGAGGGTGATATAGAAAACCTTGACGAAACATCTTTAGGCTCTTTGCTCCCTAATGGGATGAGTTTCACCAGTTTTATTAGGAGCCTTAAAAGTGGTGAGTTAGCCCTAATAAAAGACACGCCTTCTAATCCTTTAATGATTAGAGATGGCGCGAGTGGGTCTTGGGCACTGTCTCAAGTCGGGCAGAATGCCCTATGGCCTGAAGGAAAAGAAGCGTATCTGGCTAGAGCTTTTATCTCGAATGGCGTTTCGGGCAGCACTACTTCAAATAGGAGCTCTGCTGCCTATTCGTCCCAAATTGAAGAAGTTTATACCCCTGAACCTGTGCAATCGGCTGTTTCTGAATCATCAGTCGAAGTCGCATATGAGTACTGTTTTGAAGTTGCTTGCTCTGAAGATACGTTTAACAAGAGCGTAGGCTGTGCATTTGAATTGGCGAAGACTAAGCAAGAAGCCAAGCTTTGCCGTTGGCAGTCAGAAGAGACAGAACATGGCACTAAACATACAGTGCACACAGTCTTTGACGAGCCAAAAAAGTTAGTAGTGAAAGTCGCTTCTGACCAATTAGGCGTTTCAGTAGAAGATTGTGTCCAAGTTGATGCAATTGGCTCTGGTGTTGTTCGCGAGGCTTTCATTCCAGTTGTTCCTTCTGTGCAACTTGGAGAGCGACTCGGATTGCCAACTGAAGGCTACTACTATCATTTCTACAATGGTCGATTGGTCCAAGAGTACAAGCTATTGGGCAAGGACAAATGGGCTTTTTTTGCAACACGTTCAACCCATGACCAGCTTGATGATAATCAAGGTTATAACACACATCAAAGTGCCATTTTGGTTTACTGGAAGCTAGATGGCATAGAAGTTGAGAACCAACACCTAGTATATCTAGAGAAGCAGATAACCCGAGATGAGCTAGATAGTCTAAATGATGACTGGTTGGCTTCGAATGGTATTAAGTTGGATGTCGGGGAGCTTTTAGCTGCTCCAAAGCAAACAGCAGCTAAAAATACAAAATTCTGAACCTGCGGAAACAGACAATGTTGATAGCAAACCAGATATTCATATCGTTGGAATTGATCCACAAACCAATCAACGAGAATCTTGGGGAACAATAGCAGAGCTGTATGGCTTATCGGCCAAACAGCTCCTTAAGCTTAACCATCAGTACAATGCTGACCCGATGGCATTGATGTCAGGTGATCAATTGTCAGTTAGTGATACGCCAGTAGTTGACCTACAATCAGAGATAATATTCGGGCGGCCTAGGGTTGAGGCCAGAAGGTATAACAGGTCTTTCAATTCAATCTACGACTATTCAGATTCCTATCTTAAAGGTTCCACAATTAAGTCAGTAAACTCTTTAGATGTGGTTTGCGATGAGTTGGTTATTGTTAATCTGAAAGACTATGAAGAGCCGATAGATTTTCAAGTGGGTTTTTCGATTATTGAAGAGTCTCAACCTCTGAGTGCATTTTGGGAGTCGGAGTTAAGCGGTGTACCTTCAGATACTCAAGGCATCATCAAAGCGCAAAATAAGCATTTAAATGATCCTCTAGTTCCAGGGGAAATGGTAATCTTTCTTACCAGAGAGCCTTCTTCAAAAGACGAAAAAGCCAAATTAAAGATACTGATAGATAACGCTAATGTAGCTAGTGCGGAGTTAGGCAACCTAACCACAGCTCAAATTGAGCTTCACCAAACATACTTTGAAGTCATTGAGAATAAGTTAGTAGAGTATTGGAACTCAGGTACACCGTCGGATACATTTGCATACATGGGAGCAGTAGTTGGAACAATAGCACCAGCAATGCAAAAAAATCTGGAAAATGTATCGGCATCACTTAAAAAGATGGACCGCTTATATCTTGCTCTTCTGTCCAAAAAAATTGACCGAGCAAGTTTTGTTCGGCAGAGACAAGGATTGAAGAAGATTCTTGATAGTCAGTTGGACAAGCTGATGCAACGGACTCTGAGGATACCGGTTGATCAAGGTTTAAAGAGAAGCTTAGGAATAACTTCTACTAAGTCTCTTATTCACAATGCAGACGAAATATTAAAGACAGGCTCAGTTCCTGAATTAGGGGGGCGTGTAGCAAATACTGCTAAGTGGGTTAGGTATGCTGAAAATGCAGGAAAAGTATCATTAGGGTTAGGCGTAGCTAGTGCACTATACAATGTATCCACAGAATGTACTGATTTAAACAGCTGCACAAAACAAGTTACAGTTGAGTCTGGTGGCGTAATTGGTGGTTGGGCTGGGGTATGGTTGGTGTTGCAATTGCAGGAACAGTTGTGACAGCCTTAACCATAACCTCCGCACCGGTAATTATGGTGATTGTTGGAGCCTCAGCATTAGGTGGTGGCATAGTCGGTGGTGGTGTAGGTAAAGACTTCGCTAGAAAGGCATATGACCTCTCACCGATGGAGGAGCTTCTTGAACGATTTGAAAACAGTGTTGATGAACAAGCACAGGATAGAGTAAGTGAGTATATTTTGAATTCAAGATTCAACAATTTTTCTATAGAGCGGTCAATCAAAGGTTTCTAAAGATGGTAGATACGATAGTTTCTAGCGCAGCAATGTATTCTCTTGTGTGGATGTTTGTGTATTTCTATCACTTGGCGGTATATGGTCTAGGCGACCGAAAGCACATTAATTTATTGGTGGACTGTTTAGCTAAAAAACCAGAAGAGTTTAAGGACAAATACAGTTTGTCATTAAGGGGGATTGGTGCTGGAGGGATATTCACTCTGTTGATCCTTGTTTATCCTTTCGTGCGCTATCGCCGAAGGAATAGAGCAGTTTCCTTCGACTTGTTCATGTGGCTAAACTGGTTGTTTTTTGTTGCTGCCATTTCCATTTATGTTTTTGGATAGACAGTGCAAGTTTTACTCAATGACCTTTAAATCTTTGGCAGGAGTAATTTTCACCCTAACGGTTAAAATTAGAATTTTCGAGGAGCTTTAATGCTCCTCATTTCTTATGCAGCCTTCACGTAGGCGAGCACCAAAAACATTAATGTCTAATGATACTCTAGAATCTTGGACGCACATAGGTAGACATTCAGTCTCTGATGAGAAGTGGTAAATTTACAACCTCATATTGAAAACGCCACCTAGATTTGAAATCTTTTGATGCAATATTATGCGAACTTATACTGCAAATTGCGTTCTAACTCATTGATAGCTGGTTCGAGTTATGCTGACTTATCTTGCAAGCATCACCATTAAAACGCCGCTTTTTATAAAGCGGCGTTTTGCTATCTCCATTTTCTTATCTCATCCAGAATTTTTCCACGTTATTCCATTAATTAAACTTACTGATACTTATAGTTACTATAAAAATAGTAAATAGATGTTGCGTATATATATTACGACTATTTAGTCAAAGTGTGGTTTTACGTGATATTCCTCGAGCACCTTGCCGAATAGATATACCTCTTCAGATAAGCCTTTCTTATTACTCCATACTTATTTCAAATAACCGAGGCGTATGAGCATAAGCGTTATCCATATTTGCTTTTTGTATTAAATTTTAAGTCATAACTATTGAGTATATATGCATTAAGTGTTGATAAATTAGCCGAAGTTGAAACATTATTCTGCTAAAAATCAGGGTGATAACCCTCACAAATCAACTTTTTCAGAACGAATAAAGTTGTTATTGATTAGCTTAGATTTGTGGAAAATGTTAATTTACTTCGTGTTTTGTAGCATAAGATGCTGTAAAAATATTCAAAACTAGATTAAGAGGCATCATTCTCTGTGGGGTTAATTCTGGACGTATTGTTATACTGGATATATTAAAATTTCTGGTATTAATCCCCAAATCATCGCTAAAAGTTAAGTATTATGTGTTTTTTTGCTGCGTTTTTATGGCAAATTGCTTTGATGAGTGATAATGTGTGCCGCAATCTTTGTAAGGTTTTAGATTTTTGTGCTTAAAATTTGAGCTAAATAAATCTAAATCACTGTCCGTTCTAGTAACCTTGCAAAGAAGTCATGGATGCATAAAAAAAACTGGAGTTTAATAAGCATGTATAAGAATAAAATCACTCGCGCTATTTTATTAGGTGCGGGCCTGTCACTTGCACTTGCTGGTTGTGGCGATAAGTCAGAAGAACAAGCAGCAAAATCTGATGCAAAACCTGCCGAAGCAAAACCTGTTGTACAAGAACTTGTACGTGGTAATGGCACCGAAGTTGCTTCACTAGACCCTCACAAAACGGAAGGTGTTCCAGAGTCTCACGTTATCCGCGACCTACTAGAAGGTCTGGTTAACCAAGACGCAGACGGTAATACAATCCCGGGTGTTGCAGAGAGCTGGACGACAGAAGACAACAAGACGTTTGTCTTTAAGATTCGTGAAGGTGCTAAGTGGTCTAACGGTGACCCAGTGACTGCAGAAGACTTCGTGTACAGTTTCAAGCGTGCCGTTGATCCTGCAACTGCTTCTCCATACTCGTGGTACATTGAGTACACAACCATTGAAAACGCAAAAGAGATCATTGCCGGTAACGCTGACAAAGAAACACTAGGTGTACGTGCCGTTGATGCGAATACGCTAGAGATCAAAACAGAGAAAGCGCTTCCATACTTCGTAGCAATGATGGGTCACACCACAATGAAGCCTGTTCATCGCGCAACTGTTGAAGCGTACGGTGACCAATGGACTAAGCCAGAGAATTTTGTTGGTAACGGTGCATACGTGCTAAACAACTGGGTTGTAAACGAGCGTATCGAACTTACTCGTAACGAGAAGTACTGGGATAACGCGAATACCAAGCTGAATAAAGTAACTTTCTTGCCAATCGAGAACCAAGTGGCAGAAATGAACCGTTTCCTATCTGGTGAAATTCACATTACAAACGAACTGCCAATCGAACACTTCGCTCGTTTGAAGAAAGATCACGCGGAATCAGTATCTGTTAAGGGTGACCTATGTAGCTACTATTACGGTTTCAACAATGAGCGTGCACCATTCGATGATGTTCGTGTACGTAAAGCACTTTCTTACGCAATCGACCGTAATGTTATCTCTAACATTATTCTAGGTCAGGGCCAAAAGCCAGCGTACTTCCTAACACCGGAAATTACCGCTGGATTTAACCCAGAGCTGCCTGCTTACGGTAAGATGACTCAAGAAGAGCGTGTTGCTGAAGCGAAGAAGTTGTTAGAGGAAGCGGGTTTCGGTGCTGATAATCCACTTCAATTCAACCTACTGTACAACACATCTGAGAACCACCGTAAGATTGCAACTGCAATCCAATCGATGTGGAAGAAAGATCTAGGCGTTGATATCACTCTTGAAAACCAAGAGTGGAAAACTTACCTAGATACGCGTCGTCAAGGTAACTTTGATGTGACTCGTGCTGGTTGGTGTGGCGACTATAACGAAGCGTCTTCATTCCTAACGCTAATGAAGTCGACGAACAGCTCGAACGATCCGAAGTACAACAGTGCTGAGTATGACCAAGTTATGCAAGATGCAATGACAGCGACAAGTGAAGAAGAGCGTCAAGCACTTTACCTTAAAGCTGAACAGTTGCTAGCGACAGATATGCCTATCGCACCTATCTACCAATATGTGAAATCTCGCCTGGTATCACCTCAGGTTGGCGGTTTCCCATCAAACAACGCTGAAGATAAGATCTTCTCGAAAGATCTTTACATCAAAGCGCAGTAATAGCGCATAACGCGTTAGAACTTCTTTAGTTCTTAAACACAATAATATCAGGGCCTGTTAAGGCAGGCCCTTTCGTTTTCTATTGCCTTGGATTTGGCAATAGGCATTTAAAATTACATATGTCACAGACTGGAAGAGTGGGTTTATGTTTAAATTCATTGCGAAAAGGATCTTTGAAGCAATCCCAACTATGTTGGTATTGATCACCGTCTCCTTCTTTCTTATGCGTTACGCACCGGGTAACCCGTTTTCAACAGAACGTCCGCTACCACCGGAAGTAATGGCTAATATTAATGCAAAATACGGCTTAGATAAGCCAGTTGCAGAGCAGTACCTAACGTACCTTGGAAATATTCTTCAAGGTGACTTTGGCCCTTCCTTTAAATACAAAGACTTTACCGTAAATGAGCTAATCGCTGGCGCACTACCAGTGTCGGCAAAAGTCGGTTTTGCGGCGTTCATCTTTACCGTCATTATGGGGTAGGGTCGGTACTATTGCGGCCTTGCGGCAAAATACGTGGCTCGATTATTCGATAATGGCGACCGCCATGCTCGGGGTGGTTATGCCATCGTTCGTGCTCGCACCTGTATTGATCTACCTATTTTCTATCAATTTAGGTTGGTTCCCCGCTGGTGGTTGGCACGACGGTTCATTTAAATATATGGCACTGCTGTATTAGGTATGTCACTACTTTACGTTGCTACCTTTGCACGTATTACCCGTGGTTCGATGATTGAAACCTTGAACAGTAACTTTATTCGCACTGCCCGCGCGAAAGGCTTGAGCTACCGCTACATCATTTTTAAACACGCACTTCGTCCAGCCTTGCTTCCTGTTGTGTCATACATGGGCCCTGCGTTTGTCGGTATTATTACTGGTTCGGTGGTTATCGAAACCATTTTTGGTTTACCAGGTATTGGTAAGCTATTCGTTAACGCTGCCTTCAACCGAGATTACTCTCTGGTTATGGGGGTGACTATCCTAATTGGCTTCTTGTTCATTTTGTTCAATGCCGTGGTCGACATTCTATTGGCTGCTATTGATCCGAAGATTCGCTACTAGGTTGGAGTATTAACATGTTGACGAAAAAAGAAAATTTAGAAGCGATCGAGAAGTTCTCTGAGAACTTAGAAATTGAAGGTCGCAGCCTTTGGCAAGATGCACGAATTCGTTTTATGCGCAATAAAGCGGCAATGGCGAGTTTGGTTATTCTTGTTTTGATGACGCTGGCGGTTGTTTTCCTGCCAATGTTTGCACAGTACAGTTTTGAAGATACCGACTGGTACTCAATTCACGCAGCCCCTTCACTGGATCATTTCTTTGGTACCGATGCGCTTGGTCGTGATTTGTATGTTCGTACCTTGGTAGGTGGCCGAATCTCACTTATGGTGGGTGTGATGGGTGCTATGGTTGCCGTATTGATTGGTACTTTATACGGCGCGGCATCAGGTTTTATTGGTGGCCGTACTGACCGAATCATGATGCGTATTCTGGAAATTCTATACGCTGTTCCGTTCATGTTCCTTGTTATCGTGTTGGTAACGATTTTTGGCCGTAACATCGTTCTGATATTCGTTGCGATTGGTGCAATCGCATGGCTTGATATGGCGCGTATTGTACGTGGTCAAACGCTAAGCTTGCGTAGCAAAGAATTCATCGAAGCAGCGCACGTATGTGGTGTGAGTAAGTGGAATATCATTACTCGTCACATTGTACCGAACGTTTTGGGTATTGTAGCGGTTTACTCAACACTACTTATCCCAAGCATGATTTTGACAGAGTCATTCCTTTCATTCCTTGGTCTTGGTGTTCAAGAGCCGATGACGAGTTGGGGCGCATTGCTACAAGAAGGCGCGAACACGATGGAAGTTGCAATCTGGCAGTTGGCATTCCCAGCAGCATTTATGGTTGTCACTCTATTCTGTTTTAACTATGTGGGCGATGGTCTGCGTGATGCACTCGATCCAAAAGATCGTTAATCAAGACTGAGGAAGTAACAATGAGCTTATTAGATGTAAAAGATCTGCGTGTCGAGTTTACTACTCAAGACGGTATTGTCACCGCAGTTAACGATTTAAATTTCTCACTTAATCAAGGTGAGACTTTGGGTATCGTAGGTGAGTCGGGTTCCGGTAAATCGCAAACGGTGTTCTCTATCATGGGATTGCTTGCGAAGAATGGCATCATCTCTGGTAGCGCAAAATTTGAAGGTAAGGAAATCCTTAACCTTCCAGAAAAAGAGCTGAATAAAGTTCGTGCAGAACAGATCGCTATGATCTTCCAAGACCCAATGACGTCGCTTAACCCATATATGAAGGTGAGTGATCAGCTAATGGAAGTATTGATGCTTCATAAAGGCATGGGTAAGGCAGAGGCATTCGAAGAGTCTGTACGCATGCTTGAAGCGGTTAAAATTCCAGAAGCGCGTAAACGTATTACCATGTATCCGCATGAGTTCTCTGGCGGTATGCGTCAGCGTGTAATGATTGCGATGGCGCTATTGTGTCGTCCAAAACTTCTGATTGCAGATGAGCCGACGACTGCACTTGATGTAACTGTTCAGGCGCAGATCATGGATTTGCTTAACGAGTTGAAATCAGAATTTAACACAGCAATCATCATGATTACTCACGACTTGGGCGTTGTTGCGGGTTCATGTGACAAAGTGCTCGTGATGTACGCTGGCCGTACCATGGAATACGGCACGGTTGATGAAATTTTCTATAACCCTAGCCACCCTTATGCAGAGGGCCTGCTAAAAGCGATTCCACGATTGGATACGGAAGGCGAAGTTTTGCCGACTATTCCGGGCAATCCACCTAACCTTTTACGTTTGCCACCTGGCTGCCCTTATCAAGAGCGTTGCCATCGCGTAACGGATCGCTGTAAGAGCGAAACGCCAATTCTGACACCATTTGGTGATGGTCGTCAGCGTGCATGTTTTTCTGATTGGGAGGCTTGGGCAAAATGATGCAAGACAAGAAACTATTACTCGATATCAAAGACCTAAAAGTACACTTTAGCATTGCTTCAAAATCCGCTTGGCCTTGGGCTAAACCTACGGCACTAAAAGCGGTAGACGGTGTTAATGTACGCCTTTATGAAGGCGAAACACTAGGTGTAGTGGGTGAGTCTGGTTGTGGTAAATCAACGTTTGCGCGAGCGATCATTGGTCTAGTTGAAGCGACCGATGGTGAAGTCGTTTGGCTTGGTCAAGACGCACTGAAAATGGGCGAAGTTCAGCGTCGTGATACACGCAAAGAGATGCAGATGATTTTCCAAGATCCGCTTGCATCGCTTAACCCACGTATGACAGTGGGTGACATCATCGCTGAGCCACTTCGCACGTTCTACCCTGAGCTAAACAAAGTGGAAGTGAAAGATCGCGTAAGAGAGATGATGGCGAAAGTTGGCCTGCTGCCAAACGTGATCAACCGTTATCCTCACGAGTTCTCTGGTGGTCAGTGTCAGCGCATTGGTATTGCTCGAGCACTGATTCTTAAGCCTAAGATGATCATCTGTGATGAGCCTGTATCGGCACTGGATGTATCGATTCAAGCTCAGGTAGTTAACCTGCTTAAAGAGCTGCAAAAAGAGTTGGGCTTATCACTGGTATTCATTGCCCACGATTTGTCAGTGGTGAAACACATTTCTGATCGCGTACTCGTGATGTACTTGGGTAATGCGGTTGAGCTGGGGGAATCGGATGCACTGTTTGCAGACCCTAAACACCCATACACGCGAGCGCTTATGTCAGCGGTACCGATTCCCGATCCGAAACTTGAACGTGCTAAGAAGATCGAAATGCTAGAGGGCGATTTGCCATCGCCAATGAACCCGCCGTCGGGTTGCGTTTTCCGTACCCGTTGCCCTCAAGCAACTCAAGCGTGTTCAGAAAGAAAGCCAACAATCCAAGGGAATGATGTTCATGCAGTTTCGTGTTTGAACGTGACTGTCTAACATATTTAGATTAATCCGTATTAAGCTATTCAGCCTGTGACGGGCTTTAAGCGCGATTCCATTATTGGGTCGCGCTTTTTTTGTACTTTAGAGCTCTTGCAGTAAAAGCAATGGCATTAGCGCTTATTCAAAATTTCTGAACAACTAGGACAAGTTTGGTTGGTTCTCCTCTTCACCTCAATTCTTATAATGGAAACCATACAAAGAGTTGAAGAAGGAAAAGTCAGATGGGTAAGTTAGTTGAAGGTGTGTGGCATGACGTTTGGTATGACACCAAATCAAGCGATGGTAAGTTTGTTCGAGAAGATGCAGGTTTTCGTGACTGGATCTCAAGTGACAAAAAATGCAAAGTACCAACCAGAGTCGGGTCGCTACCACTTATACGTATCTTTAGCTTGCCCTTGGGCGCATCGCACATTGATTTTCCGTGAACTGAAAGGTTTGGATGAACATATCGATGTTACCGTAGTTAGCCCCGATATGCTCAGTGAAGGTTGGCAGTTCTGTTTGCCAGAGCCTCTATTTGGCCATACTCGAATGCATCAAATCTACACTCAAGCCAAACGTGATTACACAGGCCGTGTAACAGTGCCAGTGCTTTGGGACAAGAAAACCAATACCATTGTCAGTAATGAATCATCAGAGATCATTCGTATGTTCAACTCTGCGTTTAATGAACTCACCGGTAATCATGACGATTACTACCCAGAAGAAAAACGTACTCAAATCGATAAATGGAATGACTTCATCTACCCAAGCGTGAACAACGGCGTTTACCGCTGTGGTTTTGCCACGACGCAAGCGGCTTATGAAGAAGCTTTCGATAAGTTATTCGATGCACTGGATGAACTGGATACACATCTGGCCGATAGCCGCTATCTGGTTGGTAACAGACTAACCGAAGCAGATTGGCGATTGTTCACGACATTAATCCGTTTTGACCCTGTGTATGTCGGCCACTTCAAATGTAATAAAAAGCGCATTGCAGACTACAAAAATTTGCAAGGCTATATGAAAGAGCTGTATCAAGTGACAGGTGTAAAAGAGACGACCGATTTTTACCACATAAAGCGCCACTACTACTTCAGCCACACTGGCATTAACCCGACGCAAGTAGTACCAGCTGGCCCTGAACTAGATTTAGATAGTCCACATGGGCGTGAAGCGATTAGCTAAAGTCTGATTTTACCCAAAAACAAAAAGCCCTAAACACTTTCAACTTGAAGAAGTGAATCTAGGGCTTTCTTTTAGAGCTTGTTTAAGCGGAGATTAGTTAACTACTTTCTCTGCTTTTTCAGCTTGGTCTGCTTGGATTGCAGTTAGTGCTACTGTGTAAACGATGTCGTCGACTAGAGCGCCGCGAGACAGGTCGTTTACAGGCTTACGCATACCCTGAAGCATTGGACCGATAGAGACTAGGTCTGCTGAACGCTGTACCGCTTTGTAAGTCGTGTTACCCGTGTTTAGATCTGGGAATACGAATACTGTCGCTTTACCTGCAACTGGAGAGTTCGGCGCTTTAGAAGCCGCTACGTTTTCCATGATTGCCGCGTCGTACTGAAGAGGACCGTCGATGATAAGATCAGGACGCTTCTCTTTCGCTAGTTTCGTTGCTTCACGTACTTTATCTACGTCTGCACCCTTACCTGATTCACCAGTAGAGTATGAGATCATAGCAACGCGTGGGTCGATACCGAAGGCTGCTGCAGAATCAGCAGATTGGATAGCGATTTCAGCAAGCTGTTCCGCTGTTGGATCTGGGTTGATCGCACAGTCACCGTAAACCAGTACTTGGTCAGGTAGCAGCATGAAGAATACAGAAGATACGATAGACGCATCAGGTGCAGTCTTGATGATTTGGAACGGAGGAACGATAGTGTTCGCTGTGGTATGAACCGCACCAGAAACTAGGCCGTCCACTTCATCGTTCTCTAGCATCATTGTGCCTAGGAATACTGAATCTTGTAGCTTCTCACGAGCAACAACTTCAGTCATGCCTTTCGCACCGCGTAGCTCAACTAAACGAGCAACGTAGTTTTCACGAACCTTGTCAGAATCGATGATAGTTACGCCTGCACCTAGTTCAACACCTTGCTGAGCGGCAACACGTTTTGATCTCTTCTGGGTTACCAAGAAGCACACATTCTGCGATACCGCGCTCAGCACAGATAGAAGCGGCCTTAACAGTACGTGGCTCATCACCCTCTGGAAGAACGATACGCTTAGCGGCTTTACGTGCAAATTCAGTTAGCTGGTAACGGAATGCTGGTGGGCTTAGACGACGAGACTTCTCAGTGCCCTCTGTCATAGACTCGATCCAGTTGCCATCAATGTGGCCAGCAACGTGCTCGTTGATGAACTCGATACGCTCTTTGTCATCTGCAGGAACTTCAAGGTTGAAGCTTTGAAGGTTCAAAGAAGTCTGCCAAGTGTTACCTTGCGCCTTGATGATAGGCAGGCCAGTGTCAAACGCTGGCTTACAAAGATCGATGATTTGCTCTGGCATGTCGTAGCCACCAGTTAGCAAGATTGCACCGATTTCCACACCGTTCATTGCTGCTAGAGAAGCGGCAACGATAACGTCAGGGCGGTCAGCCGAAGTCACGAGTAGTGAGCCAGGCTTAAAGTGCTCGATCATGTGTGGTAGAGAGCGCGCACAGAAAGTGATGCTCTTAATACGACGCGTGCTGATGTCACCTTCGTTGATGATATCTGCTTGCAGGTGCTTCGCCATGTCAACCGCGCGAGTTGCGATTAGGTCGATGCTCCAAGGTACACAACCAAGAACACGGATTGGGCTAGAGTTGAAGATTTCCATCACCTTCATCTCGTTTTGTTGTGCGCTGTCTGCTTCGTCGAAGATTTCTGATAGGTCTGGACGAGTACGGCCAGCTTCATCAACAGGAGCATTTAGCTTGTTGATGATAACACCTGAAATGTTTTTGTTCTTAGTGCCACCGAAGTTAGAACATGCAACTTCAATGCGCTCTTTTAGTTGTGCTGGGTTGTCGTTACCAGGCGTCGCAACCAGTACGATTTCTGCACCTAGAGTCGCTGCAATTTCAGCATTTAACTGGTTAGCAAATGGGTGCTTACGAGTAGGAACCAGGCCTTCGATTAGCGTTACGTCTGCGTCTTTGTTGATTTGGTTGTAACGCTCTACAACTGTCTCTAGTAGCTCATCCATGTTGTCGTTACCGATTAGGCTTTCAGTAACAGACATTTCTACTGGTGTGCCGATCTTCATATCGCTGTTAGTGCCAACAATAGTTGAAGTGAGATCTGGCTGGTCACCGCCGCTACGTGGTTGAGCGATTGGTTTGTAGAAAGAAACTTTAACGCCTTTGCGCTCCATTGCGCGAAGAACACCCATGCTAACGCTTGTTAGGCCAACGCCTGCGCTAGTAGGGATAAGCATGATAGTACGGGACATTCGTAGTACCTTTAACTATATGAAATAAAAGCCCAACTGCTTATTCCAAGGGGTTGCTATACGAATAAGTCGCGCAATACGGAATAGGAGTTGAGCCCCTTAAATAAAAAAGCTAGCAAGCGTATATTTCGCTTGCTAGCTAAATCAATTAAAGACCTGCTAGGCGAGCAGTATCTTCTGCAATCACTAACTCTTCGTTAGTTGAAACAACCATCGCTGGGATGCGGCTGTCTGCAGTCGTGATCACACCTTCGCCGCCGAAGCGTGCTTTAAGGTTAGCTTCGCCGTCAACTTCGATTCCGAAGATGCTTAGACGATCTAGTACTTTCTCACGGATTGGGGCGCCGTTCTCACCGATACCACCAGTGAATACGATAGCGTCTAGACGGCCGTCAAGAGTTGCAGTGTAGCCAGCTACGTATTTCGCTAGGCGACGAGTCATCACGTCCATTGCGCGAGTTGCTGCTTCTTCTTTACCGAAGTTATCTTCGATGTAACGACAGTCAGGTGTTACTTCAGTTAGACCCATTAGGCCAGACTCTTTAGTTAGCATGTTGTTGATTTGCTCAACTGAGTAACCTAGAGCGTCGTGTAGGTGGAAGATGATCGCAGGATCAATGTCACCAGAGCGAGTACCCATTACTAGACCTTCTAGTGGAGTAAGACCCATTGAAGTATCTACAGATTGACCGTTTTTGATAGCACAAACAGATGCACCGTTACCTAGGTGACAGTTAATGATGTTCACTTCTTCAACTGGCTTACCTAGACGTTCAGCAACTTCACGAGCGATGAATAGGTGAGAAGTACCGTGCATGCCGTAGCGACGGATACCGTGCTCTTTGTAAAGGTTGTATGGAAGTGCGTATAGGTACGCTTCTTCTGGCATTGTTTGGTGGAATGCAGTGTCAAATACTGCTGAATTTTGCAGGCTAGGGAATGCTTTTTGAGCAGCCTTAATACCAACGATAGCCGCTGGGTTATGAAGAGGTGCTAGAGTTGCACAATCTTCGATACCTTTTAGTACTTCGTCATCGATAAGAACAGACTTAGTGAACTTCTCACCGCCGTGTACAACACGGTGACCGATTGCTTTTAGTTGCTCTGCAAGTTCTGGCTTAGAAGCAAGAATAGTTTCAACAATGAATGATAGCGCTTGATCGTGAGCAGCACCATCACCTAGCTGTGCTTCGTGCTTGCCATCAAGTTTCCACTTGATACGAGCTTCTGGAAGGTGAAGACATTCAGCAAGACCTGTTAGGTGCTCATCGCCGTTGTCTGCATCAACAATAGCGAATTTAAGAGAAGAACTACCGCAGTTTAAAACTAAAACTAGCTTAGACATGTGTGACTACCTGTTATTCGACTGACAAATTATCAGTAAGGATGAAAATTAATCTCAAGAATAGTTCAATCCAGTATAGAACATACTACTCTTGGTCAAAAAAACGTCTATTTCCATATAGTGAGACGCTGCTTTACCTTGAAAGCAACCTATGCAATCCTTGCAGAAATCATCACAAAGTTGCGTAATTTGTAAATAACAGCAACAATGAGATTGAGGGTGCGCAAAGGATAGCGATAATAGGTAAATATAACAAAAAATTTTTGAAAGAATATTATCTTTCGTCAATTTTTTACGCGATAAGTTGAAAGATTCAACTAATTTTTAGCGTTTGCCCGTTTTGAAAGTGAGAGAGTCGTATGAACAATAAAGTGGGATTAGTCCATAGCTTGAAAGATGGACAAAAGTACATGGATACTTGGCCGATGCGAAAAGAGCTCAACCTTCTTTTCCCAGAACAGCGCATCATTAAAGCAACCAAGTTCGGCATCAAGGTGATGCCCGCTATTGCAGCTATCAGCGTTCTTACTCAATTGGCGTTTCAAAACCCAAATGCTATGCCTCAAGCCGTTATCATTGCGTTATTCGCCATTAGTTTGCCAGTTCAAGGAATGTGGTGGTTAGGTAATCGCGCCAATGCACAATTACCGCCCTCTCTGGCGGGTTGGTATCGCGAGCTTCATCAGAAAATTGTTGAATCAGGTTTTGCGCTCGAACCTATGAAGGCGAAACCCCGCTACAAAGAGCTTGCCCAGATTTTGAACCGTGCTTTTAGACAGCTCGATAAATCTGCACTAGAACGTTGGTTTTAAAGCTCACGTCTATATTAATTTGGAAACGGAAAGGCCTATACAGTGTATAGGCCTTTTTTCTGCTATGGCATTTCGTTTGAATGCCTCCTGTTTCAAACTTACTCGAATGGGTAAGTTACTGTGAAGCTAACGCCATTTCACTCAACCTCTTCTCACGAATGGCTGCGTGGAGATGTTCGTAGGCTTTGCTTGCCCGTAAACGGTGTTCGGTGTCGACATCGTGAAAAGCCAATAAATGTTTGGCATGGGCGTCGACCGCTTCGCCTGCAATGTGTAACTCAAAGTGAAGGTGAGGCCCAGTTGTACGCCCACTATTACCACTTTTACCGATAATGTCACCTTTACTAACAAAGTCACCCTTTCGAACATTTCGTTCAGACAAATGCAAGTAACGAGTCATCATATTATTGGAATGTCCGATTGTGATGTAGTGGCCAGCGACTCGGTCGTAACGCGATGCGATAACTTTCCCTGACATGACAGATAATACCTCCGTGCCTATAGGAGTAGCGTAGTCCGTACCTCTATGTGGCTGAACTCGGTTGGTGACAGGATGAAGTCTAGCCTCGGCAAAGTGAGAGGTAATGCGGTACTGTTCGTGGGTAGGTGTTGGTAAGCCACTCAAACTTCCGTATGGCTCGCCAAACTGATCGAGGATCAAATCATCATTGACTTTGTAGAAGAAGAATTCTTGGTCATTGTCTATGTACAAGAATGAGGACGTATTTTTGGCGTTAGTATTAGCGGCAAACCACCCACTGCGAATTGATGAGGAGAGCAAATTAAATTTGTCTTGAGAATGTTCAATGATCTGTAATAGCGCAATATTTGATATTCCAGCATCGATCGCAGAGGAGATAAAGGAATAATTGACTTGTCCAGCTTTCTCTTGGCCTACGTTAGATGGTGAAATGCCGTTACTATCGTTGCTTGAAGTGGTCATTTCGACATTAAGTATAGGTGTTTTATCTACTGTATTATTAGGGGAATATCGATTGCTATAAATAAATACACATACAAGTAGAAGTAATACTATAGAAAGTAGAAACCAGACGTTTCTACTTTCAGTATCATTTTTGTATAAGTGATTCTTTAAAATCAGCAGCATGTGAGAGTCTTAACAAGGGCTACGAATGAGAATATAGTGTAACAGCGATTAAAAAAATGAAAAAAAACTATTTCTACAAAATCAAAAAACAGGGCAAGTGACTATCATTTAAATTGAAATGAGTAGTAGTAAATTTAAGTGTTTGCTATATGAAGATATTAGATGGTTATTTTGACTGAAATACGAAGAAATATGCCATATTGAGAAAATGGTTGCTGCAAATATAATCTTTGGAAAATTTCACTTATAGATGTGTAGTTGACCAAATGAATATATTCAAAATATTTATACTATTTATTTTCGCATTGCTAGCTGGTTGCGGTGGCGATAGCGAAAGTGATGATCGAAAAGATCCCCCTTCTCGCCAACAGGGCACCATTACGGGTAATGTGTATGACGCTCCGGTATCAGGTGCTACCGTCTATATTTGGGAATACGATAACGGCAATGTGGGTAAGTTACTTGCTCAAACCACAACCGATGCATTTGGTAATTATTCTACACAGATTCAGTCTAGTTCTCGCCCGTTACTTGTGAGTGCTCAAGGGGGGCTTACGTTGACCCTCTTACTGGCGAAGCTGTATCGGAAAGTAATGGTAAATCCTTACGTTTGGATACCGTGATGAACTTTTCGGAGGGGTATAGCCACGATGTAATGATCACTCCGCTAACCAATATGGCAGCGGGCTTAGCAAAGTATAAAATTGCGAATGGTACTGCGGGTGCAACGGCAATCGAACAAGCCCAGGCATCGATTGATTCGATGTACGGTTTTAATGTTAAAACAACGTGGCCAATCGATATCACACGCGGTGGTCAAAGTAGTTTTGCATCCCCCGGCCATAAATATGGTGCGCTACTTACCGCCTACTCGTCGTATGCGTATGATTTGATTAATGCGCACGGCAACTCAGATAACGTCTATACATCATTTAATCTGGCTGATATTCAATACCGAGATATTAGCTCAGATGGTCAACTCAATGGTCGCGAAGTCAATCAATCGACTGGGTTTCAATCTCCGCTAACGTTTGGTCAACAGTTAGTGACAAGCGACATATACACCAATGGTCTCGCTCAACATGTGCTGGTGGTTGTGAATGACCCTAGTCTTAACTTATCGGGCACTCCCGCGACAGACTATGTCGAATTTAGTAACCAAATCAATTCATTGGGTACAGGCAGTGGAAGTGGCGGAGCTGTTCCTCCACGAGACGAGATCCCAATCGATACAGATGCGCCAGTGGCTGTGAGAACTGACTCGGCGGTTCTAGCTAACACAGACAAAATTGATGTTCAGATTACAGATGAAATTGGTGTTCATGAAGTGAGTGCCTACCTGCAGTTTAAATCTCATGGAACCTGGTCTGAAGAATTTGTCTGTCCGACAAATATTACTAGCGGTGCTGGTTACTGTGAAATCATGTTGGACGATTTTGAGCGAGGCGCCCGCGTTTCGAATATTCATGTAAAGATCAACACCAAAGCGGTCGACAACGCTGATCATGACTATGAAAACAATGCTTCAAACGTTACAGATGCTCGTGTTGTCGTTTATGCCGAGGACGTATTGGGTAACAAGACATCATCGTCTAATAACGATGGGGATGTGTTGAACTTCGAGTGGGATAACCTAGCCCCTGTTATCGAAATAAAATCAGCGACAACAATAAACAATACAGCTGAAAATTACGTTCTGCATGGGGTGGTGAAAGAAGAGTCTCAAGATATCACTAAAGTCGAAGTAATCTTTCGAGGTGGTCTTCCTGAGCCTGTAGACTGTACGCATATCTCGGTTGAGGTTGGTAGTCAATGTGAGTTTATGAAGTCATATAGTACTGAGGAATTCGCTTCTCAAACGCAGTTTGAAATTTCCGCTGAGGACACCCAAGGGAATGTAGGCAAAGAGTTATTTACTGTCAGTCGTGATGATACAGACCCGGAAGTACTTCTTTCATTTCCTAATGGCAATATGATGTATGTTGAGGTAAGTGGTGAAGGGGATAGAACAACGATCGAAGCCGAGTATAGCCAATACACTTACACGGAAGAAACCGTAAAAACAGCAAATAACTACTTAAAAATCGATTATTCCTATGCGGCAAATGGTCTAAAACCAACGATTCCTGAAGCCGATTTTCGTCACTTCAATTCTAATTTACTGAATGAAAACCGTATTCCTTACGTGAGGGTTGTAGTAAGTGACCCTCATGGTGAGAGTGTCATTGGCTCTCCAGCAGACAAATTAAGGTTGGTTGTCGAATACTACGTGAGTACGAACAATGACGGTGATTATGGACTGATCAAAACTACTTCAACCGTGGCTTCGACTGATAATTCAGAAGCTTTAATTCCCCATGAAACCATTGATGACTCAGGCGAACGAGTTAATGAGATTGTCTACTATGTCCCATTTGTTCGTGAAATATTAGGCGATAACTTCAGAAGTGTCTCCGAGAACAGCGGCCAAAAGCTGGTGATCAAGACGATTGATGAGTCGGATAACGTGAGCAAGACTGAACAAGTCTACTTCAGAAGTACGTTTGATCTTCCAACCATCACTGTTACGACACCTTTTGTAAATGCAACGGCAAGGCTAGAAGGTTTAAGTGCTAATGGTGACTTCACGCCATTAGTAAGCTGTACCACAAGGCAACTTAATGAAACTGGCGGTAATCCAGCCCTAGATTTGGCGTCTTGTTCCTTGACAACGGACATGCTCAATTACGAATTTATGCGGGTTAGATTGGAGTCACATCCTGATAGAGCTCCGTATTACTACAATTGGGAAGATAACCAAGATGCACGTACAAATGTGGATTTCTCTGGCGCTAACTTTGGTGCTTACTTCCCACTTAATGGTTCGCAAACTGTTTTCATTAATGAACTTTCTACCTACCACACGGGTTTGTTTGACTATTTGTGGAATTCTACCGCTTCGGGTAGTAAAAACAGTGCCACCGCGAACGCCTATCTGAATGATGTAAAACGCGCACTTTCTGATGGTAACCAGTCTTTCTTTGGCTTTGACCCTACTGATACGCCTTATGCGACGAATGAAGTTTTGCGTTTGTACCCAATTCCGGCTAACCCAAGCGTAGACTACCAACATCGATTCTTACTCGAAGCTATTGTTGATTTAGCAAAGCAGGCACCTCGTTTTAATTCGGTAGACTTTGCCCGTGGTTTCTATGACGACTTTAGCAATGATGGCAAAGCGAACGGGACAGGGAGAAATGGACAGATCAACTATGATGGTTATGTATTTTCACAACGTACATACCGAGCGGATTTAGCGGAACGTTATTATCAAATTTTAACCGAAGTCTATGGCATCGAGGCTCATATTGCTCAGCTATATGCGGATGATATTGCCTTGGCAATGCCAAGCCTTGGCAATGACCCTATCTTTGATAGTGAAGGCGAGAGCATTGATAAAAGTGCACCGAATGTATCACTCGATTTAGTCTATGGTAGGTCATATCAGGTTGGTAACAAGATTTATATCGCCGGTGAAGTTGGCTCTAGATTGTCGTTAGATGACCCATCTGGCATCGTTGAACATGGTGAATATCAACCCTTGAATGTTCCATTTTGGTTTAGTAGCGACGATCCACATAACCCTAAGCCAGCTGATGTCGATATTGTTTACGACCCATCTTCAAGTACTTATTTTCAGAAGTTTTATAACTTTACATTAAACACTCAAAGTTTTGAAAACATGTTGGAATTTGCCATCCATGTATCAGCCATGGATGGGCAGGGGAATTCACACGGATATGAAGGAGAGGATCCTTATATCATCTCATATCACGTTGATAACGATTACCCGAGAGTGGAGTACATCCCACCAAAAGATAATGAGGGCAATCCAATCCCTGACACTACGTATCTGAATGCGAACTTCAACCATACTCTAACATTCAACATTTTCGACGATGTGGGAGATGTTATTGAATCAAGAGGTGTGTTGTTCTCCCAGTTGACTGGCGAGACGGTACCTTACATACCCGAAGACTTTGCCGTTAACAATAATGCAGGATTCCAGCTTAATCTATGTGTTGAGAACTGCACCGGTGGTCGCGATGTTATTTATCCGGAGGACGGGGACTGGCAAGTTGTGGTTACTGCAGTTGATAATCTTGGCAACGAAGTCACAGCAAGTACGACAGATGCTCCAAGATTCAATATCCGCATCGACTCAGAACCTCCTGTCATCGAGAGTGAGGTGCTTGGAAATCGTCTGGGTGGAAATTCGATTTGGACACCTGTTGTGAACTGGGGGAATTTGAGCCTGGTAGTGAGGTTGCGGTAGAGTTGCGTATCGGAGATGGGGGATGGACACCTTTGGAAGCATGTAACCCTGAAGAGGAGAGCTGCTCGTCACCATATCTTTTGGGAGAACAGCCTAATGTGCAAGTCCAGTTAATTGCCGATAGCTTCAAATATGGTGCTAGTAACATCTTCAAAGTAACGGCCAGCGATAGCGCATTCCCACCTAATCGTAGTGCGCCAGGAACCATTGAGTTCTATGTTGATAACAAAGGGCCGGAAGTTAAGATGTCTGAGCCTTGGGTTCGAGATACAACCTCTGAGGGAAGTCGTGTTTTAGGCCCTTCATTCGAAGTCCGTTTTGATTCGGTTAAGGATGATTCTGGGGTTGATTATGTCGCGCTTTATCAAGAAGGTAATGACGAAATTATTAAGTCGACGACTAATATCGATCCAGATAACGCATTCACTATGTCCCTTGACCCTATCGATACGAGCAAAATTCTACTGCAAGAAGGTTCTATTGAAACTCGACTGTACGTCGTTGCAAGAGATATACATGGATTTGAAACCCCTACTGCATCAAATAACGTATTTATCGATAGAGAAGGTCCGACGTTGTCGCTTAGAGGTCACTCGGACTCATACTACTATTTAGGGAACTATGTATTTGATATTGATGCTTATGATCTTGATGAAACCGGTGTTTCTTCGACTGTGGGTGTTAATAAAGAATCAGTGCGTTATTGGGTTTTTGATTCCGAGGCTGGTGGTGATGGAACCAAACCTGATGATCTTAAACTAGCACTCGATAATCTGACTGATGGTGTACATTACGTCAAACTTGCGGCAAGAGATATACGTGGAAACTATGGTGAGACAAGTGAGCCTATTGTTCTTAACATATTGAATACACGACCGAATATAACGGTGACGAAAGAGTATGCAGATGGAACACCAATTGTAGGCAACACGATCATTGACGATCAGGACATCGTGTATACGTTAGTTGTTGATGATCCTAGTGGTGTATCGAGTATTGAGGCAACATACAACGACAATAGTCTTAACTTTAGTGAGTCTGGCCAAGAAAATACGTGGAAAGCTACACTATTCGCCTCTGATATCATTGAAGACGGTCCATATACAGTAACCATTCGTGTATTTAACCAAGCCCGTGCAACAAACCAAGATGATCGTAAACCTGGAACTCACAACGAAACACTTAGCGTTCAACGTGAGGGAGTTGCGCTACGAATTACCAACCCGCCAATTTTCCAAAACTATATTTCAGGAAAAACATTGGACGTAGAGTTTGAAGTAGTAGGGGAAGGTAGCGTACGTGATTTAGAGTGCTGGGTTCGAGACAGTTACCCGTCAGAAGATGTCGTGCCAGATCCTGATGAGGGAGGTGGTTGGAGTTACGCGTATTCACGGTAGATAATCCGACCTTGCCATACAGTTGTGCAGTAACCTCAGATCGTAGCTTCAAAGATGCGCCAGTAACGTTGATTACACGTACTAGAGGTCAAAATGAAAAGCAAACGGTTCAAAGATTTACATTCGCGATGATGGATGTCGATCCACCTACAGTTGAAGAAGACGACATCTTTTATTTGAGTGGCGGAAACGTTTTACTACAGCGGCGACGATAAAAGGATTAGTTTCTCGCTTAAATTTGGTGACGAATTATCTGGTGTTGATATTACAGAGGCGTCATTCCCTAGATTGAGACGTGAGCAAGGACATGGTGAGCTAACGCCAACACAATGTAGAGGCGCTGGTGGCTCTTTAGTTGAATGTGATTTTGACGAGCGCTATAACGATGTACTTCCAGCTTTGGGCGATCGAATGAATTATTCTGTTATTGGCTTGATGGATAAAGCAGGTAATACCGCAGATCCACACCCCATTACCATTGCTAAGCCTCAAGGTGACGTAACGACCTCCATCTATAGCCCCGTTTCCGGTGAGGCATCTAACTCTCCTCAGTTACATGTTGATATGTCGATTCAAATGTATGAAGGGACAAATTCCTCAGATATTGCTGATATTGCCGTGACGGTTGATGGAAAGTCATACTCTCTAAGAAATAATGTAGATTTATTTAGGGACACGACTTGTCCTGCCGATGTCGGCTCAGGCTCGACTTCATGTATCAGATTCTCAACAAATATTGAAGAAGGTGTGGAAAACTCAAACTTCTTGATAACCGCTCAAGCCGTAGATGCGTTCGGTACAGGTACAAGTGATTCAGTGACAATTCAAGTCGATAGGAAAGCGCCGATCATTCGTGACAGTGTTATCGTAACTAAGTCACCAACAACCGACGGTATGGTGAGGTTTGTATTGGATATTAATGACGGTCCAGGTAGTGGCATTGAAAGAGTTATATACCGTGTTTCACACCGCCAAGAGGAAATTTTAAGAGTAGAAGATGGGTCGAACTCGTCTCAATACTTTGAGATACCTGTCGAAGACTTACCGAAAAATGCAGTAGTGATCTACGTCAACGCTTGGGATAACGCGGGTAACCATGTAACGACTCCTGCTGAAGGTATACGTAAGAATATTGAC
>JYJN01000054.1 GCA_003263845.1 Vibrio aestivus | reverse complement strand
GGGAGCACTAGGCTCCCTTTTTAATTCGAAATGAATCTTGAGTTAGATGCGTTAAATCAGATAGAAACGCCAATGTTACTCACAGCTTCTTCGCGCAACTCAAATCGTAGGTCTTTGATTAATTCGATGTCTCTACCTACTGCTTCACGCAGTGGTCTGAAAATAGCCCATTGAACATCCCACTCTTCACAAACTGCTTCATTTTCTTTTTGGTTGTCATTGGTAATTTCAATACCTGTTTGCGCTTCTTCAAGTTGGGCAACTGTCATCACAGACTGCTGACTGACCTCTTGCATGCTCTCAAACAAGCCCTCACGATCCAATAGGCCATGCAACAACGAAGAAAGGCCAATACAAGCGTCAATCGCAGGATAAACACCGTAGAAATCAAAATCTTCAGAGCTTGGGATGATCTCTTCGAGCTTTTCTAATTGGCGCTCAAAGTTTACCTTCGCAGTCTTAACCGTTAGCTGCTCCCAAATACTATCTAGAATATCTCGGTAGATTCTTGCTTCAGCAAATTCTGTATTCTCACAAAACATGGCATAGTTAGGGTACATACGCTCACACAAGCAAGCCATAAAGGTAATTTGTTGCCAAGGTTCGAACTTTTCGAGTCTGACCTGTAGAGGATTCTGTAACATAGTAATTCTATCGTTGCGGAAAAAGACAGCGGCAGTTTACTTGATAAACAAGATGGAAAAAAGCAAGCTGATGGATAATTTCACCGATAAACTCTATATTCTTACCGAACGAGACGAAGACTACATCAAGGCTCTTCACAACCACACTCTCGACGGACTTGAGTTAACCGAAGATCGTAGTGAAGCTAATATCGTTCTCGCTTCACCACCACTTATTAAAGATAGTTTAGAAGATTTTCCCAAGCTTGAATGGTTACAATCTGCCTATGCGGGCATTGATGCCTTAACTAAAGATGGGCTAAGACGTGACTATCAACTAACGAATGTGCGTGGCATCTTTGGTCAGCAAATTGCAGAGTACGTGTTAGGTTACTGCATTTCTCACTATCGTCATTTTGCGCTCTATAGTAAACAACAAAAAAAGAAATCTTGGACACCTTATCAATACCAATCTCTCAATGAGAAAACCATGGTTGTTCTAGGCTGTGGCTCTATAGGAAGTTTTCTCGCGCTCAAAGCAAGTCAGATGGGTATGACGGTCATTGGAATCAATAGTACAGGAATTCCTAAAAAAGGACTCCCCCTTTGATCAGGTCTACCATATACAGGAGCTTCAGTCGGCTTTCGAACAGGCAAACATTGTCGTCAACACACTACCGCATACAGAACAAACGAAACATATCTTGAACGATAAAACGCTTTCCTACTGCGGCAATGCACTACTGTTTAATGTAGGACGAGGCAGTGCAGTAGAAGAAGATGGTTTACTAAACGCTTTAGATTCTGAGTCAATAACCCATGCTTTTCTCGATGTATTCGACCTAGAGCCTCTCAAAGCTGATCATATCTATTGGAGTCACGACAGCATCACTGTTACACCGCACATTGCGGCCAGCAGTTTTCCGCATCAAGTCATTGAACAGTTTGTAGAGAACTACAGCAGATGGCGTGATGGCTTTTCTCTACAGAATGTTATCGACTTGGATAAAGGATATTAAGTAGTGAAGAAGCTACTAGAGTCAGTACGACATTGCCAGCTATGTAAAGATGAGCTTCCTCTCGAGCCTAGACCGATAATCCAAGCAAGCAACGACTCAAAGCTACTGATTATAGGGCAAGCACCTGGCTGAAAGCACATGACACGAATAAGCCGTGGAATGACCCTAGTGGTGTAAGACTAAGAAAGTGGTTAGGTATTGATGATGGAGACTTCTACAATCCCAATTTGGTAGCGATCGTTCCAATTGGATTGTGTTATCCGGGTAGAGCCGCAAGCGGCGATAAGCCACCAAGTAAGATATGTGCACCAACTTGGCATTCTAAAATCTTAAACGAGTTAGAAAACGTACAACTTACCTTATTAATTGGTGACCACGCTCAGCGTTACTATTTAAAGGACAAACCTAGCACGCTAACAGAAACCGTGGCTAACTGGAGACAATGGGCACCAACCTATTTACCTATTCCTCACCCATCACCAAGAAATGCTATTTGGCTAAAACGAAACTCTTGGTTTGAACAAGACACGTTGCCTTACATTCAATCACACGTTCAGAAGGCCCTTAGCTAAGAGAGTCTATTCCCGATTTGGCACTAACATTCGAATATGACGCAGCTTAAAAGCAAAAGCCCTGCTATGTTTCGCAAGGCTTGTTTATAAGTGATTGGAGCTAAGGCTAAGATTATTATCGTCAAAAACGACGCAAGACTAGGCTTTCTAATAAATAGCGGAATGGCAGGTGTTTGAACAACGAACAAATCTCTTGCGGGAGTCGTTGGTCGAAGACCCAAAAGTTAGGTACG
>JYJN01000053.1 GCA_003263845.1 Vibrio aestivus | reverse complement strand
CCGAGTACCCCACGTTTAGTAGACACTTTACTAAGTTAGATCTAGGGTCTAATTGAGAGGTGATTTATGGCTAAACATCGTAATCCAGCGTACACCGAAGTGTTCCGCAAAGAAGCAGTCCGCTTGGCCAGTCTTCCTGGCCGAACAGCCGTCTCCGTTGCCAAGGAGCTGGGCATCAGTGCCCAGCAGATCCGCAACTGGAAGCGCCAGTTCACACGCCTATCTGATAAACAGTTTAACACCTTAGATGGTGTCGATTATTTGAAGAAAGAGTCCGAAGAGCTCCGAGCGTTAAGGCGCGAGAACAAGCGACTCAAAGATGAAATGGAATTCCTAAAAAAGGTCTCGGCGTACTTCGCGAAGCAGAAGAGTGAAGTACGAGTTCATTGAAAGCTATGTCGGTGAGTATTCCATTAGCTTAATGTGCCGAGCGTTAGAAGTGAGTCGAGGCGGTTACTACAAGTGGTATCATCATACGCCGAGTGAACGTTCAAAGCGGCGAGAACGCTTTGAACAGCTAGTGATGTGTACCTTTGCCCAATATCGGGCACGTTACGGTTCTGTGCGAATAGCCGAAGAGCTAAACGAAGCCGGCTATGCCTGCTGCGTGAATTATGTGGCTGATATCATGAGGGAAAAAGGTATCAAGGCACGTAATGGTAAAGGGTTTAAATACAGCAAGGATGTGGCTGCTATGACGAATGTTGCCGACAATTTACTGCGAAGAGACTTTGAGTCTGAGACGCCCAATCAAAAATGGGTTACGGACATCACGTATATCTGGGTGAAGAGCCGTTGGCTCTTCTTAGCGACAGTGATGGACCTGCATTCAAGGCGTATCGTGGGTTGGTCGCTAGGAACAACGATGACCGTCGAGCTCATCACCAATGCCCTAAAAATGGCGTTTGAGTCACGTAAGCCACCTAAGGGGGTCATTATCCACTCAGACCGTGGTGTACAATACAGAGCATATAAATATCAAGACTTCATGCGCAAGCATGGAGGTGTACCGAGCATGAGTCGGCAGGGTAACTGTTGGGATAATGCTGTGATGGAGTCGTTCTACAGTCGACTGAAAGTCGAACTGATATACGCAGAGGACTACCAAACTGTCGAAGAAGCCCGAATGGGCATCTTCGAATACATCGAGGTATTTTACAATCGCAGAAGAAGACACTCAGCATTGGGGCATGTCAGCCCAGCTGAGTACGAAAGTATGTAGTTATGTACTGTCTACTTTTTGTGGGGTACACCA
>JYJN01000052.1 GCA_003263845.1 Vibrio aestivus | reverse complement strand
CATCTTACAACGCCACCTGCGTTTGATTAAGGTGTTTAAGAAGCACTGCTTTGACCCCTTCGAGGGTATAGGGTTTAGCGATGACATCATCAAAACCAAGGTTAAAGTACATCGCGACGTCGCTATCAAAGGTGTTGGCCGTCATCGCAATAACAATCGTATTGGGTGCAAGGTTGCGTTCTTTGATTTGTTTTAAAGCTTCCACACCATCAAGAACTGGCATCTGAATATCCAAGAAAATCACATCAAAGTCTGCCTTTGCCAACGTGTCTAAGCACTCTTGACCGTTTTCCGCTATATCAGGTTGAATTCCGAGTTGGTCGAGCGTCTTTTGGGCAACAATCTGATTTACTCGCATGTCTTCGACCAATAGAGTTCTGACTCCAGAGAAGTTTGGGGGAGACGTGTGTTCATCCTCAGCCTCAATATTCAGCTCAGTAGGCACCTCAACGCTTAATGGATTATTGTCTACTTCGATCTCAGTCGTTTGCTCGAACAGCGCTTCGACTAACTCTAGATTGCAGTATGGTTTAGCAATAAAGAGCTTTCGCGGCCCTAACTGACCACGATGATTAATGTGAATAATCACAATCATCTTTTCGCCAAACTCCTGTTCAAGCTTGTCCAGCTCTTGAGTTAAGTTGCTCGATGCATCGTGATAATAAATCACCCATTCGCCACTTGGCGAGTAGAGTTCATGCTGCTTTAACTCAGCCCTAATCATTTCACCCATATGAACATTTTTGGAATACACCTTAGCTTGAGGGGTATTGCCAACCTTGGTAATCGAGGTTTTCTCTGCCACCGCAACCGGGATACAGACTTTAAACTCACTCCCCAGCCCGACCACACTTCGAACCGCTATGCTGCCATTAAAGTGCTCTGTTAATGACTTACAAATTGAAAGCCCAAGCCCCGTGCCGCCATAGCGACGCGTGGTTGACTCATCCGCCTGAACAAACTCATCAAACACGGAGCTTTGTTGCTCTTTACTCATTCCAATGCCGGTATCTTTCACTGTCATGACTAAGGTCGCTTGAGTCATCGTCAGCTGTTCAATATCAAGCTTTATCGTTATCGCCCCTTTTTCTGTAAATTTCATCGCATTGGAACACAGATTCGTCACGATTTGCGCCAGCTTGGTGAAGTCTGAATTAAGCACGTATTTGTAATTTGAAGGAAGATGAACAGAAATATCAACGTGCTTATCTTTATCGCTACTAACAAACAAACTCGCGGCTGTTTTTGCTAGTTCATACAAGTCGAAATCAATATTTTCTGTCGTCATTCTACCTGAATCTACCTTACTCAAATCGAGTATGTTATTGATCAAACTAAGCAGATGCTGTCCCGACTCATGAATCAAGCTAATATTGTCGCGCTCATCTTGTGATGCAGTTTTATAGTATTCGGAGTGACTCAAACCAATGATGGCATTCAGTGGCGTGCGGATTTCGTGGGAGGTATTGGCCAAGAATCGAGCTTTGGCTTCGGCACTCTCTTCGGCAACATGCTTCGCCTCTTCGAGCTCGGCTTTTTGCTCGTTCAATTGAGTGAGCAGCTTACGCTGATTCATAAACATCAGCAGAACAGCAACAAATCCGAATAAGATGAGAAACAGCAGGGCGGTAATGTAGACGTATCGATCTTTATGCAGTTTGTCTTTGGTTTCAATATAGGTATTTTGAGTGTGCTGAACATCCGTTACAAAGTCCGATAAGTAGAAGTTCAAATCTTTGTACAGTGCATTCAATTCTTGGCTAATCTGTATGACTTGAATGTTTGACTCTTTCTCACCATTCAATGCCCCTATTTGCTCAAACACATGTTCAATCTGACTGCGCAACCTGTTGAGTTCCTCAAAATCGCCAAACTCTTTATGAATCGCTTCCGTCGTTTGGCTATTCAGGTCTTGGAATATGCTCGATCTAAGTACACGACTCTTAAACTTCAAACTCGCGAGCTGTTTGGCTGCCGGGGTACTGGAATACTTGTCCACTTCGTTCACAAGTTGCAGTATTTTGATCTTAGATCCCACATTGTTATTTACAACGGCCACGTAGGGCATGGGCATGTTATTCCCCACAGCTTGATAAAACTTGAGCACTGAAACAAGCAATGCTGCAACAATGATAAATACAAACAAAGTCAGCCCAAAAAAGAGCTGACGATGACTTAAACGTTGCAAAAGATTATTCATCATTCGACGATTATTTCTCTGACCTGCCAAACCGACAGATTGTAGTAGAGATCATTTTGAAGCTCTGGGTTATCGGTGAAAGGGAACACAACGAAAAATGGGCCTTTGTCATCAATAGTCATCCGTTTACCGTTTTCATGGGTCGCCAACAGTAATCCGTATTGTTTGATCGTTTCGATAGGAATGGTCACCACATAATCATCCCAAGCAATGAACTTCGCATCTGTCCCTTGGTGACCCGCAAGTTCTAAGACACTCTCAATCGTTGGCCCTTCATAAGACGCCACTTCTTCCACAACATGGTTAGTTGTTGCAATATGCCCCATGTCCATTTGGCTTATAAACATCTCATCCAATACCAAACCCTCCGGCGTATTGGTGTTGGTGATCTTACCGCTAACCCAAAGGATGGGATCTCCCACTAATTCTGGCGTTGTCTCTGAATACGCCAAACTGGTTAACGTCACTGAGGCAAAAAGTAACGCCGCTAAAGCCCCTCGTGCTATCCAACTGATTACTGAACCTATCATGCCATTATCCTTTATTTACCATTGCTTCTATAAAGGTAGTCGGCAAAAATACTCCTCGCGAGAAGCCTTGCAACTAAGTCGCTAACATTTCTATAGATAATCGACAAACCTTGAACTTCATTGCGACATTTGGCGCTAGAGTTGCGTTAGCTTTCATTACACATTCTCAAGTTCATCATCAAGACCAAGCAGAATATAAAAAAGCGGCGCTCAAAGGCGCCGCTGTTTGTCTGAAACTCATCATCGTAATGAGTATAAAATTGAAGTCGAATTAGAATAGGAACTGATACAAGAAACCTGCGCCAATCGCCATGCTTAAAATCACAGCTAAGAAAGCAATGATCATCTGATTCTTGAAGATAGACTTGAGCAAAATAACTTCTGTTAAGCTCGCGCCTGCACTGCCAATAATCAAGGCCATCACCGCACCTAGTCCCATGCCTTTTGCTGCTAAAGCGGCACTGAGTGGAATAACTGCTTCAGCTCGGATATACAAAGGAATACCAATCACAGCCGCAACAGGGATCGCGAATGGGTTCTCGTCACTTGCGACAGAGGCAATGAACTCGGTTGGCATAAAGCCGTAAATCAACGAACCTAATGCAATGCCACCCAACAGATAAGGCAATACTTTTTTAAAGTCAGCCCAAGTGCTGTTCCAGATCTTGCGCCACCATTCTTTGCGATGACTAGATACTGGTGGTTTCTGGCCGCAGCTCGACCCACAACCTTTCGATTCTGGTTCAATGTACGCTTCTTGCTTAATAAAGCGCTCAAAACCCAATTTCTCTAGCGTGTAACCCGCTATCACTGACACGCCCATCGCAACCACAAAATAGAATACCGTCACCTGCAAACCGAACGTCACAGCAAACAGACCAATAATAATGGGGTTTAGCAGTGGGCTTGCAAACAGGAAGACCAGCATAGTGCCAAAGCCAGCCTTTGCTCTTAACAATCCCTTAAGAAACGGGATGGTTGAGCAAGAACAAAACGGTGTGATAGCACCGAGTAGGCTTGCCACGACATAACCTCGGCCATTTTGACCACTCAGTATCTTTTGAATTTTAGCAGGTGGAATATAGTGCTGTAGCACCCCAACGCCATAGCTAATCAGAAGAAACAGAACCGTAAGCTCTGCGGCCAAAAATGCGAACATTCCGAGTGTATCGGTGATCATGGTTTGTGAAATAGTCATTAGATTATCTTTTCTATATTTCCAGAATATTCGAAATATAGATTTATACAGTGGCGACGTCAAATTATTTCTAGTAATATCGAAATATAATTTTTAGTCAGGAAGTAATATGAGTATTGAAGTTGTCGCTAAAGCATTGA
>JYJN01000051.1 GCA_003263845.1 Vibrio aestivus | reverse complement strand
AATTAAGTAGCTGACAACGCTACCAATATACTCAAACATACCACCATAATCACTGAAGCCAAACTGAGTTGAAAATGCCGAGCGTTGACAGTCTGCTTGAATTGCTTGTTATAAAGCTATTTCACGAAAGCCTCATCCAGTTGTTTATATAGGCTTAAAGACTTATCCGACTCTGTTTTTATATTTTCGTATAAACTACCGGCAATCACCCTTACCGCATGTTTCTCGTTGTCATTGAGGTCTGGGTAATCATAACGTCTAAAGTTATCTAGTATTGCCTGCTTTCTTTTCTGAAACGCTTCTGGTTCACCACGTTTTTCACAGACCAACTTTAGATGACTTTCCCAGTCACAGTAAGACTTGTCGGGGTTTCGTTCACGCTTGTTACATGATTTGCAACAAGGGACTGTATTGCCTGGATGATGCAAGCCATATTCAGTTCGATTAAACATGAAAACATGCTCAATTTGTAACTTGTCGTGTTTTTCACCACAGTAAGCACAAGATGATGAAAAGTGCTCATCTCGAATCTCTAGCCAAATAGCCTTTCCTTTACCACTACCAGTATTAAACGGGTGCCCTAAATAATGCTCTCCAACTTTTGTCAGGAAAGCCCTAACCGCAGTATTGGCAGAGTCTGATGCTGTATTGTAAATTGCCATACTTCTTCCTGCTTTATAACGCCGCGTTAAGCGGTGAGCAACGCGACCACCTTACCTAGACTATTGTGCCGTAAACACTAAAGCTGAATCAAACTCAAAATGCCAAGCGTTGGGAATCCGTCTTAAACGCCTTGTTATATTTTTCAGTATGCCGCACCATTATAAAATTCCCCACACCTAAGGAACTTTATGAAATTTTTACTTCGTTCTTCCATTATTCTTCTCTCTACCTTGTCCATTACAGGGTGCTTTCAGGCTACTCCTGATAAAAAGCTAGTGGCGCAGCAATGTGAAAAGATGATCAATGAGAAACTTAGGTTTGAAGGTAAAGAAGTCCGCGCTATCGATGTTCTAAAAGAGGGGAATGGATTGGTAATCCTTTCAGTAAGGTATGGGTTTGCTAATACCAATTATAATGAGAAATCTGTTTATTGCGGGTCAAATAACTCAGTTACCGCTTATAATCAGAAATTAAGCGAATTGACTTCTGTACTAGTACTTTAATCTCAAATTACAGGAAGCTAAATCTATGAAATCTCTTGATGAGTTAATCTTAATCAAAAAACGCTGCGAGGCTAAACAGGCTCGTTTCCCAAAAGATTCTGAAGAATATAAAACGCAAGCTAATCACATACGTTCATTGAACTCTCAAATCGAGGATGCGAGAGGCGGTTGGTCAAGTTGGAGTGAGGTATCTGATGGTGAGGGTGACGGGTATTTAGGTGATGGCGTATACGCTAACGACTAAGCTCTATCAAAAGAAAGGTTACTTATCGTAACCTTTCTTACTATATGAGTAAGAAAAAATTATAACGCCCGATTAAGTAGCCCGAAACGCACAACGATAGTTTCTGCATAGCGCCATAGCCACTGAATTACCTGCAAACCCAAAATGCCACGCGTTGAGGGTCTGCTTAAATTGTTTGTTATGTAATGACACACTCGGACTTTATTGTTGCCTTCAGACTACTAAAAACGTCCTTTCACTCAAGGCCCTTTTGATGGATTTGAGTGCGAAAGCCAAATTCGAAGTGGGGGAGTTACAACGATTTCAGGACAGTGAATTCTAGCGAGTGATTCGGCCTTTTGTTGCGAGAAGCAAGTCGAGCTGAACTGACCAAGTGAAATGTGCATTCGATAGCCTTGAATCATTGCGAAGAATCCGAACAAAAACGCAGAGCCAGTCACTAAAACCCAGTGATAAAGCTTGGCACTACGAAGGACTAATTATTATAGAAAATCAGACTGTTACATAACGCCAAATTAAGGTGTGAACAACGCTACCACCTTACCTAAACCATTGTGACATAAACACTAAACTTACTTGAAGTGAAAGCACCAAGCGTTGTGAATCACTCTTAAATTTATTGTTATGTTTAAAGCCAAACTAGTCCACTATATGGCTTAGTTCTTAGGGACTCTAACCTGCTTTTAAGGGAGCCAGAGTGTATCTCTAGTTTATGGCCATCAGGGTCCAAGATATAAAGTGACTGTCCTTCACTCTTATTCTGTTTCCAAACTTCCACACCCAATGAAATTACATGCTTCGCAAAGGCTTCAAATTCTTTTGGTTCGATATCAAAAGCTACGTGGGTATAGTCGGTTTTGGGGCAAGGTTCATC
>JYJN01000050.1 GCA_003263845.1 Vibrio aestivus | reverse complement strand
CAACAAAGCCAATTTTGGTACCCATTTTCTATTGAAAATTACTTAGTCCGATCACGGCGGCAAAAAAAAGCAGAGCTAAACTTTATAAAAATTATCAGTTTAAGTTCAATTTTAAGTGACTCTAGTCGTCAATACGATTGTTTAGCTAGTGAACGTAACTTTGTGAGTAGTGATATTGCCATAAAGTCTTGTTGGGAATATAAAATACTGAGTATGCTGTTATCATGTCTTTGGGTTTTTAGTGGATGATTATGTCTCAATTTCTATGAAATAGGTTAATTAAATAAACTAATTTTAAGTAAGCATGTTTTACCCAAAAAATATACGGATAATATCGACTAAAGCGTATTGTTTATTATTAAAGTCGGTGTCTGATGCTTAGTTCTTG
>JYJN01000049.1 GCA_003263845.1 Vibrio aestivus | reverse complement strand
GGGCGTTATGTGAGACGGGGGCGTGAGAGCATGTGGCTCCCACGCTGATAGCAGTTAGAAATGTTTTACAGGTGATACTTTATCAATTTCATCGATCAAAGACACAACCTGACCAGGGCTAATCGACTGAGACTTAATATCGTTAGCATATTTTTTTGCTGAGTCGAGTGCTTTAATTTCCTTACCCTCAAGGTAAGGTTTGCGATTTTGGCATGTTTCATATGCTTCAAAGAGCTGTTGCACAGCACCTTCAATGATTTGGTTGTGAGTTTTTAGGTTTGACTCACCAACAAGGCTCGCTAGTTCAAGAGCAAGTTGCAAAGTCTTTACGACGTCGTTGGAGCCGAAGCCTTCATCTGTCGGATAGAAGGAAAAAGAGTACGAGAGAGTCATTTTGATTCCTTTTTATTATGGGTCTTGCGTTGATTTTGGGGGGTACTACGCCTTTTTCAATAGGCGAATGTCATAAAGTTATATATATGAAACTGATTGGTCGCAAATTAAGCTATCCTACAGGCCTTGACTGCTATTTGAGCAGAGAGTAAGTCACATAACAAACTGTTCAAGAGGGATTCACAACGCGTGGCATTTTCACTATGCGTTGGTTTAAGTGATTAAGGTGGTATGCGCCGGCTTCGGTATTGCGTTGTTCACCCCTTAACAGGGCGTTATGTGACCGAATCAAAAATCCACAAGAAATGACAATTTAAGGATAGCTATGTCTGATATTTACCTTCAACTCGCAGTTTTGGAGGATGTTCAGCTCCTGCAAGATTCGGCTTTATCTGCATTTGCTGCTGACGTTGACAAATATGGTGCTTTTCCTCCCAACATCGAATCAAAAGAGTGGTTTAATTCAGAGGTTGGTAAAGGCAATTTTTACAAAGTTTTATGTCACGGTGAATTCGCGGGTGCAATCTGTGTTGAGTGCGGTGATCAGTCCTCTATTGAAATTAAATATGTCTACATTGCGCAAAAGTATCAGAACAAACATATCGGTTCTGAAGTCATGCACCTTATAGAGAACCAGTACAGCCACATCAAATATTGGTCTTTACTTACACCTTACAAGTCATATCGCAATCATCATTTTTATGAAAAGTTAGGGTACAAAAAGGTCGGTGAGTTTCAGCCTGATGCTTCTGATGAGTTTATGGTATTCGAGTATGTCAAAACTCTTATGTGCTAAACGGTTCACATAACAAGGCGTTTAAGGCGGATTCACAACGCTTGGCGATTTCAGTTCAAGTTAGCTTAAGTGTTTAAGGTACAATGGTTTAGGTTTGGTGGTTGGCGTTGCTCACCACTTAACGCAGCGTTAGTTTGCAATAGTAGAAAAGCGTTTATGGTCAAAGAGCCTAGTCTGGTTTTTGCGCTTTACACCTGTCCGTTTCCTAATCTCACGATCTTTCCGGTGGCACTATATGGGAAGTGTATGTGGCAGGTTAGTCACTTACTGGTTCTAACTTTTTCGCTATGGTTCTTTTGCGCGGCTTCTTTGTTTTGTGGCGGTTCTGCAAATCTTAGGCGAAAGCGCACTTTGCCGTCAGGTTCATCGCTTGAATCCTTTGCCAGTTGAAGTGTCTCAAACCATGGTTGCTCGGTGCATGTCGCTTCTCAGCCAAGTGCGTTTTGTTGGTTGGGCTTGAGTTCTATAGTTTTCAATTTTACATCTGCGTTCAAAGCCAGTAGTTTTGTAACCAATTCAGCACCTTGCGCTCAGCCTCTCGCATTGTCATGTAGGCAAACTAACAAAGCGCTTAAGGCGGACTAACAAATGCTCGGCATTTTTAGTTTGGTTTAGTAGGGTGTTTAAGGTAGTCAATTGAGTGGGGTGGCCGGTTTGTTAGCCACTTAGCTTAGCGTTATG
>JYJN01000048.1 GCA_003263845.1 Vibrio aestivus | reverse complement strand
GGCGTTATGTGTCATTCGAGTAATGAGGAAAATTATGGTCAAAGGGAGTTGTTTGTGTGGTTCAGTTAAATACGAGATTTCCGATGAAATTGGCGACATAGTACATTGTCACTGTAAAACCTGTCGAAAGGCTCATGGCGCCGCATTTTCTAGTGTCGCTGCTGTAAAGGATCGTGATTTCTCTGTACTGGGTGCGGATAATCTAAAGTCATTTGAATCATCCAAAGGGAAGCATCGTTACTTTTGCTCAAACTGCGGAACTCAAGTCTATGCAAAGCGAGAGAACACCGAACATATCATACTAAGGCTCGGTTCCCTTGATAGCGACATTACATCATCAGAAAAGGAACACATTTGGGTGTCCCAAAAAGCTAGTTGGTATAACCCTGAGTTAGAGTTACCCCACTGCCAAGAGTATGAGTAGCACATAACAAATCGCTTAACAGGGACTCCTAACGCTTGGCCACTTTCATGCAAATCGGCGTCAGTGTTTAGGGCACTAATTTTAAG
>JYJN01000047.1 GCA_003263845.1 Vibrio aestivus | reverse complement strand
CAACAAAGCCTACTAAGTAGCAATCAAGAAATTTAGTCGGTATAGAACAATGTCTAACTACAACGATGAGTATTATTTGTAGTTCTTTAACCCAGAGCATGAATTGATATTAAGTGTTGAATCTGAATACAATTCAGGTATGACAACTCAACAGGGAAGGGAAATTGATGGCAGAGTATGACTCGGAATACTTTTTATTGTTCAGAAATCCAAAGACGGATGATAATTATATTCGAGCAACACAAGACACAGCGAAGAGACGAGTAGGGTTTGTCGAGATTCCATTTGAAGAGAATGCGCTCACTTATAAATCAAATGTCCCATTGGTGGACGAGCTAATAAATTCCAACACCATTCTTTTTAGTGCCGATAGTTTTACCGTCAATGACTCTTTGCAAGCCTTATTAGATCATGGCTTGTACGGAGCTAAGTTTTTTCCCGCAAAAGTGATTAACAGTGGCGGTCAAACTTCAGAAGGATTATGGGCTTCGAAGGCGGTGCGATTATCATTCATGATAAACTGGTAAAAGCCCTTGCCAAGTTCAATATCGAAGCATTCAAGTTTTACCCACTTATTGAATATAGACTTGGTATGCAGTCTAAAACAAGAGCATAAAGTACAAAGACTTGTAGATGCGCAGTGCGACTGCGCATTAATTCACATGAGCTGTGTTGATAAAACTAAATCCAAAAAAATGGCATTCACTATGCTGTGAAATGCCACTTAAGGTTAGATTCTGTCTAATTAAGTTTCCGTTTTACTGGTGGCTGGCAGATCATTTTGGTCTTCTTCAAAAGGGTGGTCTACCTTGTAGCGCAAAGTCTCAAGTTGATGTTCCAACATATACACGGTGTCGTAGTCGCCCTCTGAACTCGCGATATAGATCTGTTGCTCTAGCGCCTCAATGCTATCTTTGATTGCCATATCCGCCTCCTTTAATTGATGTCACTTCATGCTTCTACGGGAAGCGACATCATTTGGTTCACCTATTCTCAAATCGATTATAGTCAAGTAAACCATATTCGATGGGATAATTTACTTGATACCAGTGATGAACTTTGTCGCTAAATTCCCAGAATTTCGGAGAACTGCGACGGATAGCAAAGCGATCCAATAACTTAACGTAATCCTCTTCAGATTCGATGCTTTCAAAAAGTCGTACGAAGTCTTCTATTTGCGACTCTTGCAAAGTGTAGAACGCGGCAGGGTAACTACCGAGCGTTCCTTTCACAAGTGTTAACGTGTCGTTGGCGATATCTCGATTGCTTTCCTCATCAAACAAGCTGGATATATTGGTGTGCGCATTGTTACGCAATAGCGTAAACAGCTCTTGTTGGCCAGACTCAGCTTCGATCATTATCATCGAGATCTGGGGGAATGGTATGAGCGTCTCACCACGAATCTTATTGATGCGTTTAAGCTTATACTCGCTATCCCGGCTAAGGTGGGTTTGCTCAATCTCATAGCGTGACCCGAGCACAGGCGCTAACTGAGTTTTGAGTATGTCAAACAGCTCCGATTTTGGGTCATCGGTCTGATACGGCACTTGGCTAGGTTGATTGAATGGTTTGATATTGCGCTGCAAAAACTCGCTTAATTGTGGGCTTTGGTCTTTGTACCAGCTCGCGTGCTCTTCGTGACGCATATCTTGTGGCAGGAATGAGATAAAGTTGGTTTCACCTTCAAGCCTTAAGAAGTCCATGAACATACGCGTCATCAATTGATGACCGAAATTACCATATACATCAAAGCCCGCCACCAGTAGGTAGTGAATACGCTCTAATAGAGCGTAGTCGATAACCCAAGCCGTTTTGGGCTGATGGCCGACCAAACCTTGTACTACAGATGCACTATCAAAGTGTCTAAATACGGTAAGTGCCGCATTTGGGTTTGTGCCATCACCAGTCCATACGATATCGGTTGTAACGTGCTCTCCATTTTTAAACCACTGGTTGGTGAAATCGGATTTGGCTTGTAGGTATCGCGCTTGTTGTCTGGAAAAGCGAACCCAGTTTGTCACTGGAAGAGTGTTACTCTCTAGCTGTCCGGGAAGTTTTAGGTTTTCTGCTTGGGCGCGATAAAACTCGTTAACTTCAGGTAGATCTGCTTTTTCTGGGTCTAAGAAGAACACCCAAAAGTGATCGTTAATTACGTTTAGCGCCAATTGGCCACGACAAACAGGCCCTTTTATAAAGGCGTTGATGGTGTTCTGAGCGTTACTAAGCAAGAAACGGAAGCGCGCTTTAACAGGCAAATCAATGAAGGCTGTCATAGGGTTTGCCGCGACTTCGACATCGTAACTAGGTAATTGACTTACGGTGTACTCTTTACCGATGAACCACGCTTGCCAATTGGCTAACACTTGTTGGTTAAGTGCGTATGGCATGTGCGTCTTATCAACGGTCACATTCTGGTTTGGGATAATACGGTAATAAACCCGCTCCACCATTGGGTCGTCATAAGGCCTACGCGTAGAAATACGTTCTACAGGCTCACCCGGAGGTGTCTTTGAGCGTACCATTTGGAAGAAGCGCGGGCGCTCCTCACTTAAGTCTGAAAAATACAAGTTGAACAAGTACAGATGTTCATACAGGTAGCGCGCCGTGAGTTGGTGCTTTCGAGAAGCGCGGTTCAGCATCTTCTCAAATACCGCTACTTGGGAGTGTTGGCCTTCGGTTAACGGCAGTGGGGCGTTCATCGCGGCGCCATCTTGCAGCCATTTCATTAAGGTAGTGTATTCCGCCGAGCTTAGGTTTGGCATACCATAGGGCATTCCCCATGTTGGGTAATCTTGCTCGTAAGCGTCCAGTTCTTCTATGGTTGGGCAAACTTGGGTTCTGTCTATGGAGAAATCGAAGCCTTCTAGCTGATCTTGCTGCGGCAATGGGTGACGCTCTTTTTGGGTGATCATACGTGCAACTAAACCAGCATCTACGTTGCCTGAGAAGGTTTGATCCCGCTCATTGAGCACAGGGTGAAAGCCAAGGTCTCGCCATTCCTGCGTGCTTTGCGCATCTTCGAACAATCGAGAGGGGGTTACCGCTGTTAAGCGAGCACCTTGATAGACTAGGTCTATACTGGCCCCGCGGTCGATACCTTCGACTGAGCTCATTTTGAGCTGACATGGCGCATCGTAACAAGCGTGGCAAACAACACAGCGATTATTGATGATAGGTTTAACTTGAGTGAGAAAGTACTCGGCTTCATAACTGTCGACTGGGTTGGCACGCTCACGAACTTGCGCTTGCCCAAAGAGTTCATCGTAGTTTAAGCCCGCGTAGGTCGCACAACCTGCGAACACGGTAACCACTGCTAATACAAAAATCCTATGTAACTTCATTGCTGCCTTAGCTCTATTTCTTGTTGAATGTTGATTGCAGCAGAAAGCGCCTAATTTGGCAAATGCAACTCGCCTTATTATTCAAATAATTTATAGGTTTAACATCAGCGCAATCATGCTCTGGAGAGAATAACAAAAATGAGAAACTTGATGTTCAAATAAGACTCGGCCGCAAAATCCATTCTATCTCATTGACCTAACCTCTAGGGCTGTGAAAACTGGATTGGTTGTCGGGGCTCGACGGTAATTAGTGGGTGCGAAAAGTGGGAAATCGGAAGTTCACGGTTGGGTTTAGTTTGATGTTAATCGCCACCTTGGCAGGCGTAAAGTGGCATCAAAACCAGCAGAAGAACAAAATTGCTGAACATGAAAGTGAACAAAGCGTCTATGTTGAAGCAGCGATCGCTAATACTAATCAGGCGTTCGGGCTGCCTATGGAGAAAGCAGGGGCTATTCAAGATTATGCGGAATTTGGTAAAGTCGCCCGATTTGCCAACTTGTTTCATTCGGCAATTGACTACTTTGCTAAGCCGGGAACAGAGGTGTTTGCGGTTGCTGATGGAGAAGTCTATTTTTCTGGCGCAGAAGGTGGGTATGGTGCCTTAGTTGTCATTACTCATGATCGGCCGGGTATTTACTCTCTGTATGGGCATGTGTCAGCAAAACGTTGGTTGGTTGAACAAGGTGTACAGGTGAAAAAAGGCCAGTTGATCGGTTACACTGCCGACACCAATGAAGGCTACGGTATTGGTGTGGTTCCTCACCTTCATTTCTCTATTCGTTTGGGCAATCCAGAAGACTATCCCAACAGTGGCAGAGATAATTGGATGACGGGATATACGCAAAAGCACCCTGCCTTTTATAACTTTGTCGATCCTGAACAATTTATCCAACAAACGAAAATTGGTCACCGAGAGTAACGTTTTGGGTTCTGTTCAGTAATACCGTCAGTTAGTGAGGGGAGTTGTGGGCTACATAGCACACCGAAAATGGCACATCGAGTTCGTTGAAACGTTTTATCCAACGCCATTGATTGTCCTGCAGTTTATCGCCAGGGCCTTTAACTTCTATCCATCGATGCTCGCCATCTTTAAACGCTATTAAATCTGGCATGCCATTGCGATACAGCTTTAGGTCGCGCAGTTGTACTTTAAATAGTTTAATCAGCACATTAGGCTTGAAGTGCTTCAAAGCTTGTTTGATCAATTGTTCATCTAGCCCACCCCAAAACACAAATGGGTTGTTGATTCCTTTCTTTTGGTGGAAGCGATCAATGATGACATCATGTTGTCGGCTACGAATTATCGAAAAGCCTCTTCTAGTAATACTAAACGTTTATTCTTGAAGTCTTGGTGGTAGAGGTCTAACGGCTTGTATTGGTATTGATTGATAAAAGCGCCTTCAATAGGTGCAAAGATGGCGTCCCAAAAAGTTAAGCGAATAGAGCGTTCAATAGTACATTTTCGCTGTAATACACTTGCCAGCCCAAAGATTCAAAATAGTCCTTAGCGGCGAGCTCAACTCGCTGCTGCGATAGATCCACCTCGATATGATATTCGTGACAACTAGGTTTAGCGGATCGTGGTACTTTATGCCCCTGTTTTCGCTTTAAACGCTGTTGTAACTTAACCGCGACTTCGTGTTCTGACTCATCCAACGGATTCACAAGCATCTCTCCAACCAGACGTTCAAAGTCGTCAATGTGGTCGAGTTTGTCGAAGATACGCACTTGGCGCTCCCTTGATGGCGCAAGTGTCGATTGTTGGAACCATTGCAATGCCACATCAAAAACTTCAAGTCGTTCGAAATCACGAGCTAGATCGTTGATAAGGTGCTGGCGTCTTCGCTCTACATAGGGATGACTGATAGGCGAAGGGAAGTGTTGAGCAATGGCGTTGAGGTGCTCGATACTCTTACGGTCACCTTGTTGATACTCTTTTGCTACGGCGCTCAACGTAAGCAGCGTGTTGACTTGCTCTCGCGAGTTAAAGAAGCAGCACTCCTTGCTGAGCTGGTAATCCTCATATTGATGAAGCCCTAAATCCTCTAACACGAACTGAGTTAAGTCTTGGTGAGTGTTGGCGAAAAACAGGGCGAGCAACAAATCAATCATCTCGCCTGCGTTGAGGTAGGCGACATCGAAACCCAATGATGGGTACTTTTGAAATATGTCATCGGATAGCGAAGCGACAAGGTCAGGCTTAGGCAGACGCTTATTCAGTTCTGGAAATAGCGATAGCGTTTCGGGCTTAGTCAGTAGGTTCTGAGCAAGTGTTTGGTTAGATACCTCAGGGTTGATTGAAATAAATCCTAGCTTAGCGAGATTAGTTAAAGTTGCGGGGATATCTTCAATCTCTTGATATTGAAGCTTATCGCTGCGAAACCACTGGCCTTTGCGGCTAAACAGCCTGACCAGTAAACACTGTTGCTCACGCGTAAGGGCGTTAAAGCTTTTAATCCACTCGTTTTCGCCCACGCTAAGTAGATCTTGATACCATTCCAATGCATGATTTATTAATCGCTGAAAGTTGTCGAGATAGTAGTCTGGTGCAAGTTCAGGCGTTGGAGTCGTCATCAATCTATTCTAGATACAAAAAAGGCTTACCACTTAGGGTAAGCCTTTCTCATAGGAATTTAAATCAGGGATTCAAATAATTAAGCGTGCTTGAGTTCTGCCGCTTTAGCTTCTGTGATTGGTTTTGTCACGAACGCAAGAACCACACACACTGCCATCATTGCTGCTGAGATTGTGTATGCTAGGCCGTAACCGCCGCCGTTACCCATAGAGTAACCAACAACCGCAACGCCGATTGCACCACCAATACCCCATGCTGTGTATAGAACGCCGTAGTTCGTACCGTAGTTCTTCAGGCCGTAGTATTCTGCTGTGATTGATGGGAATACGGCTAGAAGCGTACCGTAACCAACTGCCGCAACGGCTGTACCGATGATTAGAGTGAACTCAGATTGGAACGTAGCGAACAGAACCATGTTTACGCCTTGCAGAATGAACGCAAGAAGTAGAGTACGTACACAGCCAATCTTGTCAGATAGGATACCGGCAGCAATACGGCCGCCTGAGTTAAACACAGCCAGGATAGATGCAAGGTAAACGGCATTTGGCAGATTAGCTTGAACGCTTGCGATGTTCGTGATGTTACCAATGATCATTAGGCCCACAGATGCAGCAAACGCGTACATTACCCAAAGAGAGTAGAACTGAGGCGTTTTAAGCATTGCTTTCCAGCTGATGTCGTTCGCTTGTTTGACCACTTTAGGTGCTTGGCCTTCTTTGACCTTAGGTTCTGCCGGAACGTAATCCGCTGGTGGGTTATTGATTGTACAAGCTAAAGGAACCGCGATAATCATAACGCCAACACCGAGGATCATGAATGCAGTGTTGATGCCAAGCTGAGAAATCAGGATAGACGTTAGTGGTGCAAGGTAAATTGCAGCCAAACCAAAGCCCGCAGCGATCAGGCCGTTAACTAGGCCTTTTTTGCTCGGGTGGAACCATTTCATCGCAGATGGAGAAAGACATGCGTAACCGAAACCAATACCCGCGCCTGTGATTACACCGAAAGTGATGTTCAGCGCCAATACAGACGAAGCGAAACCAGAAGCGATCATGCCCGCGCCAGTTAGGAAAGTACCTAGGATAAGGATTTTACGTGGGCCCATGCGGTCTTGCAGGATACCCGCAACCAATAGACACACAGAGAAAGTAATAGTAGCGATAGCGTAAGGTGATGAAGCGTCTGCTGCGCTCCAGCCAAAGTCAGTCACAAGTGCTTTGTTGAATACACTCCAGCATACAGAATGCCCAGACACAGGTTGATACAAAATCCTGCTAAAAGAATGCGCATCGCTTTGTCTAACTTGCTCATTGTTGTTCTCGGTTTGGCTCTTTACCTAGGCAAAGAGGAGTGGATGAAAGGGTTATCAAATTTTGTTTGCGTTTATCAAAATAAGCCGCAATGGGCGCGAATTATAAACAAAAGAACTGTGATTGGAATCTCTTTTTTGCTTAATTAGGAAATTAATTTTACGTTGTTAAATAAATGTTTTTTTAGCATATTTTGTGTGTCTAGTGGCACATCGTTCACTGTTTGGGGTGGCTCGAAGATTATGTTTAATTGTGGGTTTGATTTTCGATGTGGCAGGATATTTTCTGTTTAATTTCGATGTTTTGAGATTTAACACTGCACTTATCAGTAATAGTGAACTCGAAATTACTAATGGTGAGTTTTCGTTATATTCGAATATGTTGGAATTTTGACATAGTCATTTTTATGTAAATCAAAGCAGAAACATGTTTCAAAGTGTATTTTTGATCATTACAATCTCGCCGTTTTTTAAATAGCGGTGAAAATCATGAAACTTAAATCACTAAAAGTTGCTGTTGTGGTTGCTCTAGGTGCAAGTGCACTAACAGGTTGTATGGGACAAATGGCAACGACGGGTATGGTAAGCAAGTTCAACTTAGAAGCAGTCGACAACCGAAATGCTCGAGCAGGACTGTTTATGCTTCTATCGCCTGTTTACGGTATTGCGGGTGCGGCGGACTTATTCATTGTGAATGCAATTGAGTTTTGGACTGGCGAAAACCCTATCAGCAAAGGCCCTGCAGTGGTTGATACACCTACTAAGAACTACATCAAAGTGAACGATAGTTAGATCCAGCGCTGAAAGATGTTCCTCTAAACCTTTCGAATAACTCAGACATTGAACAAGCGACAATGACTCAGTTAGACGAAAATACACTTCAGATGGAAATCTCATACATCGATGGAACGCAACAGATCCTTCGTGGTGAGAAAGGTAAAGACAGTGTTTCATTCTATGTGGATGACCAGTATGTCACGTCGGTATCAAACGATGATTTAAATGAGTATGTAGCCACGACTCATATCTAATCCGAATTGAGCTTGAAGCCTTCTCTTTTGAGAAGGCTTTTTTGTCAGCGTAATACTAATCCAAGTGCTTATCAAAAAGAGGTAAATAGATCAGATTGAGGGTCTCACTTTGCAATCTACTGAATCTGGGCGACACTTCTAAAGTAGTACCAAAGTGTGATGCTGATTCAATTTAGTTGCAATGGGGGATGAATGGCGTTAATTCAAAGACTAACCCTGTTGATCCTGCCTCTCATTCCTCTTATGGCCGTGCACGCTGCTGATGAAGCTACTCGTTCGAACACCCGAATTCTTACGGTGACAAACTCTAAAGCATGGAAGCCATTCTCCTACATTTCTGAAACAGGTGAACCAAGTGGGATTTTGGTCGATTTCTGGAATGCTTACAGTCGCAATAACAACGTGCAAATAGAGTTCTTGCTTTTAGATTGGAATGATTCGATCAATGCGGTGAAAGATGGTCGGGCGGATGTTCATGGTGGTTTACTGTTTTCGACCCCGCGTGACGCGTTCTTAGATTTCGGTAACGACATCATAGTCATTGATACTCAGCTTTATATTAGCCAACGTCTGATTGGTACTGACGTAAACTTCTTTTTAACTGGCGTGGGCAATCGCGGTGTCGGTGTCGTGACGGGTGGTTATGAACAGTATTTTGCACAAAACAATTTTCCTCAGCTGCCACTTGTTGAGTTCGATAATAACGAAGAACTCATGCAGGCTGCTGCGCAAGAGACGATCGATGGTTTTATTTCCGATCTGCAAGTCGCTAACTTCTATATGTCAGTGTTTGACGCGAGCGCTGCGTATGTCCCAATACTTCATTTGTATTCAGGAGCTTTAAAACCCGCGGTCAGTGAAAACAACGTCTCATTACTGACGACCATTGATCAAGGTTTTAATCGAGTTCCACGAATAGAGAAAGAGCAGATCTTAAATCGGTGGTTTCACGTCGAAACCGTGTATCCGAAACATTTTATCACGAGCGCCATCTTGATCGTGTTCCTAATGGCGTCTGGCTACATTTACATGTTGAAGCGAACCGTAAAAGAACGAACGCGAGAGTTAGAAGCGCTCAACGCTAAGTTGCTCGTGCAGTCTCAGGAAGACGCCTTAACGGGAATTAGCAATCGCCGCCATTTCGTTGAGCAGTGGAGAGATTTTGAACTAGGGACGCCTGATGTTGTGATAGTACTGTTCGACATTGATGATTTTAAGGCGATTAACGACACGTTTGGCCATGGTGTCGGTGATGAAGTAATACATAGTGTCGCGATAACGGTAGAACGTTTGATTCCGGCCAATGCATTGTTTGCTCGGGTAGGGGGCGAAGAGTTTTCAATTATTGCCAGCGATATGGAGTTGGACAATGCAGAATTTTTAACGAGCAAAATCCGCCAATCTGTTTCTGAAATACGGGTCGAATCCGCACCGCAAGCCTCAGTCAGTGTAAGTATTGGCGCTGTGCACTATGGTCAATTGCTTAATCCAGTTTCTATGACTGAAGCTGATAAACTTATGTATAAAGCCAAATCAAAAGGTAAAAATCGCGTAGAACTTGTGAGTAAAGTGCACAATTGACACTCTTGTCATATCACTTATTTCGATTGTTTCTCTCTCCCAAAAAGCTGAAAGTGATTCTTTTGGCTTTTTTTGTCATTTAAGTCAATAAGTATATATGGCTGTCCATTATTCAGTGAGTGTAAGTTTAGTTCATACTTACATAAGTTTAGTGAATGTCACAAGTAGTATGGTTTCATGTGTTTGTTTGATATGCGCCGCAATCGTGAAAACTTAAATGCTCATCATAAAGTTACATAACCTTTTGATTTTTATTGAAAACTAATTTGTAATGATATTTTACAAAGCGAATTAATATCAAAATGTGATATTGAACCCAAAAAAATATGCATGTACAACTTTAGCAACTAGTTTCATTGTGACGAGATCAAAAAAATGAGAAAAATCAGTGTTGTTATCCCTACCTATAATCGTGAAGAGTTGCTTGATCACACTCTTAATTCGCTTGTTTCGCAAACCCTCGACAAGTCGCTATTTGAAGTCATCGTCGTCGACGATGGCGGAAGTGATAACAGTAAGTACGTCGCTGAAAGTTATCAGGATCGTTTGAACATCCAGTATTATTGGCAACCTGATAAGGGTTTCCGTGCAGGTAAAGCACGCAACATTGGCACAATGGCGGCTGAAGGTGACTACATAGTTTACATCGACACAGGCGTGTTGTTGTCGACCATCACTTTAGAGGAACATTTACGTGTTCATGAGTCTTCGAAAAAACCGATTGCTGTCCTTGGCTATGTGTATGGATTCGATGTGGATGCTGAGGTTTTGGAAAAACTACAGCCGATGCTTAGTGCAAGTGATATCGATAAAACCCTTCTGCACCTCAAACAGCAAGGCGCCCTAGATATTCGTCAAAGCCAATATGAAGACATGGGCGAAAACATCGGTGAGTGGCCTGCACCGTTTGACTTATTCTGGACTTGCCATGTATCAGCAGAACGTAACGAGCTAATTAAAGCTGGCCTGTTTGATGAATCGTTCAACACATGGGGCGGGGAAGACGTGGATCTGGGTATTCGTTTGTTCCTCAATAAAAACCAGTTTGTGATGGATAAAACAATCTGTTCGTTCCACTGGCCACACCCGAAAGAGGTGTCCGATACCGATGACCACTCGAACGATGCAGCGCGACGCATTCACGAGAAGTATCAGATGTGGCAAACCAGCTTTTACAACATTGACCATCGTGAAGACGGTGTGCCGCTGAACAAAATCATTCAGCTGTATCGTCCGCATGAAACGCCTTTTCTTAGTCGCTCAAACTTCGTTGATATTTAATAAGCCTAATCAAATGGGTTTACTTGGTTTTCAAAGTGAGCCCAAATAACAAGGATGCTGTATGACTTGTATATATGAAAATCTTCTGCCAATTGATAAAACCAAAACTAGCCCAACGTTTCTACCAGAGTTTCAAAGCCACGTTCTAATGGGCGACAACTCTGCGCTGATCGGTCTACCACATATTGGTTACACTTTTGTCCGCGATGAAACCTACGGCAACATGGAACCAACGGCTTCACTTATCAATGCCGATGATTTCAAAGGCCGTATTTGTATTGGTAGCAACACCCAAATCTATTCAGAAAATAATGTCGCATTTGAGAACTCCCCAGTCAGACTCACTCTGGTGAAAGCGAATCACCGCGACGCTGGAAAAATTACCATTGGTGACAACGTCTTTATGCAAGGTACTAACATTGTTTGCTATGAACGCGTGGCGATCGGTAACGATGTTATGTTTGGTCCAAGAGTCACCATCATGGATTCCAGTGGACACCCAGTTGTCGGCCGTGGCGCTACAGATGAAGTTGAGCGCACATCGTCGTCACCAGTAGTCATTGAAGATGGTGCATGGATAGGGATGGGCGCATTGATTTTGAAAGGCGTTCGAATTGGACGGAATGCAATTGTTGGCGCTAACAGTGTTGTTTATCAGGATGTACCGGACAACTCGATTGCTATTGGTAATCCAGCGAAAGTAGTTAAAACACTCGATCAAGGAGCAGAGCATGAGCGTCAATCCGCATTGGCTGCGTACGCTGCTTAGCCTTGCACTTCCGGTCACGCTACAAACGGTTCTCTTTTCAAGTAAAAGTATGATCGATACAGTGATGCTCGGCCAGTTAAACCCTTTGGATATGGCTGCATTGGGACTGGCGACCAAAGCACAAATGATCGTTAGTTTTTGTGTCATTGGTGTGTCCGTGGGTGGAGGTCAAATATTGGCGCAGTGTTTTGATAAGCAGGTTAACGACAAGTTTATCCGAGCAATGCTGATCATGCTTGGTCTCGCTATCGGTGTTGGTTTGCTTTGTGCGATTGGCCTTGCTGTCTTTAGTCGGCCCATTATGTCATTTGGCAGCACTAACTCGAGCATTGTTGAACAAGGTGCGCAATACCTACTGATTGTTTCGCCTACTTTGATGCTGTTTGCAATAGCGCTCACGGCGGCAACGGTATTGCGCACTATGTATAGGCCAATGCCAGCAACAGTGATCAGTTTTGTTGGCGTTGCACTCAACATTGGTCTTAACATCTTGCTAATCGAACAATATGGGATGAAAGGTGTCGCGTTTGGTACTTTGATTGCCGCGGTCATCGAGACTTTATTGCTACTTGGCTTTGTTCACTGGCAGCGTTGGTTTCCGATTCAAAAGCTAGTCAGTATTGCTGCTACCACATCAGTGAGTGACAGTAAGGTGGTTGCCAATCTATCGTTGATTGCTGCGCTAAATAGTGTGATTTGGTCATTTGGGTTGTATGTCTTCCATGCGTTATTGGGCCGAACTAGTGATGACCTATTAATAGCACTTGGGGCAATGGCTCCGATTGAATCACTGACCCTAGCATTGCTTATTGGATTTGCTACCGCCGCTTCGATTGTGATTGGAAATCATTCTGGTCAGCGAGATATCCAAACCATACAAGCTTTGATACCACGTTATATAACACTAAGTCTGGCGACTGGTCTCTTGTTGTCAGCGGCGCTATTTGCTTTTAAGCCGATGCTCATCGACTTCATCACTGGCCAGGCTTTAGAGCGTGAGGCCACAGCGAACTTGGCATTGAACGTTATGTTGCTATCGGTCAGTTTTAAAGGGCTATCGATGATGTTCATATTGGGCATTCTTCGTGCAGGTGGTGATGCAAAATTCTGCCTCTGGGTCGATGTACTTTGCCAATGGGGCTTCTTATTGCCTTGTACGGCTTTGTTTATCTACCTCAACATCCGCTTGGAGTACATTCTTCTACTTGTAGTGGCTGAAGAGTGCTTAAAGATCTCTCTTTGCGTATTACGACTCTATTTCGGCGATTGGATAAAAGTACACGCTGATCACATCAACGCTTAGTTTTTTGGACTGACTACATTCGCCAGTCTGAATGCATTATTTAAGATAAGGACACATAATGACGCTCACAAATACTTCCGTGACAAAGGCCGTTATACCGGTAGCAGGATTAGGGACTCGCATGCTGCCTGCCACCAAAGCAATCCCAAAAGAGATGCTCCCCTTGGTCGATAAACCCTTAATTCAATACATTATTGAAGAGTGTGTATCGGCAGGAATTAAAGATATTGTGCTAGTGACTCACGCTTCTAAGCAAGCGATTGAAAATCACTTCGACTGCAACTTCGAACTGGAGCAGATTCTTGAAGACAAAGGTAAGGACGCGTTATTAGAGCAAGTCCGTGCGTTATGTCCGAAAGACGTGACTATTTCCACTGTACGTCAAGGAACCGCACTAGGGCTTGGTCATGCCATTTTGTGTGCAGAACCGATCGTTGGGAATGAGCCTTTTGCGATCCTGTTACCCGATGTTCTTTTGAGTTGTGCACATGACAAAGTCAGTAAGAACAATCTTGCTAACATGCTGGTAAGTTACCATGAGAGCCAGCAAAGCGTAATTATGGTCGAGCCTGTTGCAGCAGAAGAGGTTAATAAATACGGGATTGCAGATTGTAATGGTACCGCAATCCTTGCGGGCCAGCATACGCCACTTCAAGCCGTCGTTGAAAAACCCGCTTTAGACGAAGCACCTTCGAATATGGCAATCGTGGGTCGTTATGTTCTTTCGCCAAGTATATGGCAAGAACTAAAACATACTCAGGCTGGCGTTGGTGGCGAAATCCAATTGACTGATGCCATTGAAAGCTTGATGAAAACCGAGGTGGTTAACGCGTTCCACATGGCGGGAGTCTCATACGACTGTGGAGACAAACTAGGATACATGAAAGCATGTGTTGAGTTTGGCCTAAGACATACAGAGCTTAAAGGAGCGTTTAGTGAGTATCTAGCACTCAGACCGTTTCAAGATACGAGTCCTATAGCGGCTTAATTAGAATGAGTCACTAACGCAATCTAAAATCAATTCGAATTAGTTTGATTGCTGTTTTTCAAAGAGCCTTACTGAATATATAAGTGTGAAAATGCCCAGTTACTACTTGACGTACGTTACGTTCGACTTCAGTTAAGCATTAACTGGGCATTGGTTCGGTGGTGATAGAAACAGCTCTGCTTCAATAGAACTGTTTCGAAAGGGCTCACTTAAAGATGAGGAGTGATTAAGTAAGAAACTTAAACGTTGATCTCATGTCCTTCGTGCTGCTCTGCGGCATTAAGCATCATCTGAATAATCTTCGAAGCAACCAGTGCGACGCCAACCATAACCACAGCTAGAATGGTGAGTAGTTGGAAATAGTCGCCATAGACGTTTTGGACAATCTCTTGTGTGATTACTTGGCCTTTTTCCAGGGCGATAGATGTAGAGAACACCGCGCCGATGATACCTGATAGTGCAAGTGCAACTGAAAACAGGCTTACTGAGAAATTCTCAATATGCTTTGGTGCAACAGACAAGATAAACGCCACAACCATTGAACCAACAATAACTTCAGCGATCGCTTGGAAGAAATGGATCGCTAGGAAAATTTCCGGGCGAATTATCGCATCTTCACCGACAGTGGTAACCGCAAACGTCAAGATACCAAAAGCGATTGCCGTCAGTACGAATGAGAAAGCAACTTTAGTCGCCGTTGAAAGATAGATATTTCTTTTTTCTAGCATGCTGAATGTTGCTGCTACAATTGGGCCGCCAACCATACACCATAGCGGGTTCATCGCCATTGCCGCTTCTGGTTCAAGCGGGATGAATCCAAACAGAGAACCTTTCAGAGTGTTCATCGCAACCATGTTCATCGATGTCATCATCTGGCCATAGTAAACAAAGAAGCAGGTGGTTAAGAAGGTAATGATTAGGATAGTACCCATTTTCAGTGCTTCAGGTTTGCTCACTTTGAACATGAGCGAAACGAAGTACAAAATTGCAGCAAGGCCAATGGCGTAAACAATATTTTGGCCAACATCCATGTTTGAGAACATGAAGAACACTAGGCCAATCATCGCAGCAGAAAGCGTAAAGAATAGGATCCAGTTTTTAGTTGAAACAGATTGTTTGTCGATCTCAGCGGAAACACCCAAAAGACCCTTACGGAAAACTACCATCATCGCAAATGCAGCGGCCGCGAGTACGGCTGAAATAGTAAAGCCACCGTGGAAACCAATGATCAGAACTAGCATTGGAAACAGATATTGACCTAAGAATGCACCAACGTTATTAACTGAATAGTTAATTGGATAGCCTTTTTCGAAATCTTCTTGAGATGAGAATGTACGTTTGTACAGGCTTGGGTAAGAAGGGGACATTAAACCGCGCCCATAGCTTGCTAACGCAATACCAGACATAGATAGCGGCACATTAGTCATAAAAGCGCCAATGACAAGCAAAACATAGCCAGAGGCGAAAGCAAAGAAACTGAAGGTTAGTGAGCGATAAGCGCCCAGGAATTTGTCGGCAATAAAGCCACCAGCTATAGCAAACAGCGGTCCAATCGCAGAGAATGCGCCGACGATCATCATGGTATCGGCTTCGTTGTAGTTGAGATCTTCTAAAAAGAAACGAGTAAGACTCACTAGAACGCCATAGAAAGATAAGCCAAACATCATCTGGCAGAACATCATGGACTTGTTCAGTCTATTCCACATTGTAATCACTCACTTAGTGTTGAATCAGCAGCTAGGCCATACTGGGCTTAGTCCGAAACACTTTGAAACATAGATTTAATCAGGGAGTAGAAGTTACACCAATACAAGGTTGGGATGGAAGTTGTTTATGGAGTTATTGTCTTAAATCAAAGAGTGATTTGGCATAAGATCTTGCAAGCAAGCGTTTGCGTGAAATATAGCATTTATTAGGAAGTCTTTAATAGCTTAGAAAGGTGGAGTAACTGTCTAATTAATAGAAAGTTATAGATGAAAGGGAGCTAAATTGGGTTTGATTATCATTTTTGTTAAAAATTTGATCTGTTTATTTTTTAAAAGCGTAAACACAGATGGAAGTATGGTAACCAGTATCGGTGATACAAAGCTTCGTATCTGTGGAGACAGAGTTTGTATGGCTACCGGCGGGCTTACTTCATACTGACTTTCACTGGACGAACCCGACTCTCTTATAGCGCGTTTATAAGTGCGGCCTCGTTTTGTCTGAAAAACAGGTAAGGAACAAAGCAATGTTTAGTAAAAATATAATCCCTGCAACGCTTATCGCTGTCGCGCTCGTCGGCTGTAATAGCAGCGATGATAATGGTACGAGTTCATTACAAGCTGCACATGCGTCGAAAGATGCTCCATTAGCAAATGTTTGGCTAAACGGGAGCCCTCAATGGACAGATGTTGATTTTGGCGTAGCATCTGGTTTTAGTAGTGTGACAGCTGGCAGCAACACGGTTCGTGTTGATGTGCAGCTTCCTGGCGGAGCTACAACAACAGTAATCTCTGACACTACCTTAAATTTGAGTGACCTCAATAAGTACACAGTCGTGGTGGTGGGCGAAGCTGACTCAGCCAGCAGCAATGCGGTTGATGCTTTGGTACTGTCTCGTCCGGTAGCTGGTAATCAAAGTAGTACCACGTTAGATGTCCAAGTGGCCCATGCTGCAGCCGGCGTGCCTGACGTTGATTTATATGTGACTGCGCCAGGTGCTGATCTGTCCACTTCAACAGCACAAGCGACACTCTCGTACCAAAATGATACTGGCGTACTTAATATCCCCGGGGAGACTACCAAATCCGTTTAGCACTTGCAGGTACACAAACTGTTGCTTTTGATTCAGGCACAGTGTCACTCGCTTCAAACAGTGAACTCACAATTGCGGCCATTCCAAACCAAGATAGCGATGGTTCATCATTGGTTAAACTCCTTGTTATGGATGGCTCATCGTCATCGATCATATACAATGCAACGGAAAGTGCCGAGATTCAAGTGGGGCACTTAGTCGATGACGCGCCAAGAGTGGATGTTTCATTGAATGGGACGGAAGCAGTTTCGAACCTCGATTTCAAACAAGTGCGCGATTATACCGCTGTAACGGCGGGTACTTATGATATTGATGTCTATGTCGATGACACCCCTTCAGACGTCAGAATCGACGTGAATGGCCAAGCGCTTGATAAAGGTATGGACTACGGTGTTTTCGCCATCGACGAACTTGCGACGATTGAAGCGCTCCTGATTGTTACCGACCGTAGAGCTGTCGCAACGAGTGCTAAATTGAACGTGATTCACGCTGCAAAAAGTGCATCAACTGTGGACGTGTACCTGACCGAAACAAGCGATATCACCAATGCAAGTCCAGCGATTTCGGGTTTTGAGTACAAAAAAGACCAACAAGGTATCTATGTTGCGGCTGGGACTTATTTTGTGACTGTAACTCCAACCGGCACTAAAACCGCAGCGATAGGCCCAGCCTCTGTGACGGTTGAAAACGATAAAGTTTATCAAGCTATCGCAATTGACGATGCTATTGGTACTGGCTTTGACTTGCTCGTCAATGACATTACTGACTAGCTCGCCTCTCAATAAAGTTGGACAAAATAAAAGCCCCATATTTGGGGCTTTTGCTTATCGATGTAAACAAAAGATATTATTTGCTGGTTTGGAACTCTGCGACAGCAGTGTCCATTTCTTTCGCTTGAGCAGAAACTAGGTCGACTTCGCTTAAACACTGCTGCGCAGAATGCATGTTGTTTTCTGAAATCGAGTTAAGTTCTGTAATAGATTCGCTTACTTGATTCATCACAATGCCTTGTTCTTCAATCGCAGAAGCTATTCGTTCAGAGTTGGCTTGAATCGTATCCATATCGGTAATGATTTGGCTCAGACTTGCATCTAGAGTCTGAGAAGCTTCCAGTGTTTCCTGGCCTTGATCATTACACTGGTCGATGTTGGAAACTACTGTCGACATTTGACTTTGGATAGCAGAAACGACTTTCGTGATCTCTTCGGTAGACTGATGTGTACGACTCGCTAGTGCACGAACTTCGTCAGCTACGACTGCAAAGCCGCGGCCTTGTTCACCGGCACGCGCGGCCTCAATTGCGGCATTCAGCGCGAGTAGGTTAGTTTGTTCAGCAATACCTTGAATGATGGTGACCGCCCCGCCGATTTGATCTACGTGCTCATTGAGCGAAGAGATAGACTGCTGGCTGTCATGCAGTGTTGATGATAGTTGGCTGATGTTACCAACGGTGGACTCGACAACCTTACGGCCATCTTGTGCGTTGTTCGCAGCTTGTTGAACACCTTCAACTGCTACGGCTGTACTCTCGGAAATCTCATTGATGGTTGCGACCATCTCTTGCACTGATGTCGCCATCGTGGTGGTGTGGTCAGCTTGGACATGGAACTGCTCGATAACGTCTTGCAACGCATTGTGCATGTTGCCCGTGCTTGCCGCTAAGCTTGAAGATTTTGCTTGTGAGCCTGAGATGAGTGCTTCTAGTTTGTCCAACAGACGATTGAAGTATTCGCCTATCGAAACCAGTTCGTTTTTACCTTTCAGCTCGGAACGACGACCCACATCGTTCGTTTCAGAAATCTGTTGGATGACCTTTAATAGCTGAGCAACTTGTACGTTTATTGAGCGAGAGATTTGATAAACCAATGCGATGATGACAATAATGATAAGCAGAGTCACCAATTGTTTTATCAAGTCCAAACGTTCTTCAGAGGATAGCAGCTCTTCATCTAAAGCTGCCGAGAAGCTTTTGAATTGCTCTTCAACGGTATGTGATAAGCCACGAGTATTACCTAATAGGCCTTCATTATACTTAAGACCAACGACAAGCTTTTGGGACACCAAAGCTTTAGCTGCACTGATAAGCTCACTAGGAAAACCAGCGGCAAGAGCGCTATCAACTTCACCCACCATTACTTTAGCGTTGAAATCGTAAAGTTTGATCTGGTCAGTACTTGAAGAACTGGTTTGGGTTTCTCTCATTTTAGAATAGTAATCACCGTAAAGACCATCTTCTTTACTAAGACCGTGCTTCTGAAAAGCAAGAACCAGCTGAGTAAAACCATCTTTGTAACGATTGATATCCGCTCTTAGCTGAGCACTGGAAGGAAGACTGTTATCAGAAAGTAAGGTTGAGAGCTGAGATTCGTAATTTAAAAACGTTTCCATGTTTTTATTAAATTTATCTAAGTACTTCATGTCTTTACGGAGTAAGAAGTCTTTCTCGTTCCGCCGTAAATTCAAAAGTCGGATCTCAAGTTGAGCAACGAGATAGCTAGCTTTGTTTAATTCTTCCGTAGTGTTGGCAAATTTAGTAGAGGTGGCTAAAAGGGTTACGACTCCAAGAATGGCTATAAAGCCCAATGAATACAACTTCTGCTTAATATTCATGAGATTACCTAATGTTTGTTGAATCAAATTGTACTTATTATAAGTTAAGAGTAGATATAACTGATTATGATATCAATAGTTGATAGCGAAACATTTGGCAGGGGTAATAATAGACCTCTAGTTTGAGATGTGAGTCGAATGCTTTGAGTAAAACTCACAATAAGAGCCCCGTTGCGTATTTTACATCTCGAACATACTCCAATGTTCGCACCGAAAATCTAAATTTCCACCTGAATATGACAGTTTTGTTACGGTTTGTAAAATCCTAACTCTCTGAATGATAGTTGATTATTAGATTAGGTTAAAAGTGTATGCCAGTAGCAGACGATTTTTGATAAAAGGAGCCGAAGGAGATTTATCTGATTTTGCCTCTTAATGACTTGGTTTGGCTTTTACGTTTCTTTGCGTCCACTCTTCTCACTTGCGAGGCTTTGGTGGGTTTTGTGGGCCTGCGCTTCTTTTGCACAACAATAGCGGCAAGAATTAATTCTTTAAGCCTTAACAGGGCATCTTCACGATTTTGTTCCTGAGTTCGATATTGCTGAGCCTTAAGGATGATTACCCCTCTTTGGTTATACGAGAATCGGTTAAACCGAGCAGGCGATCTTTGTAAAAAGGCGGAAGGGTTGAGCGGTTGATATCGAAACGCAGGTGTATAGCGCTGCTTGTTTTGTTTACCTTTTGGCCGCCAGCGCCCATCGAGCGAATCGCGGTGAGCTCAATTTCCCATTCAGCTAATTCAACAGTGTTAGAAATCTTTAGCATGCGTTTGTCTCAGTAAACTAATCAAATAAAGCTCGGGCTACCAGACGAGAGAGCCTCGTAACTGCTCAGGGAGTGTGAATCATAAAGGATCAACAGCAGCATTAAAAATGAAAACCCCAAGTCCTAGACTTGGGGTTTGTTCAATATGAAATCTGTAAGCGGCTAATCTTGTATTTCTAGAAGTTCCACATCAAAGATTAGAACTGAACCAGCAGGAATAGTGCCAACACCACGGTTGCCATATGCAAGGTCACTTGGAACGAACAAGCGAACTTTTTGGCCGACTACCATGGTCTGTAACCCTTCAGTCCAACCCTTAATCACTTGATTTAGGCCAAATACAATCGGCTCCCCACGATCAACAGAGCTGTCGAATACAGTCCCATCAGTCAAAGTACCATGATAATGCACCTTAACCTTGCTTTTAGCTGTTGGATTTACTGTGCCAGTACCTTCCTGTAGTGAAAGAATTTGCAGGCCAGAAGGACGTGTTACGATGCCTTCTGTTTTCGCATTTTCGGTTAGAAATGCTTGACCCAATTCGGCGTTAGCGTCTGCGGCTTTGTTATTGCTCCAACTGCGGTACATCAGGAAAAGTGAAACCGCAAGGATGATAATAGCGATGGTCATTTTACTCATTGCATTGTTCCTGTTTTAGATGTTTTTAATTAGGTAGTTGATTGTGCGGGCGATGTCTTCAACGCTTTCATGAGCTGAAGTATTGATTAAGTATCTGCCGTCAACAATGAAACTAGGGACAGCGTTGATACGGCCATCTACAGAAACGCCTTCTGCGACAACCATATGTTCGAATAGCGTTGATTGGTGAGACTCATTCAGTTCGTATGGCGTGTAGAGATAACGTGAAATGAATGCTTGCTCAATGGCTTTTTGTCGATCTTGAAGGCTAGCACCGTCGCCAAGTTGAACCGCTGCAAAAAGCTCATCCATCATCTTTCCGTCTGGTACACCATCAAGCTGCATTACCGCCGTGTAGTAAATCATTGCACCAATCTTAGCGCCTTCGTTGAAGGTCACATGGACCTTACCAAAACTTTGGCCTGTCTGCTTTTCTAGTTCAGGAATAACATGCTCCATTTGGCGGCAGTGACCACATTGAAGTGAGAAAACTTCAGTAACAGGATCTAGGTTGTATTTAGACAAGTCAGAGGGAAGAACAGAAAAATGCTTGCCTTCTTGTGGTAGAAGGTTTTCCCCACAACCCGCTAGTAGAAATACGCTGGCTACAAGTGCGAACAGAGTAGAAGTGAACTTTTTCATAAAATAATCACGCAATTAAACAATAAGGGTCAATTTTAGCGAGAAGTATGGCCAAGGAAAACATAAATAGCTTTAATTGAACAAATCTTTACGATTTGTTTGATGTTGCTGATTTATACTTCTAACTCTGGTCACATTTTTCATGTTGGGATGAATTTATGTCGATTTTCACTTAAAGAATTTTCCGCGGCGCCGATATAGAGTTAGTCATAAGGAATCATTATCGGTGTTTACATGAAGTACATACTTTTAGCGTTAGCCTCTCTACTCGTAGGCTGTGGCACATTGCCATCAGATAGCATGCTTCTCGGTGGAGACATGTTAGATACGGCACCAAAAGGTAGCCAAGAACTTCGCTACCCAGAGTGGGGTAACGCGACGACGCCTGCCAAAGCAAGTGTGAAAGGTTCAATGGGTCAAAGCCGAACAAATAGCTACCATGCACTACAGAGTTTTCTCGTAAAAAATGGCGTGGATTATGAAGTACTGCCAGGTAATCACGTAATGGTGAAACTGAAAGATACGATTAAGTTTAATACTGGGTCGGCAAATGTCGCACCTGAATCGAGCTACTGGTTAGATATGATGGGCCGCTACCTTGCAAACGAACCGGGAATTGATATCGTTATTGATGGGCATACTGATAGCACTGGTGGCCAAAAACTGAATGACAGTTTGTCAATCAAACGAGCTCAGGCAGTGAAACAAACGCTCGTCAGCAACAACGTTTCGATGAATGCCATTTTTTACCCGAGGCTATGGCGAGTATGTTCCTGCATGTACCAATAAAACCACTGCGGGCAAAGCATGTAATCGCAGAGTTGAAGTGCTGTTTATTGTATCTAACAACTAATAATTATCACTGCACAACTGATACATTCCTAGATTTATGACTAAAGAGGCGCAACCAGCGCCTCTTTTTGTTTCTGGCTGAAACACAAAGAAGCACATTCTTGACAAAGTTTGCGTTGCACCTTTTAAATCTTTTTTCCTATACTTATCCAAGTGTTTGAATTATTAATATTATTTATTACTAATTTCAGTAAAGTCAGAATATGAACGGCATGGACGTTGAATTCGAACGTTTCTAAAGGGAGATCATAATGAGGAAGATTCGCTGGGCAGCCTTAGGTGCTAGCCTATTTATGCTAGGCTCCGCTGCATCCTACGCGGCTGTTATAGAGACTCAATCACTAGTGGGTTTTGGAACTGCGAAATACCCCGAAAATTTTACTCATTTTGATTATGTAAACCCAGACGCACCGAAGTACGGGGAAGTAACTTATGCACAGATGGGTACTTTCGATAACTTTAACCGCTATGCATCGCGTGGTGTGCCTGCTGCCGCGACTGGTCAGCTTTACGATACATTAATGTATTCACCTAGCGATGAAATTGACAGTTACTATCCGCTCATTGCAAGCAATGTGCGATACTCAGATGACTATATGTGGTTAGAGTTAGATATTAACCCTAAAGCTCGTTTTCATGATGGCAAGCCAATTACCGCCCATGACGTTGAGTTTACGTTTGATAAGTTTATGACAGAGGGTGTACCTCAATACCGCTCTTATTACAAATCCATCAAGTCTGTTAAAGCCAAATCTGATTTGGTTGTACGCATTGAAATGGCAGAGCCGGATCGCGAGAAACTGTTTAGCTTTGCTCAATCTACGCGCGTATTACCTAAGCACTTTTGGATGGATCGCGTGTTCAGCGAGCCTCTGAATGAGCCACCAGTGGGTAGTAGTGCCTACAAAATTGTCGATTACAAAGCGGGTCAAAGCGTTACATACGGTTTAGTAAAAGATTATTGGGCAAAAGATCTCCCAGTTAATGTTGGTAGGAATAACTTTACGACCGTTCAGTATGACTATTATCGTGATGACACGGTCATGCTAGAAGCATTCAAAGCGGGGGAGTTTGATATTCGAATCGAGAGTGAACCGAAGTTTTGGGAGAACTCTTACACGGGTACAAACTTTGACAAGGGGTTCATTAAGAAGGAAGAGATCCCTCATCAGCAGCCACAAGCTGCCAATGGATTTGTGTTCAATACCCAGCGCCCAGTGTTTAACGATCCTAAGGTACGTGAAGCTATCGCTTATGCTATGGACTTTGAATGGATGAACGCTAACCTTTTCTACGATCAAAATGCGCGAACTCGGAGCTACTTTCAAAATACTGAATATGCGGCTTTCGGACTGCCTTCGGATGCAGAAAAGGCCGTATTAGAACCGATAAAAGACAAAATTCCACCGCGTGTATTCACAGAAGAGTATCAACCGCCTAAAACTGATGGCTCAGGCCGTATTCGTAGCCAGATGAGAACCGCTTTCCAGTTATTTAAAGAAGCAGGTTGGGAGCTTAAAAATAAAGCGATGACCAATGTGGAAACGGGTGAAGTCATGACTTTTGAGCTGTTGATTTACAACCCAAATGTTGAAACGTATGCCATTCCATTCCAGCGAAATTTGAAGCGGATGGGTATAGATATGAAGCTTCGCTCGGTTGACCGAACTCAATATATTAAACGTTTGAGAGATCGCGACTTCGATATGGTTTCGTCTCGCTATTTTGCAAATTCATACCCTAACTCAAGTTTAATGATTGTCTGGAACTCCAACTTCATTGATTCTACGTACAACACCGCCGGTGTTATGGACCCTGCCGTTGATTACTTAACACAAGCGATTGCCGATAACCAAGAGAACCCTGACCAATTGCTTGCGTTGGGCCGTGCACTTGATCGTGTATTGCAATGGAATTTCTATATGGTTCCGCAATGGCATTACAGTAAGTATCGAGTGGCGACTTGGGATAAGTTTGAGCGTCCAGAGATTCGCCCGGATTACGATCTTGGTGTTGATACCTGGTGGGTTTCTAAAGAGAAAGCTGCCAAGTTACCTGAGAAAAGACGCTAATAAGGGAATCACATGGCGGCGTATCTTTTTCGACGACTATTGCTCGTAATTCCTACACTATGGGCAATTATCACGATTAATTTTTTTATTATTCAAGTGGCTCCCGGTGGGCCAGTTGAGCAAGCCATCGCTCAAATGGAAGGCCTTGAATCGGGAATGCTCAATCGTATTACCGGCGGGGGAAATGCAGCTGAAACAGCCGTTATCGAGGAAGCATCGAACACAGGCTATAAAGGTTCTCGCGGCCTAGACCCTGAAGTGGTCGAAGAGATCAAGAAACAGTTTGGGTTTGATAAGCCAATCCATGTCCGATATTTTGAGATGCTCAAAAATTACGTGACCTTTAACTTTGGCGAAAGCTATTTAAAGGCGGCAACGTGATTGACCTTATCGTTGAGCGTTTGCCTGTCTCCATATCCCTAGGCTTATGGAGCACTCTGATCATTTATCTTATCTCTATACCCTTGGGTATTATGAAAGCGATTCATCACGGCTCGCGTTTTGATGTCTGGTCAAGTGCGGTCGTGATTATCGGGTATGCCATTCCAGGATTTTTGTTCGCCATTATTCTGATCATTGTGTTTGCTAGCGGAAACTACTTTAGTTGGTTCCCGCTTCGAGGATTAGTTTCGAGTAACTTCGACCAGCTGCCTTGGTATGAGCAGATCATTGATTATTTCTGGCACTTAACCCTGCCAATATTTGCCATGGTGATTGGTGGATTTGCCACGCTTAGTATGCTGACCAAAAACTCCTTCTTGGATGAAATCAATAAGCAGTATGTCGTGACAGCGCGTGCGAAAGGCTTAGACGAAGGCAGTATTCTTTATAAACATGTGTTTCGCAACGCGATGTTAATTATTATTGCGGGATTCCCAGCTGCGTTTATCAGTATCTTCTTTACGGGGTCCATGCTGATTGAGGTGATGTTTTCTCTCGAAGGCATCGGTTTATTGGGTTTTGAATCTACGATTCAACGTGACTATCCCGTTGTATTCAGTTCGCTCTACATCATGACACTGCTTGGCTTACTGTTAAGTATCGTCTCGGATTTAACTTATATGTGGGTCGATCCACGTATTGATTTTGAGGCGCGCTAAATATGAAAGGTAGGGAGCAAGCTATTGAAAAACCGCAAAATCAAAACACGACAAGTAACCCTCAAAAAGTGAAAATGAAAAAGAAAAAACAGATGAATCCGGTCAATCAAGCGCGTTGGTTACGCTTTAAAGCCAACAAACGTGGTTTGTGGTCGCTTTGGTTTTTCTCAATCTTATTTGTTTTCAGTCTGTTTGCTGAATTGATTGCAAATGATAAGCCTTTGCTGGTGGAGTACGAACAGAAATGGTACTACCCAGTATTCAACCAATACGCAGAAACCAAATTTGGTGGTGAATTTGAATCAGAAGCAGACTATACCGATCCTTATGTCGTTGAGCTGATTGAAGAAAAGGGCTTTATGATTTGGCCGATTATTCGATTTAGCTACAACACGATTAATTACGATATCGTTGGTTCTGTGCCTTCAGCGCCAGACTCTGTCAACTGGCTGGGGACAGACGATAAAGGGCGAGATGTGTTGGCTCGGATTATCTACGGCTTCAGGATTTCGGTGCTATTTGGTTTTGTACTGACCATTGTATCTAGCATCATTGGTGTATTTGTTGGTGCAACTCAGGGTTACTACGGCGGCTGGCTGGATCTGTTTGGTCAGCGCTTTATAGAGATATGGTCAGGTATGCCGACGCTGTTCTTGCTGATTATTTTGTCGAGTTTTGTTGAGCCTAACTTTTGGTGGCTACTTGGTATCATGGTGCTCTTTAGTTGGATGGGGCTGGTGGGTGTTGTACGGGCAGAGTTCTTACGTTGCCGAAATTTTGATTACGTTCGGGCAGCGCAAGCTATGGGTGTGAGTGATCGTCGAATAATGCTTCGCCATATGCTACCCAACGCCATGGTTGCCTCGTTAACTATGATGCCGTTTATTCTGTCGGGCTCTGTCACCACACTGACATCACTCGACTTCCTAGGCTTTGGTTTACCGGCTGGATCGCCATCGCTTGGTGAGCTTCTGGCGCAAGGTAAAGCTAACTTGCAAGCGCCTTGGCTCGGTATTTCTGCATTCGTAGTCTTGTCCATGATGCTGACACTGTTAGTGTTTGTTGGCGAAGCGTGCGTGATGCTTTCGACCCACATCAGCAAGGCAGGTAATTACTATGACGAATCGAGTATTAACCATAGAAAATCTGTCCATCGGCTTTGGTCGTCGCGGTGAAGTAGAAGCGGTGACGGACAGTGTGTCTTTATCGATAAACAAAGGTGAAACACTGGCATTAGTTGGCGAAAGCGGTTCTGGCAAGTCGGTGACGGCTAATGCGATATTAAAGCTTCTTCCCAAAGGGTCAGCCCACTATCTGAATGGTTCGATTGTTTTTGATGATACCGATATGTTGAGTTGTAGCGAGCGACAGTTACGCGGCATTCGTGGCGGTAGAATTGGAATGATCTTCCAAGAACCTATGGTATCGCTCAATCCTCTGCATAAGATAGGTAAGCAATTAGTTGAAACGTTAGCGGTCCATCGTGGTATGCGCCAAAGTAAAGCGGAGCAACACGCGGTGAGTTGGCTTGAGAAAGTGGGGATTCGAAACCCAGAGCAAAAGATCTCGGCGTATCCGCATGAACTTTCCGGTGGTGAGCGCCAACGCGTGATGATAGCCATGGCGTTAATAAATGAACCCGAATTGCTGATTGCGGATGAACCAACCACTGCGCTTGATGTGTCAGTTCAAGCGCAAATATTGGATTTGTTAAAAGATCTCCAAAAAGAGTTAGGCATGGCAATGCTGTTCATCACGCATGATTTGAGTATTGTGAGAAGAATTGCTGACCGTGTTGCAGTGATGCAAAACGGGCAATTGGTTGAAGTGGGCGAATGTTTACGAGTATTTAACTCACCTGAACATGCTTACACTAAAAAGCTTATCGAATCCGATCCGCGAGGATTGCCAGTTTATGTCGATGAATCAGCTCCTGCACTTTTAACTGTCGACAAACTCAAAGTATGGTTTCCGATCACTGGTGGTATTTTTAAACGAGTGGTATCCCATGTGAAAGCTGTAACTGACATGAGCTTTTCGTTAAAGCAAGGGCACTCTATTGGTCTTGTGGGTGAAAGTGGTTCAGGTAAATCCACTACGGGTATGGCTATCATAAAGTTGGTGTCATCGGAGGGCGATATTCGATATCGGGAACAGGCGATTGATGCTTTGGATCGAAAAGCTATGCTACCTTTTCGTAGCAAGATGCAAGTTGTCTTTCAAGACCCGTTCTCTGCACTCAACCCTCGAATGTCAGTGGCACAAGTGATTGGGGAAGGGTTACGCGTTCACACTCAACACGATGACGATACTCTCGATCAGATGATCTGCGAAGCAATGAGAGAAGTGGATTTGGACCCTGAATCTCGTCATCGTTACCCCAATGAGTTTTCTGGAGGTCAAAGACAACGTATTGCCATTGCTCGAGCGTTGATTTTACAGCCAGAGTTTATTTTGTTGGATGAGCCAACGTCTTCATTAGACCGCACTGTTCAGGCTCAAGTTCTTGATCTACTTAAGTCATTACAAGAAAAGCATGGATTGACCTACCTATTTATTAGTCATGATTTGAATGTGGTGAAATCACTTTGCCACTACACTATCGTGATGAAATCTGGGGAGATTATTGAACAAGGGGAAACCCAGCAAATGTTTGCCACACCTAATCAGCCTTACACGCAGGAGTTGGTCGCACTTTCTAGCTTCTGACCCACAGAGACGAATAAAGGCGAGCCAATTGCTCGCCTTTATTATTTTATACGACTAGAGGTCAGTTAAGCGTGAAATGACTGGCACTCGCCAACGATAGTGGCT
>JYJN01000046.1 GCA_003263845.1 Vibrio aestivus | reverse complement strand
TGCGGCACGTAACCCAGCGCCCGCAGCCATTGCTAAGGCGATCACTGGGCTACTCGGTAACAAAATTCTTAGATAGGCCTCTGCCCGCTCCGCGGCATAACCTTGCGCGCCTATACTGGCCAGCAGCTCAGGAATGTAAACATACATCAAAGCGCTAATCGCACAGCTAATAATGAATGCCGTCAGCATGATACTCGCGCTCAACTGCCGAGCTTGATCTCGTTGTTTCGCTCCGATAGCTTTCGAAACCAGCGCACCCATTGCGATTGAGGTGCCAATAGAGATGGAGGTGGAAAAAACACCAAAGTACCCGCAAAGCCGACAGCCGCCGCCAACTCAACTTGACCCAACATACTAATAAACAGCATATCGAGTAAATCGACGACAAACAGCGCCATGAGTCCGACTGAGCCTGCTCCAGACATCACTAAAATGTGGCGCATAGTAGAACCAGTAACAAACTTGGCACTTTGATTAGGCATGAAGTCCCCTTAAATCGCTAGAAAGCAAAAAAGGCGCTTACGCGCCTTCTATTCATTGCTCAAACTTATCATACCGGATGTTTAAAGCAATCATCGATATACAAAGACACTGCTTTCAACACATCGTGGCGAGTAATGATTCCCACTAACTTACCATTATCGACCACTGGGTATACTTTAGGCTTTCCGACTTTCATTTTATCGGACATCTCAATAATACTGGTTTCTGGCGACACCGATAGAACTTCTCCGTGCATGCAGTCACTGACCATGTATGTGTCTTGACAGGAATAAGCAACTTTAACCAGTTTATCCAGTAAATCTTGCTCTGAGAGAAAACCAATGACCTCTTCTCGGTCATTAATTACTGGGCCACCATGATGTTTTGTTCGGATGACCTTCTCCAAAGCAGCACTGAGTGACATGTCTGGGGTAAACGTCACCGCTTGATGGGTCATGTAGTCTTTTACTTTCAACGATTCCATTTGAGTCTCCTTAGCCGACAGCACCACACTGTTCATAGTTTAAGTGTTGTCTAATTTCTTGATTTTACTAAATAGAATTTGCCTATTTTATTGATAGGAAATAACTATATAGACAAGAAAAATCCGCCAAAGCCTTTATGAATAAGGAGTTAGCTAACAAATAGAAGAATGTAACGAGATGAAAAAACGTCATTCTTATCACGACAAATCTTTTAGCGTCAGGTAACTACTGACTAAAGACACAATGAAAGGAACACAATAAGTCAAAGTAAGCTTGAGCCAATCAATAGATTCTTGACCAAGCAAGGCGCTCGGTTGGTTAATCAGATTAAGTAAGGTCCCAACTACAATAGCAATGGTGATAGCGCGTTTGATCATCGTTACGTTCTACTTGGAAAGGTTATTTAATGAGTATGTATCATTTACTACGAAACCTTTTAAAAGAGCTACACTTAGACTAGTTAAGTTTCTTATCAGTAGCTTTATGACGTCGACTCTTACCCGCTTGATGCAAGATAATCCTGCTATGATGCATGCAGTGCTTACCTCTTTGCCTGAACCTACGTTCCTCCTCAACAAACAAGGTATTTATATCGAAGCATGGGCGGTACTGACCATCAGCGCCATCATGACCCTTCTACTTTGGTTGGACTCAGCCAATACCAGGTGCTGCCTGCCGATAAAGCTGTCTGGTTTAGCCAAATCATCGTTGATGTCATCGAGAGCAATAAGCCTCAAGAGCTGAGTTACGAGTTGGATCCAAAGGATCTGCATTGCTTTGATGGGCATGAGGGCCCTGAAACGACTCAATACTTTGATGCGTTGGTGATTCCCCTACCCAATGTGGATATGGTGCTTTGGATCGTAAGAAATGTTACCGAGCATCAAGCGGCACTGAAACAGCTTGGCCAACAAGCGAAAGAGCTGACCATAAAAACCTATACCGACCACTTAACCCAAGTGAGCAATCGATTTGCGCTTGATTCACTGCTTCCTCACGCTCTGGAAATTGCAAAAATTCAACAAGAGAGTGCCTGTGTTTTCATGATAGATATCGACTGCTTTAAAGAGCTGAATGATCAATATGGGCACTTGAAAGGGGATGACGCGCTTAAATCAGTTGCAGCGGTAATAACAGACTGGGCAGGCAAGGATAGCCTATGTTTTCGCTACGGGGGTGATGAGTTCCTAGCTTTTATTCCCTCAATAAGCATTGGTGAATGTCATGCTAAAGCTAAGGCATTACTCGGTTCGATACGCAAACTTGCCATTCCAAATGTTCGGTCAAGAATCAGTGATACTCTTTCCGTGACCCTAGGCATTCAACATTGTGAGCACATTCCAGACAACATCACTGTGGAGCGTTTCGTATCAATTGCCGACGAGGCTTTATTTTTTGCCAAACGGCGCCAACGCGGCACTTACCATTTACTCGAAAAAAAGGAGACTCAATAGTCTCCTTTTTAATCATTTATTCCAACGTTCTGCTGCTTTAGCATCCGAGTCTCGAGATTCTACCCATCGAGTTGAATCTGTCGTTCGCTCTTTTTTCCAAAACGGGGCTTTGGTTTTCAAATAATCCATAATGAACTCGCATGCTTCGAACGCTGCGCCGCGATGCGCGCTCGACACACCAACAAAAACAATTTGGTCACCAATGTCCAAATCACCCACACGATGGATCACTCTCACATTAAGCAATGGCCAGCGCTGTTCTGCGTCATCACAAATCTTAAGTAGAGACTTCTCGGTCATACCTGGGTAGTGCTCTAGGGACAAACCTGTTACGTTATCGCCCAAGTTCATATCTCGAACCTTACCCGCAAAGGTAACCACGGCACCTGATGATGTGCCTTCAGCTAGTTGCTGATATTCGTCACCGACAGAAAAATCTGCTGTTTGAACCGATACTCTCGAGTCCATCCTAACCTCCCGTCACAGGGGGAAGAACGCGACTTCATCGCCGTCACTTAATGTGTGATCAAGAGGAACAATCGCTTGATTGATGGCAGCCAGTAATTTACCTGACTCCAGAGCGAGATCCCATTTACCTTCTCGCTGTGATAAGTGCGCGCGTAGATCTTCTACTGTTGCAAAATCCGCTTCTACTTCAAGCTTATCAACACCCACAAGCTCACGGGTTTGAGCAAAAAACAGTACTGTAATCATGATTCCGCCTTAAAGTGTCCAGATTTACCACCTGTTTTCTCCAACAGACGCACGTTCTCAATCACCATATCTTTCTGAACGGCTTTACACATATCGTAGATGGTAAGAGCAGCCACAGACGCAGCGGTTAACGCTTCCATCTCTACACCTGTTTTACCCGCTAGTTTACAAACCGATTCAATACGAACCTTACTTTCTGCTTCAATCGCTTCTAGCTGAACTTCCACTTTCGAAAGCAACAGCGGATGGCAAAGTGGAATCAAGTCCCATGTCTTTTTTCGCCGCTTGGATGCCCGCGATTCGAGCAGTGGCAAACACGTCACCTTTATGATGCTCACCAGAGACAATCAGTGCCAACGTTTCCGGCGCCATGTGCACGAATGCTTCCGCTCGAGCTTCACGAACTGTTTCTGCTTTAGCGGAGACATCCACCATGTTCGCTTCACCCGAAGCGTTGATGTGAGTAAATTGAGACATGTCACTTACCCTTATACTGATAGGTGAGGCATGAAGTTACATGGACGATGACTCGCATCAAGCTGCTGTTTGATGATCTTAGTCCAGCCCGTACGGCAAGCGCCTGTTGAACCCGGCATAGCAAAGATGACAGTATGATTAGCAAAGCCCGCGACTGCGCGAGATTGAATGGTTGATGTACCAATCTCTTCATAAGAAACCATACGGAAGAGCTCACCAAAACCTTCCACTTCTTTGTCGAATAGGGGCTTCAATGCTTCTGGAGTACTGTCGCGAGAGGTAAAACCGGTGCCGCCAGTGATCATGATCGCTTGAACTTGCTCATCCGCGATCCACTGAGAAACAATCGCACGGATTTTGTACATGTCATCGATAACAATTTGCTTATCAACCACATTATGACCTGCGTCTTTTGCTTGCTCTACAAGATAGCCACCCGACGTATCATTCTCTTCTGTACGCGTATCAGAAACCGTCAAAACGGCGATGTTTGCTGCTTGAAATTTGCTTTCTGCGTGACCCATTTTGTTCACCTATTTTAATTTTATTTGTTTGCACTGTCAGACACACTGAAACCACTTCAGAGCATCTGAGCTAATAACTTGATTTGCAGCGGTTAGCCGCCAATGGATGCAAGATGAGGCGTCATGCCTGAGTTTCCATCATGCAAAAAATGACTGATTGATTTGTTCTCTAGCTGCGTTTGAATACGTTCGATCAACTGCGATTCTTGCTCGTCTTGCTGCAGTAAATCGCGCAGTTCCACGCCTTGTTCACCAAACAAGCATAGGTGTAACTTACCCACCGCTGACACTCGCAAGCGATTGCAGCTTTGGCAGAAGTCTTTCTCGTAAGGCATGATAAGGCCAATCTCACCCTGATAATCTGGGTGCACAAACACTTGTGCTGGGCCATCGTTCGCCGCTCGGACTTTCAGAATCCAACCATTGGCAATCAGCTGATTACGAATTGCGACACCAGATACATGGTGACGCTGGAACAACTCGTCCATTTCGCCCGTTTGCATCAGTTCAATAAAACGCAGTTGGATTGGACGATCTTTGATCCAGTTAAGAAATGCCGGCAATTGGTTGTGGTTAAGATCTTTCATCAATACCACATTGACCTTAATTTGCTCGTAACCAACTTCGAACGCTCGGTCGATTCCCGCCATCACCTCAGCAAACTTATTCTCTCCGGTAATTTGGTGAAACATACGAGGGTCTAAGCTATCGATACTCACATTGATATTAGTCAGGCCCGCATTTTGCCAAGCATCCACCTGCTTAGCCATGCGATAACCATTGGTGGTCGTTGCCACCTTTTTGATGCCCTTAGTTTGAGCGACCGTTTCAATGATCTGCGTGAAGTCTTTACGCAGACTAGGCTCACCGCCCGTAATACGGACCTTAGACGTACCGCAATCAGCGAACGCGGTAACCACACGTTTGATCTCAGGTAGAGATAAAAAAGACGAGTTTTTCTGACCCGAAGGCTTATAGCCATCAGGTAAACAGTAGGTACACTTAAAATTACAGACATCTGTAATGGACAGTCGTAAGTAATAAAACTTACGCTGAAATTTATCTTCGAATTGTTGCGCCACGGAACACCTTTCCAAACACGGGAGGCATAATCATTTCCAATTATGCCCTTGTGACAACACGTCACTGGCTCATTACGCTTATTCATATACAACACTAAACTTAGCTTAATGAGCTCGGAGCTATGGCAACTGAGGCGCCAAAAGGCCCTGCAGTAGCTTTTATTAAAATACTTACTAATTATGGCGGTTTCTAGCGAAGCGGTCAAAAAAACCTAATAAGGCTAAAAATTACCTACTATTGAGTAGAGAATTCAATTCGTTTACTCTTCAATTGAAAAACATACTATAAGAAATGATATGAATCTGTACTCTACAAAAAAAGTGGTCGCCATTGGTGGCGGTCACGGTCTAGGGCGAATGCTTGCTGCTCTAAAAGACTTCGGGTCCAATGCAACCGGCATCGTTACAACCACCGACAATGGCGGCTCTACAGGGCGGATACGTCACTGTCAAGGCGGTATTGCATGGGGTGATACGCGCAACTGTATTAACCAGTTAATCACTGAGCCGTCTATCAGCTCGATGATGTTTGAATACCGCTTCAAAGGTGCCGGGGAGCTTGATGGTCATAACCTTGGCAATCTCATGCTCACCGCGCTTGATAACCTATCAGTTAGGCCGCTGGAAGCAATCAACCTGATCCGCAACATGTTGAAGGTAGATGTCAATATTGTTCCTATGTCTGAACATCCTTCGGATCTAAAGGCGCTCGCTATTGATGGTCGCTGGGTTACGGGAGAAACCAACGTCGATGAAATGCCTGATGAGCTAAGACGACTGGACTTAGAGCCCGAAGTACCCGCCACCAAAGAGGCGGTGGCTGCAATATACGATGCGGATTGCATTATTCTAGGCCCCGGCAGCTTTCTGACCAGTATCATGCCGCCACTGCTGCTCCCAGAAGTTGGCAAAGCCATTGCTAGCAATAGCAAAGCGAAACTGGTGTTTGTTGACAATTTATCGCCAGAATACGGCCCTGCAGGCCGCATGACACTCGCTCAAAAACTTGAATGGTGTGAAAGAAGTTGCCAGTCCAGACAGATTGACGTGGTGCTAGGTGAACACGCCCATCCTGAGCTTGATGGTCGATGGAACTATGTCACTACAGATTTAGCGTCCGCCAACCGCGATTGGCGACATGATCGAGCCAAACTTCAAATAGCTATAGAGACTCTCCTGTCTTAATGGCTTGGCCGTGAGTCGTGGGAAGGGGTAGATATAGAAAAAGGGAGCTGTGCTCCCTTTTGTAATCTTATCGAGACGATTAACTTTGCATGATTTTTTCGTATTCGGTGTGAGTAACCTGCAATAGCTCAACAAGACTGGACGTATAAGAGGGGGAATCAAAGTGTTCGCCAGACTTGACCAATGAGTCAATTTCTATCGCCGTTGCACAAAGTGCTTCTGCACCAAAACTAGCGGCGCTGCTCTTAAGCGCGTGGCTAATCTCCTTCAAGGCATCGCTATGCGTACCTGACTCCTCGCTAACGCCCCCATGTACTCAGTGAGCTCTCCTAGGAAAATATTGAGCAATATAGGGACATTATCGGCGCCAATCTCATTACCAAGTCTTGCTAGTTTTTCGTGGTTGATAACATCCATCTACTCTTTTTCCTTAGCGTTCCACGCTTGAATCTTTCGATAAATCGTCGACGGGCTGACATCTAAGTATCCGGCCGCTTTAGGAATATTACCTTCGCACGCTTCGATAGCTTTCTCAATAGCTGTCTTCTCAGTTAGCCACAAAGGAAAGATTTCATGCACCGAAATGCTCTCTTTTTCCTCAGTTGGCACGCGAATGAGGTTATCAATCGGCTGATTGAGCGGAGGCGGCAGCATTTCTAAGGTGATCTCTTTACCATGTTCAGAACCACGACGTTACGCAAAACGTTTTGAAGTTGCCTTACGTTACCTGGCCATTCGTAGTTATTGAAACGTTCAACCACTTCAGGAGCGAGCCTTACAAACCCCTTCCCTTCTTCATTCGACATGAAGCCAAGAAGCGAGTAAGCAATCTCAATCACATCCTCTTCACGCTCACGTAGGGGCGGAAGATGTAAAGGAATAACATACAAACGGTAATATAAGTCTTCACGGAATCGGCCTTGCTCAACCTCTTTCCATGGGTCTCGGTTGGTTGCACAAACAAAACGTACATCCACACTCTTCATCTTCGAAGAACCCACTTTTTGGAACGTACCGGTTTGAATAAAACGCAACAGTTTGGTTTGCAGATCCAAATCCATTTCACAAAGTTCATCAAGGAACAGTGTACCGCCGTCAGCAAGCTCCGCAGCGCCTTGCCTATCGGTAGCTGCACCAGTAAACGCGCCTTTAACGTGACCAAACAATTCACTCTCAATAAGGTCTTTAGGGATCGCGGCACAGTTAATCGCAATAAATGGCTTATCCCCCTTCGACTTGTAGCGTGAATCGCCTCGGCACACACTTCTTTACCGGTACCACTTTCACCAGTGATAAAAATACTGGCTTTACTCGACGCCGCCGAGTCAATGGTACGATAGACCGCTTGCATCATATGACTACTACCGATGAAGCTTGGTAGTTCTGATTGCCGGCATCGGTCTTTAACTTACTCGCCTTACGAATGGCATTATTGACTGTGACACGCAGTCGGTCTGCTTCACAGGGCTTGATCAAAAAAGTCCTGCGCTCCATGACGCATTGCCTCAACAGCCGTATCGATGGAACCATGGGCCGTCATAAAGATAATTGGCACATCTGGATGGGTACGTTTTACCGCGTAGAGGACATCCATACCCGTCATATCTGGTAATCGTAGATCGAGCAGTATTAAATCGGGTGTGCGAAATGAAAGACTTTCGATCGCATCGCGACCAGTACCAACAATATTAATGTCAATACCAAGTGGGGTGAGATAAGAACGGTATAGGGCCGCGACAGAGGCCGTATCCTCCACCATCAGCAAGTATTTGTTCTTTTGAGTATCTAATCCTGATTGCATAACCTAGCCAAATAGTGTTTGCATTTTGAATTAATAATTGCATTTCGAATTGCATTTTGCAATTCAGTATTAAAAATATGCGAAAAATGATGATTAAGGCAACTTTTTGGCGTTAAAAAATTGGCATACGTTCTGCATTAGTATTGATGACCCTTATGGGTCACCTAGCCAACTGACGTTGTTAGTGAACTTAGTATTCACAAATTACAGCCAATAGAGAGATTCTGTTGGCTTTTTTTTATTCCGAATTCAGGGTTCATTCGATAGCAATAAGAAGTGCTCTATGACACTTCCCAAAGCCACCTGAATTTCTAGCCGATTTCGAGGATATGTTGACTTTAACTGTTAGCGATAAACTGCGCTCGTAGTTTTTCGATCTCATCGCGCTTCTCAGCCGCCAACTCAAACTCAAGATCTTGAGCATGCTTATACATCTGAGCTTCTAGCTTAGCGATCTCTTTCTCTAGCTGCTGAGGCGAAAAAGCAGAGTAAGTTTGCGAAGCTCCGCCACTTTCGACAACGGGACTTGTTTGCTCACACGCTGGCTCTTAGCCTTAGTGATATCGCCCAGTTCCATAATGTCTTTCACATTACGCTTAAGCGCTTGTGGCGTTATACCACGTTCTTCATTGTAGGCTTGCTGTTTCTCTCGGCGACGATTGGTCTCATCCATCGCTTTCTTCATCGACTTGGTAATTGAGTCGGCATAAAGAATCGCTTTACCGCTAATGTTACGTGCAGCACGACCAATGGTCTGAATCAATGAACGCTCTGAACGAAGAAAACCTTCTTTATCTGCATCTAAAATAGCCACCAGAGACACTTCCGGCATGTCCAAACCTTCTCGCAACAAGTTGATGCCCACCAGCACATCAAACTCACCCAAGCGTAAGTCGCGAATAATCTCCACTCGCTCAACCGTATCGATGTCGGAGTGAAGGTAACGAACTTTCACATCGTGTTCAGTAAGGTATTCAGTAAGGTCTTCAGCCATACGCTTGGTTAACGTGGTAACAAGCACACGTTCATCTTTTTGAGCACGAATGCGAATTTCTGATAGCAAGTCGTCAACCTGAGTAGAAACAGGACGAACTTCCAGTTCAGGGTCTAACAACCCTGTCGGCCGCACAACTTGATCGGCGATTTCACCATCGCATTTTTCCAACTCGTAGTTACCAGGAGTAGCAGAAACAAAAATAGTTTGTGGCGCCAGTGATTCGAATTCCTCAAATTTGAGCGGTCTATTATCAAGCGCAGAAGGCAGTCTGAAGCCAAATTCAACTAAAGTCTCTTTGCGTGAACGGTCGCCTTTAAACATCGCACCGATCTGAGGCACAGTCACGTGAGACTCATCAATGACTAGTAGGCCGTCATGAGGAAGATAATCAAATAGTGTCGGTGGCGGCTCACCCTCTTGACGTCCACTTAAGTAACGAGAGTAGTTCTCGATACCCGAGCAAAAGCCCAGCTCATTCATCATCTCAATATCGAACTGAGTACGCTGAGAGATTCGTTGTTCTTCTAAAAGCTTATTGTTATCACGCAGGTATTCCTGTCGGATTCTCAACTCACCTTTGATGTTTTCAATCGCATCCAGCATGCGATCTCTTGGCGTCACATAGTGCGTTTTCGGGTAAATCGTGTAACGAGGTAAATCGCGTTGTTTAACCACTCCGGTCAAAGGATCGAATACACTAATGCAGTCAACCTCATCGTCAAACATCTCGATACGCACCGCATCTTGATCAGACTCGGCTGGGAAAATATCAATCACTTCACCGCGGACTCTAAACTGACCCCGCTCGAAAGCCACATCATTGCGACTATATTGCAACTCGGCTAATCGACGTAAAATGTCACGCTGATCTAACACATCACCACGACGTACGTGAAGCATCATTTTTAGGTAAGATTCAGGGTCACCAAGGCCGTATATCGCTGAAACAGACGCAACAATGATCGCATCTTTGCGCTCAAGTAGCGCTTTGGTTGCCGATAAACGCATCTGTTCAATGTGGGCATTCACCGATGAATCTTTTTCAATGAAGGTGTCAGTGGTAGGAACGTAGGCTTCTGGCTGATAATAGTCGTAGTAAGAAACGAAATACTCAACCGCATTGTTCGGAAAGAAAGCCTTCATTTCGCCGTACAACTGGGCAGCTAAGGTTTTGTTTGGTGCTAGTAAAATAGCGGGTCTTTGCGCCTGAGCAATCACGTTTGCAAGCGTGAATGTTTTACCCGATCCCGTTACACCAAGTAGGGTTTGATGAGCGAGGCCAGAATCAATCCCATCCAAAAGCGTTTTGATCGCCGTAGCTGATCGCCGGATGGTTTATAATCTGAAACCAATTCGAATACTTTACTCATATTATCCTACCCTCTGCTTTCAATCTGTTTATTGTGACTGTATATCCATACACCCGCAATAAGTAAATCAGAATATCCGACTAATTTTATGACATGTTGATTTTGCCGCTAGATTACTGCATTTAAGTCTGTTAATATCTTTCGCCCTGAATGATCTTCGCCCTTGAAAATCCCCTAAAAATCATTCACAGCTTTTCCCCAAATTAACAAGATCTTTTTCGATCCATATCTCTCACTTATCATTACTAATCTATCAACAACACCAGTAAAAACGTATCAAACCCCTTTTACGACAGCGCTTTATCAGTAATCCCTTATTTAGAGCAATCGATTGTTATTCACAGAATCAGAAGATCAAAAACAGTTAATCAGGAATCATTCACATACTTATCCACAATTTTGGTGGATAAGTAAAGAAAGCCCTTTAACTGTAAGGGATACAAAAAAGTAAAGATTTTTTTTACGCTTTTATTTCGTTTTTTCGCTGTTTTTAATTATTGACATGATTATGCACTATCGCTAAGATTCGCAGCGCTTAAAGCAATTCCCCCTTAGTTCAGTTGGTAGAACGGCGGACTGTTAATCCGTATGTCGCAGGTTCGAGTCCCGCAGGGGAGCCAAATTTCTAAAAAAGCTCAATCGAAAGATTGAGCTTTTTTACTTTAAAGCGACTGGCTTGTTCCAAGCCAATGTCCCAGAGCTAGCCGCCCGCGTTCGAGTCCGCAGGGGGGCCAAATTCAGATAAAGCCGTGTCGAAAGACGCGGCTTTTTTCGTTTTTAAACTGCTTTTCAATACAAATCTGCCGCACCGAACCTTCAAAATAACCTTAATATCCTCGATATCATCGTTGCCAAAAAGAGCCTTTAAATCGGCCTTTGAATGATCTTACAAGACGTTCTGGCCCAAATCGCCTTGTTGGTGATACGAATCCGTTGATATTACGTATACTTTTTATTCATACATGTAAAACCTTATCTTTCCTTGGTTGTTATTAACCCACCAAAACAGGATAATAAAGGGATCGGATTTTTAAACTAAAACTACTATGACCGAATATCTTTTGTTGTTAGTCGGCACTGTGCTCGTCAACAACTTTGTACTGGTAAAGTTCTTGGGCTTATGTCCATTTATGGGCGTGTCGAAAAAACTCGAAACGGCCATTGGCATGGGGCTGGCGACAACATTCGTATTGACCCTTGCTTCAGTGAGCGCCTATCTTGTAGAAACCTACATTCTTGCGCCACTTGGCATTGAATACCTGAGAACAATGAGCTTTATTCTCGTGATCGCCGTGGTGGTGCAGTTCACGGAAATGGTCGTGCACAAAACTAGCCCGACCCTGTACCGCCTACTCGGTATCTTCTTGCCACTCATCACAACAAACTGTGCGGTTCTTGGTGTCGCTCTACTGAACATTCAAGAGAGCCACAACTTTGTCGAATCTATCGTTTATGGATTTGGTGCTGCGGCCGGCTTCTCTCTGGTTCTGATTCTATTCGCTTCTATGCGTGAGCGTATTGCAGCAGCCGACGTACCTGCTCCGTTCAAAGGCGCATCGATTGCCATGATCACTGCAGGTTTGATGTCGCTAGCCTTCATGGGCTTTACTGGGCTGGTGAAACTATAATGAGTACCATCCTGATTGCTGTACTAGCCGTTGTTGCATTAGCCGCACTGTTTGGTGCGCTGCTTGGCTTTGCTCGATCCGATTCAAAGTTGAAGCCGATCCGATCGTTGACCAGATAGACAGTATTTTGCCGCAAACTCAATGTGGTCAATGTGGCTACCCTGGCTGTAGACCTTATGCTGAAGCTATCGCCAATGGAGACAACATCAACAAATGTCCTCCCGGCGGGCAAGCTACGATCGAAAAGTTAGCTGACTTAATGGGCGTTGAAGTACAAGACTCCGCTCATGACCTGTCAGATAACGTCAAAACCGTTGCCTACATCCACGAAGACATGTGTATTGGCTGTACCAAATGTATTCAGGCGTGTCCCGTTGATGCCATCGTAGGTGGTACAAAAGCACTTCACACCGTAATCAAGGACGAATGTACGGGCTGTGACCTTTGTGTTGCTCCTTGCCCAACAGACTGTATTGAAATGATCCCTGTAGAGACAACGACCGACACTTGGAAGTGGCAGCTGAACTCTATTCCTGTTGTTAATGTTACCGAATCGCCTAGCACTGATGTGCGCGGCAAAGCGAGTTAAACTGGTATGTTGTCGTTAATTGAACAAATCAAACAAGGCACCCTGTGGGACTTTCCCGGGGGTATTCATCCTGCTGAAAACAAAACGCAATCGAACCAAAATCCGATTGTGTCTGCGTCTGTGCCCACCGAGATCGTGTTACCGCTTAAACAACACATTGGTAAAGCGGGCGATCTAATTGTTGCGGTTGGAGATAGGGTTCTCAAAGGTCAACCTCTTACGCGCTACAACACCAGTTTCATGTTGCCGATTCATGCGTCAACTTCGGGCACTATTACCGCCATCGAGCCAAGAACGACGGCTCACCCTTCTGGTTTGAAAGAGCTATCTATCGTCATCAAACCGGATGGGGAAGATACATGGTGTGAACGACATATTTGCGAAGATTACACCCAACTGTCTGGCGATGAGTTAATTGAGCAAATCCGACTCGCGGGAATCTCAGGTATGGGCGGCGCTGGCTTCCCAACGGCGAAAAAAGATTCAGTCTGGTCTAGCGCGCACCGAGATACTCATTATCAATGCGGCTGAGTGTGAACCTTACATCACAGCCGATGACCGCTTGATGCAAGAACACGCTCAAGAAATCATTACCGGCATTGAAATTGTCGAGCACATCTTAAAGCCAAAACTAACCATCATTGGTATAGAAGACAACAAGCCAGAAGCGATCAAAGCTCTGCAGCATGCTGCCGAAGACAAAGATCTGGTCATCCGAGTTGTTCCGACCAAATACCCATCAGGCGGTGAAAAGCAACTGATTAAAATTCTGACTAACAAAGAAGTGCCTAACGACGGCATTCCTGCTGACATCGGAATTTTTAGTGCAAAACGTGGGTTCGCTTTATGCCATTAAACGAGCTATTTGCGATGGTGAACCCGTCATTGACCGTGTAGTTACCTTAACCGGCAACACTTTCTCTAAGCCTAAAAATGTTTGGGCTCGAATTGGTACTTCTGTTGAGGCGTTGCTCAATGAATTTGGTTACAAAGCTGACCGTAAATTAGAGCGTCTAATCATGGGCGGCCCTATGATGGGTTTCACCCTCCCTCATGGGAATGTGCCGATTACTAAAACATCCAACTGTATTCTGGCTCCTACACGCAAAGAGATTTCCTCATCTCGCTATGAGATGGAATGTATTCGTTGTAGTCAGTGTGCAGACGCCTGCCCTGCTTCTTTATTACCACAACAACTCCAATGGTATGCGAAGGCAGAAGACTACGATAAGTGTGAAGAACTCAACCTAAAAGACTGTATTGAATGCGGTGCCTGTGCGTATGTTTGCCCAAGTGAAATCCCACTGGTGCATTACTATCGCCAAGCCAAAGCTGAGATTCGCACACGTAAAGACGAAGCGCTTGCTGCAGAGCGTGCAAAACAGCGCTTTGAAGAAAAGAACGCTCGAATGGAGCGTGACAAAGCCGAACGTGAAAATCGCTTCAAGAAAGCAGCAGACAATCGTCGTAAGACGATGAAAGAGTCTAGCGGTGGCGATGATGCTATTGCTGCGGCGATTGCTCGCGTTAAAGCTCAAAAAGAGAAGAGCGAAGAGCCAACCGTCAAGCCAGCTGTTGCTGCAGCAATTGCCAAAGCAAAAGCGAAACAACAAGCTGCAATGGAGTCTGGCAGTGCGGAGCCAGACAACAGCGAAATGGCGAAACTACGCGAAGAGCGTAAACGACAAGCTCGTGAGCGTAAAGCCAAGCAAGAACAAGTGCAATTCAACGAATCCGCTGAAGCTAACGATTCGGGCTCTGCAGATAAGAAATCAGCGGTTGCTGCTGCCATTGCTCGTGCTAAAGCGAAAAAAGGCTGAACAGTCTCAGAATACTGATACTCAAAACGCAGGCGCTGAATCTTCAACAGATTCACCTGTAGATAATAAAAAGGCGGCTATCGCAGCCGCAATTGCGCGTGCTAAAGCTAAAAAATCTCAGCAAGAAACAGATGATGCTCAACCTGCTGAAGAAACTTCTGAATCTTCAGACAAAGAAGCGGCCGATCCAAAGAAAGCGGCCATAGCCGCTGCCATTGCTCGCGCTAAAGCCAAGAAGGCCGAACAGTCTCAGGATACTGATACCCAAAACGCAGGCGATGAACCTTCAACAGACTCACCTGTAGATAATAAAAAAGGCGGCTATCGCGGCCGCAATTGCTCGTGCTAAAGCGAAAAAATCTCAGCAAGAAACAGATAATGCTCAACCTTTGGCTGAGGCTTCTGAATCATCAACTAAAGAAACGGTCGATCCGAAGAAAGCGGCCATAGCTGCTGCGATTGCTCGTGCTAAAGCTAAAAAAGCTCAGCAAGAAAAGGGCAACGTTCAACCTTTGGATGAGGCTTCTGAATCATCAACTGAAGAAACGGTCGATCCAAAGAAAGCAGCCGTTGCCGCTGCGATTGCTCGAGCTAAAGCAAAAAAAGAGCAGCAAGAGAAAAATAACGCTCAACCTGCTGAAGAGACACCTGAATCGTCGAACGAAGAAACGGTCGATCCAAAGAAAGCAGCCGTTGCCGCTGCGATTGCTCGTGCGAAGGCCAAGAAAGCTCAGCAAGAGAAGGACAACGCGCAACCTGCTGAAGATACACCTGAAGCTTCGCGCGAAGAAGTGGTCGACCCGAAAAAAGCGGCGGTAGCGGCCGCCATTGCAAGGGCTAAGGCTCGAAAAGCAGAACAAGCGAATCTGCAAAATAACTCTGAGGAGAAAGAGTAGTGTCATTTTTCATTGCCAGCTCGCCCCATGCGCATAATAGAAAGAGCACGCCGGATCTAATGAAATGGGTTGCGATCTGTGCCCTTCCAGGCCTTATTGCTCAGACCTACTTTTTTGGTTGGGGAACAATCATCCAGCTAGTGCTCGCTATCGCCCTCGCGGTGGTATTTGAAGGCTTAGTGATGTTGGCTCGTAAGCGTCATCCGTTCTCAGCGCTTCGCGACAATAGTGCGATTGTCACCGCCTGGTTACTTGCCGTTGCCATTCCACCACTCGCCCCTTGGTGGATTTTGTTCATTGGTATCTTCTTTGCCATCGTTATTGCCAAACATCTCTATGGTGGATTAGGACAAAACCTATTCAATCCCGCGATGGTGGCGTACGTCGTGCTACTAATCTCTTTTCCGGTACAAATGACCAGCTGGATTGAGCCTGCGGTACTGTCTAGAGATCCAATCACATTCGTGGATGCGTTTTCGTTGATCTTTGGTGGATTCAACACCGATGGGCTATCACTCATTCAAATTCGCACGGGGATTGATGGCGTGACCATGGCAACACCGTTAGATGCATTCAAAACGGCTCTAACAACTGGCCAGACAACCAGTGAGGCAATGAGACAACCTCAGTTTGGCGGTATTGCCGGCGTTGGTTGGGAGTGGGTAAACCTTGCCTACTTGGCGGGTGGCCTTGCACTTTTGAAACTACGCATCATTAACTGGCACATTCCTGTAGGTTTATTAGCAGGCTTGGCAGTGGCGAGTACACTGAGCATGTTGCTTGCGCCGGGTACTACAGGCACACCACTTTTACATTTGTTGTCTGGCGCAACCATGATCGGCGCGTTTTTTATCGCCACTGATCCTGTATCAGCATCGACCACGGTAAAAGGGCGATTGATCTACGGTGCATTTATTGGCGTCATGGTCTTCATTATTCGCAGTTGGGGCGGTTTCCCAGATGGCGTCGCTTTTGCAGTACTGCTGGCTAACATGTGTGTACCACTGATCGACTACTACACAAAACCAAGAACTTACGGACACTAGAGTAAACTATGCTAAAGGCAATTAAGAAAAACGGTCTTACGCTTGCGATTTTTGCTTGTGCCTCAACAGGTGTTGTTGCGGTTACGCACTACCTGACACAAGACCAAATCCACCAGCAGGAACAAGCTCAGTTACTCAGTGTTCTCAATCAAGTTATCGCGCCAGAACAACACGATAATGAGCTCTATCAAGCATGTACTCTCGTTTCGGATCCGATGCTCGGCACAGACGAAAACATGCCTGTTTATTTGGCTACTTTAAATGGTGAACCAAACGGCCTTGCCATCGAAGCTATCGCGCCTGATGGTTACAATGGCAGAATCAAGCTGATCGTTGGTATGGACAACCAAGGTGTCGTGACGGGTACACGTATCCTTGCCCATCAAGAAACGCCTGGGCTCGGTGACAAGATAGATCTTCGTGTCTCCAACTGGATAACCTCTTTTACTGGCAAAACCGTCACTGAAGATAATCAAGATAGCTGGGCAGTGAGAAAAGATGGCGGCCAGTTTGATCAATTTACTGGTGCAACCATTACCCCAAGAGCGGTCGTAAAAGCGGTTAAAAATGCGGTCATGTTTGTCGAAACGAATAGAGATACCATTTGGTCTCAGCCACTGAACTGCGGAGGCAACCAATGAGCGAACATAAAAAGCTAATCAAAAATGGATTGTGGGACAACAACCCTGCGCTAGTTCAACTGCTTGGGCTTTGCCCCCTACTGGCGGTTTCTTCTAGTGTAACGAACGCACTAGGCCTGGGCATTGCCACATTGTTGGTCCTTGTTGGTTCCAATGTGACCGTATCTCTTATTCGAAGCTATGTACCTAAAGAGGTGCGTATCCCAATCTTCGTAATGATCATTGCTGCGCTCGTTACCTGTGTTCAGCTGTTGATGAACGCCTATGCTTATGGACTCTATCTCTCGCTCGGTATTTTCATCCCGCTGATCGTAACCAACTGCATCATCATCGGCCGCGCTGAGGCTTTTGCTTCAAAGAACGCACCACTAGCTGCAGCACAAGATGGATTCTGGATGGGTATGGGAATGGGTGCGGTGCTCGTTCTACTGGGTGCCATGCGCGAGATATTAGGTAACGGTACACTGTTTGATGGTGCTGACTTACTGTTAGGTGACTGGGCAACTGTGCTGAGAATCGAACTATTTCAGTTTGATAACAGCTTTCTATTAGCTCTATTGCCACCTGGAGCTTTCATTGGTGTTGGTTTACTTATCGCGATTAAAAACGTGATTGATGATCAACTGGCCAAACGTGCTCCAAAAACAGAAAAACCAACCATTGAAAGAGCACGAGTCACCAACACATAAATAGAATTCAAATACATAACTATAAAGTACAGCTGGATGAACAATACGAAGCGAATAGAGATACTAAAGCGTCTCAGGGACGACAACCCCAACCCACAAACCGAGCTCAACTGGAGTACGCCGTTTGAACTTCTGATTGCGGTTTTGCTGTCGGCCCAAGCAACCGATGTAAGTGTTAATAAAGCAACTGATAAGCTTTACCCTGTAGCTAACACTCCGCAGGATATCCTCAAACTTGGCGTTGAAGGCTTAACCGAGTACATCAAGACAATCGGTCTATTTAACTCCAAAGCCAAAAACACCATCAAGACCTGTCAAATCTTGTTGGAAAAGCATAACGGTGAAGTACCAGAAGATCGAGCTGCGCTAGAAGCGCTACCGGGTGTGGGAAGAAAAACCGCCAATGTGGTTCTGAACACGGCGTTTGGTTGGCCTACTATTGCTGTTGATACGCATATTTACCGCGTTTCAAATAGAACAAAGTTTGCGATGGGCAAGACCGTTGATGATGTAGAGGAAAAACTGCTCAAAGTCGTGCCGCGTGAGTTTAAGCTTGATGTGCATCACTGGCTAATCCTTCATGGCCGCTACACCTGTGTTGCCCGTAAGCTCGGTGTGGCAGCTGTTTAATTGAAGATCTGTGTGAGTTTAAAGAGAAGACGGACGTTTGAATAACCCTGTCTTTAAAAATCATGTAATCTGTTAAACATTAACAAACATAAGGAAGAGAGCAATGACAGCTGGTCGAATTCTTCACACAATGCTAAGAGTTGGTGACTTAGATAAATCGATTGAGTTTTACACCAAGATTATGGGAATGACTCTGTTGAGAACCAACGAAAACAAAGAGTATGAATACACTTTGGCGTTTGTTGGCTATGGCGATGAAAGCCAAGGAGCGGTTATCGAGCTGACCTATAACTGGGGAACATCAGAATACGATCTAGGCAGTGCATTCGGCCATGTCGCTATTGGCGTAGAAGATATTTATAGCACATGTGATGCGATCAAGGCTTCTGGCGGTAATGTTACTCGCGAACCTGGCCCAGTCAAAGGCGGTACAACTCATATCGCGTTTGTAAAAGACCCTGATGGCTACATGATTGAGTTGATTCAAAACAAACAAGCTTCTTCTGGTCTAGAAGGCTAGTTAGGCACAGAAGTCCTCTGTATACCTATGACGCATAGCCCTTCGCTATGCGTTTTCTTTTTCTACCCCGCTCTAATCTCTATCTTCCACCTATATAAGTTACTTTACATGATAGTAATTATCATTTAGATTAACCTGATATTAACAAGGAGGGCTGATATGAGCGTTTCAGAGTGGGAAAAACATACGTTACAGGCTGATATTGCAATGCAACAAGACGATCACCTTCGTAGCATCCTGCATTATCAACAAGCTTTAACCGTTGCGGACGGCCTAGTATCTAACGAAGATATCGACGCAGAAGATCGGTTACTAATCTCGGTCATTTCCTGCCATAACCTCGCAAGCTTCTGGCGCACCATTGGCGATGTAAAGTATGAACTCAAGTATCTTGAACTTGCGTCTGAAAAAGTACTGACATTAGTGCCTCAGTGTCCGAATACACATTGTGATGCATTTGTGGACTCCTTAGGTTGCTGTCAGAAAGCGCTTATTGAGTTTATTAAGCGCCATCCAAACCCGAAAATCGCCAAACAAATTCAAGACATCGAGGTTGCTAGCCACTGCCAGCTCATCCATAAGTTTAAACTAAATTAAACTTGAGTCCGTCCAAGCGAGATAACAACACGTCGGTTTTTATCTTTGCCAATCGGTGAAGAGTTATCATCGATTGGACGACGCTTACCATAACCCTGCACTTGTATGCGATCTTCCGGTAACCCCAACGATTCAAAATAATCACGCAGTACTTCCGCCCGCTGTTCCGAGAGATTTTGGCTAGCGCTTCTACTGTCTGTCGAGTCCGTATACGTTGATACTAATACCAGATCGATATCTTGGTTATGTCGAATATATTCCGCAATCTGCTGTAAACGCTTTTGCGATGCTTTGTTTAACTGCACGCTAGTTCTATCGTAATGCAGGATCGTAAATGAGATATCTTCGAAGCTGTACGGTAATAGGTTACTGATACAGTCGCTAAATACTGAGTACTTTTGTCTAAATAGCACCGAAGAAAGTGCAACTTCGATTCGCTGATCTCGCTCTGCCAATCTTGATAGCTAAACGTTGGGTAGCGCCCCTTTTCTAACTCACCTAAAATGCCCCATGCTGTCTGGCCACCTACGTAACCATCAAACTGCTGAAAGAACTTCATTGTTGTAATTCTTTCCGCCCCATCGCCTGGTCGCCAAACTGGAGGCATAGAGACTAAGCTGACATTACGAGTCTCACCCATTGGCCTGCGCATTTTAAGTTCAAAGTCGAGATTGATTTTTTTGCTAGCGCGAGATGAAAATTCTGCATCACCATAATGTGGGATAGGGTGAACGAGTCTACACTCTAGCGGCGTGTTAACCACCATCTGCCACTGTGATTGGTTAGGCGTTGCTACGTATCGCTTATCCATTGCCTCCACCAGCGGTGAAGCGGCAAAGCCTAGTAAGGATAATGTAATAGCGGCAAACTTATTCATTGCTTGTGTCATCTCGTTTCTATAATACTTCTAAGGAACTGCTTCTTATGAGGCGGTTTATTGCCTCTTTTGTCACTCTGCTATCAAGAATGCAAAATTCTAGCCACTGTTGGATTAGTGAATAAAGCTTTTTGAGTTTTTATCCCCCTAATAATCTGCAATAATGCCCGCCCTGTCGAATGAAATTGGATTCTCATGAGTGAAATAAACGAAGCACTGACGCTGAAAAAAAGGTTCCGCGGCTACTTTCCTGTGGTGGTTGATGTGGAAACTGCTGGTTTCAACGCCGAAACTGATGCGCTTCTAGAAATCTGTGCAGTCACGCTAGCCATGGATGAAGAAGGCAACTTGCATCCCGCTAGCACGATTCATTTTCATATTGAGCCTTTTGAAGGTGCAAATATAGAGCAAGCAGCGCTGGATTTTAATGGAATTAAAGACCCGTTTAGTCCATTGCGTGGTGCCGTTACAGAAGATTACGCGCTTAAAGAGATATACAAACTCATTCGTAAGGAACAGAAAGCGGCAGACTGCAGCCGAGCCATTATGGTTGCCCACAACGCGACGTTTGATCATAACTTCGTTATGCAGGCAAGCGAGCGTTGTAAGCTTAAACGTGTTCCATTTCATCCTTTCGCCACCTTCGACACGGCGGCATTAAGCGGACTGGCTTATGGTCAAACCGTATTGGCCAAAGCTTGTAAAACAGCGGGGATGGAGTTCGATAACAAAGAAGCGCACTCAGCACTCTACGATACTCAAAAAACGGCCGATCTGTTTTGCGGTATCGTGAATAAATGGAAAGCGCTCGGCGGCTGGCCAGTCAACGATTCTGACGAACAATAAAATTACAATTAAAGACAAACACAACATTCCGAGAAAAATATGAATCCTGTAGTTATTTCCGTTTGCATTATGCTTGTATTAGCATTGATGCGCGTTAATGTCGTCGTGGCATTAACTTTTAGTGCCATTGTGGGCGGCCTTGTCGCTGGCATGGACTTAAACCAAACTGTTTCTGCGTTCGAAAGCGGGTTGGGCGGCGGTGCGACAATTGCCCTTAGCTATGCCATGCTAGGTGCTTTCGCAGTTGCTATTTCGCGTTCAGGCCTGACTGATCTTATGGCTCAGAGTGTTATTAAGAAAATCCACGGTAAAGAGCATGGCGCGGCGTCGACTGGCCTTAAATACCTAGTTTTGATCGCACTCGTTCTTGTTACTATGTCTTCGCAAAACGTAGTGCCTGTGCATATCGCCTTTATCCCAATCTTAATTCCACCTCTTCTAGGCGTTTTCGCAAAACTAAAGTTAGATCGTCGCCTCATCGCCTGCGTACTGACATTTGGTCTTGTCACGCCTTATATGGTGCTGCCAATCGGCTTTGGCGGAATTTTCCTAAACAACATCCTTCTAACTAACCTAAACAACAATGGACTTGAAGGCGTGACTGCAAGCCAAGTTCCAACCGCTATGTTGCTTCCTGCGGCAGGTATGTTGGTTGGTTTACTAACGGCTATCTTCTTTACCTACCGTAAACCACGTGAATACAAAGAAACTGAGCTCACTCACGTTGAAGAGAGTTCGGCTTCAGTTAACAAAGCCCACGTAGCAGTGTCGATCGTCGCTATTGTTGCAACTCTTTCAATGCAGCTATTTACCGGCTCTATGATCATTGGTGCTCTTTCTGGCTTTATGATTTTTACCTTTGGTGGCGTAATTGCTTGGAAAGATACCCAAGACGTATTTACCCGTGGTGTGACTATGATGGCAATGATTGGCTTCATCATGATTGCAGCAGCAGGTTTTGCCGCTGTCATGAAGGAAACAGGCGGTGTGGAGACACTAGTTGAAGCGCTCTCGACTTCTATTGGCGATAACAAGCCACTAGCAGCACTGCTAATGCTAATTGTCGGTCTGCTTGTGACTATGGGTATTGGCTCATCGTTCTCGACCATTCCAATTATTGCAACCATCTATGTTCCGCTAGCATTAGCGTTTGGTTTCTCACCAATGGCAACAGTTGCACTAGTCGGAACTGCTGCAGCGCTTGGTGACGCCGGTTCTCCAGCTTCGGACTCTACTTTGGGTCCAACATCTGCCTAAACGCCGATGGTCAACATGAACATATTTGGGAAACAGTTGTTCCGACCTTCCTTCACTACAACCTTCCGCTAATCGCTTTCGGTTGGCTAGCGGCAATGGTTCTGTAGTTCTAGTAGACGCTACTTCCAAAGCGAACGAAAAAAGCTGACGACAAGTCAGCTTTTTTATTGCCCGTTACCATTTCTTTCAGGCTAGCTTTGTGTTTCAGGCTAAATAGCTAGGCAACGTGGTGATCAAAAAAAAGGCTTGGTCATCGACCAAGCCTTTCAATTATCTATCTAGGTTAAGCACAGATTACCAACCAGTAATTTCGCGGAGACCTTTACCGATGTCAGCAAGAGACTTAACCGTCTTAACACCTGCAGCTTCTAGTGCCGCAAATTTGTCTTCCGCAGTACCTTTACCACCAGAGATGATTGCACCAGCGTGACCCATACGCTTGCCCGGAGGAGCCGTTACACCAGCGATGTAAGAGACAACGGGCTTAGTCACGTTCTCTTTGATGAACGCTGCTGCTTCTTCTTCAGCAGTACCACCGATTTCACCAATCATTACGATTGCTTCTGTTTCAGGGTCCTCTTGGAACAGTTTTAGGATATCAATGAAGTTTGAACCTGGGATTGGGTCACCACCGATACCTACACAAGTCGACTGACCGAAACCTTCGTCTGTAGTCTGCTTAACGGCTTCGTAAGTTAGAGTACCAGAACGAGAAACTATCCCTACTTTACCTTTCTTGTGGATATGACCAGGCATGATACCAATCTTACACTCATCTGGAGTGATAAGACCTGGGCAGTTAGGACCAATCATGCGTGCGCCAGTTTCTTCTAGCTTCACTTTAACGTCGATCATATCTGTTGTAGGGATGCCTTCAGTGATTGTTACGATTAGCTCGATGCCCGCATCAATCGCTTCTAGAATTGCATCTTTACAGAAAGGTGCTGGTACGTAGATTACTGTCGCTGTTGCGCCAGTTGCTTCTACAGCTTCACGTACAGTGTTGAATACTGGTAGACCTAAGTGAGTTTGACCGCCTTTACCCGGTGAAACACCACCGACCATTTGTGTACCGTATGCGATAGCTTGCTCAGAGTGGAAAGTACCTTGACCACCAGTGAAACCCTGACAGATTACTTTCGTGTCTTTATTAATTAGTACAGACATTATTTGCCCTCCGCAGCAGCAACAACTTTCTGAGCAGCGTCAGTTAGTGACTCAGCTGCAATGATATCAACATCAGAATTAGCAAGAACTTCGCGACCTAGGTCAGCGTTAGTACCTTCTAGACGAACAACTACTGGTACGCTTACGCCTACCTCTTTAACCGCACCGATAATACCTTCCGCGATCATGTCACAACGAACGATACCACCGAAGATGTTTACGAGCACTGCTTTTACATTGTCATCAGAAAGGATGATCTTGAACGCTTCTGCTACACGCTCTTTGGTTGCGCCGCCACCTACATCTAGGAAGTTAGCTGGCTTGCCGCCGTGTAGGTTTACGATATCCATCGTACCCATTGCTAGTCCCGCACCGTTAACCATACAGCCAACGTTACCGTCTAGTGCTACGTAGTTCAGTTCCCACTGAGCTGCGTGAGCTTCACGCTCATCTTCTTGCGAAGGATCGTGCATTTCACGTAGCTTAGGCTGACGGTACATCGCGTTAGAGTCGATGTTGATCTTGCCGTCTAGACATAGAAGATTGCCTTCACCAGTGATGACTAGAGGGTTGATCTCTAGTAGAGCTAGGTCGTACTGAGAGAACATGTTGCCAAGACCCATGAAGATCTTAACAAACTGTTTGATTTGGTCGCCTTCAAGACCTAGCTTAAACGCTAGCTCGCGGCCTTGGTAAGCTTGAGGACCTACTAGTGGATCGATTGCTGCTTTGTGAATCAACTCTGGCGTTTCTTCCGCAACTTTCTCGATTTCAACACCACCTTCAGTCGATGCCATGAATACAACTTTACGCGTTGCGCGGTCTACCACTGCACCTAGATATAGTTCGTTAGCGATATTTGACGCTTCTTCAACTAGGATTTTAGTTACCGGCTGACCGTTAGCGTCTGTTTGGTAAGTTACTAGGTTTTTACCTAGCCACTTTTGTGCAAACTCTTTAACGCCATCTTTAGTGTCGTGCAGCTCTACACCGCCCGCTTTACCGCGGCCACCAGCGTGAACCTGACACTTAACAACTTTCTTCTCAGTAGAGATACGACCTGCTGCTTCGAAAGCTTCTTGAGGTGTATCACACGCGTAACCTTCCGGTACAGGCAAACCGAATTCTGCAAACAGCTGTTTGGCTTGGTATTCATGCAAATTCATTATGATATTCCGTTTATTTTCCCTTAAGGGATTATTATTTCCGTAACGCCGCACAAGGCGTGGGCGTCTGTAGGGTCTTCTCAAATAAATCGTTACCTATTTCAATAACATGCAACGATTCAAGTGAAGGCCAGACGCTGAGCCAGTCTAGCCTTTGAAACTAATAAACGTCTAGCTACAAGGGGTAACTAGACGTTTTAGCGATATTAAACGTCTAATAACAGACGCGCTGGATCTTCGAGCAGCTCTTTAATGGTCACTAGGAAGCCCACTGATTCACGACCATCAATCAAACGGTGGTCATAAGATAGAGCTAGGTACATCATTGGCAAGATTTCTACTTTACCGTCTACCGCCATTGGACGCTCTTGGATCTTATGCATACCAAGAATTGCCGATTGTGGTGGGTTAATGATAGGAGTAGACATTAGGGAGCCAAATACACCACCATTAGTGATAGTGAAGTTGCCGCCCATTAGCTCGTCTACTGTTAGCTTGCCGTCACGGCCTTTGATAGCTAACTCTTTGATGCCCTTTTCAACATCAGCAAAACCAAGAGTGTCACAGTCTTTTAGAACTGGTGTTACAAGGCCACGTGGGGTCGAAACCGCCATACTAATATCAAAGTAGTTATGGTAAACAATATCTTCACCGTCGATAGACGCGTTGACTTCAGGGTAACGTTTCAGTGCTTCTGTTACAGCTTTCACATAGAAAGACATGAAGCCAAGACGGATACCATGACGCTCTTCGAACTGGTCTTTATACTGCTTACGAAGATCCATGATTGGTTTCATGTTCACTTCGTTAAACGTAGTCAACATCGCCGTATTGTTTTTCGCTTCTAGAAGACGGTTTGCCACTGTCTTACGTAGACGCGTCATAGGAACACGTTTTTGGCTACGAGCAGCTGCTGGCGCTTCAACTGGAGCAGCTGCTTCAGCTTTAGGAGCAGCTTTAGCATTCGCAAGATGAGCTTCGATGTCTTCGCGAGTAATACGACCACCAACACCCGTGCCTTTAACTTGAGAAGCTTCTAGACCATGCTCACTTAGAAGACGACGAACCGCTGGGCTCAACGCATCATTGCTCTCTTCAGTCAGAGACGCCTTATGACGCTTGTCTGGAGAAGCTTCAGTCTCTTCAGTCGTGTCAGTAGTAGGTTCGCCTGCCACTGCACCTGGTTTTAGTTTTGCGATAAGCTGCTTAGAAAGTACTGTTGCACCCTCTTCTTCCACGATAGCTTCTAAAACACCAGCTTCTGGAGCAGGTACTTCTAATACCACCTTGTCAGTTTCAATATCAACTAGAACTTCATCACGTTCTACCGCTTCACCTGGTTGTTTGTGCCAAGTGGCTACTGTTGCGTCTGCTACTGATTCAGGTAAATCTGGAACCAGAATTTCAATAGTCATAATTCTTTCTTCCTTTAACTTCTAGTTCTTAATCCGAAGATTTCGAGTTTACGTTCAGAGCGTCTTCAACCAACGCTTTCTGTTGTTTCAAGTGTACCGACATGTAACCTACAGCCGGTGATGCTGATGCTGGACGACCTGCATATTTCAGGTCTGCACCCGCTGGAATCGCCATGCGGAAATTATGCTGGCTAGAGTACCAAGCGCCTTGGTTTTGAGGCTCTTCTTGACACCAAACGAAGTCTTCAACGTTTTCAAACTCTGCGATTGCCGCTTGAACTTCATCCAGAGGGAATGGGTAAAGTTGCTCGATACGCACAATTGCCACGTCTTCTTGTTCGTTGTTACGACGCTGCTCAAGTAGGTCGAAATAAACCTTACCTGAACAGAAAACAACGCGTTTCACTTTGCTCGCGTCCAGAGAATCAATCTCACCAATTGCAGGCTGGAACGTACCTTCTGCAAGGTCTTCAAGTGAAGACGTACACAGAGGATGACGCAACAGAGACTTAGGCGACATTACGATTAGCGGACGACGCATCGGACGTACGACTTGGCGACGAATCATGTGGTAAACCTGAGCCGGCGTAGATGGAATCACCACCTGCATATTTTGCTCAGCACATAGCTGCAGGTAACGCTCAAGGCGTGCTGAAGAGTGCTCCGGACCTTGTCCTTCATAACCGTGTGGTAGAAGCATAGTCAGACCACACAAACGGCCCCACTTCTGTTCACCTGACGAGATGAATTGGTCGATAACAACTTGAGCACCGTTAGCAAAGTCACCAAACTGAGCTTCCCATAGCGTTAGACCGCCAGGCTCCGCTGTTGCGTAACCGTATTCGAACGCAAGTACCGCTTCTTCTGACAGTACTGAGTCAAACACTTGGAATGGCCCCTGCTTGTCGTGAATGTTTGCTAGAGGTACAAACGTGCTCGCATCCGTTTGGTTGTGAAGAACCGAGTGACGATGGAAGAAAGTACCACGGCCAGAGTCCTGACCAGAAATACGAATACGTTTACCATCATCAACTAATGTTGCATAAGCTAGTGTCTCAGCCATACCCCAGTCAAACTGCTTCTCACCGTTGATCATCGCGAGGCGATCGTTGTAAAGCTTGTTTACACGACTTTGCAGTTTATGACTTTCTGGATACTGACAAAGTTTTTGTCCCAGCTCTTTGATACGCTGAGCGTCAATTTTGCTGTCCCATTCAATATTCCAGTCATGACCTAAATAAGGTGACCAGTCGACTGAATGAAGTGCCATTGGACGCCACTCTTTAACAACGACTTCACCATGGTCAAGCGCGTCACGGTACTCGTTCACAAGCTGGGTAGCTGTTTCAATGTCAAACTCACCACGATCAATAAGAACATCAGCATAAAGCTTACGCGGTGTTGGATGTTTCTTGATCTTTTGGTACATCAACGGTTGAGTCGCATTTGGCTCATCCGCTTCGTTGTGACCATGGCGACGGTAACAAACGAGATCAATAACCACATCACGTTTGAACGTATTACGGTAATCAACCGCTAAACGCGCCACAAACGCTACCGCTTCTGGATCATCCGCATTAACGTGGAAAATTGGTGCCTGAACCATCTTAGCGATATCTGTACAGTACATCGTAGAACGCGTATCGCGAGGGTTAGAGGTTGTAAATCCAACTTGGTTATTCACAACAATACGAACCGTACCACCAACACAGAAGCCACGAGCCTGAGACATGTTAAATGTCTCTTGTACGACACCCTGACCTGCGATCGCAGAGTCACCATGGATCGTGATCGGTAGAACTTGGCTGCCTTCTTTGTCGCCTAGACGATCTTGACGAGCACGAACAGAACCAATAACAACAGGGTTTACGATTTCTAAGTGAGAAGGGTTAAAGGCTAGCGCTAGGTGAACGTCTCCACCTGGAGTCGCAAAGTCAGCAGAGAAACCTTGGTGGTACTTAACGTCACCAGTACCCCATGTTTCATCATGCTTGCCAGCAAACTCATCAAAAAGATCTTGCGGCTTTTTACCCAGAACGTTAACCAACATATTAAGCGGCCACGGTGGGCCATGCCAATAACAACTTCACGCATGCCTTGACCGCCAGTATGACGAATAATTTCTTTCGTCATTGGAATCAGAGCATCACCACCCTCTAGTGAGAAACGTTTAGCACCCGGGAATTTAGCACCCAAGTAGCGCTCAAGACCTTCAGCTGCCGTGAGCTCGTCAAGGAACGCCAGTTTCTCTTCTTTATTAAATGATGGTTGACCGACTACAGATTCTAAACGTTGTTGGATCCAACGTTTTTGCTCTGTATTAGTCATGTGCATGTACTCAGCACCGATAGAACCACAATAGGTTTGTTTTAGCGCTTTGTAGAGATCTTTTAAAACCATAGTTTCTTGGCCAATGGCGAAAGAACCTACGTTAAACGTCTCTTCAAAGTCTTCGTCGGTGAGAGAATGAAATGAGGGGTCGAGATCAGGAACTGCATCTCTTTGCCATAGACCTAACGGGTCTAGGTTTGCTGCTTGATGCCCTCGAAAACGATAGGCATTGATTAACTGCAGAACTTTTACTTGCTTTGCATCGACATCAGGATCACTAACTTGGACATTGTAATGCTTTGTTTCTTGAGCGAGTCGACGGAAGTATTCGCGGACGCGTGAATGGGGTTGTTCAACCACCTCAGAAGCCTGCGTAGGCAGATCTTCAAATACACGTTTCCACTCCTCACTTACCAGGTCGGGGTCGCTAAGATACAGTTCGTAGAGTTCTTCTACATAAGTTGCATTGGCGCCAGCAAGTGTGAAGACTCGAGCCATGCCTTCATCACGCCGTTGTGCATATTTTCCCTTAACCAGTAGATTTCACGTTTGCTTCGGTCTATGCCGAGCTATAAACGCCAGCTCCCTTCGGAGCTGGCAAGTTTTTTTGTTTTTTACACAGAGCGATTAACCAACATCGTCTTGATGTGACCAATTGCTTTTGTTGGGTTTAATCCCTTAGGACAAACACTTACACAGTTCATGATGCCATGGCAACGAAAAACGCTAAATGCGTCGTCAAGATTTGACAAGCGCTCATCCGTCGCAGTATCGCGGCTATCGATTAGCCAACGGTACGCTGCTAGTAGGCCCGCAGGTCCGATAAATTTATCTGGATTCCACCAGAAAGACGGACATGAAGTTGTACAACAGGCACACATGATACATTCATACAAACCATCTAAATGCGCACGCTCTTCAGGAGCCTGAAGATTCTCACGCGATGGTGGTAAGTTGCCATCAGAAATCAAGAATGGCTTAACTTTCACATAATTATCATAGAATTGCGTCATGTCAACAATCAAGTCACGTACAACAGGAAGCCCTGGTAGTGGCCTAATGACCAGCTTATCGCCAGAAAGAGCAGACAGCGGTGTAATACAAGCCAGTCCATTCTTGCCGTTCATGTTTAAACCATCAGAACCACAAACACCTTCACGGCAAGAGCGGCGGAATGCAATACTCGGATCTTGCTCTTTCAACAGAATGAGTGCATCAAGCACCATCATGTCAGAGCCTTCTTCAACCTCAAGTACGTAGTCCTTCATATAAGGCTTGCTATCAACGTCTGGGTTGTAGCGATACACAGAGAAGTTCAGTTTCATTTTTAGTTACCTCCCTTAGTACGTACGTGCTTTAGGTGGGAAAGCTTCACGATGTACTGGTGTCATGTTGACATCACGCTTCGTCATTGCTTCCGTTTCTGGGTTGTAGATAGAGTGGCATAGCAATTTGCATCATCACGGTCAGGGAAATCGAAGCGAGCATGTGCGCCACGACTTTCTGTACGGTAGTTAGCAGCAACAGCTGTTGAGAATGCCGTTTCCATCAGGTTATCAAGCTCTAAGCACTCAATACGTTGCGTGTTGAACTCTGATGACTTATCCGCAAGGTGCGCATCTTTCAGGCGCTCACGAATCACTTTCAGTTCTTCAAGACCCGTTGCCATAGCATCACCTTCACGGAATACCGAGAAGCTATTTTGCATACAAGATTGTAGGTCTTTACGAATTTGTACTGGGTCTTCACCACCTGTGCTGTTTTCCCAGCGCATGGTACGAGCCAATGAGGCTTCGATATCAGACTCCGTTGCTGGACGAGCTTCTGCTTGTGCTGCTAGTGTTTCGCCTAGATGCAGACCTGTTGCACGACCGAATACCACAAGGTCAAGCAGTGAGTTACCGCCTAGACGGTTGGCACCGTGTACAGAAACCGAAGCGATTTCACCGCAAGCATATAGACCTTGAACTTCAACATCGTTGCCATCTGCTGTTTGCTTGATTGCTTGGCCAGAAACTTGCGTTGGAACACCACCCATCATGTAGTGACATGTTGGGATTACTGGGATTGGCTCTTTCACTGGGTCGACGTGTGCGAACGTACGAGAAAGCTCACAAATACCAGGAAGACGAGATTCAAGAACATCTTTACCAAGGTGATCCATCTTAAGTTTAATATGTGGGCCCCATGGACCATCGCAACCGCGGCCTTCACGAATTTCGATCATCATTGAACGTGCAACAACATCACGACCCGCAAGGTCTTTCGCGTTAGGTGCGTAACGCTCCATGAAGCGTTCGCCGTCTTTGTTTAGAAGGTAACCACCTTCACCACGACAACCTTCGGTTACAAGTACACCTGCACCTGCAATACCCGTTGGGTGGAACTGCCACATTTCCATGTCTTGCATCGGAACGCCTGCACGCAATGCCATACCAACGCCGTCACCAGTATTAATGTGAGCATTGGTTGTAGATGCATAAATACGACCTGCGCCGCCTGTTGCTAAAATGGTCGCTTTAGATTTGAAGTAACAAATCTCGCCAGTTTCCATACAGATAGCAGTACAACCCATGATGGCGCCATCTTGGTTCTTAACCATATCTAGCGCATACCATTCAGAGAAAATCGTCGTCTTGTACTTAATGTTTTGTTGGTAAAGAGTATGTAGAAGCGCGTGACCAGTACGGTCCGCAGCTGCTGCTGTGCGCGCGGCTTGTTCGCCACCAAACTCTTTAGACTGGCCACCAAATGGACGCTGATAGATCGAACCGTTCTCAAAGCGCGAGAATGGTAGACCCATTTTCTCAAGTTCGATTACCGACTGAGGACCATTCTTACACATGTATTCAATGGCATTTTGATCGCCAATGTAATCAGAGCCTTTCACAGTGTCATACATATGCCACTGCCAGTTATCTTTATGTGAGTTACCCAAAGCAACCGTAATACCGCCCTGAGCAGAAACAGTATGAGAACGAGTTGGGAAAACCTTAGAAAGCAAGGCACAGCTTAGGCCTTGCTCTGAAATTTGCAGTGCTGCACGCATGCCAGCACCACCTGCGCCGATTACTACGGCATCAAATTCACGAACTGGAATAGTCACTTACGCACCCCACAGAATAAACAGACCAGAGAAAAAGTATCCAAGCAGAACCGCTACACAACCAAGCTGCAAACCAACGCGTAGTTTTGAACACTTGATGTAGTCAGTTAGAACTTGCCATAAACCAATCCACGCATGGATTAAGATGGATACAAGAGCAAGCATAGTGAATACTTTGGTGAAGGTGCCGGAGAAGAATTGCACCCAAGAGACGTAAGAGATATCACCTGAGAAAGCGAAAAAGCTCACCAAGTAAATAGTGTACAGCGTCATTAAGATGGCAGTAGCACGGATCAGTACAAAGTCATGTACACCGTTACGGCCAAACGAAGAGATGTGTTTTACCATACCAGAACCCCCGCAAGCACAGACAGAATAGCAGTAGCGATAAAGGCTACTTTTGCACTCATTGCACCAGACTCTAGTTCTTCAAAATAACCTAGATCCATGCATAAGTGGCGAATACCACCAGCGATGTGGTAGGCAAGTGCGGTTAGGATGCCCCAAAGAATGAACTTCGCGAAGAAGCCGCTAACTAGGTCACTCGCATAAGCGAAACCCATTGGGATGATAGGGAAATGGATAATAACCAAAGCAAAATACCGACCGCCACAAACGTAATCACCCCAGACACACGGTGTAGGATGGATGCGATTGCACTGATCGGAAAGTGTATGGTCTGTAAATCTAAATTAACAGGTCTTGACTTTCTTTCTTTCACGGGCTTGCTCACTCAGCTCCATTGAGCATTTATTGTTATGAATGAAAATTTGGTAACAAACCTACAAAAGTTAACATTTTGTTAACGTATTTTTCTGTTTTTTGAACAGTTAAATGTAAAACAATTGTTAACAACAAGACTTCAAAAACTCACCTCACATTTGTTTCAAGCCTTGAATTTATAAGGTTTCCTCCAAAATTTACAGCGCCACTATACGGCTCGCAACATTCTAATACAATTGATGTAACAATTTTTGCTACACAGAACAGATTTTTAACTTTATGAGCATAAAAAATCATAACAAGTGCACACATCAGAGGAGAAAAATTGACTTTGTTAACGAACACACGTACAAAAATGGCACATAAACATCCTGGACGGATTAATAATAAACAAAGGAGATTGTTATGGCGGATAAGAAAGCGACCCTTCACGTTGAAGGTATAGCGCCAATCGAGCTGCCGATTATGGATGGGACACTAGGCCCACAAGTAATCGACGTTCGTAAACTGGGAGCAAACGGATACTTCACTTTTGACCCAGGTTTTCTTGCCACTGCATCTTGTGAATCTCAAATCACCTACATCGATGGTGGTAAAGGTGTTCTTCTACACCGTGGTTACCCAATCGATCAATTGGCAAACAACGCCGATTACTTAGAAGTATGTTACATCCTTCTTTATGGTGAAGCCCCAAATCGTGAGCAATACGAAAAATTCAAAACCACTGTCACTCGCCATACTATGGTACATGAGCAAATCGCAAGCTTCTTCCACGGCTTCCGTCGCGACGCTCACCCAATGGCGGTAATGTGTGGTGTGGTAGGTGCACTAGCGGCTTTCTACCATGATTCACTTGATATCAACAACGACACGCACCGTGAAATTGCTGCGTATCGTCTACTATCAAAAATGCCAACGCTGGCAGCTATGTGTTATAAGTACACAATTGGTCAACCGTTCATCTACCCACGTAACGACCTAAGCTACGCCGAGAACTTCCTACACATGATGTTTGCAAATCCATGTGAAGAGTACGAAGTAAACCCTGTTGTTGCACGTGCGATGGACAAGATCTTTACTCTACACGCAGACCACGAGCAAAATGCATCGACGTCTACAGTGCGTCTAGCAGGTTCATCGGGTGCAAACCCATTCGCTTGTATTGCAGCTGGTATCGCATCTCTTTGGGGTCCTGCTCACGGTGGTGCAAACGAAGCGTGTCTGCGTATGCTTGAAGAGATTGGCAGCGTAGATAACATCGAAGAGTATGTTGCAAAAGCAAAAGACAAAGATGACCCGTTCCGTTTGATGGGCTTTGGTCACCGCGTTTACAAGAACTACGATCCTCGAGCGACAGTAATGCGCGAAGCGTGTCACGAAGTTCTTAAAGAGTTAAACATCCAAGATCCACTACTTGATGTAGCAATGGAGCTTGAGCGCATCGCACTTTCTGATGAGTACTTCGTAGAGAAGAAACTGTACCCGAACGTCGATTTCTACTCTGGTATCATTTTGAAAGCGATTGGTATCCCTGTTTCAATGTTTACCGTAATCTTCGCGATGTCTCGTACTATCGGTTGGATTGCGCACTGGAACGAGATGCACAGCGATCCGACTAACCGCATCGGTCGCCCTCGTCAGCTATACACTGGTGAGCAAAAACGCGACTTCCAACCTCTTCACGAACGCGAGTGATAGAATTGGTTGAATAAAATTAAGGGTTGGCATTATGCCAACCCTTTTTCATTTCTTTAGTCAAATTACGACAAATGAATGCCGCTTCTTAGTTAAACCGGGTTATCAATATCGACGAACTCAACATCAAATCCATGCTCTGATGCTAGCCACTCACCGAGTGCTTTAATGCCGTAGCGCTTCCGTTGCGTGATGCCCTGCTGCGAAATAATGGATATCTTGCTCACGAGCGGAATAAGTCGTTCTCTCCGAAATCTCGCCAGAGATAAACGCATCTAACCCATGTTGAGCGGCTAACTCAATGTAATCTTGCCCACCACCAGTGCACCATCCAACCGTTTCGATCATCTTCTCTGCGTTGTCTGGAGCTATATGCAAAGGCTCTCGATTCAAAACTTGGTTGATGCGATCTGCAAACTCTGCACCTGTCAGCGGCTTATTCAAACGACCAAACATCGCAACAGATTGTGGATGCCCTTCTAGCCCCCTTCAATTTCAATATCAAGAAGACGCGCTAACTCTGCGTTGTTACCAAGGTCAGGGTGAATGTCTAGCGGAAGATGGTATCCAATTAGGTTGATGTCATTCTTTATCAAGGTGCGAATTCGCTTGCCCTTCATCCCTCGAATAGGCTCTGGTTCACCTTTCCAAAAATACCCGTGGTGAACCAAAAGTGCATCCGCACCTAACTCTACGGCTTTGTCGACAAGCGCTTGCGATGCAGTCACACCGGTCACAATACGCTTGATTTCTGCTTTGCCTTCGATCTGCAAACCATTAGGCGCATAGTCCTTGATCAATTGAGGTGATAACTTCTCATTAAGCAGCTTTTCTAGTTGTAGGTTATTCATGTTGACTTCCAATACTTTCGAATACTGGAAGTGTATATCGAAGCACAGGGCTCTTGCTAGCTGAGTAGTCCTCAATAGCAACAAATTTAGGTATAGTATGAAGCGATTGCCCGAGTCTATAAGGAAAATAGATGAACTCTCTGCAAAAGTTTTATCATTGGATTGCTCACTCTCCGTCACTTTTCAAGCCAACTCTACCGTTTGTCACCTTTGAAAGTGTTCCGCACACTCCCCTTTTAAACACTGAACTTTACACTGGTAATCCAAGGCTCGGATTTCTCTATCAACATCTATGTACAAAGTTTCTAAACTCCTCGCCGCGGTACCAGGTAGTTGCAGAAGAAATACAGCTCAACGAGATAACAGGGCGTACTATAGGTGCGGTTGACCTAATCTTAAAAAACCTTGAAAGCTCGAGTATGAACACTGGGAAGTTGCTATTAAATTTTATCTACTCCACCAAGGAGTTTGGTATGGTCCTAACGCGCACGATCAATTAGATAAAAAAGGTCGAACGCATGCTAACGCACCAGCTTAAAATGAGTCAGCGCGACGAGTTCCATCAGCAACTTGCATTAGATAAAACGCCAAGTGAACATCTACTCATGCAGGGAAGACTGTATATCAATCCATTCTCTAAAGAACCAATTCCTGATACATGCTTAGGATACGAGTTAGAGAAAAGCCAGATTTCTGGATATTGGTGCTATCACAGCCAGCAAAATCAAATCGAAGAACCAATATACGAATTAACTAAACCTTTATGGGCCATTGGTACTCAAGAGTTTTCAGAGCCCATAGAGCCTTCAGGAGAGCGCTTTGTGCATGCCCAAACTGAAAGTGGCCAATTTTGGTTTGTCGTTCCCGACGCATGGCCAAACAACAGATAATCACCAAAGAAAAAAGGCGACCATAAGGCCGCCTCTAAGAAGTAATCAATAACTGTACTTATAAGCCTGCATTCGCAAATACTTGATTAACAATCTCCTGAGCTTCTGCTTCAATCTGTTTGAGGTGCTCTTCACCTTTAAAGCTTTCACAGTAGATCTTGTAGATATCCTCAGTACCAGATGGACGCGCAGCGAACCAACCGTTATCAGTGGTCACTTTAAGGCCACCAATTGCAGCACCGTTACCTGGAGCATGAGTCAAACGAGCGGTAATCGCATCACCAGCCAGTGTCTCCGCAGTCACCATCTCTGCAGACAGCTTCTTCAAGACATCTTTCTGTGGACCATTCGCTACCGCTTGAATACGGTTGTACTTGGACTCACCGTGTTTTTCTGCCAGCTCTTCATAGTACTGCTGAGGGTTCTTACCCGTTACCGCGGTGATTTCCGCAGCTAGAAGGCAAAGAATAATGCCATCTTTATCTGTCGCCCAAGGCGTACCATCTTTACGAAGGAAAGAAGCTCCCGCACTCTCTTCACCACCAAAACCGAATCGGCCTTCGTACAGTCCATCAACAAACCATTTGAAACCAACTGGTACTTCGCATAGCTCGCGGCCAAGGTCTGCAACAACACGGTCGATCAATGCACTAGAAACCAGTGTCTTGCCGACAGCGACATCTTTCGCCCAACCTTCACGATGACGGTATACGTAGTCAATACACACGGCTAAAAAATGATTTGGGTTCATTAGCCTTTAGGTGTCACGATGCCATGACGGTCGTAATCTGGGTCGTTACCAAATGCGAGATCATAATCATCTTTAAGTGCCAGTAGACCTGCCATCGCGTAAGGTGATGAACAGTCCATACGAACAACACCATCTTTATCCAAAGACATAAATTGGAACGTTGGGTCAACTGCTTCGCTCACAAGTGTTAGGTTTAGATTGTACGCTTTAGCAATCTGACGCCAGTAATCGATACCACTACCACCCAATGGATCAACACCAATCTTCAGATCTGCCTTTTGAATCGCTTCCATATCAATCACATTCACTAGATCATCAATGTAAGGCTTAACTAGATCCACTTGCTTGAATAGAGGAGATGCTTTTGCTTCTTCCAAAGGCATGCGCTTAACACCTTGCATATTTTCAGCAATCAATGCATTGGCACGATTTTCTATAGCTTTTGTCAGCTTGTCTTCCGCTGGGCCACCGTGAGTTGGGTTGTATTTGATACCACCATCTTGAGGCGGGTTATGAGAAGGTGTAATCACCAAACCATCTGCTTTAGCATCATGCTTGGCGTTGTAAGTTAAAATCGCGTGAGACACACCTGGCGTTGGCGTATAGCATTATCTTCTTGAGTAACGACTTCAACACCGTTGGCAATCAATACTTCTAATACGCTAAAGAAAGCAGGCTCAGAAAGCGCGTGCGTGTCTTTACCGACAAAAAGCGGCCCCGTGGTACCTAACTCAGCACGGATCTCAACAACAGCTTGAGCAATCGCTAGAATATGGTTCTCATTAAACGTGGTTTTATCCGCTGTACCGCGATGACCCGATGTGCCGAATTGTACTTTGTGGTCAGGGTTTTGAGAGTTTGGTTGAAGTAAGAAGTAGTTTGAGACAAGCGCTGGAATATTGTGAAGATCGGATTGTTGCGCTTTTTGTCCCGCACGCGGGTGCATAGCCATGTTGACATCCTTTTTAAAACATTAATTTTCTTATAAAACAAAAGACCCCATATTAAGCCGTTCACCTTGAACATTATGGGGTCTTGGTTGGATTTTTTAGATTGAGTTTGCCACTTTTTCAATCAAATCTGATGGGAAGTTCATCCTAACCATCAGTTGGTCGACCATTTGTCGTTTTCGACTGGTATTGGTATTAGTGATAACCCAGAAAGGAGAGTTTGGAATCGCTTTCGGTTTAGTGGTGGTTCCGCTAGCAAGCAGGGTTTGCTCGTCTGAGGCAAAGTAAACTCGCTTACGACCTTTAACCTGAGTGGCTTCTGAGAAACTATCTGAATCAATTCTGTGCAGTGTTGACAACACAAGCATAAAGCGATCAATCGCTTTCTTTAGGCCCGCAAACTCATCAGAGATAAGTAATGAACGCATCTCTTTGACGCTGTCTACCTTATCAACTTTACCGGCATCTTTACTCACAACAATGCCTTTAGGCTCTGCTACTGGCGCAGCGATTGCTTGCTGCTCTTCTTGGTTGTCTACCTTAAGTAAGCGTCGCAGAATATCGGAAGCACTCTCTCCAATATGTTGCGTTTGGCTTGCAATAAAACGGTATAGATCCTCATCAACCTCAATTGTTTTCATTCGCTTTTCACAATCTCTATGTTTAAACTCTGGGGGATTATAGCGAGATCTTTTCTGATACTCTACGATAAACCAGTCACTAATAAGATAAAATGTCAGCACTTCTTAATTACAAACTCGAAGGCCAAGGTCAAACGATTATCCTCCTCCATGGTTTATTCGGCAGCTTGGATAACTTAGGGCTTTTGGCTCGCGATCTAAAGAAAGATTATCAAGTCCTTAGTATCGACCTGAGAAACCACGGCCAATCCTTCCACTCACCGAGCCACAGCTATGCTGAGATGGCGCAAGATGTATTAGAAGTGATTAAGCACCTTAATCTGCAAGATATTACGGTTATCGGTCACTCCATGGGAGGCAAAGTCGCGATCAAGTTGATCGACATTGCACCTCAACTAGCTAAACAGCTGATCGTTCTCGACATGTCGCCAGTAAAATACACCGAGAGAAAACACGACAACGTGATATCTGGCCTGCAAGCGGTTGAGCTAAAGCGTCCTACCAGGCGCTCTGACGCTTTATCCATGATGTCAGAACACATTGAGATGGAAGGCGTACGACAGTTCTTAAGTAAGTCTTTGTTTAAAGACAACGACGCATTAGCTTGGCGATTCAATGTGGCTTCGCTAGTCGACAACTACGAGAACATTATTGGTTGGGAGCCTATTTCTAAAACTGACGTACCAACGGTATTTGTAAAAGGTGCGCTATCTGATTATCTGTTACCTTCTCATCAAGCAGATATACAAGCACAGTTTAGCAACGCTAAAGCGCATATCATCGCCAATACTGGCCATTGGCTTCATGCAGAAAAGCCCCAAGAAGTCATACGGGTAATACGCAAATTTTTGCCCTAGATACCGCATGTTAAGTAAAGTTGAGCAAACCACAATTAACTTTAATAAATAACAATGGTATAGTGCGCGCAAGCAATTTGGCATAAAGGATTATCATGCTTTACGACTACATGAACCAGCTTGAGTCTATTGGTCTTGACCTGCTCTTTGCGTCTATCTTTTTCTTAATAGGTATGGCGATTAAAGATGTATTAAAACAAGGTAATGTCCCTCCGTTTGGTCGTCGTATTGTATGGTTAGTACTGTTTCTAGGCTGCGCTGGATTTATCGCAAAAGGGTTAATTCAGCTAAGTTGGGAAGGTAGCGGTTTAGGCTAACCCACTTTATGCACTCAATGAATAACATAAGGTAAAGACTCTATGACAAGTGTAGGTATCTTCTTCGGTAGCGATACTGGTAATACAGAAGCTGTTGCAAAAATGATTCAGAAGCAGCTTGGAAAGAAACTCGTCCACGTTCAAGACATTGCAAAAAGTAGCAAAGAAGATATCGACAACTTCGACCTTCTACTACTAGGTATCCCAACATGGTACTACGGTGAAGCTCAATGTGATTGGGATGATTTCTTCCCAGAATTAGAAGGCATTGATTTCTCGACTAAGCTTGTTGCTATCTTCGGTTGTGGTGACCAAGAAGATTACGCAGAGTATTTCTGTGATGCGATGGGTACTGTCCGCGACATCGTAGAAGCGAAAGGCGGTACAATCTTAGGTTACACGCCAACAGAAGGTTACGAGTTCGAAGCGTCTAAAGCGCTAGTAGAAGGTGATGACAGCCAGTTTGTCGGCCTATGTATCGATGAAGACCGTCAGCCAGAACTCACTGATGCCCGTGTTTCTAAATGGGTACAACAGATTTATGAAGAGATGTGTTTAGCTGAGCTTGAAGACTAAGCACGCCACATCCCAAACAAAAACCTTCACTTCGGAGGTTTTTTTATGCCTGTTAGTTGCTCACGTCTCGATACCTCGGCTTCTTTCTCACATACAATTTACGGTGTATGGTTGAAATTAGCTCCCCTTCTTTATCAAGCACATGAGTAAGAAACTCTGGGAAATATTTATCGCCATCCGCGGTATTTCGATAGATGTCATCGAGCATGTTATCAGTAATCTCAAAGCGAGCGAATAGATCCGTTTTACCCGGCTTTTTAAAGTCTATACTCGCCTCTTTATCCCAAACATAATACTCCTCACCCAGAATCCCCATTAACATCAACGAATAAACAGGATCGGTCAGTGAAAAGATGCTACCGCCATACTGGGTACGATTGGCATTCTTGTTCCACCATCTGAGTTTGAGCTTCATCTCGACTTGGCGAAAGTCCTCACTGATAGACTGAATGCCTATACCCGACCCCCAAAATGGTGGCCATATGTTCAATGCAAATTTCACAACACCTGGCTTATATATCTTGGCTAGTCGACGGTCCATACCTATCAATCCTGCTTCTAAATTAATAAAACGTCGAAAATGTTAACACAATGTTACTGGTCGTACCTCAAAATTTAGTGAGATTACACGACATTATCGATTTTTCTGAGTAACCGCTTGAAGTTCGTGGTTTAATGTTGAGAACGTCTACCTTATAATGATAAGAATACTGAATTCTGTTTAAACAACAGATCATCAACAGGAAAGTTTATGTCAGACAACAATCAAGCATTAAAAGATGCTGGGCTTAAGGTAACCTTGCCAAGGCTGAAAATTCTAGAACTTCTTCAACAGCCAGATTACCAGCATATCAGTGCGGAAGATCTCTACAAAAAGTTGATCGACATCGGTGAAGAAATTGGCCTAGCGACGGTATATCGTGTTCTCAACCAATTTGATGATGCAGGTATCGTGACTCGTCACCACTTCGAAGGTGGTAAGTCAGTGTTTGAACTTTCAACTCAGCATCACCACGACCACTTAGTGTGTCTAGATTGCGGTGCAGTTATTGAGTTCGCTGATGACATCATTGAAGAGCGTCAAAAAGAGATTGCTGCTCGTTACAATATCGAACTGACCAATCATAGTTTATACCTGTATGGTAAGTGTGTTGATGGTTCTTGCAAAACTGATCCTAAAGCGCACGACGAAAAGAAATAATACATTTCATTGCATCGATGCTCACGATAGCAAAGTTAAACATAAAAAAAGCCAGCACACAGTGCTGGCTTTTTGTTTCAGTCAAGTAGACTCAAATCTACTTACTCTCGATTTTTGCCCATGTATCGCGAAGACCAACGGTACGGTTAAATACCAACTTATCGTTCGATGAATCTTTCGAATCAACACAGAAGTAACCTGTTCTCTCAAACTGGAATGCTGCTTCAGCAGCCGCTTCAGCAAGGCTAGGTTCCACAAAGCCGTTTACTTTAACCAGCGATTCAGGATTGATCGTCTCTGCAAAGTTATCCGCCGCTGCTGGATTTGCAACAGTAAACAAACGATCATACAAGCGTACTTCTGCTGGCAACGCCTTGTCTGCTGAAACCCAATGGATTACGCCTTTCACTTTACGGCCGTCTGCTGGGTTCTTACCTAAAGTCTCATCATCGTAGGTACAGAAGATTGTCGTGATGTTACCTTCTGCATCTTTTTCAATACGTTCCGCCTTAATGACGTAAGCACCACGAAGTCGTACTTCTTTGCCTAAAACTAGGCGTTTGTACTTCTTGTTCGCTTCTTCACGGAAATCATCGCGCTCGATATAAACTTCACGAGTAAACGGTACGTCGCGCTGTCCCATCTCAGGCTTGTTAGGGTGGTTAGCAACCGATAGGTTTTCTACCTTACCCTCTTCGTAGTTTTCGATAACGATCTTAACCGGATCAAGAACCGCCATTGCACGAGGTGCGTTTTCGTTTAGGTCATCACGAATACAAGACTCAAGAGAACCAAACTCAATCATGTTCTCTTGCTTAGTCACACCAATACGCTTACAAAACTCACGAATAGATGCAGGAGTAAAACCACGACGACGTAAACCAGAGATCGTCGGCATACGTGGGTCATCCCAACCTTCAACCAAGTTTTCTACAACAAGTTGATTAAGCTTACGCTTAGACATCACTGTGTATTCTAGGTTTAAACGGCTGAACTCGTACTGACGAGGCTGACAATCAATAGTAATGTTGTCGAGAACCCAGTCGTAAAGACGACGGTTATCTTGGAACTCAAGCGTACAAATAGAGTGCGTAATGCCTTCCAGAGCATCAGAGATACAGTGTGTGAAGTCATACATTGGGTAAATGCACCACTTGTCAGCGGTTTGATGATGCTCTGCGAAACGAACACGGTAAAGCACAGGATCGCGCATCACGATAAATGAAGACGCCATATCAATCTTAGCACGTAGACACGCTGTCCCTTCCTCAAAGCCACCGTCACGCATTTTTTCAAACAGCGCTAGGTTTTCTTCAGGTGTACGGTCGCGATAAGGCTAGGCTTACCCGGCGCCGTTAGCGTACCACGATACTCACGAATCTCATCAGGGGTTAGCTCATCAACATACGCTAGGCCTTTATTGATAAGTTCCACAGCGTAACCGTATAGCTTGTCGAAGTAATTTGATGAATAGCAGATATCGCCAGACCATTCAAAGCCTAACCAGCTCACGTCATTTTTAATCGACTCTACGTACTCAACATCTTCTTTTTCAGGGTTAGTATCATCAAAGCGCAAATTACATTGGCCTTGGTAGTCCTGAGCAATACCAAAGTTCAAACAGATAGACTTAGCGTGACCGATATGCAGATAACCATTTGGTTCTGGCGGGAAACGAGTATGCACGCTAGTGTGTTTGCCATCCGCTAAATCTTTATCAATAATTTGGCGAATGAAATTCGATGGACGAGCCTCAGCTTCACTCATCTATAGCACCTCAATAGTATTCGTATTGTCAGAAAAATTGCACTCTGGTTTGCAGTAGCAAAGCACAGAGAATATTACCGCTAATCATCCACAATTCTTGCCATTTACACAATAAGAACCGACAAATTCTTCGCAATAATTATCCTGACGAAAAGCTTTTGCTTTCAAAAACAACAAAAGCCTCCCGAAGGAGGCTTTTCAACATTCTTAATTAACCGAAGTTATTAAGGAAGTTTTACATCAGATAGGTCTTCACCTGCACCGATAGCTTTCATTTCGCCAGCAACGATTTCAGCTAGTGGGCCAAGGATAACCTGAAGGTTGTTTTCACCTAGTTTAACAACACCTTTAGCACCTAGTTTCTTAAGTACTGCTTCATCAGCGATTGAGCGGTCTTTAAGAGTTAGACGTAGACGAGTGATACACGCGTCGATAGTTGTTAGGTTCTCGTGACCACCTAGAGCTTTTAGGTATTGACGAGCTAGGTCACCTTTAGCCGCTTCACCTGCTGGTGCAGCACCTTCTTCTTCGTCGTCTTCACGACCAGGAGACTTAAGGTTGAATGCGCGGATTGCGAAGCTAAATGTGAAGAAGTATAGAGCACCAAACGCCAAACCGATTAACAGTAGAGTGAATGGGTTAGTTGCTAGACCCCAGTTAAGAACGAAGTCGATTAGACCTGCTGAGAACGTAAAGCCGTGCAGAGTACCGAACATGTTAGCAACTACTAGAGATAGACCAGTAAATACTGCGTGCATTGCGTATAGAGCTGGAGCTAGGAATACGAACATGAATTCTAACGGCTCAGTGATACCTGTTAGGAATGAACAGAAACCTACAGAGAATAGAGCACCACCAACTTGGCTACGTTTTTCAGCAGGAGCTGCTAGGTACATTGCAAGAGCAGCACCTGGTAGACCGAACATCATTACAGGGAAGAAACCGTTCATGAATACGCCAGCGCCTTTGTCGCCACCGAAGTAACGGTGTAGGTCACCAGACTTAACTGTCTCAGTTACTTCTTTAACAGTTGCAGTGATTTCTGGAGTTACAGAGTTAGCAAACTGGAATGTGTGCGCTTCGCCAGCAACTAGAGACTTAGCAAGAGCTGGGTCTACACAAAGCTGTTGGATAGCAGGAAGAGCTTGGCCAGCTGCTTCAGCACCAGTTACTAGTACTTCTTGACACGTACCCATACCGAACCAGAAGTAAGAGTTTAGAACGTGGTGAAGACCAACAGGAATAAGTGCACGGTTAAGAGTACCGTAAACAAATTGACCAATTGCGCCTGAAGAAGATACTGCGTGTGCTAGAGCGTCAAGACCGCCTTGAACTGAAGGCCATACAACACCAGCTACCGCACCCGCTACTAGAGCGAACAGACCAGCATGATTGGCACTAAACGCTTACCAGAGAAGAACGCTAGGAATTCAGGTAAACGCGTTGCGTGGAAAGCGTTGTAAGAGTGACCAGCGATAATACCTGCGAAGATACCACCGAAGAATGACATGTTAACGCTTGCGTCAATTGTTGTTGCTGTTGCGGTTAGTACAAAGTACGCAACTGCGCCAGCTAGGCCAGCAGCACCAGAACCATCTTTTGCAAGACCGATTGCGATACCTAGACCGAATAGTAGTGGAAGGTTACTAAAGATTGCACCACCAGCTTGCGCCATAAATGCAATATCTAATACATCTCCCTGACCAAGTCGCAGTAGAAGACCTGCGATTGGAAGCGTTGCGATAGGAAGCATAAGAGCTTTACCTAACTTTTGCGCATATCCAAGAATATTCACCTTAAGTTCCCCCTATAGGATTTTTTAGTTTTTTGCTGAGAAGCCATTTCTAGCTGCTCAATTTAGTCGATGTCAGTTTATGATATTAATTTTGCTCCGCAAATTAAAACCTTATCATTTGTGATCCTAATCACCAGAAAATGGTAAATGCGGAGGTTTTTGCTAGCTAGATCATAAAACTTATTTTACAATTCAAAAAAATGGTAAATAAGCGATAACATTTCGCCCATGCCCTTGGTGGGTAATCCCTTAAATACCAAGGCATCACCGAAGTTTAAGTAGGCTTTTTCCTACTTATGTTGCACGGCAATTTTTCGTGTAGGTTTCATCCAATGTATGGATAAATCCCACTGCAACTGTGACCGCTTGCTAAAGATATTTTGCAACCTAATTGAACCTCGCAAATAAAGTGTTAATTTGCTCAAGAAAAAACAATACTTTCATTAGGTCGCTCACAATTTATAAAAACTCATACTCATAAGGATTAGCTAACCATGTATGCGCTAACTAACTGTAAAATTTACACTAGCAGCGATGTGCTAGTTGACCACGCTGTAATCATCAACAATGACTTGATTGAGAAAGTTTGCCCTATTAGTGAACTACCTGCAGGCATTGAAACACGTGACTTAAACGGTGCAAATCTAAGCCCTGGCTTTATCGATCTTCAACTTAACGGTTGTGGTGGCGTTATGCTGAACGATGAAATCACAGCAGATACGATGCAAATCATGCATGAAGCAAACCTAAAGTCAGGTTGTACTAGCTTCCTTCCAACGCTAATCACCTCTTCTGATGAAAACATGCGTCAAGCTATCGAAGCAGCTCGCGAGTACCACAACAAATACCAAAACCAATCGCTTGGCCTACACCTTGAAGGTCCATATCTAAACGTTGCTAAAAAAGGCATTCACAGCGTCGACTATATTCGTCCATCTGACGACAGCATGATCGATATCATCTGTGAAAACGCAGACCTAGTGACAAAAGTAACATTAGCCCCAGAACACAATGACCCTGCACACATCGAACGCCTTAAGGCAGCGGGTATTGTCGTTTCGATTGGTCACACTAATGCGACGTACGCAGAAGCTCGTCAAAGCTTTGAGTCAGGCATTACTTTTGCTACTCACCTGTTCAACGCGATGACGCCAATGGTTGGCCGTGAGCCTGGCGTTGTTGGTGCGATTTACGACACTCCTGAAGTTTATGCTGGAGTGATTGCTGATGGTTTCCACGTTGATTACGCAAACATTCGAATTGCGCATAAAATCAAAGGTGAAAAGCTAGTATTAGTGACCGATGCCACAGCTCCAGCAGGCGCTAATATGGATCACTTTATTTTTGTAGGTAAGAAAGTATATTACCGAGATGGCAAGTGTGTTGATGAAAATGGCACACTTGGTGCTCAGCTGTCACTATGATCGAATCCGTACAAAACACAGTTGAGCATGTCGGTATCGCTTTGGACGAAGCTTTGCGTATGGCTACTCTGTATCCAGCAACTGCAATCGGGGTTGAAGACAAACTAGGCCGTATCAAGAAAGGCATGGTTGCAAACCTGACTGTATTTGATCGTGACTTCAATGTTCAAGCGACTGTTGTTAACGGACAATACGAGCAAAATTGAGAATGAATGGCGGACAAATAGGTAACGTAGATTTAGTTAAACAACTTAACAGTGCAGCGGTTTACCGGCTGATCGATCAACAAGGTCCGATTTCTCGCATCCAAGTTGCGGATGTTAGTCAGTTGGCGCCTGCTAGTGTTACGAAAATTACCCGCCAATTACTCGAGCGCGGCCTAATCAAAGAGGTCGCGCAACAAGCCTCCACTGGGGGCAGACGCGCCATTTCTCTCACCACAGAAGTCGAACCTTTCCATTCTGTGGCGGTGAGAATTGGCCGTGATTACTTTCAGTTCAGCCTTTATGATCTAGGCGGAAAAGAGCTTACTTCGACATATCATGAGTTCTTTTACACCAAGCAAGAAGAACTGACTGAAGGCCTGATCTCTTACCTCAAGAGCTTCATCTCCGATAATCAAAATATTATCAACCAACTGATTGCTATTGGTATCTCGCTGCCTGGCCTGGTTAACCCAGAAAGCGGAGTTGTCGAATACATGCCAAACGTATCCATAGATAACCTCGCCCTGAGCGATTTAGTTCGTGATACCTTCCATGTCCAATGTTTTGTAGGTAATGACGTTCGTGGTATGGCACTCGCTGAGCACTACTTCGGCGCAAGTAAAGATTGCCAAGATTCAATTCTAGTGAGTGTGCACCGTGGTACTGGTGCCGGTATTATCGTTAATGGCCAAGTATTTTTAGGCTATAACCGTAACGTTGGTGAAATTGGCCACATCCAAATCGACCCACTCGGTGAACAGTGTCAATGCGGTAACTTTGGTTGTTTAGAAACTGTAGCCGCTAACCCAGCGATTATTTCTCGCGTTAATAAGTTAATCAATCAGGGCTACGAGTCGAGCTTGACCGAGCTTGAAAGTATTTCCATCCATGACGTTTGTGAGCATGCCAATAATGGTGATGAACTTTCTAAACAAAGTTTAGTTCGCGTCGGAAATCAACTAGGTAAGGCGATAGCGATTACCATCAACTTATTTAACCCCCAAAAAATTGTTATTGCTGGCGATATTACTCAGTGTGAAGACATTATCTTCCCTGCCATTCGTCGCAACGTGGAAAATCAGTCACTGACGACTTTCCACCAAGAGCTACCGATTGTAGCCTCTCAAATCGACAAACATCCGACAATGGGCGCATTCGCTATGATTAAACGCGCAATGCTCAATGGTGTCTTGTTACAAAAACTCCTTGAAGAATAATTTACTACGCAATCAATTGCCGTAAAATGTAAGGCTGTGTGTTTACACAGCCTTTTTGTTATCTGGAAACATCATTCGTTATGGAACTACTGTTAATTTCATCGGCTTTCATCGCAGGATTCATTGCGTTGAAGTTGAATCTCCCTCCCCTCGTTGGCTTTTTGCTAGCCGGCTTTGGTCTTAATATTATTGGCTATGAGAGTAATGACACTATCGTTTTATTGGCCGATTTAGGTGTTACGCTGCTCCTCTTTACGATTGGTCTAAAGCTCGATGTCAAAACTTTGCTATCTAAAGAAATCTGGGCGGGCGCGACAGTACACAACCTTCTTTCAACCGCAATTTTTACGGTACTGCTTTTCGGGTTTAAGTTCCTTGGAATCTCAAGCCTCGCCTCAATGTCACTAGAACAATTGGTCCTTCTAAGCTTTGCTCTATCCTTCTCAAGCACTGTTTTTGCAGTGAAAACATTGCAAGAGAAAGGCGAAATGAATGCAACCTATGGCACCTTAGCGATTGGCATCCTCGTCATGCAAGATATTTTTGCTGTGGTGTTCTTGACCGCTTCTACTGGCAAGATTCCAGAGTGGTATGCCATCGCTCTATTCGGACTGCCACTACTACGACCATTGTTCTATAAGATACTGGACAAAGTTGGTCACGGTGAGATGTTGGTGTTATTTGGGATCTTCTTCGCACTGGTTGTCGGTGCCGGTTTGTTCCAGTTTGTTGGGGTCAAACCCGATCTAGGCGCGCTAGTACTAGGTATGCTACTTGCGGGTCATAAAAAAGCATCAGAGCTATCTAAATCTCTATTTAATCTCAAAGAGCTGTTCCTCGTTTGCTTCTTCCTCAATATTGGCTTGTCTGAACAACCGACGATGACGGGTTTTGCGCTAGCGGTACTTTTCTTGCTATTGCTGCCTATCAAAGGCGTGCTTTACTTTGCGGTTCTTAACAAGTTTAAATTCCGCGTGCGTACGTCATTGTTGACTTCTCTTAGCTTATTTAACTTTAGCGAGTTTGGTCTTATCGTTGGCGGACTTGCCTTTAAACTGGGCTGGATGGAAGGCGATATCCTAGTTGCTATTGCCATAGCAGTGTCGATTTCCTTTGTGCTTGCTGCACCACTAAACAGAAAAGGCCACGAGCTATATCAACGCTCAAGTCGTTGGCTTAAAGAACATGCGGCAGAGAAACTTCATCAACGCGACCAACTCATCAACCCAGGTCATGCTCAGGTATTGATCTTAGGTATGGGACGCATTGGCACCGGCGCTTATGACGAATTGAGAAGCCGTTATGGAAAAATTGCGTTAGGTATTGAAGTCAGAGAAGAGGCGGCGCACAAGCATCGTGCTGAAGGCCGAAATGTGATTGCTGGCGATGCAACTGACTCCGATTTTTGGGAGCGTATTTTAGATACCGCCAATGTAAAACTGGTGCTTCTTGCCATGCCTCACCACCAAGGTAACCAAACAGCGCTAGAGCAACTGAAGCTTAAAAACTTTAAAGGGCAAATCGCCGCTATCGCAGAGTATCAAGATCAACTTGATAACTTATTAGAAGAAGGGGCTGATGCCGCATTTAATATCTACAACGAGGCGGGTAGCGGTTTTGCCCGTCACGTATGCGACCATTTAAACCCTAAATTTACCTCACCGAATTAGTCTTTGTAGCCTCAACAAGCAAATCAAAACGGGAGTCATTACGTGACTCCCGTTTTTGTTTCGTTCAAAAAAACACCACTCCTTGGAGTTTTTTTAATAAAAACAATATATTTTAAAAAAAATACACCATTAATCGCGCTTTTAATTCTTTTTCATCATTCCCTGTTGATTTTTTTAATCAGAATGGCAAATTGAAGCCAACAGATTAAAAAATATTTAAAGGGATGTTGTATGTGTTCGGTTTTCGGGATTCTAGATATAAAAAGTGATGCGGCTGCACTACGTCCAGTTGCGCTTGAGATGTCAAAAAAACTTAGGCATCGTGGCCCAGACTGGTCTGGCATTTATGCATCAGACAAAGCAATCCTTGCGCATGAGCGCTTGGCTATCGTTGGTCTAAACAGTGGTGCTCAACCGCTATACAGCTCGAACAAAAAACACATCCTTGCGGTTAACGGTGAGATCTACAACCACAAAGAGATCCGTGCTCGCTACGAAGGTAAGTATGACTTCCAGACAGACTCTGACTGTGAAGTGATTCTTGCACTATATCAAGAGTACGGTGCTGACCTACTTGAAGAACTAAACGGCATCTTCGCTTTCGTTCTTTACGATGAAGAAAAAGACCAATACTTGGTTGGCCGAGACCATATCGGTATCATCCCTTTATACCAAGGCTACGATGAACATGGTAACTACTATGTCGCATCAGAAATGAAGGCACTTGTCCCTGTCTGTAAAACAGTAAGCGAATTTCCTCCAGGTTGTTTCTACAGCAGTGCCGATGCAAAACCGCAGCGTTACTACACTCGTGATTGGAATGAATACGCAGCAGTTCAAGGTAATAGCACAAGCAAAGAAGAACTGACTGAAGCTCTAGAAGCTGCCGTGAAGCGCCAGTTGATGACAGACGTACCTTACGGTGTGCTTCTATCTGGGGGACTTGATTCATCAATTACCTCTGCAGTGGCTAAGCGTTTTGCGGCGATGCGTATTGAAGATGACAGCCAATCTGAAGCTTGGTGGCCACAACTTCACTCATTTGCTATTGGCCTAGAAGGCGCGCCTGACCTTAAGGCTGCTCGTGAAGTTGCTGATCAAATTGGTACAGTTCACCACGAGATGACCTACACGATCCAAGAAGGTCTAGATGCGATTCGTGATGTTATCTACCACATTGAAACCTACGACGTCACAACAATTCGTGCTTCTACCCCTATGTACTTGCTGGCTCGTAAGATTAAAGCAATGGGTATCAAGATGGTTCTTTCTGGGGAAGGTGCAGATGAAATCTTCGGTGGTTACTTGTACTTCCATAAAGCGCCAAACGCGAAAGAGTTCCACGAAGAAACCGTTCGTAAATTACTTGCGCTAAACATGTTCGACTGTGCTCGTGCGAACAAATCTCTTGCAGCTTGGGGTGTTGAAGGTCGCGTACCGTTCCTAGATAAAGAGTTTATCGATGTAGCTATGCGTCTAAACCCTGAAGATAAGATGTGTGGTAACGGTAAAATGGAGAAACACATCCTACGTGAGTGTTTTGAGCACTACCTACCTGAATCAATCGCATGGCGTCAGAAAGAGCAATTCTCAGACGGCGTTGGCTACGATTGGATTGATACGCTAAAAGCGACTGCGGATGCTAAAGTGAGTGATCAGCAAATGGAAACTGCTCAGTACCGCTTCCCTTATAACACGCCAACGACAAAAGAAGGTTATGCTTATCGCGAGATCTTTGAAGAGTTATTCCCTCTAGAGTCAGCAGCAGAATGTGTACCAGGTGGTCCTTCAGTAGCGTGTTCTTCTGCGAAAGCAATTGAGTGGGATGAATCATTCAAAAACAACGCAGACCCTTCAGGTCGTGCAGTAAAAGCCGTTCACAACGACTCTTACTAATTGAACGACTGAGTTCATCAAAAAAGGCACCGTAAGGTGTAATGCC
>JYJN01000045.1 GCA_003263845.1 Vibrio aestivus | reverse complement strand
AGCAGTTTGGCGTTTCGAAGGACTAAATATTACAGAAAATCAGCCTGTTACATAACGCTCGATTAAGTAGCCCGAAACGCACAACGATAGGTTTTGCATAGCGCCATAACCACTGAACTACCTGCAAACCAAAAATGCCACGCGTTGAGGGTCTGCTTAAATTGTTTGTTATGTAATGACACACTCGGACTTTATTGTTGCCTCCAGACTACTAAAAACGTCCTTTCACTCAAGGTTCTTTTGATGGATTTGAGTGCGAAAGCCAAATTCGAAGCAGGGGAGTTACAACGATTTCAGGACAGTGAATTCCAGCGAGTGACTCGGTTTTTTGTTGCTATAAACAAGCCAAGCTGAACTGACCAAGTGTAATGTGCTTTCGAAAGCCTTGAATCATTGCAAAGAAGCCGAACAAAAACGCAGAGCCAGTAACTAAAAAACAGTGGTGAAGTTTGGCGTTTCGAAGGACTAAATATTATAGAAAATCAGACTGTTACATAACGCTCGATTAAGTAGCCCGAAACGCACAACGATAGTTTCTGCAGAGCACCATAACCACTGAACTA
>JYJN01000044.1 GCA_003263845.1 Vibrio aestivus | reverse complement strand
TCTACTAGGCGGGAATTCTCGCATTAATTGCCCCGTTAGGTAAAGCGAATATCAAAAGCCACGTTTCAGTGCATATTCATTAGTTTTAATAATCCAACAAACGTTTTCGTCTGCACAAAATCTCATTCGTCAAAGATACATTTGAGCACTACACTCTCGCCTTCTCCAATCGGACTCCCCCTTAAACTTTTTAGTAGAAGTGAATGCGATGTTACTGAGCGTTTTATATATCATTGGTATTACGGCAGAAGCGATGACGGGAGCACTTAGCGCTGGTCGACGCAATATGGACTGGTTTGGCGTAATGCTGGTTGCCAGTGCTACTGCAATTGGTGGTGGAACTGTTCGTGATATCCTACTTGGGCACTATCCACTGGGCTGGGTTGAAAACCCTCACTTTCTGGTGATTACTTGCTTAGCGGGTATTGTCACTACAGGATTGGCTAAGTGGGTACTTAAGCTTAAAGGGCTACTTATTCGTCTAGACGCACTTGGGCTTGTCGTGTTTAGCATCATTGGAACTAAGGTGGCGATGGAAATGGGGCATCATGCGATTATCTGCATGGTGGCAGCTCTCGTTACTGGTGTCTTTGGCGGCTTATTGCGTGATCTAATTTGTCGCCAAACTCCATTAGTATTGCATCAAGAACTGTATGCGTCCGTTGCCCTTGTTGCATCAGGCTTGTACTTAGCTATGCTCCATTTCGGTATCAGCGATCTGACAGCAACAATCGCAACCATTGTGGCTGGTTACACGCTGCGTATGGCGGCAGTCCGCTTCCAATGGCGACTTCCTTCGTTTCAATTAGACACAGAAGAAGCTCTACATTGATTTTGCGATACTATTGAATAAATAAAAGCAGGTGATATTCGTCACCTGCTTTTCAAAACGCTCCATCTAATTAAAACCAGCGTCAACATCTATCCCCGCTCCGCGTATTCCCTCAGTTTTGTCTGACAACAACATCAAAATTGCTGGTAACATATCCTGTGGCGTCAACATACGGCCTAAAGGCAAGGCTGCCATACTCTGCTCGAGTTGTGCGTAACTTTCAGAATCCATGCCTGCTTTTGCTTGGATTTCAGTCGCGGTAACACCGGGGCGAACGCTATTTAAACGAATACCTCTGTCTGCCAAATCTTTATTTAATACACCCATAAGTCCCTCTAAAGCGGTCTTACTTGCAGTGTATAGCGAGCTTTGCGGAAAAGCTTTTCTAACAACCAAACTTGAAATCAGCACAATGCTCGCTGGGTTTTCCAGCACAGGAAGCAATGAACGAATTGTAAACAAAGGTGCTCGAAAGTTAGTGTCTATCGTTTTATCGAATTCTTCATGAGAGGTTTCGCTCAAGGTATTAGGAAAGAAAACACCCGCATTAAGAACCACGCCACTTAATGTGATACCTTGCTTTCTTAACTCGCTACCTAAAACATCAACTTGTGCTCGATTTTCGTTATCACACAAAACGGTAACGACATCGCTGCCTAACTCATGTCGAACCGATGCCAACTTGTCTTGACTTCGACCCGTTACCACTACTTTGTTTCCCTGCTCGATCAAGGCTCTCGCTGTGACTAAACCGATACCCGCAGTTGCCCCTGTCACTAAGACTGTGTTCTGACTCATGTTCTCACTCCTTTGACTTGATTGGAGTGATAGATTAAACCAAGCTATTAACCATGATTAGATACCAAAAATGAACATATTTGTTTCTATATGAGAACCAATAATCTCGATCTTCATAAGCTGTTACCTCATTTGGCGCTTTTCCGCCAAGTCATCTCGCTGGCAGTTTCAACGCAGCAGCCAATCAACTTGGTTTGCCCCGCTCTTCAGTGAGTAAAAAAATCAGTCAACTGGAACAATTGGTTGATCAAAGGCTGATTCAGCGCACTACTCGTAAGCTATCGCTTACCGAAAGTGGCGAAAACTTATATGAAATTTCGGGTAACCTTTTGCCATTACTGGAAAGCGTTGAAGACTACATTAGCGATAACCAAGCAGCACCTAAAGGGCGAGTAAAAATAAGCTGCTCTACCCTGTTTGGGCAAAACTACCTGTTACCAGAGCTCAGTTATCTACGAGAAGCCTTTCCCGACATTCAGCTCGAGCTTAACTTTGACGACAGCAATGTAGATTTAATTGAAGAAGGCATCGATATTGCGATTCGAATTGGACACCTCCCCGATTCGCCGATGCTGGCGAGAAAAATCGGTGAAAAACGAATGTGCTTTGTCGCAAGCCCTGATTATCTCAGTCGTACTTCTACCCCATCGCATCCAAGCGAACTCACAGCTCATCAATGCCTGATATTCAAAAGCAGAACCAGTCATTTCGATTGTTGCAGTTCGCCGATGAGGATGGGAAGCTAGAATCAATTCGAGTCGACAGCTCTATTTGCTGTAATGATGCCAGAGCTTTAGTCACTATGCTCAAGTCGGGTTTAGGTGTCGCCATGATCGACCCACACTTTATAAGCCAAGAGCTTACTTCAGGGGAATTAGTCGAGATTTTGTCAGATTATACATCCGGCCAATCGGTACCGATCCAACTGCTGTGCCTTGGACGCGCGACGCGATCTAAGGCAAGTAAAGCAATTTGGGAGTCATTAGCGCAATCTTTGCCTAAGTACTTTGATTAAAAAAAACGCAGCCAATAGGCTGCGTTTCATATTCGGTTCCAACAAGAACATCAACTTTTCAAATCTTAGATTTGAGGAGTCTCTGTTGTCACACCGTGGTTCTGACCACGGTGACGAAGCAGATGATCCAGTACGACTATTGCTAACATCGCTTCTGCAATTGGCACTGCACGAATGCCAACACATGGATCATGACGACCCTTAGTGATTAGCTCCGTCTTCTCACCAGATTTTGTGATTGTTTCGCCCGGAACGGTAATGCTTGAAGTCGGTTTAAGCGCGATATTCGCAACAATGTCCTGACCGGTAGAGATACCGCCTAAAATACCACCAGCATGGTTGCTTGCGAAACCATCTGGAGTCAGTGGATCACGGTGCTCACTGCCTTTTTGACTAACCACATCAAAGCCATCACCAATCTCAACGCCTTTAACCGCATTGATACTCATCAGTGCGTGGGCAATATCAGCATCTAGACGATCAAATACCGGCTCACCTAAGCCTACAGGGACTTGAGTTGCTACTACTTGGATCTTGGCACCGATTGAATCGCCTTGCTTTTTCAAATCACGAATCAGTTGATCGAACGCTTCAACCTTATCAACGTCCGGGCAGAAGAAAGCGTTGTTTTCAATTTCGTCCCAATCGACTTTATCAATCGATACATCACCCATTTGAGACAGGTAAGCACGAATCTCAACACCAAACTCTTGCTTAAGGTACTTCTTCGCAATCGAACCTGCTGCCACACGCATTGCTGTTTCACGCGCTGACGAGCGACCACCGCCACGGTAATCACGTACACCGTATTTTTGATGATAGGTGTAGTCTGCGTGGCCTGGGCGGAATTTATCTTTGATTTCAGAATAATCTTTTGACCGCTGATCTGTATTTTCAATCAGAAGACCGATTGAAGTACCCGTTGTTTTTTCCTTCGAAAACACCAGATAGGATTTTCACTTCATCGGGTTCGCGGCGCGCAGTGGTATAGCGAGAGGTTCCTGGGCGACGGCGGTCCAAATCAATTTGAATATCTGATTCAGTGATCTCTAGCCCTGGAGGGCACCCATCCACAATACATCCTAGTGCGATACCATGGCTTTCTCCGAATGTGGTTACTCGGAAATGTTGTCCAATACTGTTTCCTGCCATTACTTCCTCAAACTTACTGCGCCTATGTACCTCATCACACGCCAACCGTGTGTATACATAGTTTTACACTTCAATTACTAATAAATTCATAGTCGCTTTATTGCGCTTTGATGTAAACCCCTAAACACGATTTTGCACGCATAAAAAAACACCAAGCTCAGCAAACGACTGCAAGCTTGGTGTTTCTACGTTCTTAACGTTTGTAAAAGCGATTAGTCTTTGTACAACGCAAACTCTTCTGCGTGCGCTAGCATCTGTTCACGAGTCAGCATGAAAACGCCATGACCACCGTTTTGGAACTCAATCCAAGTAAACGGAATGTGCGGGTACTGCTCCATCATATGAACCATCGAGTTACCCACTTCACAGATAAGAATACCTTTATCCGTTAGGTAATCTGGTGCATTAGCCAAAATACGGCGAACCAGTTTAAGGCCGTCAGTACCGGCAGCCAAACCCAACTCTGGCTCATGGGTAAACTCATCCGGTAGGCTGTTCATGTCTTCTTCATCCACGTATGGTGGATTAGACACAATCAAGCTGTACTTGTCTTTTGGTAAATCGCGGAACAGATCAGAGCGAATTGGGAATACTTGCTGCTCCATACCGTGATCTTGAACATTACGCTCGGCAACTTGAAGCGCATCTGTCGAGATATCAATCGCATCCACTTCCGCATCTGGGAACGCGTGAGCACAAGCAATCGCGATACAGCCACTGCCCGTACAAAGGTCCATAATGCGCGTAGGTTCTTCGGTTAACCACGGCTGGAATTCAGCTTCAATCAACTCACCGATTGGGGAACGAGGCACAAGTACACGTTCATCGACGAAGAATTCAAGGCCACAGAACCAAGCACTGTTCGTTAGGTAAGCCGTTGGAGTGCGCTCGTTGATACGCTTGACTACGCGCTCAACAATACGCAGACGCTCGCTACTGGTTAGGCGAGAGTTCAAAACATGTGGAGGTACATCGATTGGTAAGTAGAGTGTTGGCAAGATTAGCTGAACCGCTTCATCCCACTCATTGTCAGTACCGTGACCGTAAAATAGGTTTGCTGCGTTAAAGCGGCTCACAGTCCAACGAATCATATCTTGAAGGGTATGAAGTTCTGATACCGCTTCTTCTACAAAAATCTTATCCAAAATTGCCTCCGAAAAGCGCTACAATACTGCTAATTCAATTTTAAATGATTATTTAGATCCCGATGAGCAAAAAAGACACCGACATCGATGACGATTTCGCCTTATTTAAGGATGCAGTAAAGGGCGTAAAAAAGTTGCAACAGGATACCATAGTCCAGCAACCAAAAAGAAATACTAAGCAAAAAGAAATCAAGCGTAGCGCGCGTGAAGCCAGCGATACCGAGTTCTATTTCTCAGATGAGTTTGTGCCCTTACTCAGTGAAGACGGCCCAACACGTTATGCTCGCGACGATGTTTCTACCTATGAAGTGAAACGACTTCGTCGTGGCGTTTACGTACCAGACGTATTCTTGGATATGCATGGTATGACCCAGAACGAAGCCAAACGCGAGCTGGGCGCTATGATTGCATACTGCATCAAAAACGATGTGCACTGTGCCTGCGTCCAACACGGAATTGGTAAGCATATTCTTAAGCAGAAAACGCCACTGTGGCTGGCACAGCATCCTGACGTGATGGCATTCCACCAAGCGCCACTGGAATTTGGCGGCGACGGAGCACTGTTAGTGCTGCTTTCAATACCTGAGAAATAATTGCCTGAGAAGTAATTGCCTGCGAAATAAGTAACTGAGAAATAACTCTTAACTGCAGCCTCATAAAACACAAAAGCGACCCGATGGTCGCTTTTTTCTATCTTGATAAATAAGGTTTGAACTAGTGCCGCAGATCCGGTGGGATCGGCATATTCTCGGGACGAAGTTTAGGCCTTTCGCCGCCACGCTTGCGATACTGTTTTAACTGGAATACATACGCTAATACTTGAGCCACCGCAGTAAACAGTCCATCCGGAATCTCCTGCTCGAGCTCTGAAGTATGGTATAGCGCACGAGCAAGCGGCGGAGCAGGAATGACGTAAATGTCATGCTCTCTCGCCACTTCACGAATTTTCAGCGCCATATGATCCACACCTTTCGCGACTACCACAGGCGCTTTATCTTTGTCTTGCTTATAGCGTAGCGCGACTGAGAAGTGCTCCGGGTTGGTAATAATCACGTCGGCTTGAGGCACTTCGGCCATCATTCGGCGCTGAGCGGCTTCACGTTGAAGCATACGAATTCGCCCTTTAACTTCAGGTTTACCTTCGGTGTCTTTAAACTCGTCTTTGACTTCCTGCTTGGTCATTTTCAGCTGATTTGCGTGTTGCCAAATTTGGAACGGAATATCGATAGCCACAACGATCAACAGAGTACAGCTGATAAGAAGAATAAAGTTAAGCAGGATTTCTAAAGCGTGGAAGATATTCTGTGGGTATACATCATGACTAAGCTGAATCAGGTCCACTCGCGCAGCCGAAATCAGATAAAACGCCATACCGGATACCAAAGCCACTTTGAGTATCGACTTAATCAATTCAACCCAGCTTTGCATCCCCACCATGCGTTTAAGGCCACTCAGTGGATTCATCTTGGAAAGCTTAGGCCGAGCAGCTTCAGCTGAAAAACTCACACCGCCAACACCCGCGGCCCCAATCAAAGCTGCGATGAATAGCATCACCAGCACAAGGATAAGTGGCCAAAGCAGATTAACTAATGACGAAAAGGCGATATCAAACAACTTGGTGATGTCAAAAAATTTCTTCACGGCTAAGCGAGAATATCCGAGACATTGAGGTAAACAAAGACGAAGCAAAGATATTGCCCAAAACCACA
>JYJN01000043.1 GCA_003263845.1 Vibrio aestivus | reverse complement strand
AGCAGGGATGCCTGTCCAATCAAGTCCGCCCACCGTTACCATACATAGAAGGGTCGCTTTATTATCGGACTTTCGTCGCTTTGGGCTAACAAGAAAATGAGTACTTATCTAGATTAGCTGCGTTCTAGTTTTTTGCTACTTAAAAAACAAGAGCGTGATGACCTTTTAGGCCAGACACGCTCTTGATTACTAACTAAAGATTATTTTGGTAATGCTTGTTTAACTGCGTGGAGATAAGTCCAGAACATGGAGCAAGCGCTCAGGTGTCCCTTCCCAGATCATCGGGCGGCCCTTAGGGTTCTCTTTAGTCCACCAACCAGTAAAGTTTTTTGTATTGTACTGGTAGAAGTTAGACCCAGACATTACAGGTACAGTAACTTGGTTTTCTGCGAGTATACCTTGAATTTGATTCGCAATTTTCATTTGCTCAGTTTGGACTGGCGTCTGGAAGAAGGTATCTAGTAGCTTATCTATTTGCTCATCATTCCAGTGGTGCATTGCAAATCGAGGCATGCCACCGCGTTCTTGCATTTTTGAATGGAAGCCACTGTTCCAATATGTATGTGGCGTTGGGCCGTGGAAGTAGTTCGTGTAGGCTACATCATATTCGGCATTTTGCATGCTTTGATTGTAGACAGCAAAATCTGGTGTACGTGGAACGGCATTGATACCAACCTTATGTAACTGCTCGACCGCAAGAGATACCGTGTTGTTGAAATCCGTCCAGCCATTTGGACTTTGTATATCAAGTGCGAAAGATTGCCCAGATGGTGTTTCAACAAATCCATCGTTATTGATGTCTCTGAATCCAGCGCGCTTCAATACAGCGATAGATTCTTCTGGGTTGTAGGTCATAAAGGGTTTGTACTGATCATGAGTATTTGAATCTGACCATGACTCAAAGGCATAACCTAATCCAGATGCGAAGTCATTAACTGTCCCAGAACCATAGTGGGCGATATCGATAATGGATTGGCGATCGAGTGCCATGGAAAAGGCGCGGCGAAAAGCAACATCGTTTAGAACTTCACGCTTGATTGGATCACTATGCTCGAAGTTAAACATAAAGGCTTGAGTGCCTGCAGCAGGATACCAGTACCCGTGATGCTCAGAGGCGCTCATAAACGTTGTTTCAATATCAGGAATAAACGAGCCAGCCCAATCTACATTTGAGTGGATCAAAGCTGTCATCACTTGATCATTATGGTTAAATTGCGGTACGCGTAAACAGTCGACTTCTAAATTATCATTGTCCCAATATTTTGGGTTACGACACTGAACAAATAGCTGTGGAGTAAACGTTGCTATCTCGGTGAATGGCCCTGTCCCAACTGGGTTTTCATTCATAAACGACGTCACATTTTCAATATCTTCCCAAACGTGTTTTGCAACGACGGGTACTTGTGCAACCTCGTAGGCAGCATTGGTATTGATTTCTTTTAGGGTAAATTTAATTTGATGATCGCCGACCTTCTCTATCTTTTCTATCAGCGCTTGAATTCCTCGATCATCCATAGCTGGATTTTTCTCTAGCATTTTGAAAGAAAAAACAACATCTTCAGCAGTAAAAGGTTGGCCGTCAGACCATGTGACTCCTTTACGTAAATCAAAGATCAGGGTCAACAAATCATCACTAAATTGATAATTCGTTGCTAGGCGAAATTCAGGTTTATTACCGTGTAGCTCGTTAAAAACAACCAAGGGTTCGTAGATAAAATCACGGGCTGTGTGCATACGAGCGGGTACGTAAGGGTTAAAGTTCCTAATCATGGTGGCATTGTGATTTGGAATTATCGTCACTTGACTCAGGTTGTCGTGCTCAGTGGCGTTTGTTGATGTAGCAAGTAATGACATTGATACTGCTGCGCTAAGTAGGCACATTGGGTGTTTCATAGTGATTATCCTCATTGGCTATCTAACCTGTGACGATTGAAGCATTATTAATTCAGTGCCTCCATAGTGCTTTTTGCCAGGATATGTCAGTAACGAAGCGTAAAAAGGCAAGTAAAGTACCTTGTTCGCAAAAGTAGAAATAAATAGGACAACATGATGGACTTTGGTTTTTTGTTTTAATTAAGAATCAACGGCTTGCATTGATATGAGTATAAGTTGTTATTTTTCACAAAAGATTGGCGAGTCCGTCGAAAACTCAAACTTCAATAAAAATAATGACTTATTTTGCGACTTAGATAACCTCACCAGCGATAAGGTGAGATGGGTCCATTGGCTTTATTGGGGAGAAGTAGGCAACTGTTCCAAGATTTCAAGTGGGGTCTTATTGATAGCGGTGAAGTTTATTCTTTTAATGTTGAATGAAGCAATACGGTTAATTGGTATAGTGAGCTAATTTATCGTTCGGAGAAACCTATTGATCCAACGACGAAAATACCAAATCGCGAGTGCAGTCGAGTGAGTTTAGGTGTCGCCCCTTTATGATGAGCGGCAATTGTTATAGGTTGTTACACAGGTCGAGCTAGTATCCCTTTACAGCGGGTGTAATACAGGGAACAATCGCCGTCAGCTTTATTAACAGATAGCGCCTATAATTGGATTATTATGAGTAACAAAACAAACAAAAAGTCGAACCCTTTGTTCGAGATCGTATTCAACGTGTTCCTTCCTTCTTTTATCTTAATGAAATTTAGTGGGGAAGAGCATTTAGGAACAGTTTGGGCTCTTGTCGTGGCGCTTGCATTCCCAGTTGTATACGGTGGTATGGAACTTATTCGTAATAAGCGCTTTAACTTCATTGCTGCTTTAGGTTTTGTCAGCGTACTTTTAACGGGCGGAATTGGGTTGCTTGAACTGGATACTCGTTGGCTAGCTTGAAAGAAGCACTTATTCCAGGGCTGATTGGTTTAGCGGTCTTAGTTTCTAGTTTTACCAAATATCCGGTGGTTAAAAAAGTCATCTTTAACGATACCGTCCTTAACCTTGAGTTAATCAAACAGCGTTTGGCAGAAACAGACAATGAAGCAGCCTTTGAACGTTGCCTGAGCGTATCTAACTACCTTTTTGCGAGTACTTTTGCCTTCTCTTCTGCAATGAACTATTTTCTCGCAACTTGGATTGTCACCAGCCCTGCAGGCACAGCTGCCTTTAATGAAGAATTGGGTAAATTAACGCTATACAGTTACCCTGCAATCGCTATTCCAAGCATGATTATGATGATGGGTATCTTCTATTACATCTGGAGACAAGTTAGAGCCATGACTTCATTGGAAACAGAACAGATATTTCATAGCAGCTAAAATAAAGGCTGAATACGGAATGATTAAGAAAGCCTCTCTAGTTATAGAGAGGCTTTTTTGTTTTCTGTGTCTATAAAATTGCATACTTTTCAAGCACATCTCTGCTTTATCAACTATGTTTAAATGAATGATATTAAGGAGAGCTAGAATGTATAAATTGACACCTTATTTGTTTTTCGCAGGGCGCTGCTCGCAGGCATTAGATTTTTATCACAAGTGTTTTGGCGGTGTGATTACTTCGCAGCAAAGATTCAAAGACGCCCCTCAAATGATAGAAGGCGCGGACCCAGATTGGATTATGCATGCTGAGTTTGAAGCATTTGGAATGAAAATAATGATGTCAGATGGTGTACTCGCTTCGGAACGAAGTGGAAATAATATGTCTCTAGCATTAGTTTTCGATGACTTGGACGAACAAGAAAAAGTGTTTGCTCGCCTGTCTGAAGGAGGGCATGTAATGATGCCACTATCCGACGCTTTCTGGGGAGCACGGTTTGGCAAAGTTGAAGATAAGTTTGGAATTCGGTGGATACTTAATTGTGATTTAGTTAAATAGAAACGATTCTCATATCACATTCATTAACCTAGGTGATGATTTGTAATCTTGAATCATCTAGACTTATCGCGTTATTTGTTAATTAGAGTCGTATATAAAACGTGGCGAGTATTAAAATTTCTGTTGATAGGATTCAACCGGGATTACATATTCGACTTCCTGTGAAGTGGAATGATCATCCTTTCCTATTCAATAGCTTTAAAGTCAAAACACAAGAACAGATCCAAATCATCCGCCATTTGGGTATTAAGCACGTCTACATCAATCCTGCCCAGAGTGATGCTGAGCCGTTGCCTCCTCAACAGGAGGTGAAAACAGAAGATAATATTCCTCGTGAAAGTGAACTAGACGCAGAAGCGAAAAAGTTGTGGCAAGAAAAGCAACAAAGAATTGAAAAGCTGAGCGCTTATCGTAGGCGCGTTATCCACTGTGAAAAAGAGTTCGAACGTTCGTTAGCCTGTATGCGTGCGGTAATGAATAAGATACGTAACCGCCCAGAGCAAGCAGTCGATGAAGCTACCGCCTTGGTTGATAACATCGTTAGTAAGCTGCTAAGTGATGATCATGTGACTTTGCACTTAATGAACGGTAAAAGTGAGTTTGAAGATATCTACTTTCATTCGCTGAACGTTTCTGTCATTTCAATGATGATTGCTCGAGCAAAAGGTTTGGAACCTAGCCGTATCAAAGAGCTCGCGTTCGCAGCGCTATTTCATGATATTGGCAAGATAAAAGTGCCTACTGCAATAGTAAGAAAGAAAACGCCACTGACAGAGCCGGAAAAGAACTACCTTAAACTACATACTAAGTACGGTTTAGATATCGCAGGTAATATAGAGGCATTTCCTGAAACAGCGAGAACGGTTATTGCTCAACACCATGAACTGAACGATGGTTCAGGTTACCCGATGGACTGAAAGGTGATGAGATTGACGAACTGGCGCAAATTGTGGCGGTGGCAAATGCTTACGATAACTTATGTCACCCCAATATAGTCAGTGAGCAGAAAATACCTTATATCGCACTTTCTCACCTATATAAGAACTGCAAAGAGCTCTACGATAATGACACTCTCAACTTGTTGGTGAAGTTTATGGGCGTCTACCCACCAGGAACGGTAGTGCAACTCTCAAACCAAATGGTTGGCTTGGTTATTTCAGTTAACGCAAAAGCCATCTTATATCCAAATGTCCTTATATACGATCCTTCCGTTCCAAGAACTCAAGCCCCAATCATCGACTTGGCTGATAAAGAATTGAAGATAGTGAATGCAATCTTGCCTCATAAACTGCCAGATAAAGTGAAAGAGTATTTAAACCCGCGATCACGTATCTCTTATTTCTTTGATAGCGATAGCTAGAAAGGAGGCTTATCCACAAGTAATTGTGGATAAGCTGTATTAATCCTGAAGGTAATCTGGTTGCAAAATAGTTTCTGATTGAAGTTTGCCCGCATGGCACTTTTTCTTTAAAAAAAGTGCAATTTTCGCTTGCGTAGTTAAAGGACCTGTCTATAATGCGCATCCACTGACAGGGCAGACGCCACAAGGCTTCGCTCAGTTAAGTGTAAGACGGAATGTCTTGCGAAATAAATTTTAAAAAGTGTTTGACACTGAAAATTATCTCGCTAGAATGGCCGCCTCTTCCGAAGTGACTTAAGTCACAAAGAAGAATAGCTCTTTAACAATTTAAACCTATCAATCTGTGTGGGCACTCGTTGATGATAATCCAAAATGAAACTTCGGTTTCACTTTAGGTTTCAATGAACTGAGTGACCAATCAAGACTTCGGTCTTGGCACAGTCAATTCACATTACTATGTAATGCAAAAATCAGAA
>JYJN01000042.1 GCA_003263845.1 Vibrio aestivus | reverse complement strand
TCTAGGGAGAAATCTAATGGTTGAACGGGTTACTTACGAAAGCTTACCTGAAATTGCAGGACCTTACGTTCATGCAACAAAGCACAACAAAACACTTTATATATCAGGGCTTACAGCTTATGGCACAGAATCCCAAGCCTTTGGTCTAACAGAGCAGACTGAAGAAATTCTAGAACAAATCTCAGAAGTCCTTAGGCTAGAAAAACGCTTAAAAAGCGATCTGGTGAAGTTAACAATTTTTGTTCGTGACATGTCCATGTTGGGTAGCATCAGAGAACAGTTATTTAACTTCTATGACGGCAATTTACCAGCATGTTCATTGGTAGAAGTTTCTAAGCTAATTCATGCGGATTTGCAGATAGAAATTGAGGCAGTCGTAGCGCTGTAAGTACGAACATAACAAGCAATTTAAGAGGGATTCACAACGCTTGGCAGTTTTGCTTCTACTTCAAATTTAGTGTTTATGGCAGAATGCTTTAGGTTTGGGTGGCGGCGTTGTTCACCCCTTAATTGGGCGTTAGGCACCTAGAACATTACGAAGGAGTTTTAGATAAGTGTTATATGAAAAACCGAGAAAAAAGAGAAAAGAAATTCTATTTGATACCCTTCTTTATGGTGCGATCGCGATAGTTATTTTTGTCTATTTCTTGTATGGTTTTGTATCAATTACGGAGATGGTGGGTGAATCCGCGAAGGTTACAGATGTTATTAACTCTGTCGCCCAAATTGCTACTGCTTGTGCATTTCTATTAGCTTTCACCAATACAGAAAGAACAGTATCAAAGACCGCCAAACTCAAGTTGCTTTGGAAGCAAAAAAACTAGCAGCAAAAATGGCTCACTTAAGTGATAAACTGGAAGTGGGTGATAAGACGAACATTAAAGCTATCAATCTGTTTGTGGCTAAAATGACAAATCTTGGTACTGATTTTAACGCATTATATGATGACCTAGATGACGATATATATAAGGCTATGGTTCGTATGCATTGGCAAGATATGTACTTTAACCATTTGTCTTTCGCTTTAAAAGGTTTAGATGTAGCGGCACTGCTGAAATCTGAAAATGTTGATGGCACTAAATTTTCTTACAGCTTGGTGCAAGCAAAAGAAAAGGTCAAAAACGATGGAGTTATTGAGTGCTTTCGTGACTATGCGTATATAAAAAATGTTATGACCCTTAATACAATGCCATCATCGTTACTCAACAAAATAGACAGCTGCAATCTTTCAAAACATATTACTTAGATGACGACTTCCTTAACGATATTTTATATGGAGTGCTGTCAAGAATTGACATCAGAGCTGCGGCTCCATTGCTAGCTGTTGTCGACGAAATGAAGCATCAATAGTTGTTCAAGGTGCCTAACAAATTGCTCAAGAGTGACGGCTAACCTTTGGCATTTTTGGTATGGTTGAGTTTAGTGATTATGGTGGCTTTGCTTAGGTTTCTTGGCTTAGCCGCACCTTAGCAAGGCGTTATGTAACAAACTGATTTTCTAGAGTATTTGGCCCCTCTAAATGCCAAACTTTTCCACTGATTTTCAGTTACTGGTTCAGTGTATTGGGCTGGCTTCTACGCAATGATTCAAGGTCAACGACAGTACTTCTCGCTTGGCAAGCTCATTTCAGCTTGTTTCTCAAACTCAAAAGCAAAGTCACTCTCTGAAATTCACTATCCTGAAATCGCTGTAACTCCCCTACTTCGAATTTGGCTTTCGCACTCAAATCCACCAAAAGAACCTTGAGTGAAAGGACGTTTTTAGTAGTCTGAAGACAACAATAAAGCCCTAGTGCGTCATTACATAACAAACAATTTAAGCAGACCCTCAACGCGTGGCATTTTTGGTTTGCAGGTATTTCAGTGGTTATGGCGCTATGCAGAAACTATCGCTGTGCGTTTCGGGCTACTTAATCGAGCGTTATATGCTTTCAAGTTTCAAACAACAAAAGGACTTAAAAATGATTCTAAATCACGTCTCAGTTGGCGCTTCTGATGTGGTAAAAGCAATTGGTTTTTATGACTCAGTTCTTTCTACGTTGTCTATTAAGCGTGCTCACTATATAGAAAATATCGCAGCGGCTTATGGTGACGACTTTGAATTTTGGGTCGGAAGTCCCTGCGAAGGAAAAACTACATCAAGTAATGGTGCTCATATTGCTTTTAATGCGCCTTCAAAAGAAGCTGTTGACCAGTTCTATGCTACAGCCATTGAGTTAGGTGGTTCATGTGCAGGTAAGCCAGGATTAAGGCCAGAGTATGGTGAAACTTACTATGCAGCGTTCGTACGTGACTTAGACGGAAACAAAATCGAAGCAGTTTCAATGTAGCTTCGAATACGCATATAACAATAAATTTAAGAGTGATTCACAACGCTTGGCGCTTTCACTTCAAGCCAGTTTAGTGTTTATGGCACAATGGTTTAGGCGCGGTGTTAGCGTTGTTCACACCTTAATTTGGCGTTATATTTATTCGACATAAACAAACATGGAGGTTTAAATGAATAAAGAGATTACAGGTGGTTGCTGCTGCGAAAGTGTAGCCTTTAAGCTTAAAGATGACTTCGGTAAGTTCTTCTTTTGTCACTGTGAGCAGTGCCGAAAGCTCACAGGTTCGGCTCATGCATCGAACTTGTTTACTTCTCCTTCAAACATCGAATGGACGAAAGGGGAAGACAAAATAAAGCGCTATGATCATTCTACACGTTCATTTTCTAAGGCATTTTGCATCGATTGTGGTTCAGGTTTGCCATTTTTGACTCAAAGTGGAAAATTCCTAATTGTTCCGGCTGGCTCTTTAAACGAAGAACCGTCAAAGACCCTTGATGCTCAAATATTCACTGCAGAGCAAGCTGAGTGGCATAAATCAGGGTTGCTGGCAGTTAAGGTGGAAGGCTTCCTAAAATAAATATAACAAGCAATTTAAGAGGGATTCACAACGCTTGGCATTTTTGTTTCTACTTCAAATTTAGTGTTTATGGCACAATGCTTTAGGTGTGGGTGGAAGCGTCGTTCACCCCTTAATTGGGCGTTATATTATTTTTCAGAACTGGTGGTTAATTGTGCTAAAGCATAGACGTCTGTGGTGTTATCTGAATATTGATAATCCAATAGTTGCCTGGGAAGTTGCAGTCGGCAGAATTTCTTCTATCGATAGCTCTGTGGATATCGAAGATAAATATCGGCGTTCATTTTTGTCGTTGTGGCAGTATTCAAAACTTAAGAATGCACAAAACCATAATGGTTGGCATATCTTCGAACAAGAAATGAAAATCGAGCTTGTTCGGCATGTGAAGTTTCCTGACAAAGTGTCTAGATTGCGAGGCTGTTATTTTTTCGAAAGCGAAGAAATGGCACTGAATGTAGTTAAGTATTTTAACTGGCGTGGTTTTAAAAGAGAGCACCTATCTGAAGTTAGCTTTCTGTACTCTGCGGACTCTGATATTTCTGAGTATGATTCTGCTTGGATAACAAATGATATGTCCGAGGATGACATTTATGCTTACCTTGCTGGGCAAACAAAATACGAATCTCCAGCAACTGAGTTGTTGTGCTATGGGCGAGGGTTAGTCTTGAATCAAGACGTTATCGATAAAGCTGACCAAATCGCAAGGGAATCTTTTCCGCATTCAACGGTGCTGTTAGATTCTGCAAAGTTGATCTTTAATGATCGCTTTTTAGGTAGAAACCGAGCTACTGGTGAGTTTGATTGGGATGCATTTCATGCAGCACAAATCTCGCCTTATCTGCAAATTGATGGTAAAGATAGCTTAAAAGTTACGATTATCGGTAGTCAGAAGGCTTATGCTAAGTATGGAGTGCTTCCGACGGAAGAAGAAGTCTTTCAGCCTGACCTAAAAAGTCATATGTTTAATATTGAAAGTATTGATTTAGTAAAAGCATATGCTCGTGCACAAATAATATAACAAAGCGTTTAAGACAGATTCCCAACGCTTGGCAACCTCAGCTCAAGGTGGATTTTGTGTTTAAGGCGCTATGGTTTAGGCTCGGTGGTGGCGTTGCTCACTACTTAACGCGGCGTTATACCTATTTATAAAAGGAATTATGAATGTTTAATTGGCGTAAACAGCCAGATCCAGAGCTACAAGAATTCACAGATGAAGAGTTGGCGCTTATTCCTCTCTCAGAGTTACAGAGGATTCGAAATAAGCGCTGGGCAAACGGTAAAGATGAGCTAGTCCAAAGAGCAGATGCAGAACTCGCCAGAAGAGATCCTAGAAGTAATTGGGAATGTTTGAGATGCGGCGGAAAACGTTATCATGAAAAAGAAATGCGGGTAAGTGGTGGCTTCTGGGAGGGTTTTCTTAACTGGGAAAAGCATAAGTATCATGTGCTTGTATGCAACTACTGCGGAAAGTCTGAAATTTATAACACTTTAACCCCAGCATCCGAGCAAATTATGGATCTAATGGGTAAGTAGCATGTCTGATGCACAGGTATAACAAACAATTTAAGCAGACCCTCAACGCGTCGCATTTTTGGTTTGCAGGTAATTCAGTAGTTACGGCGCTATGCAGAAACTATCGTTGTGCGTTTCGGGCTACTTAATCGGGCGTTATGTGCTTTAGAGGAAAATAGACATGGAAGTAGTAGAAGCTAGACCCGATTTAGCTCCAATGTTAGCTTGTTATGCGAAAGAATGCTTCGATTCGGGTATCCCCAAATATGAAAATGTTGAGCTAAACCCTGAAGCTTACCTGTCAGGTTTGGTTGAGCGGTCTAATGTAACCTCAGAATTACCAAATGGGTATTTGCCAAGTACAACGTATTACTGCCTTTCGAACTCCGAAATCTTAGGTGCTATTCGAGTTCGTACTGGGACTAATGCGAACGTAGAGAATGTAATAGGCCATGTTGGTTACGAAACTAAACCATCAGCTCGTGGCAAAGGCGTTGCTTCGTTTCTTCTCGCTTGGGTGCGTGACAATGTTGTAAGTGACTCGGTTATTGTTACCTGTTCAATTGATAATCCAGCATCTCAAAAGGTTATAGAAAACTGCGGTGGTGAATATCTGGGTAATTATACAGATGAAAATGAAGGCACAGTAAAGCGCTATCGTTTAGCACGCACATAACAAATCGCTCAACAGGGACTCCTAACGCTTGGCCACTTTCATACAAGTCGACTTCAGTGTTTAGGGCACAAATTTTAAGTTGGTGGGTATAGCGTTATCGCCCGTTAGCAAGGCGTTATGTGATAGATATGAAATTCGAACATCAGAAAGTAGAACCAAGTAACTGTGATTTTCAGTCTTTGGTCACAGAGTTGAACTCATCACTTACTCAAATTACCAGTGACTCTGGTGAAAGTTCATTTACATCTGATACTTTTGATTCATCGAAAGATGGATGCGTAGTGGTATATTT
>JYJN01000041.1 GCA_003263845.1 Vibrio aestivus | reverse complement strand
GCGTGTTCAAGAGCAAGAGAAGCCAACCGAGGGCTTCTTTGCGCGTCTAAGACGCAGCTTAAGCCGCACTAAAGAAAATATCGGTGCTGGCTTCTTTGGTCTATTCAAAGACAAGAAAATCGATGATGATCTATTTGAAGAGCTAGAAGAGCAGCTGCTGATTGCCGATGTAGGCATGGATACCACCGTAAAAATCATCGATAACCTCACTGAAAAAGCGTCCCGTCAAGACCTGAAAGATGGCGAAGCCTTGTATGGCCTTTTAAAAGAAGAGCTTTCTGGCATTCTTTCTACCGTTGAAAAACCGCTTGAGGTAGACACTCAAAAAACGCCATACGTGATTTTAATGGTTGGCGTGAACGGTGTTGGTAAAACCACGACGATTGGTAAGCTTGCTAAGCAGTTCCAATCGCAAGGTAAGAAAGTGATGCTGGCAGCCGGTGATACGTTCCGTGCCGCAGCCGTTGAGCAGCTTCAGGTTTGGGGCCAGCGTAACGAAGTTCCTGTGATTGCCCAGCATACTGGTGCTGACAGCGCCTCCGTGATTTACGATGCGATTGAAGCGGCGAAAGCGCGCGGTGTTGACGGTGGTAATTGCGGATACCGCAGGTCGTTTGCAAAACAAAGCTAACCTGATGGAAGAGCTGAAAAAAATCGTTCGTGTAATGAAGAAGATTGATGATTCAGCGCCGCACGAGATCATGCTGACTTTGGACGCAGGTACCGGACAAAACGCGATTAGCCAAGCAAAACTGTTCAGTGAAGTTGCACCTTTAACGGGTATCACGTTGACTAAGCTAGACGGTACAGCAAAAGGTGGTGTGATTTTCGCTATCGCTGACCAGTTCCAAATCCCAATTCGCTACATCGGTGTGGGTGAGGGTATTGATGACCTTCGTCCATTTGAGAGCGAGCAGTTTATTGAAGCACTCTTTAGTCGCGAAGATTAATTAGAAAAAGAGTGATTAATCGCGCAAAGTGATTATAGCGATCGGTTGTTTACGGATTAAGCAGCGAGTATGAGGAATAACGGGTGATTAGGTTTCAGCAAGTCAGTAAAGCTTATCGTGGTGGACGTCAGGCATTGCAAAAAGTCGACTTTCACTTACGTCGTGGTGAGATGGCCTTTCTTGGTGGGCATTCTGGCGCAGGAAAGAGTACGCTCCTGAAGTTAATCTGTTCTATCGAACGTCCAACGGATGGGAAAATCAGTTTTAATGGCCATGACATTACCCGCATTCCCAACAAAGACATTCCATTTTTAAGACGCAACATCGGGATTGTTTTCCAAGATCATCGCCTGTTGGCAGACCGCAGTGTTTATGACAATGTGGCGCTGCCAATGCGTATTGAGTCGATTTCAGAGAACGAGATAAAGCGCCGTGTTAATGCAGCGCTCGACAAAACCGATCTGCTCGACAAAGCGCGCTGTTTCCCTAGTCAGCTGTCTGGTGGTGAGCAGCAGCGTGTGGGTATCGCTCGTGCGGTGGTGAATAGACCGACTTTACTACTCGCTGATGAACCCACGGGTAATCTCGATTCAGAACTCTCTAGTCGAGTTTTAAAACTGTTTGAAGAGTTTAATCGTGCGGGTGTGACTATCTTGCTCGCAACTCATGATAAGAGCTTGGTAAACATGCACCCTCAATACCGTCATCTTGAACTGAACCAAGGCTTTTTGAGCGAGGTGGATGACTATGGCCGCTAATAAACGCAATAAAAAAGTCGCCAAGGCGTCAACTCGCCCAAAAAAGTGATGGCTTTTTCAAGATTCACATTAAGCAAGCTAAAGCTTCATTTGGCACTTTATGGTCTAGGCCGCTTGGAAACTTACTCACACTCGCAGTGATCTCCATGGCGTTGGCTATGCCAGCTTGTTTATATCTTCTTGGTAAGAACTTAGCGGTGGTGGCGAGTGACGTTGCTAGCCCGTCGCAAGTGAGCGCTTACATTGCGCAAAATACGCCTGAAGCCCGCATTATGGTGCTGAAAGATGATGTGGAACGTTGGGAAGAAACGGCCCACGTTGAATACATCTCATCGCAGCAAGGCTTAGAAGACCTCAGCCAGTATTCTGGGTTTGATAAAGCAATAAGCCTACTTGATGACTACGCGCTACCTGGTGTTTTCATTATTCAGCCAACCACAGAGAATCAAGAGTCTATTAATGCGTTAGCGGCTCGGTTGGGAGAGCAAGAGATCATTACTGATGTCCGTTTAGACGAAGATTGGCTAACTCGCTAGATGCGATTCGTAATCTAGTGACCACCATTGTCATTATGCTATCGGTACTAATGCTAGGTTCGGTCTTTTTAATTGTGGGCAACACGCTGCGCTTTAATGTTCTGGCGAATAAAGATGAAATCCAAACTATGAAGCTGATTGGCGCGACCGACAGTTACATATTAAGGCCTTATCTCTATTCGGGAATGTGGTTTGGTTTGCTCGGTGCAGTGTGTGCTTGGACACTTACAGCGTTAGTGACCATTCTATTAAACAGCGCTGTTGAAGGATTAGCTGATCTTTATGACAGTCAATTTCGTTTAATAGGGTTGAACTGGGACGAATCACTACTACTCTTAATGACGGGTATTTTCTTAGGAAGCTTGGCGGCGAAGGTATCGGCACAAAGGCATCTAAAAGAAATTGAACCAGTTTAAGCTTGAGCGGTCATATAACTGTAAAAAAGTACACTGTAGTGTGTACTTTTTTGCTTGTATAGAACGAACGTTTATGCATAATAACTTCCCCCTGCTTGAAACCTGAGCATTTTAGGTTCAGTATTGTTGGGTTAAGAATACTACTCCAGATCAGAGATTGATGAGGAATTGAATGTCAAACACGTATCCAATGGCTTTAGTCACACAAGATAGCTTAGATAGCTATATTCGTTCTGCAAACAGCTACCCAATGCTGACTGTGGATGAAGAGCGTGGGCTGGCTGAGCGACTACACTATGATGGCGATATCGACGCTGCGAAAGGGTTGATCTTATCGCACCTACGTTTCGTTGTTCACGTCGCACGTGGTTACTCTGGTTACGGCCTACCAATGGCAGACCTCGTTCAAGAAGGTAACATCGGCTTGATGAAAGCGGTTAAGCGCTTCAATCCAGAAGTAGGTGTTCGTCTTGTCTCATTCGCTGTTCATTGGATCAAAGCTGAGATTCACGAATACGTTCTACGTAACTGGCGTATTGTGAAAATTGCAACGACTAAAGCACAGCGCAAACTGTTCTTTAACCTTCGTAAATCGAAAAAGCGTTTAGGTTGGTTTAACAATGGTGAAGTTGAAACTGTTGCTCGTGAGCTAGGTGTAGAACCGTCAGAAGTTCGTGAAATGGAATCTCGATTGGCTGCACAAGATGCCACTTTCGAAATGCCAACTGATGATGACGATTCAGGTGCTTCTTATACTGCTCCTATGGTTTATCTTGAAGATAAGCATTCAGACGTTGCAGACAACGTTGAAGCAGCGAACTGGGAAGCTCACACAAATAACCGTCTAGGGTCAGCACTGGCGACACTTGACGAGCGCAGCCAGCATATTGTTCGCTCGCGTTGGTTGGACGACCAAAAAGCAACGCTGCAAGAGCTAGCCGAAACCTACGGTGTTTCTGCTGAACGTATTCGCCAGCTAGAAAAGAATGCGATGAAAAAACTTAAAGCTGCTGTTGGTGAGTTCTAAGTTTTAGACTCTCAAATAGAACACTTCGAAAGCCGAGATCATTTGATCTCGGCTTTTTTGTTTTTGCACGAAAAGTGATCTCTTTCACTGATCAAGAAAGTAGTGCCTGCCTGTGGGTAACTCTGTGAGGAAATTATTTAACAACTGTAAGAAAGCGGGGTGAATAAAGGCTTCAGTGCGGTTTTTGGTTTGGGGATATGTTTGATTTTACACACAGTAAAAGCAAGATCATCACAATATGTAGTGGATCAGAAGATCCAAAAACACTTTATCAACGCAATTCACAGATTTATCCACAATGTGCTAATGAAGTTAAGGAAGTGGATAACCTTAATACCAGTCCGTACTTGTTCGCCTTTGGATAGGTTACAATGTGGACGAACAAATATAATGAGATGTGAGCATAAGATGGACCAGTTTAAACACATAGATGTACAGGGCGCTCAAGCGCTAATAGAAGGTGGAAAAGCGCGTATGGTTGATATTCGCGACCCGCAATCTTTTCAAGTTGCGCATCCAAAATCCGCGATTCATTTGACCAATGACACGATCGTTGCTTTTATGGATGAAGTAGAATTTGAGCAACCGATCTTAGTCATGTGTTATCACGGCATCAGTAGCCAAGGAGCTGCGCAGTATTTAGTCAACCAAGGGTTTGAAGAAGTGTATAGCGTTGATGGCGGCTTTGAAGCATGGCGAAGAGCGGAGCTACCGATCCAAGGCGACCAATAAGAGACTGTATGATTAAACTGATTAGCGTAACCAACCCAAGAATGGCACAGGCGTTCATTGATTACATGGCGTCGAGAAGAATAGAGATCGATATGATGCCAGAGGGAGGAGGGCAGTTTGCCTTATGGTTACGAGACGATCAGAATCAAGTGGAAGCCGAAGCTGAGCTGAACCAGTTTTTAGAGAACCCGAACGCCAGTAAGTATTCCGCGGCTTCTTGGGATATGGCTGAGTCGAGAAAAACGAAATTCAGTTATTCGTCGCCAAGCTTTCTTGCCATGATTAAAGCAAAAGCTGGCCCAATGACCTTATTCATCATGGCGGTGAGTATTGTCGTATTCGTCCTACTGCAGTTAAAAAGTGCACCTTCGGTGCTCTTGGCGCTTCATTTTCCAGCCGATGCCTCTCAGCAGTGGCAGTTGTGGCGTTGGGTGACACACGCGATTCTCCATTTCTCTGCACTGCACATTGCGTTCAACGTGTTGTGGTGGTGGCAGCTAGGTGGCGATATAGAGCAGAAACTAGGGTCGAAGAAACTGCTACAGATATTCCTAGTGTCAGCAGCTTTATCTGGTGCGGGTCAGTATTGGGTTGAAGGTGCTAACTTTGGCGGCTTATCGGGTGTGGTGTACGCATTGGTGGGCTATTTGTGGATGCTCGGCTACAAATCACCACAAGTTGGTTTGGGCATTGCAAGGCCGATAGTCGGTTTTATGCTGGTGTGGTTAGTGTTAGGGTTTGTACAGCCTTTCATGCGATTGCCAATACCGCTCACCTAGTAGGCCTAATCTCAGGTGTGGCACTTGGCTTATGGATGCCAACCGATTCAACCAATCTTAGCTTCGTACTTAATAGTTAGAAATTAGAACGAATAAAAAAGCAGTCGATATCGACTGCTTTTTTGGCGTTTCTTATAAACAGCAAATGCTTGCTACTGATAAAGATACTTGGTGAACAACAAGTCGGCGATAATGGTCCTGCCTGTCTCTGGCAGTAAAATAGCATTGAGCTGCTCAACAAGTGTTTTCCTTAAATCTTCACGTCCAGCGAGAGACTTGATAGTATCCTCTGACTGCTTTCCTAGCAGCTCAATCACAGCATCACGAATGAGTGGCTGGTGCAGTTCTATAATCGGTAAATCACCAGAACTTCCCACCATAATATCGATACGAACTTGGATGTAGCCAAGCTGCTTCCCCTTCGTATAGAAGTTTGTTGTAAGATCAGGCTCTAGCGTAAAGTAAGCTAATTGAGGAACACCCTCTTCCTGTGCATGCAGTTGAGTAGTAGTAAGCAGAGTGAGTAAGCATAATATTGGGGCGACGTAACGTTTAAGCATATTTATGACTTTTCTTTCTTTTATTCACGATACTCGAATCGAGTTAGTCTTGTTACAATAGGGTATCTATTGGCAATTGAATGCACTAACGCTCTGTACGTTATTGTACGATGATAAAGCTACATATTGAATATTAGTATGAATCAATCAACTTCGCTCTATTTATCGGCATTGCGTCAGGTAGATTGGAAGCAACCCGAAAATTTTGCGTTCCCTAGTCTATCAACCAAGCAGTGGCTATTGGAACAAGGTTCGTTATCAGTTTTATTGGAGGCGCATTGTCGAGACTTAAAAGTCGATCTAGTGCACAATAAAATCGTTAAATCAGAAAGACTTAATGAGCAAGAGATTGCATTGCTGTCCCACGAATCGTGTTTACTTCGTAAAGTTGTTCTCTCTGGAGATGGCGTTCCTTGGGTACTTGGACGCACGCTCATTCCTCAATCGTCAATGCAAGATCAAAAGCATGATTTAACGCAACAAGGTGAAATACCACTAGGCTTTACCGTGTTCAGCGCTGATAAAGTTGAACGCGATGCGCTGCAAGTTGGCTGGGTTGAATTAGAGCAAGAGCGCCTATTAGCGAGGCGCTCTCGATTATGGATGAATCACAAACCCATGTTAGTGGCAGAACTGTTTTTGCCTCAATCTCCAATCTACATTAAGGACAATACTTAGATGACTGCGGCAAAAGCTCAGGCTTATTGGCAACTCATGCGGATGGACCGCCCAATAGGATCGCTTCTTCTTCTATGGCCAACGTTATGGGCATTGATCATTGCAGCTGAAGGTTTGCCAAGCCTACATGTCACTTTAGTGTTCGCATTAGGCGTGATACTCATGCGCTCTGCCGGTTGTGTTATTAACGATTTTGCCGATCGTAAAGTCGATGGTCATGTGAAACGTACCAAGCAGCGACCTTTGCCCTCAGGGCGAGTATCGAGCAAAGAAGCCATCGCACTCTTTCTGGTGTTAGGTATTACCTCTTTCTTGTTGGTTTTAACCATGAATACCCTCACTGTCCAACTGTCGTTTGTTGGTATTGTGCTGGCGTTTATTTACCCATTCATGAAACGCTACACCCACTTGCCTCAGCTGTTTTTAGGGCTGGCTTTTAGCTGGGCTATTCCTATGGCATGGGCGGCGCAAACCAATGAACTGCCCATGATGGTGTGGTTTGTGTTTGTGATTAATGCTCTGTGGACGATTGCGTATGACACCCAATACGCTATGGTGGATCGCGACGATGATTTGAAGGTCGGCATTAAGTCGACGGCCATTTTGTTTGGCCGTTTTGATAAAATGATCATTGGTGGCCTACAGCTGCTAACGCTGGCTATGTTTATGCTGCTTGGTAATATGTATCAGCTTGGAACCAGCTTCTATTGGAGCCTACTTGTGGTTGGCGCGTTGTTTGTTTTTCAGCAGCACCTGATTCGTCATCGTGAACGTGACTTATGTTTTCAAGCCTTTCTAAACAATAATTATGTGGGAATGGTGATTACCGTTGGCTTGTTGGTAGCCTTTTGGTAAGGACTAATATTAAGTTATACAGATATAGAAAAGGCATCGATTCATCGATGCCTTTTTAGTAAGTGCTTATCTAACTAGAGTTTAGTTAGTGAGCAAGCCAAGCTAAGCTTGGCAGATGCTTTCTTGGATTGTCAGGCGAACCTCTGGATAGAGCATAGAATACAGAAGCTGAGCCAGCTGCTCGGTTCTCTCAATATCGCACTCGCCATCCACGTCCAAGTAGCCTTGCTGCTTGAGTGTCGAGAACAGAGCTGAAAATACCCCTTTATCGAAGAACTCAGGGGCGTTGATGCCATGCAAGCGGCCCAAGCGTTGGGCAATATCTTGGCTCTTCTGCTCCAAGTCTGCTTTACCCAGTTCAGGATCAGATACCAGTAAGTTGAACGCAATTGAGTAGCGCTGCAGCGTTTCTGAGATCGTGCGACCCAACAGAACAAGAGTTTGAGTGTGCCCTTGATTGATCGAAACGTTTTGCCCTTCAATTTTGATGTGCTCTTGGCGTTCAAGTTCGGATAGATAATTGACGACCATATCACCCAATTGGCTCTCATCCACACTCAAGAAAAGCTCTTGTTTGAGGAACGGGTACACTCGAGCGACATTATCTTGAATCTGCTCAACCGTCAGCTGCTGACGCCTTACCAGCATCTGGGCGATCAAAGATGGAATCGACAACAGGTGAATGATGTTGTTTCTATAATAGGTCATCAAGATAGACTGATTTCTATCAAGTGAAACAATGTCACCCATTGAATCCGTCTCAATCACAAACTTATCGAGTGATTCTGCATGCTTCACCAACTCTTCCGCCGACTCGTCTGGGACGGTGTAGGTTGAAGAGTAGGGCACATTGCGTAGCAGGTTCAAATAGCAGTTAACTTGTTGAATTAAGCTATCACGAGATAAGGCGCGCTGCCGTGAAGCCAGTAAGGCTGTTGCACAAAGAGTAAGAGCATTGGCAGCTGCGGCATCATTAATGTGCGTCATCATCTTAGTGGCTAAGCCATTAACGACAGGATTCATCCACTGCGGCTTGGTTGAGCCCATTGGGTCGATGTCTTTGGTCCACTCGGGTGCGTGCTCATTGAGGTAATGATTCAGTGGAATAGGCTCACCGAAGTTCACGTAGCCTTGACCAAAGTTGCGCAGTTTACGAATGGTGCGAATCACCAAGCTCGCGTTTTCTTTCTCTTTACGCTTACCACGAAGTTCTTTAGCGTAAGTGCCCACTTCCATCACGTGCTCATAGCCGATATATACCGGAACTAAGGTCACCGGGCGGTTAAGGCCGCGAAGCATGGCTTGAATAGTCATCGCCAGCATACCAGTTTTCGCCTGCAGCAATCGGCCGGTACGTGAGCGCCCACCTTCACTGAAGTACTCGACGGAATAGCCTTTGGCGAATAGCTCTGCGAGATATTCACGGAATATTGTGGAGTAAAGCTTGTTGCCTTTAAAGCTACGACGAATAAAGAACGCGCCACCACGACGGAAGATAGGCCCCGCCGGGAAGAAGTTTAGGTTAATGCCTGCGGCAATATGAGGTGGCACCATGCCTTCTCGGTAAAGTACATAAGAAAGCAGCAGGTAATCCATGTGGCTGCGATGACATGGCACGTAGACGATTTCGTGTCCGTCCTGTGCCAACTTGCGCACTGTGGATGCATTCGTAATATTCAACCCTTGATAGATGCGGTTCCAAAGCCAGCCTAGTATCCGCTCGCCATTTTTAACTAACGAGTAGGAGAAGTCTGCTGCTATCTCATCCATGATAGCGTGCGCTTCTTTGCGAACTTTTTCGATTGGAATATCTTTCGCATTCGCTTCATCAGCAATCGCCTGCTCAATGGCTTGTGACTTGAGCAGGCGATCAAATAGGGCTTGGCGATTCGGTAAGTTTGGTCCTGACGCAGCCAGTTTCTGACGTGAAAAATGGATGCGGGCAACCCGCGCTAGCTTTAATGCGATGGATGAATCGGTACCGTGAGAATCAGCCATGTAGCGTAGCGATACCACGGGGCTTACTCTGACGAGGCAATCGCGACCTGAGAATAGCACTGCTAACGCCTTTTGTGGTCCGTTGAGCATCTCTAGATAGGGCTTATGCTTATCTTCTTTGCCTGGTTTGCGTCCCCAAAGCACTGTTGTGGGAATGACTTGAACATCGAGCTCAGAGTCTAACTTGTGCTGTTCTAGAAGTTCTGAGAACTGATCAACCGATTCTTTAGGCGTGTCTTCGTCTGACTGCATCAAAGTTGGTCGAGTCGAGGTGAAAACATAACGGTTAAATGTCTTACCGTTAATTGTAAATGGTTCTAATGGGTCGGGAAGGCCTAATGGCAGCACTTGCTTTTGCAGTGTCAACAGATCCACATTGGAGCGGAAAGGTAATGCGTAGACAATAGGCTTACCAACATCAATACTATGATCTTCAATAGGATTTGAAGGAATCGTCGTCCCTTTTACCAGTACCGAAAGTGGCATTTTTAGTAATGAGCGAGAAATAGATTGTCCAGAAGACATATAGCTTATTAGCCTCTAAGTTGTTTCGACATGAGTAAGTACATTTTCAGTCTTAGTCGTATAAACTGTTTGTTCATCAACTTAAGTTGGAAAGGCACTCAACCATCTTTTTCAAGCCGCTAAGGATATCAGAAACTGGTCGAACCTTTTACTTAATATTGATGACAAAAACGCCAGTGCAGCTTTAATTTTATAACTGAATAGGATGTTCTGTGGCACAAATGAAACAAACTGGTTTAAAACGTATAGCATTAGCCACGCTTTACTCATACCAAGGCCTGAAAGCGGCGTTTAAAAATGAAGCGGCTTTTCGTCAAGAGTTGCTGTTAGCGTGTGTATTCATTCCCATCGCTTTTTGGTTGATGTTGAGCCCATTGAACGAGTCATGCTGGTGGGCACTGTGTTTTTCGTGCTTATCTTGGAGCTTGCCAATAGTGCAATAGAAGCGGTTGTGGACCGAGTTGGGACCGAAGAAAATGAGCTGTCGGGCCGTGCCAAAGACATGGCCTCGGCTATGGTTTTACTCGGATTTATCTTTGCGGGCTTCGTTTGGCTGCATCTATTGGTGTTTCGCTGAACGCATTTAGATGGCTTTATAGAGAAATAAACCAAAAAACAATCAATTGGCTTTTACTTTTGAATTTTACTGGATATACTCACAGTTAACTGTATAAAAAGACAGGTGACTTATGAAGCCATTGACGCCCCGCCAACAACAAGTTTTTGATCTCATCAAGAGTAAAATTGATGAGTCAGGAATGCCGCCAACACGTGCAGAAATTGCTCGTGAACTTGGCTTTCGCTCTGCCAATGCTGCAGAAGAACACCTGAAAGCCTTAGCTCGAAAGAACGCCATTGAAATCATTCCTGGTGCCTCTCGAGGAATCCGAATTTTACTCGAAGCTGCGAATGATGAAGAGGGTTTACCTCTGATTGGTCAAGTGGCTGCGGGTGAGCCAATTCTGGCTCAAGAACATGTTGAAACTCACTACCAAGTGGATCCAAGCATGTTTAAACCACAGGCCGATTTTCTTTTGCGCGTTAACGGCGAAAGTATGAAAGACATCGGTATCATGGACGGCGATCTCCTTGCTGTGCATAAAACGCAAGATGTGCGTGATGGCCAAGTCGTCGTGGCTCGAGTGGATGAAGATGTCACGGTTAAGCGTTTGGAGCGCAAAGGCTCAACGGTACTCCTTCATGCTGAAAATGAAGAGTTTGCACCTATCAAAGTCGACTTAACGAGCCAACACCTTGCGATTGAAGGCTTAGCCGTGGGTATTATCCGTAATACTGACTGGATGTAACAACTTAGATGTAACCGCCTCGAGTTATTGAGAGTCGTTATCAATAGCTTGATAATCTAAGTGAGATTCATTATCATCTTCTTGTTTCTTACAGGAAGTTGATAATGACAGCGCAACCCCCACATAAACGTACCCGCTATCAAGTCCCAGCGAACTTGGTTCAGCCTCTATGGTTGAGAAGCCGAGAGAGTTTGGTGGATAACGGTTTAGTGTACGACCCTATCGCGGCATCTGCCTGTCAGCGCTGTCAGCTTGCGCCAGAATGTTTGTCTGGCGATGTTATGCAAAAACAGCTTCTTCATGCCACTCTCACGCAGCTTTGTGATCAACAAGTCAGCCGATTTTTAAATCGTTACCCCGATGCATGGGTAGTGAATGTTGGTGCAGGTTTGGATACTCGCTTCTACCGTGTCGATAATGGCCGTTGTCACTGGTTAGAATTGGATGTCACCGAAAATCTCCTTTGGCGACAGAAGCTATTTCACCGCAGCGAACGTTATCACCACAAGTGCGGTAACGTTGATGATCTCGCTTGGCTCGATGAACTACCAATCCCTGAAAGTGCCCCCGTTCTTATCCTATGTGAACATGCTCTACTAGATTGTAATGAAAGGCAGGTCGCTCAATTCGTTCAAGGTCTAGGCCGCCACTTTGTTAATGCAACTGCTTGTCTCGTTTTAGCGGGGGATCTGGCTAGCAAACCACTTGGGCAGAAGATGGGGTCTGGTAGTTACCAGCATGGCTATACATCGCCAAGCGACGCGATACTCAATTACTTGCCTTGGGCAAAATCAGTGAAGCCTTGGTCACCTATCGATAAGCAATGTGGCCGATGGAAATTTTGGCAACGGATGATCACTAAAGTCACTTCTCTCAAGCTGCGATTAACGCCAGTAGTGGTTCAGGTTCACTGGTAATCCAGTTACACTTACTTCTCAGCTAAGGGGTAAGTGTGATTCTTCAATTATTTCAAACGTTAACCAATCGCTCAGTGCATCAGCAAGTATTGCTGCTTGCTGTGCCTATGGTGCTCTCTAACATTACGATCCCATTGCTTGGCTTGGTGGATGCCGCCGTAATTGGCCACTTGGAACATGCTTGGTATTTGGGTGGTGTGGCGCTGGGTAGCACCATGATCAGTGTCACTTTCTGGTTGCTCGGATTTTTACGCATGTCGACAACGGGCTTAGCTGCGCAATCTTATGGGGCAGAAGATAAATCGAAATTGGCATTGGTGTTAATTCAAGGTCTTTTAATGGCGTTTGGGTTTGCGTTGGTGTTTTTGCTCTTCCATAGCCCGCTCTCTACTTTTGTATTTTCTTTTAGTGATGCGAGTGAGCAAGTGAAGTTCTACGGTGAGCAGTACTTCGCTATTCGAGCGTGGAGTGCCCCTGCAGCCTTAGCCAATTTTGTGCTGTTGGGCTGGTTACTGGCAACGCAAAATGCCAAAGCGCCGATGTGATGGTGATCATCTCTAACGTGACAAATATCGTGTTGGACGTCATTTTCGTTCTTGGCCTTGGCTGGAAAGTCGAAGGCGCGGCGCTGGCTTCAGTCCTGGCGGATTACTCGGGTTTTGCATTCGGTTTATGGTGCGTGTGGCGAACTTGGCAGCGCTCTGCTTTGCCGTCACCAATTTCCTTGTTGTCGAAAGCCACTCAAGATCTGAGCCGATTTGTGAAGCTCAATCGAGATATCTTTTTACGCTCGCTATGTTTGCAAGCCACCTTCAGTTTCATGACCTTCCAAGGCGCTAGTTTTGGTGATGAAGTGGTGGCTGCGAATGCTGTCTTGATGAGTTTCCTGATGATGATCTCCTATGGTATGGATGGCTTTGCTTATGCGATGGAAGCATGGTAGGTAAGGCGATAGGAGCAAAAAACCGTGCGCAGTTAACCCAGTCTCTGATTGGTACCTTCTTCTGGAGCTTAGTGATTTGTTTAGCACTGACACTGATTTTCTGGGTAACGGGATCGCACTTGATCCAGTTGATCACCGATATACCAACCGTCCAGGCTGAGGCCTTGATTTACTTGCCTTGGCTTATTGCGATGCCACTCACTGCTATGTGGTGTTTCCTTTTCGATGGCATTTTTATTGGTGCAACCAAAGGTAAAGAAATGCGAAATAGCATGTTCATTGCCACTTGCTGTTTCTTTGCGCTTTTCTACTTGATGGAATCTTGGCAAAACCATGCTCTGTGGTTTGCAATGCTGACCTTTATGGGAATGAGAGGATTGGGTTTAGCGTGATTTTCGTACATCAATGGCGTAAGCAAACCTTTTTAGTTTAGTTGCAGGCTTGTATAGGTTGAGACGGTCACAGCCATAAAGGCAACAAAAAACCGCAGCTATGAGCTGCGGTTTTTTAGTTTTGATGACACTTAAAACAGTCTATTCAAGCCATTCAATGCTGCAACTCGGTAAGCTTCTGCCATGGTTGGGTAGTTGAATGTGGTATTAACAAAATACTCAATGGTATTCGCTTCACCTTTTTTGTTCCATGATCGCTTGGCCGATATGAATAATCTCTGCCGCACGTTCACCAAAGCAGTGAATACCCAGAATTTCTTTGGTTTCACGATGGAATAAGATCTTTAAACTGCCTACATCTTTACCTGCAATCTGAGCGCGTGCCAAGTGTTTAAATGAAGAGCGGCCCACTTCATACGGGACTTTAGCGGCTGTCAGCTCTTGCTCGGTTTTACCCACAGAGCTGATTTCAGGAATGGTGTAGATGCCGGTTGGAATATCTTCAATCAGGTAACCAGACGCTTGACCTTCAGTAATGGCTTGTGCCACAAATCGACCTTGGTCATAGGCGGCGCTTGCAAGGCTAGGATAGCCAATCACATCACCGACGGCGTATACGTGTTCAATGCTGGTTTGGTAATTACTATTTACACTGACTTGTCCGCGAGAGTCCGCTGATAAGCCTACCGCGTCTAGATTGAGCTTATCGGTATTACCCGTGCGGCCGTTGGCGTACAAAATGCAGTCTGCGCGCATTTTCTTACCGGACTCTAAGTGAACAATCACACCATCATCTGTACCTTCAATCTTTTCGTAGGTTTCATCGTTTCGAGTAATCACACCACTGTTCCAAAAGTGATAAGAGAGCGCGTCAGAAGTTTCGTTGTCGAGGAAGGAGAGTAGTCGGTCTCGCGTGTTGATTAAATCCGTTTTTACCCCAAGTCCGCGGAAGATAGAGGCATACTCACAACCAATGACGCCCGCACCGTAAATGATGATATGACGAGGGTCGTGCTTTAGGCTCAAGATAGAGTCGCTGTCGTATACTCGGTCGTGAGTGAAATCCACATCGGCTGGGTGGTAAGGGCGAGAACCTGTTGCGATAACAAACTTATCTGCGGTGTAGTTTTCAACATTGCCATCTTTTTGTGTTACCGCAACAGTGTGGGTATCAGTGAATTTGGCTGTGCCGAAAATAAGGTGGCAATCATTACGGTCGTAAAAGCCTTGGCGAAGTCTTGTCTGTTTATCAATAACAGATTTGGCGTGGCCAAGGATGTTGGAGAAAGTGGAATGAAGGCTAGTATTGTTATTGCAGAATAGTGGGTTGTTGTTGAACTCAATGATACGGCTAACGGCATGTCGTAGTGCTTTGGAAGGAATGGTTCCCCAGTGAGTACAACCACCACCGACACTGCTTTCCTTTTCAATGATGGCAACATTCAGCCCTGCTTTGGTTAATCCCATTGCTGCCCCTTCACCGCCGGGGCCACTACCAATAACGATCACGTCAAAGTGGTTACTCTGAGCCATATCTCAATCCTTGTTATATTTAATTAACATTGCTTTAGCGAGATTTTAACTGATTTCTAATGGGGGTAAATGACTTGGACACAAGGAAGTCGTAGCGATCACGAACAAAAGCGTAAATGCGCAAGAAATGACGCGAAAAGTCGAAGATTGGGTAGGAAGTAAGGGCTCTGTGAGCGGAAAACGTGATTCACTCTGGCTATAGGCAAGGCGCTGATGAGTTCAAAGTCTTGAGGTTTGCTGTGAGTGCTATGCACAATTGGCTTATCTCAAGCGGTGAATCGCGTTATATTAGAGAGATTAAGCTGATGTATGTGAACTGATAATGAAACCAATGGGAATCCGAGCTCAACAAAAAGAAAAGACGCGCCGCTCTTTGATTGATGCTGCATTTAGTCAACTTAGTGCCGAGCGAAGTTTTTCTAATCTGAGTTTGCGAGAGGTAGCACGCGAAGCAGGTATCGCACCAACGTCTTTTTTATCGCCATTTTAAAGATATGGACGAGTTGGGTTTAACCATGGTCGACGAAGGTGGTTTGCTACTGAGACAGTTGATGCGTCAAGCTCGTCAACGAATCGTGAAAGAGGGTAGCGTAATTCGTACTTCGGTGGAGACTTTCATGGAGTTTATTGAAAGTAGTCCCAACGTATTCCGACTATTATTACGAGAGCGCTCTGGTACTTCGGCCGACTTTAGGGCGGCAGTCGTTCGTGAAATTCAACACTTCGCCGCAGAACTGACCGAGTACTTAATCAGCTCTGGAATGACTCGAGATGAAGCTCTGACACAGGCAGAAGCCTCTGTAACACTAGTATTTACCTCTGGCGCTGAAGCGTTAGATTTAAATAGGCACGAGCGTGATGAGTTAGCAGAAAGATTGATTATGCAGTTGCGAATGATCGCCAAAGGGGCGTATTGGTATCGCAAAGAACGAGAACGTAACCGATTAAAAGGTAGGATAGATTAATGTCAAATAATGAAAACCCAATTAATCGTGGTTCAGAAAGAAAGACCTTAGTATTAGCGTTAGTGGCTGGTATGTGTGGTGATGCGTTGTTGTCTTGGATGACCATCAGCGAGGTTTCTTTTTCTATATTTCCACTGATTGCGCTAGTGTTATCTGTGCAGGCGCTGTATCAAGAATATCTCAGTAACCCAGTGTCAGAAGATGTCCCGCTGGTTGGTTTAGCGTGTTTCTTTGTAGGCGCATTTGGTCACTCAGCGTTTATTAAAGCTCAGTACCCAGATGCGGGTTCTAACTTTTTCTCAGTGATCATCGTATTTGTATTGATGCTATGGATTGGTAAGAAGCTCGGTTTCTTCTCACAGAATGATAAAGAGAAAGCAGAACAGCAATAGTATGAACTTTCTAAGTCCGTGATAAAACAAACCCCACATTGTAGTGGGGTTTGTTGTTTTTGTTATTTAGATAATTAGGTTATTTTCGTTCAAGTAGAACACCGGCTTCCATATGGTGAGTGTATGGGAACTGATCGAACAGAGCAAAACGCGTAATGTTGTGAGTCTCACTTAAAACATCCAAGTTCTCTTTCAAGGTCTCTGGGTTACAAGAGATGTAAAGAATACGTTCATAGCCTTGCACCATCTTACAGGTATCGATATCCATACCTGAACGCGGTGGATCAACAAAGATAGTGTTGCAGTTGTAGCTTTGCAGATCGATGTTGGCTTGCTTCAAACGGCGGAATTCACGCTTGCCTTCCATTGCTTCTGTGAACTCTTCAGCAGACATGCGAATGATCTGCACATTTTCAATCTTATTCGCTTCAATGTTGTATTGGGCAGATTGAACAGAAGGCTTAGCGAGTTCTGTTGCAAGAACGCGTTCAAAGTTCTGAGCAAGGGCAAGAGAGAAGTTACCATTACCACAGTACAGCTCTAGCAGATCACCTTGACTATCTTGGGTACAGTCGATTGCCCACTCCAGCATTTTTTCTGCTACTTTGCCGTTAGGTTGAGTGAAGCTGTTTTCAACTTGTTGGTAGATATATGGCTTACCATTCACATCGAGCTTCTCTACCACGTAATCACGATCAAGTACAATCTTCATCTTACGTGCGCGGCCAATGATGTTGAGATTAAAGCTTCATCATTTAAACGTTGCTTTAGTGCTTTTGCTTGCTCAATCCATGCATCATCAAGTTGACGATGGTAAAGCAGTGACACCAAAATTTCGCCGCTAAGGGTGGATAAGAAATCTACTTGGAAAAGCTTACGGCGCAATACGTCATTATCTTTCATTGCATCGATTAATAGAGGCATAAGATCGTTAATCAAACGACTGGCAGCAGGGAATTGATCGACACGGTACTTTTCTCGGGTCTCTTGATTGAACATGATGTAGTAAAGCTCTTCACCTTCATGCCACACACGGAACTCTGCACGCATACGGTAGTGCTGCTCGGGAGATTCAAACACTTCCAACTCAGGGGCGTTGTAGTGAGCAAACATCTCAGTAAGACGTTGCTTCTTTTCTGCCAGTTGCTGTTGGTAATCGTGTGGGTTTACGTCAAGAGTCGCCATGATCTCGCCTTATTTAGGTATGGTGCATTCAATTTAGAGCGCAGATTTTATTCAATCCCCCGCGCATGTCCAGTCTTGTGTTGTTATCAATAACCCTTCAATTCGTAAAACTATAGCTTATTCCATTGTTTAACTAGACAAAGATGCTATTGGTCAATAGTATCACGCTCAAGCTGGTGCTCATCCAGAAGTATGGATGGCTGAAAAGGGAATCTGGTGTAAATCCAGAGCTGACGCGCAGCGGTAATAGAGAACGAATACTCAAGAGGCACTGCACTAGAAGGTGTGGGAAGTCGAGTAGTAGGTAGTGGTAACACATGCTCTTAAGTCCGAAGACCTGCCAGTTGCTAGGTATACCCGAGAGGGAGCTTAGTAGGATTTTCGCGATTTAGGATAATAAAATGAAAAAAACTCTATTAGCGGCCGCAGTGGTATCGCTACTTCCGCACGCCCCATCTTTAGCACTAGAAAGCAACTCTCAGCAAAACGAAGTCGATGAAACCATGGTGGTGACGGCAACTCGTTTTGAGCAGCCAAAATCTTCAACCATTGCGTCTACCGATGTTGTAACGAAGGAACAGATCGAGCAATTGCAGCTCAAGACACTTACTGACGTGTTGAAGTGGCTGCCAGGTGTTCAAGTTTCTAACAATGGTGGTCAAGGTCAGTCTAGTTCGGTGTTTATTCGAGGCCATGCGTCGAATCATGTGATCATTTTAGTTAACGGCGTGCGATTTGGAAGTTCAACTACTGGTAGTGCGAATTTTACGTCTATCCCTCTTACAGGAGTTGAAAGAGTAGAGCTAGTAAGAGGTGCGCGCGCAGCTGTGTATGGCGCTGACGCTATTGGTGGTGTTATCAACATCATTACAGATGCAGGCAATATCACCGAGAGTAGTGGCAAGGTGAGCGCAGGGTTTGGTACAGACAAGTATGCTCAAGGTAATGCGGCGGCTTCAGGTCAAATTGGCGACAATGCTTGGTTTAAAGTGGGTGTGAATGCTGAATCAGCAGAAGGCTTTGATGCGACCTCGGAAGACTATAGCCCTAACCAGCCAGACAAAGATGGCTTTAGACGCCAAGATCTATCATTAGAGATTGGTAGTCAGCTAAATGAACAGTGGCGCTTAAGAGCCAATGGTTTCTATCACACATCTCGCAGCGAGTTTGACGGTTATACAGATTTTAATACTGGTTCGTTATCACCTATCGAGCAAGATACAACGCTCTATAATATCTCTGCGCAATTAGAGTATGCTCAGGACAACTTATCATCTTCTTTGACTCTTGCTAACAACAGAGATGAGACCGAGTCACTACATGGTGAGTTCCCAGGAAGCACAATTGCTACTGATAGATTTGTCGCAAACTGGTTATCGATTTATAACGTCAACAGTAATGTAGATGTGCTTGGTGGCATTGAGTATCTGCGTGACTCTGTGGCGGATTCTAGCCTGTACAATACTGGTACAGGTCAGTTCCAAAACTATGATGGTGAGAAGCGCACTAACTACTCAGGTTACGTATCTTCTATCGCTCAGTTTGATGCGCTTTCTTTGGAAGCAAGTCTTCGTCACGATGATAACGATGTCTACGGAAACTTCACAACATGGCAAGCAGGCGTAGGGTATAAGCTGAACAATCACTTGCGTTTGTTAGCGTCAGCAGGCACAGGGTTCAAAGCACCAACATATAATGACCTGTATTGGCCTGATTATGGTAACTCAGAGCTTTTACCAGAAGAGTCATTGAGCTACGAGGCTGGTTTTGAAGCGATGTTCGATATCGTCGACTTCAGAGTTGTTGGGTTCCATACAGAAGTAGATAACCTTATCTCATACCAAGGCCGTGGTACTGAACTCGAAAGTTCTAATGCGACGATTAAAGGTGTTGAGATTGGTGCAAATTTCGATACGGGCCCATTATCTCACTCTGTATCTGTTGATCTGCTAGATACCGATAATCCAGTGAATGTGGCGGGTTGGGGTGAACCAACCAAGATTGAATCGAAAGATCTAAGCCGCCGTGCGAATGAGGCATATAAGTGGTTGATCAGTTACGAGCGTGGTAATGCGAAAGCTGACCTAGCATACTTATACCAAGGTAAGCGTTTCGAAGATACGAAGAATGAAGTGGAGTTGGATTCTTACCATTTGTTTGACTTCGTACTTTCTTACCAAGTTACGCCAGCACTGGGTGTTCAAGGTAAAGTTGCTAACTTGTTTGATGAAGAATATGAGACTGCAGCGAACTACAACACGCAACGTCGAGCATTTTACGCCAACTTAAACTATCAGTTTTAAGTAACGAGTAAGAAAACCGCCTTCGGGCGG
>JYJN01000040.1 GCA_003263845.1 Vibrio aestivus | reverse complement strand
TTAGCAAGGCGTTAGGTGTATAGGAATTTATGCAAACAACAATAGAAACGAATAGACTAATTCTCAGGCCTTTCACCGAACATGATGCAACAAGAGTTGCTGAACTAGCGGGTGAAAAAGTTATCTCGGATATGACAGCGAATATTCCGCATCCATACGAGTTAACAGATGCGGTTGGCTGGATTAAGACGCATCAAGATTTGTTCAACACTGGTAAAGGTGTCGTTTACGCTTTGGTTCTAAAGAATAGCAATACTCTGATTGGGGCAGTTAGTTTTCCTCGACTTGAAGAAGGTGAAGGGACACTAGGGTACTGGTTGGGTGTTCCTTTTTGGGGCGTCGGTTATGCTACGGAAGGCTCTAGAGCTCTAATCGAGTACGCGAGAGAGAATCTAGGTCTCAGTAAACTCAAAGTAATGCATTTGACTGACAATGCGCGTTCAAAGTCAGTCATAAGTAAGTTGGGTACAACGTATGTTGGAACCAAAACAATTCAAACTCAAAGTGGAGCGCGTGAGGTTTGCGTTTATACAGCTTATCTATAAATTCACCTAACAAACTGCTTAAGACGGACTGCCAACGCTCGGCGAATTTACTTCAAAATTTGGTCTGTGTTTAGGGTGGTCTGTTTACGTTTTGTGATATGTTGTCAGCCACTTAGCAGGGCGTTATGTGCCA
>JYJN01000039.1 GCA_003263845.1 Vibrio aestivus | reverse complement strand
GGTTTATGGCACAATATTCAAGTTAAGCGGCATCGCGTTGTCGCTTGTTAGCAAGGCGTTATACGTTTAAGGAGAAACGATGATAATCATCTACGGAATTAGAGATAGACTAAATCCAATTAAGGCAAAGTTATCTGATGTTATTCAGTCTTGTATGACTGATATATTGACGCTTCCAGCTAGTAAGCGTGCTCATCGAATTGTTCCGCTCGATAAAGAAGACTTCTATTTTCCTGCCGATAGAAGTGACTCATATACAGTAATCGAGATTAACATGATGGAAGGTAGGAAACCGGATACTAAGAAAGCTTTAATTAAAGAACTTTTCAATCGAATTGAAACTGAGCTAGGTATTTCGCCAGTGGACATTGAAATCACAATCAAAGAGCAGCCAGCACATTGTTGGGGTTTTCGTGGCATGACAGGGGATGAGGCGCAGGATCTCAAATATCGGGTCAACGTATAACAAATTGCTCAAGTCGACAGCTAACGCTCGGCGATTTTGGTTTGGTTGAGTTCAGTGATTACGTGGCTTTGCTTAAGTGTTGTGGTCGTTAGCTGCAAC
>JYJN01000038.1 GCA_003263845.1 Vibrio aestivus | reverse complement strand
CAAGCGACAACGCGATACCGCTAAACTTAAATATTGTGCCATAAACACGGAGCTGAAATTGCGACTGAAGTCGCCAAGCGTTAGGAGTCTTTGTTGAGCAATTTGTTATGTGTCTAGCTACCATCTCTTGTTGGAGAACCTAAAATTGTATTTAGTCTCTTTGCAATATCCGCAGGGGTTATTTCGACGATGTCTTTGGAATATCCTCGGCACATATAATAATTTAGCATAGCGGTGTAGGCAGCAATTTCAGTATTTCTTTCGCTGTCCTGTTTGGCCTTATCGAGTTCTTCTTGTTGAACTTTTAGCTGCTCTCGCTGAAGCACTAGTGTATATAATAATGCTCCAAATGCTAATGCGGAGAATAAAGCTGCACTAGCTGTGAAGTATGAGCTTAGTTCATCAACCTCAATCGCCCAGAGGCTGACGAGACTTTTAATAGCAAACGGGCTAAATATCCATGCTATCAATACACCAGTCATACAGAATGCTGCTCTTTTCATAATACCTCTTTAATCGAATTGAC
>JYJN01000037.1 GCA_003263845.1 Vibrio aestivus | reverse complement strand
GAGCCTTTGAACCCGATGGTATATCTTTTATTCAAAACAATGGTAAATTCAATGAGCTATCACATTACCATCTCCATATTTTTCCTAGGTTTAATAATGATAAGTTTGGGTGGAAAAGTAGCGAAATTGGAGTTCAAAGCATTGAAAAACTGCGCCAATCTCTGGCACGCTTATAACAAACAATTTAAGCAGACCCTCAACGCGTGCCATTTTCAGTTTGCAGTCAGTTCAGTGTTTAAGGTGTCGTACAGAAACTATCGTTGTGCGTTTCGGGCTACTTAATCGGGCGTTAGGCAATTGGAAGAGATATGACAGAACTATATGAATTATGGGGGAGCGTGGCATTCTGGGTAGTTGCATTGTCTATACTCTTATCTGCTCTCACAATTCTATTCCCCGAGTGGGGAAAAGGAGGGGTGTACTAATTACACTCTTTTGTGTAGCCGCTGTCAGCGCTATATCAGTGTTTGCGTTGGAATATTTACTGAAAAATAAAATACGTAATGAAGTATCGGAACTAATTGGTGAGCACAGTTTTGTTATCGAAACATTCGACGACTTTGATAATGAAATGTTCATAAAGGCAATAAAGAGTAAACGATTTGTCCATACGCATAAAACTCATCCTTTGGAAAAGAGGAGTCTCCGTATAGTTGGCCACCGGGAAGTTGTTGTATTACAAGTGGCGCAAGATTCAAAGAACCCAAAACTATACTGGGTTTACTACCCAAAGTACCGATATAGTAATATCAATGAACTTGGGAAAGTACGTATACAAAACTAGAGCATTCATAGCCTAACAAGTTGCTTAACAGGGACTCCTAACGCTTGGCCACTTTCATTCAAATCGGCTTCGGTGTCTAGGGCACAAATTTTAAGTTAGGTGGTTAAGCGTTATCGCCCGTTAGCAA
>JYJN01000036.1 GCA_003263845.1 Vibrio aestivus | reverse complement strand
ATGATTGAGCCCTAAAATCACCGTTTTCTCCCGTAAACATAACGCCCGATTAAGTAGCCCGAAACGCAAAACGATAGTTTCTGCATAGCACCATAACCACTGAATTACCTGCAAACAAAAAATGCCACGCGTTGAGGGTCTGCTTAAATTGTTTGTTATGTAATGACACTCTCGGGCTTTATTGTTGCCTTCAGACTACTAAAAACGTCCTTTCACTCAAGGTTCTTTTGATGGATTTGAGTGCGAAAGCCAAATTCAGAGTAGGGGAGTTACAATGATTTCAGAGCAGTGACTTGCAGCGAATGACTTTGCTTTTGAACCAGAGACACAAGCCGAAACGAACTCACCAAGTGGGAAGCACTTTCGTTAACCTTGAATCATTACGAAGTAGCCAACCAAACACGTAGAATCAGTAGCTAAAAAACAGTGGAGAAGTTTGGCACTTCGAAGGACTAAATATTATAGAAAATCATACTGTTACATAACGCCTTGCTAACGGGCGATAACGCAATACCACCCAACTTAAAATTTGTGCCCTAAGCTTTGAAGCTGAATTGTATGAAAGTGGCCAAGCGTTAGGAGTCCCTGTTAAGCAATTTGTTATGTCATTTTCAGCTCCCGTGCTTACTAATAGCTTTAGTCATAAGTTCAGCTTTTCTCTGTTCGATAGTTTTTTTCTGCTGCTCTAGGTTTGACCTTAGTACAGAGAGCTCTATCTCTAGGGATACTATTTCGCTTTCTAACGCTGTTTTTTGTAGAGTAAGTTTAGTGATATCTTTGGTTATTTGAGTACCAGAATCGACCTGTAACTCCCCCTTTACCGCATAACCTAAAGTGAAAGCAGCTGACAGCAAAAATAAGCCTGATAAAAACCACTTAAAAGGAACATGTTTTGCTAACCAAGATAAAGTTATCTGATCTTCTGATATGGTTTTCAATTTACGCCTCTTTTCTAGAATCGAGCATAGTGACATAACGCCGCATTAAGGGGTGAACAACGCCTCCACCCAACCTAAAGCATTGTACCGTAAACACTAAATTTGAAGTAGATGCAGAAATGCCAAGCGTTGAGAATCCCTCTTAAATGCTTTGTTATGTTAATCAGTTAGCCACTGCACTGCCGACTCGTAGCTACCAAATGATTCCATTTCACCTGATATAAACCAACTACCTATTTTGGCGGCTAGCTCCTGCCAATTCTTATCACCGTAGATGGCTATTTTCTCAATATTAAAGCCGACCTTTAACCCAAGCTGAAAATCATCCCACGCAGCCCGAAGCTCCCAACCTGAAAACTCAGTAATATCGACCAACATTTTTATATGCTTTGAGTTGATACCCTTTAAGCTAGAATCCAAGACAGGAACAATTGCTTCATAGTCTTTATGAGTGAGTTTACCTGTAGCCTTAAACACTAAAACAGATTCCGAGCCAATGCGCTCAATGCCTATTGTAATTCCATGACGTTCTGTGCTCATAGCGAGTACCTCAAGTTGGATTGACCTATACAGCTTAGGATAAGCGAGCAACAAAAGATGAGAGCCAATTACCAGTTTTATGCGGAATTTCAATGAGTAACATAACGCCCGATTAAGTAGCCCGAAACGCACAACGATAGTTTCTGCAAAGCGCCATAACCACTGAAATACCTGCAAACCAAAAATGGCATGCGTTGAGGGTCTGCTTAAATTGTTTGTTATGTAATGACGCACTCGGACTTTATTGTTGTCTTCAGACTACTAAAACCGTCCTTTCACTCAAGGTTCTTTTGATGGATTTGAGTGCGAAAGCCAAATTCGGAGTGGGGGAGTTACAACGATTTCAGGACAGTGAATTCCAGCGAGTGACTCGGCCTTTTGTTTCGAGAAGTAAGTCGAGATGAACTGACCCAGTGAAACGTGCTTTCATTAACCTTGAATCATTACGAAGTAGCCAATCAAAAACGCAGAATCAGTAGCTAAAAAACAGTGGTGAAGTTTGGCATTTCGAAGGACTAAATATTATAGAAAATCAGCCTGTTACATAACGCCCGATTAAGTAG
>JYJN01000035.1 GCA_003263845.1 Vibrio aestivus | reverse complement strand
CGTATCTAACTTTTTGGTCTTCGACCAACGAGTCGGAGCTGCCTGCAGCCCCTGCCGCTCTATTATTCATTAGAAAGCCTAGTCTTACGACTAGGCTTTCTACGTTTCTAGGCATTAAACCTATCAACAAGTTCAAACATCTCGCTGATTTATCCACTCATTATTGTGTTATTTGTTGCTTGTATCCTATGTCTTGATCGATAGGGTTCAATTATGGATAATGTCGCGCTCAATTATAAATAAACAGCACCATTACTGCATGAATGAACATTTATGGTTATTTGTGTGGTGATTTAACTGCTTTGTCAGGGAAAGACACTAAGCCATAATTAATGATAATTAGGCGTTAAACAGGGAAGTACTAACTTTTCCGGAGATTAAAGTGTCTATTAAACATCGCCTTATCTTAAATACTCTGCTTATCAGCTTGTTGCTTGTTTCGTCCACGACATTTGCATCAAATAAAACTTCAATTTGGTATCAACATACCGACATTCAAATGCCAAAAGCAACTACGCTCGGTCGCCTAGAGAATGGTTTACGATATGTAGTTCTCCCTACGACTCGTTCGTCTAATGAGCTATCGCTTCGAGTTCGCATTAATGCAGGTGTCGCACAGGAGAATGGTATCAACCCAACTGCTCGGATTGCAGCTTTAAATGCGGTTTATGGGAGCGATTGGAATGTGGCTACAGATTATCAGCAGATAGTGTTCAGTATCGATTTTGAATCTGCATCAGTTGACGATATCGAGATTGCTTTGAAAGCACTCAATGCAGGTTTACAAGCAAGTACAGAGTTACGTGAGTCAGATGATCTGCTAGAGTTTGCTAAGCGTTCATTGCTTGATATTGATGTACTGCTAACTGAACGTCATATTGATAATCTCATGATTAACAATCACTTTGCTTATCTAGATAAAAGCTCCTTAGACGCGACTTCTTTAGCTTCAGTTAATGCCTTTGAAGAGAGCTATTTTACTCCCAATAATGCATCGGTTGTTGTCGTAGGGGGATAGATAGTAAATTGACAGTAAGAGCGATTGAGCGTCAGTTTGACCTATGGCCAGTTCAGGCATCGGTCAAAACCAAGGATTCTTTTAATAGCCGTGATCTGTTAGAAAATCATGGTTTGGTTGACTCATACACAATTAGGACTGTCAGCAATTTTAGTGATGATGTTGACAGTAAACTACAACGTAAAGAGCTTCTGATGGCAACATTGGCAAATGAGATGCTTGAGCATCGTATCAAATCAGCGTTAAAAGCCAATAACTTACGGGTACAAGTCGATGTAAATAATCAGGTTCTGTTTGATCACCGAATATTGTCACAAGTGCGTGTAGTGGACTTTAATAAAGTGGATAAGCGAAAGGTGTTTGACGTGATCAAAGCTGAAACACAAAATGCGCTATCTTCAGGGTTTACTCAAGCTGAATATGAAATGGCGGTGAATCTGGAGCGTAAACGTCTCGAAGGAAAGACTCGCCGAAATAATCCTGATTTGTACACACGTGACCAAGCAGACCGACTGGTTGCAGCAATTGATAGCGGAAGTGTTTATACGGATCCATCATATGACTTAGACTTGCTTAACTTCCATGTAGCCCACCTAAATGAAAGTGATATTAGTAAAGAGCTTGAACACCTTTGGTCTAAAAGCATTAGTGATACTATGTAAACAATAAAAAAGCAGCTCGTTAGAGCTGCTTTTTTAGAAGGCGACTATGATGATTAGACAATGAGGTAGGAAGCTAGCACCGTAGCAAGGCCTAAAAATACTGACAGACCAACCACATCGGTAATGGTCGTCAATGCCATACCACCTGCTAATGCAGGATCAATATTCATCTTCTTCAATAGAATAGGGATGGTAACGCCAGCAATGCCTGCGATGAGCAAATTGGTCATCATTGCGGCCGAAATAATGCCGCCTAATACCCAATTACCCTTCCAAGCAACAACGATACCACCGATGATCAGTGCCCATAGAATGCCATTTAGGAAACCGATCGCAGCTTCCTTCATTAATAGTTCTTTCTTGTTACTGTCACCTATATGACCTAGTGCCAATCCACGAATCACCAGAGCAACAGTCTGGTTTCCCGCCACACCGCCCATAGAAGGAACTATTGTCATTAAGACTGCGATTGCAGCCATCTGTTCTAGAGTTGCTTCGAACATATTAGATACTGAGGCTGCAGCTAATGCAGCAAGCACATTAACACCAAGCCAAACACTACGTTTGCGAGCCGATTTCACAACCGGTGCAAAGGTATCTTCGTCATCATCCATACCCGCCATGCTCATCATAGAATGTTCGGCATCTTCACGGATAACGTCAACCACATCATCAATCGTAATACGACCAACCAGATGTTGGTTTTCATCAACGACTGGCGCGGATACCCAATTACGACGCTCAAAAAGACTAGCCACATCAGAGTCGCTGGTCTCAACAGAGATGGCTTCATCGGCATGGTCCATCACCTCGCTGACTGCGATATCAGGTTGAGTAGTTAAAATGGTAGAGAGCGATAGATGACCAATGAGCTTGCTGTCTTCATCGATGACATAGAGTGCATCGGTGGCGTCAGGTAGCTCCCCTTTCATGCGCAGATAACGTAGGACGACATCGACATCAACATCACCACGAATGGTGATAACGTCGGTATTCATGATACCGCCAGCGGTATCTTCTGGATAAGATAGAGCGGTCTCTACGCGCAGCCTGTCTGCTGCATCCATTTGCGAAAGTACTTCACGGGATACATCATCAGGAAGCTACGAAGTACGTAAGCTACATCATCCGTGTCCATGCCTTCCGTTGCTTCTGCAAGCTTCTCGGGCGCCATTTTAGAGACTAAAGAGTCTTTTACGTCTTCATTTAGCTCGTCGAGGATCTCACCATAATCTTCAGGATCGGTAAGTTGCCAGAGGACTTCACGGCTTTTACGAGGTGAGGCTTCGAGTAAGTGGGCAATATCTTCTGGCTCCATATCTTGGAGCTGGCGGCGAACGTGAACGAAACGTCCATTTTCAAGTGCTTCACTGACTTCTTGGAGGGCTTGGTGGGCTTGGTCGAACTCGATCTGTTCTGCCATTACTTCCCCTTTTTTGATAATTATTAAGTGACTGGAATAGTATCGTAATTTAAGAAGTTGTTTAATAAGTTCTTATGAAGAAATTATCTTATCTACTCATTGCGGTAGCGAACTATTCGTCTTCATCAAATTTATGTTCGATTAGAGCGCAAACCGCTTCTAATGACTCTTTTGCTTGCTGGCCTTCTGAATGAATCGTAACATTTTGGCCTTGAGCAGATTCCAGCATAAGAAGGCCCATAACACTATCAGCGGTTACCACTTTACCTTCTTGATTTTCGATGGTTAAAGTAGCATCGAATGATTGAGCAAGTTCAACAAGCTTAACGGCTGCTCGGGCATGCAATCCTAAGCGATTTTGTATCAGAACTGTTTTGCTTTGTTGCATGGTCAATCCTGCTGTTTTTCAAGAGAGGTGTGCCGAATTTGAACTTGATGGCCTAACTGCTCGAAATATTCACCGATTTGCTGGGTGAGGTAAACCGATCTGTGCTTACCGCCAGTACAACCAATCGCTACTGTTAAGTAACTGCGGTTGTTTTTTTCAAGTAGAGGAAGCCAGTGTTCAATGAATTTTTTGGACCTGCTGCTTAAGCTCAATAACTTCGCTATGACCTTCCAGGTAGGAGCGAATTGGCGCATCCAATCCTGTCATTGGTCTGAGTTCTGGAACCCAATGCGGATTTGGTAGGAAGCGGACGTCAAACACATAGTCAGCGTCGCTAGGTAAACCAAACTTAAAACCAAAAGATTGAAAGACCATGACGAGGTCTTTACGCTCGCGTCCTTCAACTCTCATTCTAACGGTTTCACTGAGATCGTGCAGAGACTGGTTACTGCTATCTAAAACAAGATCGGCTTGCTCTTTAAGAGGCGATAAGATGGATTTTTCCAAATCAATAGCCTGATCAAGAGAGGGCCTTGCCTCGCCCATCGATAGCGGGTGAAGTCGACGTGTCTCACTGTATCGTTTGAGAAGTGTTTCTTTGTTAGCATCAAGAAACAGAACACTTACGTCTGTGTCTTTTTTTAAGGTAGCCAAAACGTCTGGCACGAGTGTCGGTTCTTTCGGGAGATTTCGAATGTCGATGCTAACTGCAACGTTTTGGCCGCCGTCTTTGACCGACTTTATGAAATCTTCGAGTAAGCTTACCGGTAGATTATCTACGCAGTAATAGCCTAAATCTTCGAGTACGCGTAGCGCGACACTTTTACCGGCGCCGGATTGGCCGCTGACAACAATAAGACGCATGGGCTAATTACTTACTGATCATAATTTCGTAAAGCTCTTCATCACTCTGAGCATTACGCAATTGTTTTAAGGTTTGCTTATCGTTCAATCGCTCTGCCATTGAAGAGAGCGTTTTCAAATGTTCTTTGCATTGTGCATCAGGCACAAGCAAGGCGAACAACAAGTCGACAGGTCGGTTATCGATAGAGTCAAACTCAATTGGCTGATTGCATTGCAGCAATACCGCTACGGCTTGGTCGCTAGATGTCATACGCGCATGGGGAATGGCGATTCCATTTCCAATACCCGTGCTTCCCATCTTTTCACGGCTCAACATGCATTCAAAAAGTTCTGTTGAATTTTGACCTGTTTGCTCTGCAACGATCTCACTGATCATTTCAAGAGCTCTTTTTTTACTTGTTAATTGGACTGCACTTTTTTGTGCAGTCCAATGAGAGTACTTCGCTTAATTGCATGGTTAGTGGCTACTTAGCTTTTCTTTGTGTTTGTTCAATTGACGAACAAGCTTATCAACGAGTGAATCGATGGCTGCATACATGTTTTCATCATCAGCAGTTGCATGGATATCACCCTGGTTTACGTGGAGAGTGGCTTCAGCGATCTGTTGAACTTTTTCGACTCGGAGTGTTACGTGAACATTATTGATGTGGTCAAAAAATCGCTCAAGCTTTTGAAACTTAGAGTTAACATAGTCTTGCATTGAATCGGTAAGATCAACGTGATGGCCATTAATATTGATTTGCATAGACTTTCCTTCTAGGTTATTTAGCCTTATAGCAGGCGTTTGCGCTGACTGGAAGGGGCAATGCCCAAAGATTCGCGGTACTTCGCTATTGTCCTACGAGCGACTTGAATCCCTTGGTCAGCGAGTAGAGCTGCAATCTTGCTGTCACTGAGTGGTTTTGCGCTGTTTTCAGCGGCAACCAACTTCTTGATGAGTGCACGAATTGCAGTAGATGAGCATTCTCCTCCATTGTCTGTACTGACATGACTGGAGAAAAAGTATTTCAATTCAAAGATGCCACGTGGTGTATGCATGAACTTCTGAGTAGTCACTCGAGAGATCGTGGATTCGTGCATATCAACCGCTAGTGCAACATCATTGAGCACCATAGGTTTCATGGCTTCTTCTCCATACTCGAAGAAATCTCTTTGATGTTCAACGATGCACTTCGCAACTTTGAGTAAAGTCTCGTTTCTACTCTCGAGACTTTTAATTAACCATTTTGCTTCTTGTAGGTTGGATCGAATGTATTGGCTATCAGCACTGTTGCCTTTGCCTAGTTGTGCGTATTGCTGATTAACTTTCAGTTTAGGAACGCTATCTGGGTTGATAGTTACAACCCATTTTCCATGATCTTTGAATACAGACACATCAGGGATGACATACTCGGCATGATCGGGGGTGATCTTACTACCCGGTCTTGGATCAAGCTGTTGAATAAGTTTGAGAACGTCTCTGAGTTCAGGCTCTTTTAACTTGGTCTCTTTAATGATGAGTTTGTAATCACGGTTACCCAGTTGATCAATATGATCGGTGAGAACGAGTCTAGCTTCTTTGAGCCAAGGAGTGTCTTCCGGGAAAGTTGCTAACTGAAGCAATAAGCAATCTTGCAAGTTGAGGGAGCTACGCCTAATGGGTCGAATTGCTGAATGCGTTTTCTTACCGCTTCGATCTCGTCGAGTTCGATCTCTTCGTTATCGAACTTTCCAAGATATCTTCACAGTTAACAGTTAGGTACCCATAATCATCGACGGCATCGATAATAGCGAGAGCAATAGTGCGATCCGTTTCGGTAAAAGGGGTCAGGTCTAGCTGCCAAATTAGGTAATCATAAAGCGATTGAGTGGTTTCACCTTGATAAACCGGTGCATCATCGTCGAGTGCGATACCAGTGCTGCCGGTATTGGCGCTGTAGACATCTTCCCAAGTCGTATCGATTTCTAATTCAGAGCTAATTTCAGACTTTTCGATAAGCTCTGAGCTGTCTGGTGCTTCAGGCTCTGCCACCTCAACAGTCGGTTCTTTTTCTTCGTTCTCACTATTGTTTTTGGCCTCAGGCTGAGGCGCCTCATCACTGTTCTCTTCGACATCGAGCAATGGATTGGAATCCAACGCTTCTTGTATCTCTTGCTGAAGATCTAACGTAGACAACTGCAACAGGCGGATAGCTTGTTGCAACTGAGGTGTCATTGCTAATTGTTGACCTAGCTTGAGTTGTAATGAGGGTTTCATTCAGTATTACTTGCCTTTTTTATTAGTATTGTTGGGTCTTACTTTAATCATAGTCGGAATTGTTCACCGAGATAAACTTGTTTTACGTGTTCGTTATTCAGAACTTGATCTGGTGTCCCTTCTGCGATGAGTTGCCCTTGGCTTACAATGTAGGCCTTCTCACAAACGTCAAGTGTTTCACGTACGTTGTGGTCTGTAATTAGTACACCTAGGCCTCTGTCACGTAGGTGCTCAATGATCTTTTTGATGTCGATTACCGAGATAGGGTCGACACCTGCAAATGGCTCATCCAATAGGATAAACTGTGGATTTGCAGCTAGAGCACGGGCGATCTCAACGCGTCGGCGTTCGCCCCCCGATAATGCCATACCCGCACTTTTACGAATGTGCTGTATGTGGAACTCTTCCAATAGATCTTCGAGCTTGTCTTGGCGCTCTTCACGTGTCATTTCTTCACGTGTTTCTAGGACTGCATGATGTTGTCTTCAACAGAGAGCTTGCGAAATATCGACGCTTCTTGAGGAAGGTAGCCGATACCCATTCGAGAGCGGCTGTGCATTGGCAGGATACTGATGTCGGTATCGTCGATGCTGATCTGACCTTCATCACGAGCAACAAGACCAACAATCATGTAAAACGATGTCGTTTTACCTGCACCATTAGGTCCAAGCAAACCAACAATTTGACCAGATTCAACTTGAAGGCTTACATCTGAAACCACTTTTCTGTTTTTATAGCTTTTCGCTAGATGTTCTGCTTTGAGTATCGCCATAGTTAGTTTTCTTGTACCGCTTGTGGCTGGAGTACAGTGGAGACGCGATCGCCTTCATTGCGGCCATCTGCAATGAGTTTTTGAGACGTAATTCGATAGCGAATCTTGCTACCACGAATAATACTGTCATCTTGAGAGAGCATCGCTTGGTCAATCATAGTGAGTAGATCATCAGCCATGTTGTAATAAAGCTCTTTTGCTTCGCCATAAAGCGTTTTCCCATCATCCGTTAACTGAGAGAAAGTCGCCACATCACCGTAGCCTTCAATTTCTTCAATCGTGCCATCTTCTGCATTACGGAAAACAATAACTTTATCGGCATTAATGTTGATGCTGCCTTGCTTTAGTTTCACGTCACCAATGAACGTCACTTTGTTACTTTGCATATCCAAATGCTGGCTGTCTGAGTCAATGTAGACCGGTTGTTCTCGGTCAGTGGATAGTGCAAATACATTTGTGGAAGCTGCTAATAAAGCGATAAGGCTAAGGTGTGAGAGTTTCATATCTACCCTGAACAAAGTTGTATAGGATCGCGGTGTTATCGGCTAAATTGCCTTTCATCGCTTGTCCTACCGTTTCAAACTGTGGTCCAACAAGTACAACTTGGTTGTCAGCCCAAAAATCTCGGTTACCTAACTTGATGCTCATTTCATCGGTATGAAGAGTATCAAAGCCAGATTCTGGTAATAAGTTCGTACCTACGACATTGTCGTAGAGCGTTAATATTTCGTCTTCATCGAGTATGCCTATGTCAGCGACAATTTCCCATTCCTGCACTGAACCTTCGCGGTAAACCTTTAATACAGGGTTCTGGAAAACGGTATCGCCACTCGATGCGAAATGTTCTAGGTATTCTGAAGTTATCACATAACTGCGAATACCATCTGCGGCATACGATGTATTCTCTAAGTTTTCCCGGTGAACATGGGTAGTTCGCTATCCGGCTCTACCTGAATATCATATTCAGGTGCTTTATCGTAAAGGTAATACGCTGACCATGATGCTATTACTAGCAACAGCGCATACCCAATACGAGCTAAATTCATATACTCAGGCCTTTGTGTGTATCGATCTCTCCACGGGCTTGCAGTATTAAGTCACAGACTTCGCGAACCGCGCCATGGCCGCCTTTGATTGTCGTAACGTAATTAGCACGACGTGCAAGTAGTGGATGGCCGTCAGCCACACATACTTTAAGGGCGACTTTTTCCATGACAGGCCAATCGATGAGGTCATCACCGACATATCCAGTCTGTTCTGGAGAAATATTCAATTTTTTACAGATGTCCTGATATGCTCTTACTTTGTCATCTTGTCCTTGATAAATCAAAGAGATACCAAGCGCTTTCATGCGGTTCTCAACAATTTGAGATTGACGTCCTGTAATGATGGCAATTTCAATCCCTGCATTCATAAGAGATTTTACGCCATAGCCATCTCGGGTATGGAAAGTTTTTAGCTCTTCCCCTTGGTTGCCCATGTATATTAGGCCATCAGAAAAGACACCATCTACATCGCATATCAGTAGTCTTATATCTTTCGCGATATCGAGAATGGATTGTTCTACGTCGCCGTAGAGAGTTTCTACTCGTTGAGTCATTAAATGACACCTGCTTTTAGAAGATCGTGCATGTTGAGAGCGCCGACCAGTTTACCACCATGACATAGCATTAATCCATTAATGGACTTTTCTTGCATCAATTTTAGACCTTCTGCTGCGAGCAGGTTAGGGTCTGCGACGGTTGGGTTCTTCGTCATCACATCGCCAATTTTAGCTGTGTGGATATCTATGCGTTTATCTAAAATTCTGCGTAAATCACCATCGGTAAAGATGCCCACTAGGGTGTCATCCTGATCGATAACGGCTGTCATCCCTAGGCCTTTCTGACTGATTTCCAGTAGAGCATCGCGCACTAATGTATCAGGTGTTACCACGGGTAGGGCGCTTTCAGAGTGCATGATGTCAGACAGCTTAAGCAAAAGCTTTCTCCCGAGTGCACCACCTGGGTGTGACATCGCATAGTCTTCGGTTGTAAAACCGCGTGCTTGCAATAAAGAAATCGCGACGGCATCGCCCATCACCAAGGTTGCAGTGGTACTTGCTGTTGGAGCAAGGCCCATTGGGCAAGCTTCTTTTGGCACTTTAATGGACAAATTAACGTCTGCTAACTTAGCCATGCTCGACTCTGGCGGCCTGTGATACTAATGATTTTGATACCAAGACGTTTTAGAATTGGATAAAGGTCAAGAATTTCAGATGCTTCACCTGAGTTTGAGATGGCAATAACGATGTCTTTCGAGTCGATCATGCCTAGATCGCCATGAGCGGCTTCACCAGGGTGAACGAAAAACGAAGGTGTGCCTGTACTGGCTAGTGACGCAGCAATCTTGTTACCTATGTGGCCAGATTTACCTATGCCCATGACCACGACTTTGCCTTTTCCATTCAAAATAAGGTCACAAGCCGTATTAAAGGTCTCATCAAAGTACTGTTCGAGCTGTTGCAGCGCATTAATCTCGGTGTTGAGAACTTCTAAACCAGCTGTACGGTAGTCAAACATCTTTATCTCCACATCAATTATTACGCAGACATGTTCATTAGTAAGTAGGCTTGATAGCCGACAAAGAGCAGGGCAAGGACAGCCCCCTCAATACGATTAATACTACGTGATTTTCCTAGCGCCATTGCAACCAAAATCAATGACACGGTGAGCATGACCCAAAAGTCCCGACCCATTGCGTACTCACTAATCAGTGATGGTGCTAAAATACCCGGTATACCCATTACCGCGAGGATATTAAATACGTTGGAGCCGATGATGTTACCCACGGCCATATCATCTTCTCCCTTCATAACCCCTGCAAGTGATGCCGCAAGTTCTGGAAGGCTTGTACCTACTGCAATGATGGTTAGGCCGATAACCAAGTCGCTCATGCCAAAGTATTTTGCAATGATGACTGCGTTGTTGACTAACATATCTGCCGCTAATGGTAGAACAATTAAGCCGATAACCACCCACATGGCTGCAAGTTTATTGCTGACACCCTCTGGTACTTCCGACTCTTGCTCTTCAACCAAAGCATCGCCAGCCTGTTTTTCTTTCTGGCTGATGCGAAGCATAGTTATGATGAATGCAACAAATAGGACGAACAGCAGAGCGCCTTCAAAGAAGCCTAAATAGCTATCCCAAAGTAAGATACCCGATAGTATAGTGACACCAATCATTAGCGGGAGTTCACGGCGTAATACCGGTGAGCTAATGGATAGTGGTTTGATCATTGCGGTGATACCTAGTATCAGGGCAATATTGGCAATGTTTGAGCCAATGACGTTGCCCACTGCGGTATCGGTTTTGCCGTCAAGCGCCGCCGTTGCTGACACCATCATCTCAGGGGCAGAAGACCCCATTGCAAGGATTGTCATACCAATGACAAGGGGAGAAATACCAAAATTGCGAGCCAGTGCAGCAGCACCAAAGACCAATTTATCGGCGCTCCATACCAAGAAACCAAGGCCAACTATAAGAAACGCAACTGCTTCGAGCATGATGAATCCTAATCTATCAACAACAGAATAATTTAACCGTCAATTTTGACCGTTTGGTAACTAAAAGTGAAGCTGAAGATTCATTTTATTAGTCATTCTTATAAAAAATGCATAACAATGGTTAATAATGAAGTGGGTCAAAATACGTGGATTTGATTACGCTTTAATTGAACGGTGCTTTTAATTATGAGCAGTAGTGCTTATGATTGCGCATTGGTCAGGGATACAACGGTTAGGATGTCAAAGACAGCTTATGTCAGATAAGGATTTGGTTACCGTCAATAATCTTAGTTTCTCTCGTGCGGGAAGAAAGATCTTTGATGATGTAACTATAGAAGTACCAAAAGGAAAAATAACCGCCATTATGGGCCCATCAGGCATTGGTAAAACGACCTTGCTGAGGCTAATTGGCGGTCAATTATTCCCTGAGAAAGGGGAGATTTGGGTGGATGGTGAGAACATTCCTAGCCTAAATCGCAATGCGCTTTACCAAGCGCGTAAAAAAATGAGTATGCTGTTCCAGTCGGGAGCGCTGTTTACCGATCTCTCGGTATTCGAGAACGTCGCGTTTCCACTTCGTGAACATACCGATCTCGATGAAACCTTTATTCGAACCCTCGTTCTTCTCAAGCTTGAAGCAGTTGGCTTAAGAGGCGCAGCTCATCTTATGCCAAGTGAACTCTCCGGTGGTATGGCTCGCCGCGCTGCTTTGGCTCGCTCCATTGCACTAGACCCAAGTTTAATCATGTACGATGAACCTTTCGTCGGTCAGGACCCTATTACAATGGGGGTGCTGGTGGAGCTTATCAGTAATCTAAACAAAGCATTAGGTTTGACATCGATAGTGGTTTCACATGACGTTCCAGAGGTGATGAGTATCGCTGACAAGGTGTATCTGCTTGCAGATGGTAAAGTCATCGCTTCAGGGTCTCCGGCAGAGCTATCGGTAAATCCAGACCCAAGAGTCGTCCAATTTCTTCAAGGGAATGCTGATGGACCTGTACCATTTCGCTACCCTTCGCAAAGCATTGAAAAGGATCTGTTTTAATGTTGTCTAAATTGTTGGATACGATCAGTCAGTTAGGTGAGAACACTATTAGCTTCTGTCGAAGTATTGGTCGAGCCACTTTGATGCTATGGGGGGCGCTTGTTGCAAAACCTCAGCCTATTAAAAATGCCCCTCTTCTTATCAAACAGCTATACAGTGTTGGTGTTCAGTCTTTAGCGATCATCATTGTTTCTGGTTTGTTTATTGGCATGGTGCTTAGCTTCAGGGGTATGTGATTCTTGTGGATTATGGCGCTGAAGGTAGCTAGGGCAGATGGTTGCTTTATCACTCCTGCGTGAACTTGGCCCAGTGGTTACGGCTCTGCTTTTCGCCGGGCGTGCGGGCTCAGCATTGACCGCAGAGATTGGTTTGATGAAAGCCACAGAGCAAATATCGAGTCTTGAAATGATGGCTGTCGATCCTCTTAAACGCGTTATTGCCCCTCGCTTTTGGGCTGGGCTTATATCGATGCCTTTGCTGGCGATGATCTTTATGGCTGTCGGTATATGGGGCGGTGAGCTCGTCGGCGTGGATTGGAAAGGCATTGATCACGGTAGCTTCTGGGCTGCTATGCAGTCTTCAGTAGAACTTGGTCAAGATATTGGTAACAGCATGATCAAGTGTCTTGTTTTTGCTATCACGGTGACTTGGATTGCTGTTTTTAATGGATATGATGCGGTACCGACTTCGGAAGGTATTAGCCGTGCAACAACGCGTACCGTTGTTCACTCTTCTCTCGCTGTATTAGGGCTAGACTTTGTATTAACTGCCCTAATGTTTGGTAACTAATATTTCAGGAAGTACCTAAGAATTTAATAGGATGTTTGGGAATTGATCATGCAACAAACTCGAAAAATGGAATTAATGGTCGGCAGTTTTGTCCTTGCCGGAATTTGCGCAATATTGGTAATGATCTTTCAAGTTGCTGACGTTAAGAGCTTAGGCAGCAGCGATACTTATACTCTCAATGCAGAGTTCGACAATATCGGTAGCCTAAAAGTGCGTTCACCTGTCAAAGTCGGTGGGGTTGTGGTTGGTCGAGTAACAAAGATAGAGTTGAATTCAGACTCTTTGATTCCGGTGGTTTCGATGGCAATAAGCAGTCGTTATAACCAATTTCCGGAAACCTCGAGCGTCAAAATACTTACGTCAGGTTTGATTGGCGAGCAGTACATCGGCCTCGTTCCTGGATTTGTATTTGATGATGAAGAGATGCTAGCGGATGGTGATTTAATTGAAGACACCAAGTCAGCGCTAGTTTTAGAAGACTTGATTGGCCAAGTGCTGTATAGCGTTGGCGGAAGTGACTCGGCTGAAGAGTAGGAGATAGGGATGTTAAGAAGTGTATTGATAGGTTTTGGCCTGCTGATTAGTTCAACGTTTGCCAGTGCTGAGCTGGTGGACCAATCACAACCTTATGAAATGATGAAAGAAGTGGCTGAAATTTCTTTTGCACGTTTGAAAGAAGAGCAGCCGCTTGTTAAAGAGGATCCTGATTATCTTAAAACCATAGTCGAAGAGGAGCTGATGCCTTACGTGAATGAGCGTTATGCGGCACTTAAGGTGATTGGCCCACAATTAAAGAAAAACAAACGTGAAGACGTTTTAGTTTTCATTGATGCTTTCAGAGGTTATTTAGTCGCCTCAATTGCCCAAGTACTGACTGAGTACACAGATCAAACGATTGAGTTTGGGCCAGAGCCACAACTTGAAGAAAGCCGTCGAATTACTGGTGTGAAAGTCGATATTGTCGATACACCAAGACCAAACATTAAGCTCGAATTTACTCTACGTCGAAGTAAAGACGGCAAATGGGAAGCGATTGATATGATCGCGGAAGGGGTAAGTTTAATCTCAAGCAAGCAGTCTGAGTGGAGCGGAAAGATTCGCCAAGAGGGCGTGCTAGCTGTGGCGAAAGACCTCGAAAGATTGGCTGCAAAGCCTATCCAGTTTGAGAGCAAAGCCCAATGAGTCACCCGCAATGGCAACAATCAACGGCAGATAAAGTTTCTCTGTTAGGTGATATCGATAGAGAGAGTGTGCCTAACCTTTGGACGTTTTATTCAAAGCTGGGCACCGCAAGATCCTAAGGTAGAAATCGCTCTGGATCACGTCCAGCGCATAGACTCCGCTGGAATGGTGATGTTAATCCACCTAATAGAGCATGCAAAAAAGCAAAACTGTCATATAATGCTCAGTTTCGTGCCAGAACAACTGAGCACATTGTTGCAGCTGAGCAATGTAGAATCGATGTTCGCTGAACATATTCAAATTTAAGCAGGGGTGTATCGTGGATAGCGCAAAAGTACAACAGTTATTAGAACAAGCACTAAAGCTAGAAGAAGTGCATGTGAAAGGTGAAGGTAGCCATTATGAAGTGGTTGCTGTTGATGCTTGCTTTGAGGGAATGAGCCGCGTTAAGAAGCAACAGTTAATTTATGCTCCACTTATGGAGTACATTCAAAGAAATGACATTCACGCTGTTTCAATTAAAGCTTTCACTCCAGAAGAGTGGGCTCGCGATAAGAAACTGATGTCGCTGTAAGGTTAGTTAATGGAAAAGTTTCGAGTTATTGGGTCAGATAAGCCGCTACAAGGCGAAGTGACCATTTCAGGTGCAAAAAATGCTGCACTGCCAATTTTGTTTGCATCCATCCTTGCAGAAGAGCCGGTACAAGTAAGTAATGTGCCACGCTTGCGCGATATCGACACAACGATGGAATTGCTTAAGCGTTTGGGGGCTAAAGTCGAACGTAATGGTTCAGTTCACGTTGACCCAAGTTCAATCAATGAATACTGCGCACCATACGATCTAGTAAAAACAATGCGTGCCTCTATCTGGCGTTAGGCCCATTGGTTGCGCGTTTTGGTCAAGGTCAGGTTTCTCTTCCTGGTGGTTGTGCTATCGGTGCAAGACCTGTGGATCTGCATATCCACGGCTTAGAGCAGCTAGGCGCTACAATTACACTTGAAGACGGTTACGTAAAAGCAAGCGTAGATGGCCGTTTGAAAGGTGCACACATTGTCATGGATAAAGTGAGCGTAGGTGCCACGATCACCATCATGTGCGCGGCAACGTTAGCAGAAGGCAAAACCACGCTAGACAATGCGGCTCGTGAACCTGAAATCGTTGATACGGCTGAGTTCCTGAATAAGCTAGGTGCCAAAATCACCGGTGCGGGTACAGACACCATCACTATTGAAGGTGTTGAAAGACTCGGCGGTGGAGAACACGCAGTTGTCGCTGACCGTATCGAAACCGGTACCTTCCTAGTGGCTGCTGCGGTTTCTGGCGGTAAGGTTGTTTGCCGTAATACTAAAGCACACTTGCTAGAAGCGGTATTGGCTAAGTTAGAAGAAGCTGGCGCGTTAGTAGAGACAGGTGAAGACTGGATCAGTGTTGATATGACGGGTCGTGAGCTGAAAGCGGTGACCGTGAGAACTGCACCTCACCCAGGTTTTCCTACAGACATGCAGGCACAGTTCACGCTACTGAACTTGATGGCGAAAGGTGGTGGTGTTATTACTGAAACCATCTTTGAGAACCGCTTTATGCACGTCCCAGAATTGATGCGTATGGGTGCTAAAGCAGAGATTGAAGGTAACACAGTAATTTGTGGAGACCTTGAAGAGCTGAGCGGTGCTCAAGTGATGGCTACCGACCTTCGCGCTTCGGCGAGCTTAGTGATTGCAGGCTGTATCGCTAAAGGTGAAACTATCGTTGACCGCATCTATCACATTGACCGCGGTTACGACAAAATCGAAGATAAGCTTTCAGCGCTGGGCGCTAATATCGAGCGATTCAGAGACTCAGTTTAACTTGAGCTAACATTTGTAAGCCGAAACTTAGGTTTCGGCTTTTTTATGAGTTGAAGATCAGTTAAAGTCTGGGCTGTTATGCCAATCACAGTAAATAAGTGTTCATAAATAGCGCTGAAAAAACGCTTGATAACAAGGCAGAAATTTTTCGATAAGTAGTGATTCTACAATCAAAATTTCTAACGATGTTATCGAGTATTTTAGCAAGCTAGAGTGAGCCGTTATTTACTACGATTGGTATTGAATTGAGCTTTGCTGTTCGGGAGAACAAGAATGATTGCACTATTACGTGTATTTGCAGTCGCAATCTTTGCGATTGTTATGTTTATCTTTGGTTGTGGTTACTGTCTGTTGAGTCCACGAAACCCAAAACACGTGTTTACTTTTGGCCGCATCTTTGGCCGCATGTCGAAAGTATTCGGCATTAAACTAGATTTGCGTATCCCAGAAGATGCCTACAATCGTGGTCAGCATATTTATATCGCTAACCATCAGAATAACTGGGATATGTTTACTGTTTCTTCAGCTGTAACTCCAAAAGTGGTGACAGTGGGTAAGAAGAGCTTAGCTTGGATGCCACTATTTGGTCAGCTCTACTGGCTAACGGGCAACATTCTGATTGATCGTGGCAATCGTTCTAAAGCAATGGGCACTATTGACCAAGTGGTTGAGAGTGTAAAAAGCAGTGATGTTTCGGTTTGGATGTTCCCAGAAGGCACTCGTTCTAGAGGGCGCGGTTTATTGCCGTTTAAGACTGGCGCTTTCCACGCAGCGATTGGTGCTGGCGTACCTATTATTCCAATCGTATGCAGCTCTACAGGCGGTGTTAAGCTTAACAAGTGGGATAACGGCCATGTTATCGTTGAGATGCTCCCTCCAATTAGCACAGAAGGTTACGGTAAGGAAAATATCCGTGAACTTGCTAACCTTTGCCGTGAGCAAATGAAACAGAAGTTGGAAGAGCTGGATAACGAAGTTAAAGGTCTCAACAAAGCATAAGCTTGACTTAGCATTACAGAAAAGCGTGCGATCAGTCGCACGCTTTTTTTATACCTTCTGCAGCACGAAGAATCGACAGAGAGGGATGGTTTACTATTCAAGCTCACATTAAGTGGAGCTGTATAGATGAAGATACGAATACTTCTTACCTTAGCCGTTTTGATATTAGCTGGTTGCGAGCGCAACGATATGGAAGTGTTGATAAGTGCGGAGCGGTTTGACCCAGTAGAGTCACGAGTTCGCTCAGGTAAAGCCAACAACTTGCACTCGCTGGTGGTATGGCAAGACAACCAGAAGGTTTTCGAATTGCATAAGCAGGGGAGTGGCAGAGTGGGCGATCGTCATACCCCCAATGTCCCTGTTGCTATCGATGAGCTGCATAACCTCCACTCTATTACCAAGTCATTTGTCGCGACTTTAATTTTCATTGCGATTGATGAAGGTAAACTTGAAAGTCTAGACACACCAGTATTCTCATTGTTTCCCGAGTACCAACACTCTGACCGCGATGAAAAAATGCAGATAAAAGTACGAGACGTGATGAACATGTCGACGGGCTATGCATTAGATGAGCTAGCGACCTCCTACAGCAATACCATGGCGAGTGTGTTCACTCGCCACTACATGGCCTCAGATCTTCTTGAGCAGTTTCTATCAACCGTCTAGCGTCAGAGCCTGGGGCAAATTTCTCGTATAGTGGGCTTTCCACTGTCGGGCTATCCAAGATTATTGAACGTGTCTACGATAAACCGTTTGCTAATGTGATGCGTGAAAAGCTGTTTCAGCCTTTAGGGATTACAAACTATCAATGGGGTACTCAACACGGCAGTGGTGAACCGGGTGCAGATTGGGGCTTGATGTTAACGCCCGAAGATATGGGCCGATTTGGATTAATGTGGCTAAACAAAGGGCAGTTCAATGGTCAGCAAGTAGTTGATGCGAAATGGTTTGAGCAACTAAAGCAAAGTGTCTTTCCTGCTTACGATATGGGCTATGGCCTCCACTTTTGGCAAATCCCCAACATTGATGGCGCGGTTGCTGCGGTAGGGATAGGAGAGCAATACATCATGATGCTGCCAAGCAAACAAGCGGTTATTGTGGCAACTGGTGGTAACTATGATGAGCCATCAAAGCCGACCTTTAATACTCTAAAGCTATTGTCTCAGCAGCTATAAAGTTTTAGTTAGAGTGTATTAGATACGAAAAAAGCCAAGTCTTTCGACTTGGCTTTTTAAATATGGCTCCCCCTGCGGGACTCGAACCTGCGACATACGGATTAACAGTCCGCCGTTCTACCAACTGAACTAAGGGGGAAAAGATGGTGCCGACTACCGGAATCGAACTGGTGACCTACTGATTACAAGTCAGTTGCTCTACCTACTGAGCTAAGTCGGCTTTTCAGCTAACAAGTCTAAGCTTATCAACTTAAAAGTGGCTCCCCCTGCGGGACTCGAACCTGCGACATACGGATTAACAGTCCGCCGTTCTACCAACTGAACTAAGGGGGAATTATCTTTTCTTGCAGAGAATGAATGGTGCCGACTACCGGAATCGAACTGGTGACCTACTGATTACAAGTCAGTTGCTCTACCTACTGAGCTAAGTCGGCACACTATATTCTGTGCTTGCTTGATGTTTTGTTCTTTTTAGAACGAGACACCAACAAATAAATTGTGGTGCCCGGAGGCGGAATCGAACCACCGACACGAGGATTTTCAATCCTCTGCTCTACCGACTGAGCTATCCGGGCGACGGGGTGTATTAAACGGCTTTTCGTGGTTTAGGTCAACACTAAAATGCAAAAAAATTGTCGTTTGTTGCTTTTCTATACTTAGTGGGCTGTTTTTGTCCATTTCTGAGTTAAATCGAGCATTTTTTCAATGCTAGGGCAGTATCGCGAGCATGATGAAAAACAGTTTACTCTGGTCTAAATAGAAAAAAGCACGCGATTAAGCGTGCTTTTTAGGTCTATTTGATAAGTTACTGCTTCACAGTGAACTTGCTTACCCAGTTCTCAAGTTCGTTAGATAGGCTTGATAGGGTTTGTGTGCTGTTGTGGCTCTCTGTTACCACTGAGCTTAGCTGCGTGCCGCTCTCTTCAATCATATTGATGCGCTGAGAAATATCATCACTCACCTGAGTTTGTTCTGCCGCAGCTGTGGCAATTTGATGACTCATCGCAGAGATCGATTCGAGTGCAACCACAATTTGTTGCAGTGCTTGAGAAGCATTCTCTGATTCCACCACCGTGCTTTGACTCGTTTCAGCACAGATTTCCATGGTATGGATAGCGTTACGAGAGCCTTCTTGCAGATTATGAATCATCTGCTGAATCTCTTTGGTGCTGTCTTGCGTACGTCCAGCAAGGTTACGAACTTCATCAGCTACAACCGCAAAACCACGGCCTTGTTCGCCTGCACGTGCAGCCTCGATAGCGGCGTTTAGTGCTAGTAGGTTTGTTTGCTCTGCGATATCACCGATGACATCTAGGACTTTAACGATGTTGTTTACGTCGTTGTCTAGATCGGCAACCGCTTGGCTTGCGGTACCGAGTTGCCCTGCTAACCCTTGAATGTTTTCGACCGTATTGTGGATTAGCTGCTGAGTATGCTGGCTCTGTTTATCCGCTTCATCGGTATTGCTTGCTGTATCACGAGCAGAATCGGCAACATTGTTGGCTGAAGAAGCCATTTCCGTCATGGCTGTTGCGATCATCTCTGTCGACTGTTGCTGAGAGTCGGTAAGCTCAGCGATGCTTCCTGCACGGCCCTCCACATTCGAAAGCTCTGAGCGAAGCGCTAGCATTGACGAAGTTAAGTTACTAACCAATTGAGCAAGAGATTGACTCATCTGCTGCACGGAGTAGTAGATACTGCCTTTAGGCGCTTGAGTTTCAAAGTTAGTTTGAATTTCACCACGAGCAACAGCTTGTACCGCTTCACTTACTTCATCGGGTTCACCACCAAGTAGGGCAAGAATGCGGCGCATTGAAACGATCAGTAAAGTTAAAATAGCGGCTGCGATGATTAAACATAAAGCAAGCTGCCACTGCGCAGTTGACCAGAAGCGAGCATTAACCTCATTAAAGCCGATACCATTCCCAACAACCCATCCCCAACGTGGGGTCTTTTGAGCGATAGATAATTTTTCCTCAATAGAGCCATCAGCTTGCTTCTGAGTCCAAGTATATTCGACAATTCGGCTTGTTTGGGAGCCTAATACATCCAAGATGAGCTGGCCCACACTGTTTCCACTACCATCTTTAAAGTCATGGAAGCTAGTGCCATGTAACTGTGGATCCAAGGGAGCAGCAACAAATATCATGTTCTCATCAGCGACATATACATATTCATTGTCCTTGAAGATATTGTTCCTTAGAAGTCTTGTAGCTAAGTCTTTTGCTTGTTGTTCTTCTAATGTGCCATCTGCGGCCATTTTTTCTACTTCGGTAAGTATGCTGTATGCGCTTTTAAATAATTCAGTAACTCGAGCTTTGTTGTCCAAGGTACTTGCCACTCGCAAAGACCATAGTCCAGTTGCAGCCAAAGCTAGTAGCGCAATCAGTATTATTCCCGACAGCAAATACGCTTGTGTTTTTAGTTTCATATGTCCCTCACGGCAAACAGTGCGTCTATTTTTACAGTATTTAGTTTTTATTAATTGCTTAATGATAATGTAAGAATTATAAAACCGAACAACTGAATAGACTGAAAGTATGACGCGGATTAAATTTTTGGTACAAAATAAGTACTGGATGTTCATTTAATTGCAATGAATTTAAGTTCTATAAATCCGGCTTTCTCAGGATATGTCTTCTTTGGTATGTAAGGGTTTAGAGATATATTCTGGAACGAAGATCTCTTTTATCAATGATTCGATTTAGAGGATTATGGCATATCAAAAATGCTTGAACTTTAGCAGGAAGTCTGTCGGTGATTATGACTGGTTATTATCGCTAACTGGCTGTTTATTCGGTCTGACGTGAGAATAGTAGATATTGGTGGAGATCGTTTATTAGATTGTTAGTGAACCTCACCGCATGAGCTTTATCGGATAAGTTTCGAGTTAGGAAAGATGCAGCTTGCTGATTTTGGACATTAACTTGGAACAAGTGAGTCGCTTTAAAACGAAAAAAAGCCAAGTCTTTCGACTTGGCTTCTTGAAAGTGGCTCCCCTGCGGGACTCGAACCTGCGACATACGGATTAACAGTCCGCCGTTCTACCAACTGAACTAAGGGGGAATTATTTGTGTCAACAACAGGCTAAATAGCCATTATTTGTTAAGCACCAAATAATGGTGCCTCGAGGCGGAATCGAACCACCGACACGAGGATTTTCAATCCTCTGCTCTACCGACTGAGCTATCGAGGCAAAAGAATGGTGCCGACTACCGGAGTCGAACTGGTGACCTACTGATTACAAGTCAGTTGCTCTACCTACTGAGCTAAGTCGGCACACTATATTCTTTGTGCTTTGTTGATGGTTAATTTTATTAGACACCAACAATCAAATTGTGGTGCCCGGAGGCGGAATCGAACCACCGACACGAGGATTTTCAATCCTCTGCTCTACCGACTGAGCTATCCGGGCAACGGAGCGCTATTAAACGGATTTTCGGCCTTGGCGTCAACAGGTTTTTTTAAATAATTTCAAAAAAGTGCACGTTTGCTTGGTTTTTAGTCAAAAGAAAACGTTAAGTGCCGCCTGCGTTAAATTCTCTTTTGTAATTTGTAACTTTTTCTAGGTAACGACGCGCTTCCGCATTGGAGTGTTTATTGGTCAGTGCCCAATAAACTTGATTTGGCTGTAGTGAGTTCAGACGGCTCATTGCATTACTGCGGCTATTTCGGTCAAAAGTGTTTAATACGCCACCTGCACCACCGTTGTAGGCTGAAATCATACTGTACTCAAGTGACAATGGATGATTCACGTCTTTTAAGTAGCGATTTTTCAACAGATAGAAATAGGCTGTACCTGTGTCTATGTTTTTTTCAGGGTCGAATAGATATTCTGGAGATGGCTCACCAGATTTCTTCTTCACTAATTTGAATACGTCACGTCCTGCTGTTTTTGGTACAACCTGCATTAAGCCATAAGCATTCGCCCAGCTGACTGCGTATGGGTTAAAGCTACTTTCCGTTTTGATGATGGCGTAAATAAGATCTTCTGGGATGTCATAACGCTGAGAAGCTCGACGAACGATGTCGGCGTACTTATAGCTTCGGATCTCAACTTGATCCTCAACCATTGGGATCTCTACGTAGTAAGCCTTCTTGAAATCAACATTCTTGGTTTTAAGCTCATTCTCAATCAAGTAGTCAGCAAAACGGTTTGCACGCCAAGACCATTGAATGGCTTTTTTTTCGTGGTCAACGACCTGTTTATAAAGAAAAGGGCGACCTTCCAACTTGATGTCCTTGGAAGAGAATAGATCGACATTAAGCGGATCATCAGGGGTGAGTAGAGTGGTTACGATAGCAGTCTTTAGGTGACCCTTAGGATCGGTAGGCGAAACCGTCTCGATAGTGATGGTACCTTTATCAAAGTTAACTTCTGAACGGCTTAAGTAATTGTCGATGTATTTTACGTAATTACTCTTACCGGCAACTTTGATCTCTTTGGAGCCCCAACGCTTTTTAATGTCTCCAGAGAAACTGGAGATAAGGGCATCAAGCGCTGCACTGTCTTTTTCAAACTGACCAGGAAGTTCAGCAAGGTTTTTTGCAAAGCGGTTAGTTGGCTCATAGTTTATATCGTAAATGCTCTCAACGAACTCGCGACTACAGCCTGCCATCAATACGGCGACAAAGAAAAAAGCTAGCTTCTTCATACTCATCCTTTCTCGAGTAGAGGTTAGATATAAAAATGACATCATAGCGATGCGATGATGTCATTGATTTTGCTATCTATTTTGCCCTATTGGCTTGGTGGCGTGTAGCTTCAATATGAACATCTTTACCTTCAAACAGGAAACTCACCATTTCAGCTTCGAGAAGTTTGCGATGCTCAGGGTCCATCATGTTCAATTTCTTTTCGTTGATCAGCATGGTTTGCTTGTGTTGCCACTCAGCCCAAGCCTCTTTTGATATGTTGTCAAAGATGCGCTTGCCCACTTCACCAGGGTAAAGTTGGAAATCTAGGCCATCAGCCTCTTTCTGTAATCGCGCACAAAATACGGTACGGCTCATAACGTGTCCTTATAAGTCATGATTGAAGTTCATGGGGTAAGCTTTCAAGTAGTTGCTTAACAGGTGCTGCAAGCCCAATCTCTTCTGGTTGAGATAAGTTATACCAAAGACCACTACTTGCTTCCATTATCATGTTAGGTTGCTTTGATACTTCTACCAAAATTGGTGTGATATCGAGATGGTAGTGGCTGAAGGTGTGTCTAAATGCGATAAGCTGCTTTTGCTGCACTATGTTTGTTTGCTCTACGCCGCGTTCCAGTAGTAGCTCATTGAGCTCATCATTATTGTTTTCTGGAAAGCAAAATAGCCCGCCCCAAATACCACTTGGTGGCCTTTGCTCTAGCCATGCTTCTCCATCGCAAACCAAGATCGCAAACCAAGTTTCTTTTACGGGTTTCTCTTTCTTAGGCTTTTTTCCCGGATAGTCGAGCGGGTTTCCTTGCTTATTGGCCAAGCACATTGATTCAATAGGGCATAGGGTACACTTGGGCTTGCTGCGAGTACAAACCATTGCTCCCATATCCATCATGGCTTGATTGTACTTATCGGTATCTTGGCTCGGTGTATGCTCTTCAGCATGTAACCAAAGCTGGTTTTCTACTTTCTTTTGCCCAGGCCAGCCTTCAACCGCAAAACTTCGAGCGAGGGTGCGTTTAACGTTGCCATCCAAAATGGCGTGTGGCTGCTTGTAGACTGAAGAGAGGATTGCGGCGGCGGTAGAGCGGCCGATACCCGGTAGCGCATTCATCTCTTCGAGATTGATCGGGAACTCACCGTTATAGTCAGCGGCAACAATTTTCGCTGCTTTATGTAGGTTGCGCGCTCGAGCGTAATAGCCAAGGCCAGTCCATAAGTGGAGTACCTCATCTTGACTCGCATTCGCGAGGTCTATCACGGTTGGGAAGCGTTCCAAGAAACGTTGGTAGTATGGAATGACTGTCGCGACTTGCGTCTGCTGCAGCATTATTTCGGATAGCCAGACACTATACGCGGTTTTGTTTTGTTGCCACGGAAGGTTTTTTCTTCCATAAGCGTCATACCATTTCAAAATGGCCTTTGCAAAAGGGGTCACGACAAGCTCAATTTTCGATTATAATTTGGGACAAAATTGCACCACACTTAGCTGTGGATGTAAAACCGATAAAACATGTGGGTATTTAGGATGAGAAAAACTTGCACCGCAGGCAATTCTTTGGATAATCCCCGCTTTGATTAATCAATGTACAGGCAAAATCAATGAGTGAAGTGACCACTAACGAATATACTGAAGACGGCAAACTGGTACGTAAAATTCGCAGTTTTGTTCGTCGTGAAGGCCGCTTAACTAAGGGTCAAGAGAACGCGATGAACGAGTGTTGGCCAACAATGGGTATCGACTTCGAACAGAAGCAGCTGAACTGGCAAGAAGTGTTTGGCAATGATAACCCAGTTGTGCTTGAAATTGGCTTCGGTATGGGTGCTTCATTGGTTGAAATGGCAAAAAATGCGCCTGAAAAGAACTTTTTAGGTATTGAAGTTCACAGTCCTGGTGTTGGTGCGTGTTTGGCTTCTGCTCGTGAGGCTGGCGTAACTAACTTGCGTGTAATGTGTCACGATGCGGTAGAAGTATTTGAGCACATGCTGCCAAACGACAGCCTACATACTCTTCAGTTGTTTTTCCCAGACCCGTGGCATAAAGCACGTCACCATAAGCGTCGTATTGTTAAAGCGGAATTTGCAGAGATGGTTCGCCAAAAGTTGCAACTGGAAACAGGTATTTTCCACATGGCGACAGACTGGGAAAACTACGCAGAGCACATGATTGAAGTGATGAATGCGGCGCCGGGTTTCGAGAATATTGCTGAAGATGGCGATTACATTCCTCGCCTGAAGAGCGCCCACTGACTAAGTTTGAGGCGCGTGGTCACGTTTAGGTCACGGTGTATGGGACATTAAGTACAAGCGCACTGCATAAAGGAGTTTCCCATGTCGTTGTATGCGATTCTGGCAAACCCTGGCCATAACCGTATTTATTTCGATAGCGCGCTTGAGATAGCGCGCAGTGAGCTTCAAGCCATGCTTGAAGCTCAAGGTGTAGAGAAATTTGTTATTGAAGATAAAGCGGTGGGATTGCCTGCTGCTATCGTATTTTCTTGTAAAGAGCCTCTAATGGCTGAGCAAATGAAGATAATTTCAGCTTCTTCAATCTACTACGCACTGTTTGAAGTTGTGGATAATGGCTTGCTGAAGCCTATTGTTCCTCCCGCTTACAACACTTTTCCTGAAAGCATGAGCCAGATTCTGCGCTATACCGGTAAGACGAACGAGCAGTTTACCCGCTTGATGGTCAACCTAGGCGCAAGCGCAGCTCAGACAGACAGTGACACATTGACCCTTATGGATCCAATGTGTGGCAAAGGTACGACGCTATACGAAGGCCTGATTCAGGGCTTCAACGTCGTAGGCGTTGAAATCAATGCTAAGTGGGTACAAGAGATCCAAACTTTCATTGTGAAGTTCATGAAAAATGGTCGCTTTAAACATAAAGCGGGCAAAGAGAAGCGAACGGCGCAAGGTAAGAAAGTTGCTGATGGTTTTGTCTTGGATGCGGCAGCAACTAAAGATGCGTTCAATGCAGGCGAAAGTCAGTCGATGAAGCTCTACGCAGCCGATACCCGCCAAGCGGATTTGGTAGTGAAGAAGAACTCGGTCGACGTGATGGTGTCTGATTTGCCATACGGTGTGCAGCACGGCAGTAAAAATGCCAAAGACAACAAGCTAAACCGCAGTCCAAACGAGTTATTAGCAGAAGCGCTCCCTGCTTGGAAAAAGGTACTTAAGAAGAATGGTGCGGTTGTACTCTCTTTCAATGAGTTTACCTTGAAGTGGAAAGAGCTCGCCCAGTTATTCGAAGAGCAAGGTTGGACGGTTATGAGTGAAGCGCCATACACTGGTTACTTACACCGTGTTGACCAGTCGATTAACCGAAATATTATCGTGGCTGTTAAACCTTAATATTTTAAATTGCGAGATTGGATGTCGATTCATTGCTCGCAATGATTTAAATTGCTCTGCCCAAATTGATGGGCCACTTAAGCCAGCAAATGCTGGCTTTTTTTATCCTACAGATTGAGTTGAGATGATTGATATGCCAACCCAACAAATTCTAAGTTCCGTTCTAGAGGAAGTCAGGCCGCTTATTGGTCAGGGAAAGGTAGCGAATTACATTCCTGCTTTGGCGAAAGTACCGGCAAGTAAATTAGGTATTGCGGTGTTTACCAATGAGGGTGAGCTCTTCACGGCTGGTGATGCAGATGAAGCGTTCTCGATTCAGTCTATCTCTAAGGCTCTAAGCTTAACGCTTGCGATGTCTTTGTATAAGCCTGAGGAGATTTGGTCACGTGTGGGTAAAGAGCCGTCTGGCCAAGCTTTCAATTCCATGATTCAGTTAGAGATGGAGCAGGGTATACCGCGTAATCCATTTATTAATGCTGGGGCTATTGTGGTTGCTGACTTGCTGCAAAGCCGCTTATCTGCGCCTAGACAGCGACTTTTGGAATATGTGCGCCAGTTATCGGGTGACACACATATCGTTTACGACAAGGTCGTTGCGGCCTCTGAGATGATGCACAGTGACCGAAACGCGGCCATCGCATATCTAATGCGCTCGTTTGGCAACTTTAGCAACGAAGTCATTCCTGTTCTAAACAACTATTTCCATGCCTGCGCACTCAAAATGAGTTGTGCGGACTTAGCTAAAACCTTCAGCTACTTGGCCAATAAAGGTGTGTCAGTTCAAACTGGAAAAGAAGTGGTGACACCAACTCAGACAAAACAGTTAAATGCGCTGTTAGCAACGTGTGGTTTGTACGACGGTGCGGGGGAGTTTGCTTACCGTGTTGGTATGCCGGGTAAATCTGGTGTCGGTGGCGGTATTATCGCGATTGTTCCCGGTGAGATGACGATTGCGGTTTGGTCTCCTGAGTTAGATGGTTCAGGGAACTCTTTAGCGGGTACTAAGGCGTTAGAACTGCTATCTGAGCGAATCGGACGCTCGATTTTCTAGTTAGAGCGCTCGACTCTATAAATAAAAACCTCTCAAAGCTATGAGTGCTGTGAGAGGTTTTTTTGTATTCGATGGCAGAAAATAATGGAGTTCTATTCGTCCTCTTCCGGCATGAATGCCTCAATCAGATCGTTAAAGAACAACTTCCCTTTCTCTGTTATCTGCCAGTTAAGCTCTGAATCGATTAGATAGCCTTTCTCAATCGCCCAGTCTGTCGTGGACTTAATACTCGCTAAACTTAATCCGGTCGTGGCGACAAAATCTTGCTTAGGGCAAGGCTCCATTAATCGAAAGCGGTTCATGAAAAACTCAAATGGCCTATCTTCGTCCGCCACCAGTTGTTCGTCAGAAAGGTAAGGCTTGGTCAGGTTCTGATAAGCCGCTAAGTAGCCCTTAGGGTGTTTAATCTTAGTCGTACGAACAATTCGACCATCTGCAAAGCTCACCTTACCCGCCGCGCCACAGCCAATGCCTAGGTAATCACCAAAGCGCCAGTAGTTGAGGTTATGCTGACACTGATAACCTGCTTTGCTGTAGCCCGAGATCTCGTACTGAACGTAGCCCGCATCCGCCAGTTTTTGATGGCCAAGTTCGAAGATATCCCATAGATCATCATCGTCGGGTAAGGTCGGCGTTTTGTAGTAGAACAGGGTGTTCGGTTCAATCGTCAACTGATACCAAGACAGGTGTGGTGGGTTGAGTTCAATCGCCTTGTCGAGATCTGCCAGTGCTTGTTCTACTGATTGATCCGGTAGGCCGTGCATCAGATCGAGGTTGAAACTATTTAAGCCAATTTTATGCGCTAAATGAGCAGCATTGACCGCTTCATCTTGTCCGTGGATACGGCCTAAGCGTTCAAGTTTTTGTTGCTCAAAGCTCTGTACCCCAATCGAAATTCGATTTACCCCCGCCTTTCGATAGCCAGCAAAACGTTCTGCTTCGATAGTGCCAGGGTTAGCTTCCATGGTGATTTCGATATCAGCTTTGAAAGCGATACGCCTTTCAATTTCTTTCAGAAGCGTTTCAATGCCTTGTGCTGAAATTAAACTCGGAGTTCCTCCACCGATAAAGATAGAGTGCAGCGGGCGTGGTGAATCATGAAGGCGGTATTTCTCGATATCGGTATCGAGATCTTCAAGTAGAGCGCTGATGTACTCTTGTTCCGGGATCTCTCCCTTTTGAGCATGAGAGTTGAAATCGCAGTAAGGGCACTTCTGTACACACCATGGGATGTGAACATACAAGCTGAGTGCTGGTGGCGTTAACATGGTCTGACTCACGAATGATTACTTGGCAGTTTGCTCTGAAAGCTGAGCAAACAGAGACTTGAGCGCTTTGCCACGGTGAGAGAGTTGTTTCTTACGAGTAGGCTCTAGCTCGGCTGAAGCGCAGTTATCTTCTGGTACAAAGAAAATTGGATCGTAGCCAAAGCCGTTTTCACCGTGAGCCTGAGTTAAGATTCGACCTTCCCATTTGCCATGACAAACGATTGGTGTTGGATCGTTTTCATGCTTCATTAGCACCAATACACAGTGGAAACGAGCAGTGCGCTCGGCTTCTGGAACCCCTTCCATCGCTTTAAGTAGCTTTTCTAGGTTCTCTTGGTCTGAAGCATTCTCACCTGCGTAACGCGCTGAGTAGATACCCGGTGCGCCTTTTAGGAAATCGACTTCTAAACCAGAATCGTCCGCAATAGCAGGTAGTCCTGTTTCTTGGGCTGCATGGCGCGCTTTAATAATGGCGTTCTCGATGAATGTTGTGCCAGTCTCTGCAACTTCTGACACATTTAATTCAGTCTGAGCAATCACGTCAAAGCCAAAATCTGACAGTAGATCGGCCATTTCACGGACTTTGCCTTGGTTACCAGTCGCCAAGACAATCTTTTGTGCGTTCATCGGGTATTCTCCTAAAACTAAGCGAGATGAGTGCGCTTACTCTTCAACATAAAATTTTTGTGTGAACTGTAATTTACCTTTGCCGCTATTGCCAGAGTCGATGTTTAAATCGAAGGTCATGACCTCTTCGTTGCTAATTGAAAACTCGGCGAGATAGTAAATTGCATTCGCTTCGATAACTTCGCGAAACTCCAGCTTTCGGGTATTGCCGATAAGATTTCGAACATGGCCGCTCACTTTGGCTTGAGTCGCTGGTTTGCCAGCTTTTGAGGTGTCCAACACACTAATGTTTAGAATTGCAGAGTAGCCGTTGCGCTTGAGCTTGTAGCTGCGTGCCACTTGCGGCGTGATAAAGGTAGAGTTGAACGCCGAGTAGTGAACCTCAACGTCTTTGATAGTTTGAAATTGGCCTGCCCAACTGGGTAGAGTAAGCAAAGATGCTGCCAGTAATGTGATCCATTTTTTCATTATTCTTCCTTCGGATTTTAAAAGAAAAGCCATCATAGGATGGCTTCAATTTCATTCGGGATTTGTTTGGGGCTTAATATTCGTATTTGTTTATGTCGCCCAAGTTCACCTTTCTCAATCTCAATCGCACCTTTGGCCACTTTAAACTGTTTGGACAAGTACTTGGCTAAATGTGCATTGGCTTTGCCATCAACGGGTGGTGCTGTGATTGCGACCTTTATTTCATCACCATGTAAGCCAACAATTTTATCTCGGCTTGCTTTAGGCTGGATATAAAGGCGCAAAAGGAGATCATTCCCTTCGCGCCAAACCGCTAATGTCATTATAGCTGGAACCAGACGGGTCCAATAATATCGCCCATTAAGAAGTTAGCGAACTGAAGCACGATAAACAGCACCAATACGCTCAGGTCGAAACCACCCATAGCTGGCAGAATGCGACGAATAGGCGCAAGCATTGGCTCTGTTAATTGATGGAATACATACTCGATAGGGCTGCGACCTTGGCTTACCCAGCTAAGAATGGCACGTAGTAATAGTACCCAGAATAGTAGGCCACCAGCGGCTTTAACCAGTGAAAGCAAGCCTAAGAATAGAAAGTCAGTGCTAAATGTGACTGAGCCGCTCGAAGCAATGAAAATCAGCGCAACAAACTTAACGACACAAAGCACATAAGCGAACAATAGTGTCGCCATATCTAGGCTACCAATAGATGGAATAACACGGCGTAGTGGTGCAACAACAGGCTGTGTTGCTTTAACAATAAACTGCGAGAACGGGTTGTAAAAGTCCGCTCGCGCCGCTTGTAACCAGATACGTAAGATCACAACCATGATGTAGAGATCAAACAGGGTGGAGATCAGAAAACTCATAGAATTCATAAGAGATCCTTAACAGGGTTTGCCCGCACTATCTTGTGCGATCGAAATTAAAATAGTTTTTCCATCTCTTCAGCTCTTGCTACAGCGGCTTGCATCGCTTGCGCAACAATGTCTGAAAGTTGGTGTTCGTTAAATGTACGCAGAGCTTCGGCGGTAGTGCCGCCTTTTGAAGTCACTTGCTCGCGCAGCGTTTGATAGTGCGGTATCTGGGTTTGCTATAACCATTTCAGCCGCGCCTAATGCCGATTGTTGCACTAGAAGCCTTGCTGTATCTTCATTAAAACCTTGTGCAATGGCTTCCGCTTGCATCGCTTCCATGAATAAGAAGAAATACGCTGGTGCGCTGCCTGCGGCTGCAATAACGTTGTTGATGCCAGACTCTTGTTCAACCCAACATACTTCACCTACTGCGCCAAGAAGTTCTGCGGCAAAAGTTTTGTCTGAGCCTGTTACGCCGTTTGCTGCGTAAAGGCCACTCATGCCTTTGCCCACAAGTGCTGGGGTGTTTGGCATTACTCGGACGAGGTTCAACTTGCTGCCTAGCATTTCATTGAGGCGCTCTGCATTGATGCCTGCCGCAATTGAAATCACCAATTTACTGCTGTAATCCACATCTTGAATGCCAGCACCAACTACTTCCATTAGCTGAGGTTTCACAGCAAGGACCACAACGTCGGCTTGCTGCGCAGAAGCCAGATTATCGTCTGATGCGTTTACGCCATATTGGTTGGTTAGAAAATCACGCTGAGATTGGTTTGGATCGGTTGCCGTAATTAGAGATGCAGGGTAACCGCTTGCCACAAGACCAGCGATAATAGAGCGGGCCATGTTTCCAGCGCCAATGAAGGTAATTTTCTTATGTTCCATGAAGGTGAATCCTAATTGTTATTCGTTATGTTTTTTGAACGACTTTAGCTCGATTGGTATGTGTTCTAGTGAGTTCACTCATCTAGCGAGAATAATCACGCGCGCCAAAAATTGCAGTGCCGATTCGTACCATAGTGCTGCCAGTTTCAATTGCTGCCTGCATATCGCCACTCATCCCCATCGATAGTGTATCGACTTGCGGATAAATCGCTGCCAGTTTCTGGTTAAGCTCTGCCAGTTGCTCGAAAGCCGCACACTGAGATGCGTAGTCGCTGACGTTAGCAGGAATTGACATCAATCCTCTTAAAGTGAGGTTTGGAAGGCTAGAAATCAACTCTGCAAGCTGAAAAACTTCCTCTTCACTAGTACCTGATTTAGAGCGCTCGCCACTGGTGTTGACTTGAATCAGCACCTGTAGAGGAGGTAAACCTTCAGGGCGTTGATCGCTTAGTCGCTTGGCAATCTTGTCTCTATCGACGGTATGCACCCAAGCAAAGCATTCAGCGACCGGGCGTGTCTTATTGGATTGAATTGGGCCGATAAAGTGCCATTCTAAAGTTAAATCTGCATGGTTTTCAGCAAAGTAATGGACTTTATCAACGCCTTCTTGGACGTAGTTTTCACCAAATGCTACTTGCCCTGCCGAAGCGGCTTCGAGAATTGCTTCCACCGGTTTAGTCTTGCTGACGGCCAAAAGTTGCACCGAGCCTAGAGCTCGTCCACACTTTTGTTGTATTTCCTCAATCTGTGAGGTGATCTGTTGAATATTTTGTTCAATACTACTCATAGCTAACTTTACTAAGGAAAATAAATGGATATCGCTGAGTTACTGGATTTTAGTGTAAAGCATAATGCGTCAGATCTACACCTTTCTGCAGGTGTTCCGCCAATGGTTCGTATTGATGGTGAAGTTAGAAAGCTAGGCGTTCCTGCTTTTAGTCATTCAGATGTGCATCGCCTAGTGTTTGAAATCATGAATGATTCTCAGCGCAGCGAATTTGAAGAGAAGCTGGAAGTCGATTTTTCATTTGAATTACCAGATGTTGGCCGTTTTCGTGTTAACGCTTTCAATCAATCTCGCGGATGCTCGGCGGTATTTCGTACTATTCCAGTTGATATCCCAACCCTCGAGCAGCTTGATGCGCCAGATATTTTTGAGCAAGTCTCTAATTATGAGAAAGGCTTGGTATTGGTCACCGGCCTACGGGTTCAGGTAAATCGACCACGCTGGCAGCGATGGTGGATTACATTAACCGCAACCACAACAAACATATTCTAACCATTGAAGATCCGATCGAATTTGTTCATACCAACAACAAATGTTTGATCAACCAGCGTGAAGTTCACCGTGATACCCACAGTTTTAAAAACGCGCTGCGTAGCGCATTGCGTGAAGATCCCGATGTGATTCTAGTCGGTGAGCTGCGTGATCAAGAGACAATCAGCCTAGCTTTAACGGCTGCAGAAACCGGGCACTTAGTGTTTGGTACTTTGCATACCAGCTCGGCGGCGAAAACCATCGACCGTATCATTGATGTCTTCCCAGGTAGCGATAAAGACATGGTGCGTTCGATGCTTTCTGAATCGTTACGTGCTGTTATCGCACAGAAGCTGTTAAAACGTATCGGTGGTGGCCGTGTAGCCTGTCACGAGATCATGCTAGGCACTCCGGCGATCCGTAACTTGATCCGTGAAGACAAAGTTGCCCAGATGTACTCAATTATTCAGACGGGTGCAGCCCATGGAATGAAGACCATGGAGCAAAGTGCGAGACAATTGATCGCGCAAGGCCATGTTGAATTGGAAGAAGTTCAGAAGAAAGTGGACATGGAATCGTCAGCCTTTTAAGAGAGACAATCATGAATTTAGATCAGTGTTTACAGGGAATGATCGATGAACGTGCATCGGATCTCTATATTACAGTCGGTGCTCCTGTTTTGTTTAGAGTTGATGGTGAGCTAAAGCCTCAAGGTGAAAAGCTCTCTGAGATTCACGCTCATAACCTAATTCGCGAGATGATGGATCAAGATCGTCAAGCGGAGTACAAGCATTCTCGCGAATCCAATTTTGCCATCGTTCGAGACTCTGGACGGTTCCGTGTTAGTGCCTTCTATCAGCGTGAACTGCCCGGTGCGGTTATCCGCCGTATTGAAACCAATATTCCAACCTTTGAGCAGTTAAAGCTTCCTGATGTGCTGCAAGATCTAGCCATTGCCAAGCGTGGTTTGGTTTTGGTAGTTGGCGCGACGGGTTCGGGTAAATCGACTACCATGGCGGCCATGACAGGTTTTCGAAATAGCCATCGCACCGGACATATTTTAACGGTTGAAGACCCGATCGAATTTGTTCATGAGCACAAACGCTGCATTGTGACTCAGCGCGAGGTAGGGCTTGATACGGAAAGCTATGAAGTGGCGTTAAAGAACTCACTGCGCCAAGCACCAGACATGATTTTGATTGGCGAAATTCGTTCTCGTGAAACCATGGAGTACGCGATGACGTTTGCTGAAACAGGGCATTTATGCATGGCTACCTTACATGCTAATAACGCCAATCAAGCACTAGAACGTATCTTACATCTCGTGCCAAAAGAGCAAAAAGAGCAGTTTCTGTTTGATTTATCGATGAACCTGAAAGGTGTAGTTGGCCAGCAGCTATTGCGTGATAAAAATGGTCAAGGGCGTCACGGTGTGTTTGAAGTATTGCTCAATAGTCCACGAGTGTCTGACTTGATTCGCCGCGGTGATTTGCACGAGCTAAAAGCAACTATGACGAAGTCCCAGGAAGTAGGGATGCAAACTTTCGATCAGTCACTTTATCAATTAGTGGTCGATGGGAAAATCAGTGAGGAAGATGCGCTGCACAGTGCAGACTCTGCCAATGACTTACGTTTAATGCTCAAAACATCTCAAGGCAGTAGCGCGGACGCGGGCAGCCTTGCTGACGTTAAAATCGATATGGATTGAGACTCAATCAATAGCTTCAAACATAAAGCCCCAAGCAAATGCTTGGGGCTTTTTAGATTGGGCTACTAGTTATAATCTAAGATTATTCCGCCCACTGGGCTTCAAACCAACTTTTCAAAATCACTACTGCAGATTGGCAGTCAACGTTGCCTTTGGTAAGCGCCTTGTAACCACCCATGTTGAACAGATCGGCGCGAGCTTCGGTTGTCGATAAACGCTCATCATGCATTTCGACTTGCATACCAAATCGACCTTGCAGACGCTTGGCAAACTTTCGTGCTCGTTGAGTAATGCTTTCTAGATCTTTACCGTGAAGATCGGTCGGTAATCCAACAACCAAGAGGTCTGGCTGCCACTCTTTGATCTGCTTTTCGATGTCATCCCAGTTTGGGATCCCGTCATTTGCCTTGAAGGCCTTTAGGGGAGATGCGGTACCTGTGACTTCTTGGCCAATAGCACTGCCTATGCTTTTGGTACCAAAATCAAAAGCCATTATGGATCGAGACATATTTTATCCGATAGATTGAAACAGGGCCGATTTACGCGTGCCCTGCTTGAATGGAAAGTTGCGCAGCATCGATGCCAAGCATCTGTACCGCTTTTTGCCAACGTTCAGTAATTGGCGTATTAAATATCACGTCAGGGTCAGCTTCAATGGTTAACCAAGAGTTCTCTGCAAGCTCATTTTCGAGCTGTCCTGCTTCCCAACCTGAATAGCCAAGAGCAACTAAGTAGCTGTTTGGCTCAGCTTCAGTACCTAAGACACTTAAAATATCCTTGGAAGTGGTGACCGAAATTTTGTCGGTCATCTGCAAGCTAGACTCATAGCTATCTTTTGGCTGGTGGAGGATAAAGCCACGATCTTCAGAAACCGGACCACCATTTAATACGGGTTTATCCAGACTTTCTGTAACAAGCTGCGGATGAGCGGGCTCTACATCAACCTGCTTGAGCATACTGCCCACAGTCACATCGATAGGGGCATTGATCATCAGGCCCATTGCACCCTCATCATTGTGCTCACACACATAGATGACTCTGCGTTGGAAGTAGGGGTCTTGCATACCCGGCATGGCGACTAGAAAATGATTGGTTAGATTCATTGCACTCCACCTATAGTCAGTTACAGGCAGCGATGTGCTGCCTGTAGCAACATCTACGCTTTTAATCGACGCTCAATAGCGTCCATTAGTTTGCCTGTGATAGAGATATCAAACGCCGCCTCAATTTCTCGAATACACGTTGGGCTGGTTACGTTGATCTCTGTGAGTTTATCGCCAATAACGTCTAAGCCTACAAAGATTAAACCTTTCTCTTTTAGTGTCGGTGCAACTGCTTGAGCGATCTTGAGATCGGTCTCGCTAAGTGGTCTTGCTTCACCACGGCCACCTGCGGCAAGGTTTCCGCGAGTTTCGCCTTTAGCCGGAATTCGGGCTAGGCAGTAAGGCATTGGTTCACCATCAACTACTAAAATACGTTTGTCACCGTTGCTGATGTCTGGAACAAAAGTCTGCGCCATTGCGTAGTTTTGACCATGATTTGTCAGCGTTTCAATGATCACGGAGACGTTTGGATCTTTCTCCTTCACGCGGAAGATAGAAGCGCCGCCCATACCGTCTAGCGGTTTTAGGATGACGTCGCCGTGTTCACCTTGGAATGCTTTAATCTTTTCTGCTTTACGAGTCACTATGGTTGTCGGCGTTAGCTCTGGGAACCAAGCGGTGAATAGCTTCTCGTTGCAGTCTCTTAAACTTTGAGGCTTATTAACGATCAAAGTTCCTTCAACTTCAGCACGCTCTAAAATGTATGTCGCGTAAATGTACTCAGTATCAAACGGAGGATCTTTGCGCATTAAAACGGCATCTAGTTCAGACAGTTTAATAGTTTGCTCAGACTGAAATTGATACCAGTCGCTCGGATCTTCCTTAAGTGTGACAACCTTAGTGTCGGCAACCGCTACGCCTTGATCTAAGTGTAGATCATTCATCTCCATATAGTGGATTTCATAGCCTCGGCTTTGTGCTTCTAGCATCATGGCGAAGCTGGAATCTTTCTTGATGTTGATGGACGAGATTGGGTCCATGACGATGCCTAGTTTAATCATTGTCTTCTCCGGTTAGCCGAGATCGCCGAAGCGAACTTGTAAGGCGGTAATTGCAGTCAGAGCCGCTGTTTCGGTACGCAGTACACGCGGGCCGAGTAGCGTCTCTTCAAATTGATATTCTTGAGTCATATCGATTTCACTCGATGACAGACCACCCTCTGGGCCAATCAAAAGCTTCACGTTGGTCACGGGCTCTGGCAGGGTGTTGATTGAGTACTTTGCTCTTGGGTGCAGGTTGAGTTTCAAGCCTTGGTACTCTTCTTTACACCAATCCTCAAGGGACATAATTGGGCGAATCTCTGGCACAGTATTGCGGCCACACTGCTCACAAGCTGCGATGATAATCTTCTGCCACTGCGCCAGTTTTTTATCAAAGCGCTTTTGGTCGAGTTTGACGCCGCAGCGCTCTGAAATGAGTGGAGTAATGGTATTCACGCCCAGTTCCACTGATTTTTGAATGGTAAATTCCATTTTGTCACCACGTGACACAACTTGGCCTAGGTGCAGGTTCAGTGGTGATTCGATATCGCGCTCAATCTTTTCGGTTAAGTCTACGTGTACGGCTTTTTTTGTCACTTCAGTAATGACGGCCGGAAACTCATGCCCACTTCCATCAAACAGCAGCACTTGCTGCTCTGGTTTCATTCTTAGCACACGACCTACATGGCCAGCTGCATCTTCACTGAGGGCAAGCGTACCAAGTTGTTGAATAGGTTCAGGGTGATAGATTCGAGGGATTCGCATGGCTTGTATCCAGCTGATTGTAAATTAGGGACGTATTAGGGTCTGTTGAGCTTTCGAGGTTAAATTTTGTTCGAGATAAAATCGTTTTAGGCGCGGCGAAGACTCTGTAGCCTAGTCATTCTAAGCCATAGTCTTCAACAAAGCATAAAACGATTTTAACCGAACCCTTCGGGCAGCCTTTGTGGTTCATTTCTACTGCGTTATCGGCTTTTCATGTAGGCTAGCTACACATCAAACCCTCTGCCTTGTATAAATTTCCCACGAAGTGCTGCAAAAACAAGCTCGAAAGTTCAACAGACCCTAAACAATAACATGGATGCTTACTGCCTAAAAAACAAGGGGCAGTAGGTTGATAGATACTAGAAACTTATGACAGCTGTTTACCAGTAAATGAAAGGGTATGTTGACACTGCTGACAACGGTAAGCGGCTTGTTGCCGTTGGACTTTGTTATGGCGTCGAATCGTCAATGAATGGACTTGGCAATCACAGCGATATTCAAAGGTTTTTCCTTTGACCGATTCAATGCTGAAGCTATGGGTGGTATTGGCGGGAATACCAAAAACGTGGGTCATGATCATCTGCCACTCTTTGCCGTGTGGCGCGACGCGGCCGAACAATCGATAAGTGATGAGATGAGCTAGCTCGTGCGGAATGACCTCTTCCAAAAAGGCATTAGGGTTCTCTTTAAACAACACTGGATTAAGACGGATCTCGTTGAGTTGTAAATAGGCTTTTCCCGCTGCTTTGCCACGTAATTTATAATTCAGATCTGGCAGTTTTAGCGTTTGCTTTAACTGCTCATTGGCGAGATCCAAATAGCTCTTGAGCTTAGAGATAGCTTGATAATGTAATTGGAAATCGACCACAGTGCCCTTTAATCAAAGTAAGTAGGAAAGTTAACTAGATACAAAAACGCCTCGTTTGAACGAGGCGTCATACTAACATGGGATTTCGTCTAGGTAAGTGCTTACCTGTTTCGTTGGCTACGTATTGTGGTGCTTCTTGATGGTAGCGTGGTAACCATGCCAGGTCGCATAGCCAAGGATAGGCATAGTGAACAGCATACCAATTCCGTAGGTAGCAAACCCTATCAAGATACCGCCACAGATAATGCCCGCCCAAACGATCATCGCTGGAATGTTACTTTTTACTGCATTGAAGCTTGAGAACACAGCGCTCATAACGTCAACTCTACGCTCCATCATTAGCGGAATAGAGAAGGCAGATATACTGAATATCACTAAAGCAATCACTGCACCTGCAATCGAGCCGATAACAAGGAAGGGCAGAAACTCGGTTAGTGGGGCACCTTGCACTGAAGGATACAAGGCATGAAGCAGTGCAGCAATACGCATCCAGAAGATCATTGCAACCGCTAACATGACTGCGAAAGCCCACTGTGACGTTGAGTTACGGCTGATAGCTTCATTGAGTGCATTAAGCTAGCATTGTGACCTTTCTCTCTTTCCCAACTGGCATCATAGAGGCCAAGGGCAAGGAAAGGACCTATGAGCATGTAAACCACAAGGCTTGGCATCACTACTAGGTGTGAGTGGGTGCCTTGCCATTGGACTAGTAAAACAATTCCAACCGCAGCAGCCATGAAACAAAAACCGTAAAAAGCACTTATTAGTGGCATACGGATGAAGTCATGTAAGCCCAAGCTTAGCCAGTGGAAGGGTGCAGATACGCTAAGTTGGTTACATGGGATAGTACGAGCGTAGTCTTTGTCCGAGACTTTATGCTGTTTTTTTTCATCAAAGTCTGATGGATTAACCGTACGAGGCATACGTCCTCCTTGATCGAATTTATGGGAACCTGCTATCAGGTAGGTTCGTTGCGAGTTGTCGACCGCTTAACACAATCTGCGCCAACATTCTGTTTAACCGAGTGAAGTAAGTTTCACTGTTTTCTGTCTTTACGTTGATTTTTTACAAAGTGTTCAAAAGTGTTTTTAACACTTTATTAACTATTGATGGCGTTAGAAGAAATATCAAATAGATTGCTCTTTTTTTGTACAAAAGGAGTAGGAATGCAAAAAAAAGCCCCCGCCAAAAGGCGAGGGCTTGATATTTTTCTAGCGGGTAGATTATTTGATGCCAGCGAACTCACGTAGAAGCGCGGCTTTGTCTGTCGCTTCCCAAGGGAACTCTTCACGACCAAAGTGACCGTATGCTGCAGTCTGCTTGTAGATTGGTTGAAGCAGGTTAAGCATCTCTTGTAGGCCATATGGACGTAGATCGAAGTTTTGACGAACTGCGTCGATGATAACTTCGTGAGGAACTTTCTCAGTACCAAACGTCTCAACCATGATAGATGTTGGATCAGCAACACCGATTGCGTAAGAAAGTTGGATTTCACAACGGTCAGCCATACCTGCTGCTACGATGTTTTTCGCAACGTAACGCGCCGCGTATGCAGCAGAGCGGTCTACTTTTGATGGATCTTTACCAGAGAAAGCACCACCACCGTGACGTGCTGCGCCACCGTAAGTATCGACGATGATCTTACGACCTGTTAGGCCACAGTCACCCATTGGGCCACCGATTACGAAACGGCCGGTTGGGTTGATGAAGAAGTTAGTCTCTTTGTTGATCCACTCAGAAGGAAGAACTGGCTTGATGATCTCTTCCATTACTGCTTCGCGTAGGTCAGGAGTCGAGATTGAATCACAGTGTTGAGTTGATAGAACAACCGCATCGATACCAACAATCTTACCTTGGTCGTATTGGAACGTTACCTGAGATTTAGCATCTGGACGTAACCAAGGTAGTGAGCCGTTCTTACGTACTTCCGCTTGCTTTTGTACAAGACGGTGAGAGTAAGTAATTGGCGCAGGCATTAGAATTTCAGTTTCGTTTGTCGCGTAACCGAACATGATACCTTGGTCACCGGCACCTTGCTCTTTAGGGTCTGCTTTATCAACACCTTGGTTGATGTCTGGAGACTGCTTACCGATAGTGTTTAGTACTGCACAAGAATCTGCATCGAAGCCCATGTCAGAGTGAACGTAGCCGATTTCACGAACGGTTTCACGAGTGATCTCTTCGATATCAACCCATGCAGAAGTGGTGACTTCACCGCCAACCATAACCATACCGGTTTTAACGTAAGTTTCGCACGCTACGCGAGCTTTTGGATCTTGTTCTAGGATGGCATCAAGAACAGCATCAGAGATTTGGTCTGCAATTTTATCTGGATGACCTTCTGAAACAGACTCAGAAGTGAATAGGTGCTTAGCCATGAGAGCTCCACTTTTAATAGGTTTACACTGAATCGCATTTATTCAGTGTAATAAAAAACATTAATTTTGTAGGTGTTTCTACATCTAGACGTCTATTCTAATTTTCATTGTTTGAATTACAAGCTCTTTTTTGTGATAAGTGATAACCAAACGTTTGCGCACAAAGATAGGAAAAAGAGCGACTTTGAACAAAAAAGCGCAAAAATAAGCAGAATAGGCAAAAAACTGCCAGTAAATCGTTTGCAGTGAATCATGCGCTTTGAGAGAATATCGCGCACTAAATGTACCCCTATTAACTCGCTTAATGCACTCAGGAGCAGACATGTCTTCTCGTAAACACCTAGCTAACGCAATCCGCGCTCTCAGCATGGACGGCGTTCAACAAGCAAACTCTGGCCACCCAGGCGCACCTATGGGTATGGCGGATATCGCTGAAGTTCTTTGGCGTTCTCACCTAAACCACAACCCTGCAAACCCAGAGTGGGCTGACCGCGACCGTTTTGTTTTATCAAACGGCCACGGCTCAATGCTGATTTACTCTCTACTGCACCTGAGCGGTTATGAGCTATCGATCGATGATCTGAAAAATTTCCGTCAGCTTCACTCTAAGACTCCAGGTCACCCAGAGTACGGCTACGCACCAGGTATCGAGACAACAACAGGTCCTCTAGGTCAAGGCATTACTAACGCTGTTGGTATGGCTATGGCAGAGAAGGCACTTGCAGCTCAGTTCAACAAAGAAGGTCACGACATCGTTGACCACTTCACTTATGTGTTCATGGGCGATGGCTGTCTAATGGAAGGTATTTCGCACGAGGCATGTTCTCTTGCAGGTACACTAGGCCTAGGCAAGCTAATTGCTTTCTGGGATGACAATGGCATCTCAATCGATGGCCACGTTGAAGGTTGGTTCTCTGACGATACACCTAAGCGTTTTTGAATCTTACGGCTGGCACGTAATTCCTGCTGTTGATGGTCACGATGCTGACGCAATCAACGCAGCAATCGAAGCGGCAAAAGCAGATCCACGTCCTACGCTTATCTGTACTAAGACTATTATCGGTTTTGGTTCACCAAACAAATCAGGTTCTCACGACTGTCACGGCGCGCCACTAGGTGCTGAAGAGATCGCAGCAGCGCGTGAATTCCTAGGTTGGGAACATCCAGCATTTGAAATCCCAGCGGACGTTTACGCTGAGTGGGACGCAAAAGAATCGGGCTCTGCAAAAGAAGCCGCTTGGAACACTAAGTTCGATGCATACGCAGCGGCTTACCCTGCAGAGGCTGCAGAACTTAAGCGCCGTATCAACGGTGAACTTCCAGCAGAATGGGAAGAGAAAGCAACTCAAATCATTGCTGATCTTCAAGCAAACCCAGCAAACATCGCATCACGTAAAGCATCTCAAAACGCATTAGAAGCGTTTGGTCAAATGCTGCCAGAATTCATGGGCGGCTCTGCTGACCTAGCGCCTTCAAACCTAACGATGTGGTCTGGTTCTAAGTCTCTAGAAGCAAACGACTTCTCTGGTAACTACATCCACTACGGTGTACGTGAATTTGGTATGACGGCTATCATGAACGGTATCGCTCTACACGGCGGTTTTGTTCCTTACGGCGCAACATTCCTAATGTTCATGGAATACGCTCGTAACGCAATGCGCATGGCGGCTCTGATGAAGATTCAGAACATCCAAGTTTACACACACGATTCTATCGGCCTAGGCGAAGATGGCCCAACTCACCAACCGGTTGAGCAAATGGCTTCTCTACGTGTGACACCAAACATGAGCACATGGCGTCCATGTGACCAGGTTGAATCTGCAGTAGCATGGAAACTGGCAATCGAGCGCAAAGATGGCCCGACTTCTTTGATCTTCTCTCGTCAAAACCTTCCTCAGCAAGATCGCGACGCGGCACAAGTTGCTGACATCGCAAAAGGTGCTTACATCCTGAAAGATTGCGAAGGTACACCTGAGCTGATCCTAATCGCGACAGGTTCAGAAGTTGAGCTAGCGGTTAATGCAGCCGCTGAACTGACTGCTGAAGGTAAGAAAGTACGCGTTGTTTCAATGCCATCTACAGATGCATTCGACAAGCAAGACGCGGCTTACCGCGAATCTGTACTACCTTCTGACGTGACTGCTCGTATCGCAGTAGAAGCAGGTATCGCAGATTACTGGTACAAGTACGTTGGTTTCGACGGCCGTATCATCGGTATGACAACATTTGGCGAATCTGCACCTGCAGGTGAGCTATTCAAGATGTTCGGCTTTACTACTGAGAACGTAGTAAACACAGCGAAAGAGCTACTGGCTTAATCGTTAAACGAATACTGAAAAGACAAAGCCGAAGTCCTAGGACTTCGGCTTTTTTGTGTTATTCGAACTCGTTTCCTTTATTGTCTAGCTCTTTAGTACCACACACATTACAGGTTACGTACCTGTTCATGTTGTAATAATAACCGCCATTAATGACACTGCTGACAAAAAGCTTCACACGACCAAGAAGGCTGGTGTCGCCATCATATTCACTCGGCTTTCTCACCAAAATCTCACGATGAGGGGTTTGTTCCTTACACTTATTACAATGGTGAGTTGCAGGATATCCTGTCATAGCTACCTTCCTTCTGGTTGAAAAACGTTAGGAAAAACCGCCAAAAGTAACAGTAGTCAATGCTCACCCTGCTCAAAGTATCTTAAATCAGACTAATTAGTCATGCTGATACATAAAACTTGCGACCCATATCTATGATGAATGATTGTTCTCTGCAATATATCTCTATGTCAGGTTCGATGTTAATCCCCAATCGTGTTTAGAAAGGAATTGGTGTTCATTCTCTATATCAGCTTTCAACACTTCAGATCTTTTTATATCTTCTTCAAATTCTATGTGCCACATACTTTCTGAGACAGAAAGTTTCACCTCTCTGTAGTCGTCTCGTGAGTGGTTAAGTAGCACCGCCAAGCGAAGAGTTCGGATCAGGAAAATAATGTCTTGTTCCCGATATAAATAAAAGCTTGGGAGCTCCTGAAGCTTTAACGACTTGCGATGGAATCGAGCGAGAACGGACAAGAGCAACTGCTGCTCGTTGTTGAACCCTGGCATATATGAGTGTCGAAGAAGATATGCGGAATGTTTGTGATAGCCCTGATGGTGAATGCTCAGGCCAACTTCATGAAGTAGCGCACTCCAACCAAGCAGCTGGGTAAGTTCCTTTTTCTTCTTGATGCTAACAGATTCTATGCCTTGCTGAAGCAGGGACATGGCCGTCTCTTTGACATGTTTGGCATGATCAACTTCAACCGCGTGTCTTGCAGCAAGAGATTCCGCTGTTCGCATACGTATGTCGGAACGATGGAGCTGATCATCCATCTCATAAAGAATGCCTTCACGCAATGCGCCGCTCGAAAAGTGCATTTCTTCTATTTCAAACTCGCGCATAATGCTAGTAAAATCACCACGCCGGCAATGAATACAGGCTGACGATCTTCGCTGAGCTTACTGAGTTTAATGGCTTCGATGGTTTTGAATTCAACGAGCAACTCAATCAGCTCATCAAGCGAGGCTGAGAGATAATGCCATCCTCATATCCTAGCCCCATCAAAACATCTCGGATAGCTTTGGCGGTACCTGATGAACATAGGGCGACATCCCATCCCGTTTTCAAGTATTTGGACTTGGTGCTGTCTAGGTTTTGACTTACGGCAAGCATGGCATGCTTAATTGCTTTACGAGTGATTTTTCCATTGTCGAAAAACTTATGCGTGTAGCTGACACAGCCCATGGCTTTGCTGCTCAATATAATCGGAGTGAGCTTTTTACCTATGGTGATCTCAGTACTGCCGCCACCGATATCGACCACCAATTTATTACGCGCTTCGATTTGCGTGTGGGTAACCCCAGAATAGATGAGGCGTGCCTCTTCAGTTCCTGAGATGATTTCAATTGGGTAGGGTAGGATGGTAGCAGCTCGGCTGAGAAAAATATGGGCATTGTTGGCCACTCGAAGGGTATGAGTGGCAGCAATACGTACATCATCAATCTCCAAACCTTCTAGTCGTTGGGCAAACTGAGCTAAACAGTCGAGTCCGCGCTGAATGGATGCGGAACTCAGATTATTTTGACTATCAAGTCCAGACGCCAAACGGACTCTTTGTTTGTGGCGGCTGACAATCCGCACGTCGCCATTGACCACTTTAGCCACGACGAGATGGAAGCTGTTGGAACCTAAGTCAATGGCAGCAATATGTTTGTTTTCAGACATTGGTGTTTAAATCTACTCGCGTTTTCGATCTTTCCTCAACTGTAGTCTGTGCTGGATCGTCTGTCTCGCCCTTTTCTGTGCTCTTTTGCGCATTTTTCATAGAACTCGCACTGTATTTCTGCAGCTTACGCGCTGTTTTCTCACACTGTTTGAGGTAATTGTATATCTCAACTTGTGAGCGGATCTTGCGTTTATTACCACGTGGTACGTAGGTATTGCTCATCTCTTTGTCGATCCATCGCGCTTTGACTGTGTCACGCAATTGAATATCGATCAGGTTAATGACCTGCTCGCGAATAGTTGGATCGAGAATAGGTGTTGCCACTTCAATACGGCGATCAATGTTACGCGTCATCCAATCTGCTGAAGAGATATACACTTCGGGTGTTCCACCATTTTCAAAGATGGAAACTCGTGGGTGCTCTAGGAAACGGTCGACAATACTGGTGACTGTAATGTTTGAACTAACACCTTCAAGGCCTGGAATCAGGGAGCACATACCACGAATGATCGCACGTACTTTCACGCCTGCTTCACTCGCTTGATACAAACGGTTAATTAGGCCTTTATCGACCAAGTTGTTCACTTTTAAAGTGATGCCTGACGACAAGCCCGAATTAGCGTTATCTATCTCACGGTCGATCAGAGCATAGAGACTGTCTCGAGAGTTCTTCGGCGACACAATAAGCTGCTGAAAATCGACTGGGCGATAGGGCTGCTCTATATAGGTAAACACGTCTCGTACTTCTTGCGTGATCTCTTGTTTGGCGGTCAACAAAGAAAAGTCAGTATAAATTCGAGCGGTTTTTTCGTGGAAGTTACCGGTACCTATGTGGGCGTAGTACTTAATGCCATCGTCTTCGCGGCGACTGATGAGTAGTAATTTGGAGTGGATCTTGAGGCCCGGAGCCCCAAAGGTAACGCGAACTCCGGCATCGACGAGTCGCTTCGACCAATTGATGTTGGCCTCTTCATCGAAACGAGCTTGCAACTCGACCACTACAGTGACGGTTTTGCCGTTATGTACCGCATCGATGAGAGAGTTCATCAGCTTCGAATTTTTCGCAACACGGTAAATGTTGATGCGAATACTGCGTACTTTAGGGTCGAAAGAGGCTTGTCTAACGAACTCAGTGATATGATCGAACGTGTGGTACGGGTAGTAGAGTAAGATGTCTTGAGCTTTGATGGCATCAAACGCACTTGCGTGTCCGTCAAAGGCTGCTGATGTGAACGGCGGTAATGGCTTGTTTTCTAGATAGTCGCGGCCGACATTTGGAAAGGCGATGAAATCTTTAAAATTTTGGTATCGTCCGCCCGCGATCATACTGTCATAGTTCGAGATTTGCAGTTTTCTACATAGGTAATCGAGCATTTCAGTAGGCATGCCGCGCTCATACACAAAACGCACAGGCATGGCGGTGAGGCGCTGCTCAATCCCTTCAGACATCTGCTCTAGAAGACTGAATTCCACTTCGTTACTCAAGTCGTATTCCGCATCGCGAGTCATCTTCATTGAGTAACAGTTGATCTCATCGTAGTCGAACACGCCTTTTAACAGCTCGTCTAGGCACAGTCGAATTACGTTATCAATCAGGATAATGGTCTTGCGGCCTTTGCCTTTTTGCTCGGGTACCATGATAAAGCGCGAGCTATGATCAGTGGGAACTTCCAGCAAGACATAAAGAGTTTCTTCGCCTTTTTTCACTTCGACAGACAGATACGCATATTCGTCTTTAAGAAATTGAAGAACATCGATCTCTTCAGTCATGATCAGCGGTGTGATATGTGGCTTGATCTCTTTATGGAAGTACTTCTGTAGCCACTTTTTCTGGGGTTCTAAGAGCTGAGTTTCATTGACGAGGAAGATTCGACGTCTTGCCATCTCATTGAGAAGTTCGGTGTATACGTTGTCAAACTGCTCATTGAGCTTCATCGCTTTGGTTTGCATGCGCGAAAGCAGTTGTTTTGAGCGTTTTGGCCTCGCCTTGCTCTTGGCTGATCAAGATGCGACGTTTAACGTTGGCAAAGCGAACTTTGTAAAACTCATCAAGGTTGTTAGAAAAAATGCCGAGAAAGCGCACCCGTTCAATGAGGGGAACGGTTTTATCTGACGCTTCTTGTAGAACCCGTTCATTAAACGAGAGCCAACTGAGTTCCTTTTCGACGTATAGTTTTTCTGTTTTCATGGTGGCTATTTTGTCTCTTGGTAAGGATGGGGGAGTCCTAGATAAAAAATATAACCGTTTAATGACAAAAATATTTCACTGAAACGTTTTTCATAACTCGTTCAATGTTTTATTGGTCTCTCTCGCAAACCCGGATGGTGAAATGTGATCTAAAAGCTTGGATTTTTATTAGCGATTAGTCGTTAAAGCGTAGAAGATATTGATGAAAATATCATCAGAACAGGGGTGAACAAGCGTGCGATAGAGAGGGTAATCCGTTATTATGCGCTTCTAGCACGGAATTAGGGATGTATGATGCTGAAAATAGCGATTAATGGCTTTGGACGAATAGGACGCAACGTTTTGCGTGCTGTCTATGAAAGTGGCAAAAATCACGACATTAAAGTGGTAGCGGTCAATGAATTGGCTCAACCTGATGCCATGGCTCACTTGCTGCAATATGACAGTAGCCATGGTCGATTCGCTAAAAAGATCTCTCATGATCAAGAACACATCTATATCCATCATGACCAATCTGACTTTGATACCGTTCGTATCTTGCATTTAGAAGACATTAGTTTGCTACCGTGGCGCGATCTCGAAGTGGATATCGTTCTAGACTGTACGGGTGTATACGGCTGCCGTGCCGATGGCTTAGCTCATATTGAGGCGGGTGCGAACAAAGTTCTATTCTCGCATCCTGGCGCGAATGATCTTGATAACACCATCATCTACGGGGTAAATCATGAAACGCTGGTGGATGAGCATCGTATTGTCTCTAACGGCTCATGCACCACCAACTGTATTGTTCCTATCATCAAAGTACTCGACGAAGCCTTTGGTATTGATTCAGGAACGATTACCACCATCCACTCTTCAATGAACGACCAACAGGTCATTGATGCTTACCACACGGACTTACGCCGAACTCGTGCAGCCAGTCAATCCATCATTCCCGTGGATACAAAGCTTCACAAAGGTATCGAAAGAATATTTCCGAAATTTTCCAACAAATTCGAGGCGATTTCGGTGCGCGTACCGACTGTAAATGTGACAGCGATGGATATAAGTGTCACAATTAATACAAATGTGAAAGTTAATGACGTAAATCAAACCATTGTTAAGGCGTCCCAGTGTACATTACATGACATTGTTGACTATACTGAAGCGCCGCTCGTTTCTATCGACTTTAATCATGATCCACACAGTGCGATCGTCGATGGTTCACAAACACGAGTGAGCAATGGACATCTAGTTAAAATGCTAGTTTGGTGTGACAACGAATGGGGCTTTGCCAATCGTATGTTAGACACCGCATTAGCGATGCATGCATCTCAACCCGAACCGTAGGAAGAAGGAACGGATGCAGGAGAAATAATTATTTTTAACCTTGAAATAATTATGGCTTATCTCCATATCAATAAGCAGTTTGACGAATTAATAGGCTCGGCAAGGTTGCCGGGTTTCCAAAAACTTTAATTATTAAATAGTTGAGAGGACAAATCATGTCTGTAATCAAGATGACTGACCTGGATCTAGCAGGTAAACGTGTATTCATCCGTGCTGATCTAAACGTTCCAGTGAAAGACGGTAAAGTAACTTCAGATGCTCGTATTCTTGCATCTCTACCAACAATTAAGCGCTGCCTAGAAGCGGGTGCTAAAGTAATGGTTACTTCACACCTGGGTCGTCCAACTGAAGGTGAGTACGCAGAAGAGTTCTCTCTACAACCAGTAGTTAACTACCTAAACGACGCACTAGACTGCGACGTTAAACTAGCAAAAGATTACCTAAACGGTCTTGAGCTAAACACAGGTGAGCTTGTTGTTCTTGAAAACGTTCGTTTTAACAAAGGCGAAAAGAAGAACGAAGAAGAGCTATCTAAGAAATACGCTGCACTATGTGACGTGTTCGTAATGGATGCATTCGGTACTGCTCACCGTGCACAAGCATCAACTCATGGTGTTGGCATGAATGCACCTGTAGCGTGTGCAGGTCCTCTACTAGCGGCTGAACTAGAAGCACTTGGTAAAGCAATGGATAACCCAGAGCGCCCACTAGTGGCTATCGTTGGTGGTTCTAAAGTTTCTACTAAACTAACTGTTCTAGAGTCTCTATCTAAAGTAGCTGACCAACTTGTTGTTGGTGGTGGTATCGCAAACACGTTCATCGCAGCTGATGGCCACAACGTAGGTAAGTCACTATACGAAGCAGACCTAGTTGAAACTGCACAGAAACTAATGAAAGAGTGTTCTATCCCAGTAGCAACTGACGTTGCATGCGCGAAAGCATTCGACGAGAACGCAGAAGCTGAAATCAAGCACGTTTCTGAAGTAGCAGACGACGACATGATCTTCGACCTAGGTCCAGATTCAACTGCAGCACTGGCTGAAATCATCGGCAACGCAAAAACTATCCTTTGGAATGGCCCAGTAGGTGTATTCGAATTCAAGAACTTCGAAGCAGGTACTGCAGGTATCTCTAAAGCAATCGCTGAATCTGCAGGTTTCTCTGTAGCAGGTGGTGGTGACACGCTAGCAGCTATCGACAAGTTCGGTATCAAAGCAGATGTTTCTTACATCTCTACTGGCGGCGGTGCTTTCCTTGAGTTTGTTGAAGGTAAAGTACTTCCAGCAGTTGCAATGCTAGAAGAACGCGCTAAGTAATTATGCATAAAGCGGGGGAAGAAATTCTCCCGCTTTCTTGTTTGCGGCACATCACATTTTTTTGCTAGAATAGCGCACGTTGTGAGCAAACGTTTGCAAAAATTTAAACTTAATCAGTTTTATATTTTTAAAACGAACAATTTTTCTAAATGACAGTAAAATAGGATTATATCCATGTCTAAGATCTTCGATTTTGTAAAACCAGGTGTTATCTCTGGCGATGACGTACAGAAAGTTTTTGAAGTAGCAAAAGAGAACAAATTTGCTCTTCCTGCAGTAAACGTTGTTGGTACTGACTCTGTAAACGCAGTACTAGAAGCAGCAGCTAAAGTTAAATCTCCAGTTGTTGTTCAGTTCTCTAACGGCGGTGCAGCTTTCTTCGCTGGTAAAGGCGTTAAACTTGAAGGTCAAGGTGCTCAAATCCTTGGTGCTGTAGCTGGTGCTAAATACGTTCACGCTGTAGCTGAAGCATACGGTGTTCCAGTTATCCTACACACTGACCACGCTGCTAAGAAACTTCTTCCATGGATCGACGGTCTACTAGACGCGGGTGAAGAGTTCTTCGCTCAAACTGGTAAGCCACTATTCTCTTCTCACATGCTAGACCTTTCTGAAGAGTCTCTAGAAGAGAACATCGAGACATGTGCTAAGTACCTAGAGCGCATGGCTAAAATGAACATGACAATCGAGATCGAACTTGGTTGTACTGGTGGTGAAGAAGACGGCGTTGATAACTCTGATATGGACGCTTCTGAGCTTTACACTTCTCCAGAAGACGTTGCATACGCATACGAGAAACTAAGCGCTGTTAGCCCACGTTTCACTATCGCTGCATCTTTCGGTAACGTACACGGTGTTTACCAAGCTGGTAACGTTGTACTGACTCCAACTATCCTACGTGACTCTCAAGCATACTGTGCAGAGAAGTTCGGTATCGCACCTAACGCTCTAAACTTCGTATTCCACGGTGGTTCTGGTTCTTCTCAAGAAGAGATCACTGAGTCTATCGGCTACGGTGTTATCAAAATGAACATCGATACTGATACACAGTGGGCAACTTGGGATGGTATCCGTAAGTACTCTGCTGAGAACTTTGATTACCTACAAGGTCAAATCGGTAACCCTAAAGGTGAAGATCAGCCAAACAAGAAGTTCTACGATCCACGCGTATGGCTACGTGCTGGTCAAGCTTCTATGGTTACTCGTCTTGAGCAAGCGTTCGCTGACCTAAACGCAGTAGACGTACTATAATCAATCGATTGTAAGCGTTATACAGATTTTGAAACCCGCCTAATGGCGGGTTTTTTTGTTCCTGAGAATCGTCATTAAATGCTCTAAGTTAGTCATAAAAATGCTAGCGAAATGTAAAAGCATTGCGTAACCTGTAATGGTTTGATGTTAAAAATGAATGGCAATCTAAGCTTATGCCATTTCTCACATAACTCTTACTTTGCAAATTGTTACAGATAAGATATTGTGCCGAAATCTTGGCATAGATTGAACATGTCAATAATAGTGCCTAGAAATATATTGAAGTTCAGGCAATACATTTTATGAGTCGTTACGTATAGAGGATGCTTTTTATGGCTGAAGAATCAGTGGGCTTGGAAACCCCGTTAATCGATGGAATTGAACAGGCTGAGAGCTGGCTAACGAATAATTCTGATTTGCTCGTTCAGTATGGTGTGAATATTTTTTCCGCTCTGCTTATTCTATTCATCGGTAATATCGTTGTTAAAGCTGTGGCAAATAGTGTTGCTAAAGTACTAAGCAAGAAGAAAATGGATAAAGCAGTTATTGAGTTTATCCATGGCTTAGTTCGCTACACTTTGTTTGTTATCGTATTGATTGCAGCGTTAGGTCGACTAGGGGTGCAAACTGCTTCTGTAGTAGCGGTGATTGGTGCTGCCGGTCTTGCTATTGGTTTAGCTCTTCAAGGTTCGCTGTCTAACTTTGCAGCAGGCGTACTGATTGTCGGTTTCCGTCCATTTAAATCAGGCGACTATGTAGAAATTGGTGGTGTTGCGGGTTCTGTTGAATCAATTCAAATTTTCCAAACGATTCTAACTACGCCAGACAACAAGATGGTTGTTGTACCAAACGGTTCGGTTATCGGTAGCCCTATTACAAACTACTCTCGTCATGAGACGCGTCGTATCGACCACGTGATTGGCGTTTCTTACGGTGCGGATCTGAAGAAGACCAAAGAAGTAATTGCAAAAGTACTTGAGTCGGATGAGCGTATTCTGAAAGAGCCAGGTACGACGATTGGTGTGGTTGCGCTGGCTGACTCTTCGGTAAACTTCGTGGTTCGTCCTTGGGTGAAAACGGCTGATTACTGGGATGTTTACTTTGACTCTCTACAAGCGATTAAAGAAGCGCTGGATGCAGAAGGTATTGAGATCCCATTCCCACAAATGGATGTTCATTTGAACAAAGTGGAATCTTAGTTCCTAACGTGAATAAGTTGAAAAAGCGAGGCAATGCCTCGCTTTTTTATTGAAATCTCGAACCTATTTATAGACTTTCTTAAGTCAGACTTATGTCATTTCTGGGAATTTTTCTGGCCTTGCCGAGTCTGAGTTCTATTATGTTTTAAGTCTTGTTTGTATAAGGTTTGTTCGAATGAAGGTTTTCTCTCCCCTTGTCCTCACTATCATGAGTCTGTCTGTACCTGCTACCGTAATGGCGCAAAGCCGGAGTTCCCACATATTGTCACAACAGGTTATGGTGAAGTGGTGGCGACGCCTGACATGGCGGTATTCAAAGTTAAAGTTGTCGAGACAACATTAACTGCTGAGCAGGCGAAGCAGAGCGTCGATCGCACCATTGATGGCTTTCTCACAAGCCTAAAAGCTGCTGGTGTATCTAATGACAGCATCAAGAGCTCTAATCTCTCCATTGCGCCTCAGTATCATTATCCGAAGAAAGGTCAGCCTGAGCTGGTGGGTTATCGAGCAAGCCGCTCAGTGACAGTGACGGTTCAAGAACTGGCTAAGCTTAATAGCTATCTCGATATTGCTTTGAAGCAAGGTATTAACCAAGTCGACAGCATCGAGCTGAAAGTCAAAGATCAGGCTAAATATCAAGATCAAGCGAGACTGGTTGCAATTAAAGATGCTAACTATAAAGCAAATGCGCTAGCAGAAGGGTTTGATCGTAAGTTAGGCGATGTTTGGAAGATCAACTATAACATGCAGCACAGTCAGCCTGTGATGATGCGTGCGATGGCGATGGAGGCAGCAACGGAATCGAATAGCTACCAAGACTCAACGTTGATCATTCGTGATCGAGTCGACGTCATTTATCAGTTGGACTGATCGGATTCAAGATTAATAAAGGCTTGCCATTGGCAAGCCTTTATTATTTGGTAAAGCTAAAAAATTCAGGGCGTTAACTTTGATGATTAAGCTCACTCAACGCGCGAACCATTCGTTGTTGGTCCTTTTCAATGATGCTCTTGATCTTACCAATCACGTCGTCAGATTGCTTGTTGAGAGCGAATCGTAGAATGGTGTCGAAATCGTTAATATTCGAGGAGTCATCGACATTGTAACGAAGCGCTAAGTAGCGATAGCGCATCAGGCGTTTGATGATGGTCGTGCAGAATTCGTAAAGTGTTTGGGTTTCACAGCCGTCGAGCAGCGCTTGATAGAACTCATCAATGCCATCTAACCAGACTTTAATGCCTGCTTGGCTTGGATTTTGTAGCTTCGCCAGTTGATGATAAGCGTTGAGTAGTTTGCGTTCCCACTCTTGGTTCTTGGAAGCAATAGATTGTTTGATGAGAGGGGGAAAAATAGCCTCTAGGCTCGTGAGCAAATCTTGAAGTTCATGGAAACAGGTTTCAGCGACCCAGCAACCTTTTTGCGGTTTGAACTCAATGCATTTTTGCCATGAAAGTTGAACAAGAGCTTCTCGGATAGGTGAGGCACCCACTTGGTACTTCTCCTTTAACTCGGCAACTACGAGTTTTTGCCCTGGAGCAAGCTCACCATTTAGAATGTCACTATAAATGGTCTGTGCGACCTTGTCGGCAAGAGTTGGGCTAGACATTATTTTCCTCTGTAACTAGTGTACTGCTGAACGTCTGTTCATAACGGAACAATATACCATTACTAAATGGTATGTCATACCTGTTGCGCGCTACAGAGATAAAAAAAGAGGGCTCAAGGCCCTCTTTTTTGTGCTATTTGTAACGTCGATTAAAGAACGTGTACAGATGCAGTGTTAGTAGTACCTGAAGCAACTAGTGCACCAGAAACCATAACTACGATGTCGCCTTTGTTACCTAGGCCAGATTGTAGAGCGATTTCTTTACCGTTGATGTAGAACGCGTCTGTGTTCTCGATAGAGTCAACAAGAACTGGCTTAACACCTTTAGTAAGAACTAGCTGTGCAGCTGTCTTTTCGTTAGTTGTTAGAGCAAGGATGTTTGCAGTTGGGAAGTACTTACGTACTGAACGTGCAGACTTACCGCCTTCAGTTGCAACAACGATTAGAGGTGCAGCTAGTTTCTCAGCTGTGTCTACTGCGCCTTTACATACTGCTTCAGTGATGCGTAGACGTGGGCTGTCTAGACGAGAACCTAGTTCAGCTTTTAGAGCAGAATCAGTACGGTTCGCGATTTGAGCCATGATAGTAACAGCCTCAACTGGGTACTTACCTTTCGCAGTTTCACCAGAAAGCATTACTGCATCAGTACCGTCCATGATTGCGTTTGCAACGTCACCCGCTTCTGCGCGAGTTGGACGTGGGTTGCTGATCATAGAGTCAAGCATTTGAGTTGCAGTGATAACCATCTTACGTGCGCGGTTACACTTCTCGATCATCATCTTCTGAGCGAAGATTACTTCTTCAGCTGGGATTTCAACACCTAGGTCACCACGAGCTACCATGATGCCGTCAGAAGCTTCAAGGATTGAATCGAAGTTATCTACACCTTCTTGGTTTTCAATCTTAGAAATGATGTGGATGTTCTCGCCGCCGTTAGCGTTTAGAAGTTCACGGATCTCTTTAACGTCTTCTTCTTTACGGATGAAAGAAGCAGCAACGAAGTCAACGCCTTGCTCACAACCGAACTTAAGGTCAGCTTTATCTTTTTCAGATAGTGCAGGAAGTTGAACAGAAACACCTGGAAGGTTAACACCTTTGTTTTCGCCTAGAGCACCGTTGTTAAGAACTTTACACTTAACTTCAGTTTCAGTAGTTGCGATAACTTCCATCTCGATTAGGCCGTCATCAACTAGGATAGTGTTACCTGCTGCTAGGTCAGCAGCGAAGCCTGGGTAAGTTACAGCAACAGTGTTTTTGTTACCTACAACTGAAGCGTCAGTTGTGAAAGTGAATTCTTGACCAGCTACTAGATCAACGTCGTCGCCGTTTTCTAGTTTGATTGTGCGGATTTCTGGACCTTTAGTGTCTAGAAGGATAGCAAGTTGCTCGCCTTTCTCTTCCATTACTTTACGGAAGTTCGCAATACGAGTGCCGTGCTCTGCAAAGTCACCGTGAGAAAAGTTCAGGCGCATTACGTTCATGCCTGCATTTACAAGTTCAGTTAGTTTCTCAACAGATTCAGTTTTAGGGCCAATCGTACAAACGATTTTGGTCTTTTTCATGGAAGATACTCTCCGGTAAGTATTGTTACAATTTGAAAGTTGGGTACATTGCCTGAAGAAGGACTCATTGGCTTAGCATTTTGTGCCTGCTAAGAGGTTAAGAGCCTATCTATTTTTTGCTTCAGGTCTGAAAGTCTTTCATTAATTTAGTCATTTTATGACTAACAAATTTCACTTAAATCCAGACTTTTTGTGACCTAACCACTCTAAAAGGGTTAGGTTGCAAAAAAATAACGGTCAATTCTGTAATTTTGTTTCTTTTCGGGTGGGAATTCTACCATTGAATGAATCCAATATCACTGTTTAAGAATTGTCTTAGGACAAGGTTTTTGCGCTAAAGATTAATTTTTTGGATCGAAATAAATGGACAGATAAGTTTCGATTCAACTACACTTCATTTCAAATCGAAACTTAAGTCATGGCCAGTAAATGTCAAAACGAAACACTCAGTTGAGAAGGCACGCCATTTCTAACTTAGTTAATGATAAAGGTGAAGTGAGCGTTGAGGAACTTTCTAATAAGTTTGAAACCTCAGAGGTCACAATTAGAAAGGATCTCGCGTCACTTGAGAAAAATGGTCAATTGCTAAGGCGCTATGGAGGTGCAATTGCACTTCCGAAAGAAGTGATTAACGATGAATTGACTAAAAAAGTTTCAGTACGAAAGTCAGAGTTGGCAAAATCAGCTGCAAACTTGATTCGAGACCACAACAGACTTGTGATCGACAGCGGTAGCACAACAGCAGCCTTAATTGAGCAACTCAATCATAAGCGAGGCTTGGTTGTGATGACCAACTCGTTGCACGTCGCGAACGCGCTTAATGAGCTCGAAAACGAGCCTACTTTGTTAATGACCGGTGGCACTTGGGATACCCATTCAGAATCCTTTCAAGGCCAAGTTGCTGAGTCGGTATTACGTTCATACGACTTTGATCAGCTATTTATTGGGGCGGACGGTATCGATCTTAGCCGAGGAACAACTACATTTAATGAGTTAGTTGGTTTAAGCAAGGTCATGGCCGAAGTCTGCCGCGAAGTCATTGTGATGATCGAATCAGACAAAATTGGTCGTAAAATCCCAAATCTCGAACTGGGTTGGGACAGTATCGATATCTTGGTGACTGACCGAGATATCAAATCAGAACATAAACAAGAAATCGAAGCACTCGGTATCACCGTAATCTGTGCGTAATGAATAACCCACTTTATGGCCTTTGCTTGCAGCCGTTGGGATAATAAAAAATAAGGAAGAGGTGTCTCTATGTGTGGAATTGTTGGTGCAGTAGCGCAACGCGATGTAGCAGAAATTCTAGTTGAAGGTCTGAGAAGACTCGAGTATCGAGGTTACGACTCTGCGGGGATTGCAGTCGTAGATAATCTATCAAACCTGACTCGCCTGCGTCGTCTAGGAAAAGTCAACGAACTGGCTCAAGCGGTTTCAGAGAAGCAAGTCGCGGGCGGCACGGGTATTGCCCATACACGTTGGGCTACACACGGTGAACCGTCTGAAGTGAATGCTCACCCACATATGTCGGGCAATATTGCGGTTGTGCATAACGGCATCATCGAAAACCACCAGGTGTTGCGTGAGCTGTTAGTGGAACGCGGTTATGTGTTCGAATCTCAAACTGATACCGAAGTGATTGCTCACTTAGTTGAATGGGAACTGCGCACAAGTGACTCGTTACTTGAGGCGCTTCAGAAAACCGTTAAGCAACTTGAGGGTGCTTACGGTACTGTGGTCTTCGACAAAGCGGATCCAAGCCGAGTGGTTGTAGCGCGTTCTGGCAGCCCATTAGTGATTGGCTATGGTATGGGCGAGCACTTCATTGCGTCTGACCAACTCGCGCTTCTTCCTGTGACTCGTCGCTTTGCGTTCTTAGAAGAAGGTGATGTGGCTGAAGTGACGCGTTTTGACGTCTCTATTTTCGATCATACCGGTGAGCCAGTTAAGCGAGAGGTGAAAGAGTCTGAAGTCTCCCATGATTCAGGCGATAAAGGTGAGTACCGCCACTATATGCTCAAAGAGATTTATGAGCAGCCGGTTGCCATTCAGCGAACGCTAGAAGGGCGCCTTGCTAATGGGCAAGTGATTTCTTCAATCTTTGGAGATAATGCCCAAGAGCTACTAAGCAAAGTCAAACACGTTCAGATTATTGCATGCGGAACTAGTTATCATGCCGGCATGGTTGCACGTTACTGGCTTGAAGAGTGGGCTGGAGTTTCGTGTAACGTCGAGATCGCTTCCGAGTTTCGCTACCGTAAGTCGCACGTGTTTGAAAACTCACTGCTGGTTACCATCTCTCAGTCAGGTGAAACTGCCGATACTCTTGCAGCGTTGCGCCTTGCAAAAGAGATGGGCTACATGGCCAGCTTGACCATTTGTAATGTCCCTGGGTCGTCACTGGTCCGTGAATCTGATTTGTCTTATATGATGAAGGCAGGGGCAGAAATCGGCGTAGCATCAACTAAAGCCTTTACGGTGCAGCTTGCTGGCTTATTAATGTTGGCTGGCGCAATAGGTCGCTTTAATGCCTTGTCTTCTGAGCAAGAGGCACAGCTAGTCAATGCGCTGCAGTCACTACCTGCAAAAATTGAGCAAACCTTGTCAATGGCAGAGGAAATTGAAGCACTGGCAGAGGATTTCGCAGACAAAAATCATTCATTGTTCTTAGGCCGAGGTGAGCAATCTGCGATAGCAATGGAGGGGGCATTAAAGCTTAAAGAGATTTCTTACATTCACGCTGAAGCGTATGCTGCAGGTGAGCTTAAGCATGGTCCACTAGCCCTTATTGATGCAGAGATGCCAGTAATCGTTGTCGCGCCTAATAATGAACTGCTAGAGAAATTGAAATCGAATGTAGAAGAAGTTCGAGCGCGTGGTGGTTTAATGTATGTATTTGCTGACGACCAAGCATCATTTGAAAGTGATGACACGATGAAAGTACTTAATGTACCGCATTGTGATGAGTTCATCGCACCGATAGTGTACACGTTACCGCTACAATTATTGTCTTACTATGTTGCTTTAATCAAAGGTACGGATGTGGATCAGCCACGTAACCTCGCTAAGAGTGTGACTGTAGAATAATTTCCTTTGACATAATCGCTTAACTTCCGATGATAAACAGGCGAGCAGGTTGCTCGCCTTTGAGTTTCTAACGCCTAAGAATTATCAACTGACTAAGCTGAGATCTTCGAGCTCTTCTCTATGGTATTCAAGGTACCGGTAGGCTTGGCCCACACCCATGTAGCGCGCCAGGGTTTTAGGTTCAACATCACGAAGATCCACGACAATCAGGCCATCTAGAGCATTGTTGAAATTTGGATCGATGTTGAATGAGACGATCTTGCCGTTGAGTGACAGATATTGTCTAAGTAGGACTGGCACAGTTTTACCCTTGTCCAAGCGGGAAATGACGCGCGAGAGCAGTTGCAGATCATCAAGTGCGGAAAGCTGCTGTCTGTTCCAATCGTTGTCGCTCGTTGGCCAAGGGTTGGTTGGTTTGACGTACTCGGAGCTATCAGCGTCGTAGTAGTGCAGTTTGATTGTATCGATCAGCAGCTTTCTTGCATGATCGCTATAGTCGTTACTGATACTGACTGGGCCAAACAAGTGAGTATAGTCAGGGTTGTTGGAAACGTAAGTCGCAATCCCCTTCCACAGAAGCAGCAACGCGCTCATGCTTCTTTGGTATTCCTGAGCAATAACCGAGCGTCCCATCTCGATTGATTTACCCATGGTTTTTAAGAAATCGTCATCGTAGTCAAACAAAGTGCGAGAGTAGAGGCCATCAAGGCCCTTTTTCTCTATGAGTTTGTCGATAAACCCTAAACGATAGGCGCCCACCAAGTTATTCTTTTCTCTGTTCCAAACAAACAGGTGCTGATAGTCACGGTCAAACTCATCAATGTCGATCGCAAGGCCAGTGCCTTCACCAACCGCGCGGAAGTTAACTTCTCTCATTCTGCCAATTTCATGCAGCAGCGAAGGGATGTTGTCTGCACTTGTGCAGTAGACATCAAACTCACCACTAGTGAGTAGATGATCACTCTCTGGCAGCCTGTTGATATCGTCTAAGATCTCGTTGCTAGGAAGAGGGTTGGCAACCGGCAATAGCTCGGACTCTTGGTCAGAGTGGGCTGACAGCGGACTTTGATCGTGACGATTAAGCAGGTAAGTATTCAATCTCAGGTAGTTAACCAACTGTGTGTTTGAAAGCTGTCTGATCTCTTTGTATTTGATCACATCACCAATCGACAGGCCGATTTCTGTCGACTGCTTATTGAGAAGTTCTCTGCCGAGCATCAAGGTGCGAAGCATAGGGTGGATTTTAGCAGCGAGGTAGAATGGCTTTGAATTAGCACCGTCAATGTAAACGGGTACTGTCGCCGCTTTGTGCTTGTGGATCAGCATGCTCACTGAGCGGTTCCAATCTTTATCTTCTAATCGCTGTTTTCTCTTTTGATGCGGCTGCTTTTCACCCACCAAGTGAGAGACTTCGCCAGCAGGGAACATAAGCAGCAGGCCGCCTTCTTCCATATGGCGGTTCGCATCTCTCAGTGCCTTCATATTCGATTTATGCGCACTTTCCGAGTCAAACACATCCACGCCGATGAACAGCTTTTCTAACTCAGGAACGGTTTTTAGATATTGGTTAGCGAGTATTTTGATGTCTTTACGAATCATTAAAAGCAGTTCGGCAAGAATGACGCCTTCAACACATCCGAGCGGATGGTTAGCAACAATCACGGTAGCCCCACATTTTGGAATATTATCTAAACTGCCACGAGAAATTTGATAATCGATGCCGAGTACTTCTAATGTGAACCGTAGGAATTCTTCGGTGCTACAGCCTGCTGGGCGCTGATGGTAGTACTTTCCTAGTTTGCTTAGCCCTGTTGCCCATTCGGCAATGTTCTCACCCACACCAAAAGGTGTGACACGTGGTAAACGAAAAGGGTTAATAGTTTCCATAATGACCTCTGCTAACTTGACAGTTTGATCCTAGGAAAGCTTCTTTACAGTTCGGAGTCAGTTTGATGAGGATGCAATGACTGGTCTGTGACAGATTAATGAAATCAGTTTCATTTGCGTCTTAGTTGTCGTAGTTGGTGAAATAAATATTATTTCATACGATTAAATAATTTATTGCTCACAAAACATACGAAATAGTTATTATGCTCCATATAAAACTGCTAGATTAAAAAGTGCGGGTAAACGCACATAACTATATAAGTCAATTTAACCTTCGTTTTGCTATCTGGAATAAACGGGAGCTTTAGCTCCCGTTTTTATTGTTGAGTATTTATGATTTTCAAGGTGTGAGTTTGAAGTGATGAGCGGTGACAGTTTCGCTTTCGATATGCACATATTGAGTGGAAGTACTGAGCTCGTTGCAGATCTGAGTGATGTTCATTTTCAAACTTTCAAGAGCCTGTTTGGCTGAATTGGGCATCACTGAAAGTTGTACAATGATAACTCGTTCTTTTTTTACTTCGGCACTATAGTGAGTGAGATACTCGTTGGCGTTTTTCGACCAAAAACCATTACAGTTCTCTCCGGTGTAGACAGTGACACCACCAAAAGATTCGGACAGTTTCTGACCAAGCTTATCGCATGCTTTGTCAATCACCCCTTCTTCGACAGTAAAAATCGCGATATAGCGTATTCGCTGAGATGTCTGTTCCATAGGGCCTAAGTCCTAATTCGGTAGAGATAAATAAAGATACCAATAACTAGCAGAACTGATAACCAAGAAGAGCCATCTTGCGGCATTGATCGAAACAGATCAAATAATCCGGGCACATGATCCTCTTCCAGTGATTTAGAAGTAGAGACTAGGCTTATCATCAAATCAATGATCGCCAAACAACCAATCCCAGAAAGTAGATACTCTACTGTTTTATTAATAGCAGCTTGCTGTTCTTCTAACATAGCATCAATTCTCGACTTGATGAGATTAGCTCGCTTAATTGTCAGTTCTTGTAGCTGATTGAGTTGCCATGCCTCAACGATTTCACTGAGCAGTACAGACCGATAAGCTTGGGTTCCAATATGTGCATCATTAAATTCCAGCTTACAAAATTCAATGTGTTCGAGAGAGCGTATTGATTGCCTGAGTAGGTTATTCAACTTCCTTTTACGTGTGTTTCGTTTTTCGTCATATTGGGCTAGCTGGGAATACTTTTGTTTTAGCTTGGTATTAAGGAGATACAAGATTGCATTATACGCTTGGCAAATGCGTTGTACTCGTGACCAAGAATCTATCTCTTTGTACTCGACAACTAAGGAGTTACCCGAACCAATGTAGTGACGATCTATCTCGACGTCATCTTCTGCGCCAACCCATTGCTTGAGCATAGTTTGCTGTTGAAGAGGGCTGTTCGGTGGCTGGAAGATGACTCTACCACTCCAAAGCACGGCCTCATCACTTGGCGTCTTATCGTTATAGTTGATGTCATTAAAGATCTTAAAATCCTTCGGTTGAATGACATTGATAAGCTGCTTGGCGTTAAGTGCATCGGAGACTAACCCAAACTTAGGATAGATAGAGGTATTGTAGAGCTGCTTGATTAGCTGTGTTAGATCGCTGTCGAGCTCGCCTGAACCAAAATACTCAGCTTCCTGCTCACTATTTATAGAGATATCAATTTGCATTTCGAGTATCGCTATCGAATCGTCAAAGAAATGAATAACGCACTGTTTTAGTAGCGAGTGCTTCCACCACGAATACTCTTGCCGTTGGGTAATCAAGCCATCGAAATCAATAAGGTCGACATGCCCCGAATAAATCGGTTGAAAGAAATATGGGTGATTATCACTATTGATGTTGGTATAGCCATTCGAGACATTACCATCAAAACGTGCGAAGTGAGGTAAAAGTATATCCTCTAATTGATGTTTTAGATCTTGATGCTCATCTGCTGACATAGACGCCCTAAGTTCGCTATGTGTATTCAGTGGCGTTCTAATGGGCGAGAAGGTTCTTACCGTGACAGTTCCATATGAGGGCATTGTTGTTTGACCTATCAATCCTTTGAATAGCATTACTTTACGAAAAATCAAAAAGTAACGCTTTGCTTTCATCTTATTATTAAGAGCGTGAGCAATAAAATTATCTTATTTCTAATTGTTATCGGTTTGTTTTTTTATATCTAATAATCGTCTATATACCCTAAATGGGCACGCGCTGTATTCTCATGTATTTATATTGTCTTATTTATCAACTGGCTCAACTATCATCAAATATGTGAATGGTTGACGACTTGCAGTCGAATCTACCTGCTACCTTCTAGTGAGATTATTAACGAGATCGTTATATAAGATTAGGGGGATTAAGATGTTAGATAAGATTCACAAGGTGTCTATCGCGACAAGGGCGTGGTCAATTTTGGCGCTCTTTGCCATTGGCTTGCTAGCGTGTGTGGTACTTGATGCGATCAAAACACGCGATTTAATGCGAGATAATTATGAGAAGGGTGTCATTGCCTTGGTGGAAAGTGCGCAAGGCATTGTTGCTTACTATCATGAGCAATCAATATCAGGAAAACTTACAACCGAACAAGCACAGCAACGTGCTCTTTCGGCCATCTCTTCGATGCGTTTTGATGGCGGTAACTATATTTTTGTTGCCGATAAAGTCGGGGTTCAAATAGCGTCAGGAGTCCAGTCACTGATTGGCAAGAATATAATGGAGCTTAGCGATACTACGGGTAAGAAGTTTGTCAGAGAGCTGTATCAGTCTGCATATGCTGGTGGAGGTTTTGTTGACTATGAATGGGCCAATCCCGATAAAGGTACAACAGATCCGAAAACCAGTTATGCAGCCTTTTTCTCTCCTTGGCAGTGGATGATCGGTAGTGGGATCAATATGGAGGCACTACAAGGTGATATTGAAAGAGCAGAGTGGATCTCTTTAACTAATGCCACCATGATCTTGATTGCCCTATCAACTGTCGTTGCCTTTTTTATTAAAACCATTACATCACCATTGAAGCGAACTGTGAAAGCGATGGAAAACCTTTCCAAAGGCGAAGGAGATCTTACCCAGCGCCTTGTCGAAGAAGGTAGTTCAGAGTTGCGCGACCTAGCAAGATATTTCAATCAGTTCGTTGGTTCAATTCAATCAATCATGATCTCTGTGAGCGACTCAGCTTCACAAGTTTCTAGCTCAGTGAGTCAAATGCATCATTCCGTCCACGCAATAGATGACAGCTTGGCCCAGCAACAAAACGATGTAGACCAACTCGCGACGGCAATGACACAAATGTTAGCCACTGTAGAGGAAGTAGCAGGTCGCACCGTTGAGGCAAACGATGCGAGTCAACTTGCGGCAAAAGAAACTCATAACAGTCAGTCTATTGTCGGTCAGAATATGGACCAATCGAAAGAACTAGCTTCTGATATGCACAGTGCGAGTGATGTTGTTGGTCAACTGTCGGCAGATGCGAAAAATGTCGATACCGTTTTGGAGGTAATAAGAGGGGTGGCTGAACAAACTAACTTGCTCGCCCTTAATGCAGCAATCGAAGCAGCGCGAGCCGGTGAGCAAGGTAGAGGTTTTGCTGTAGTGGCGGATGAAGTTCGTACTCTGTCTGTTCGAACTCAAGAGTCAACTTTAGAGATTCAGTCTATTGTAGAGAAGCTTCAGGTTGGCTCTGAAGATGTTGTAAAACTGATGGCAAAAGGTTTTGATAAAGCGAACGATGTTGCTGCTCTATCCGAAAAAGCGACAGAAGCATTGAATACCATAGATAGTGAAGTTCAAACGATCGAAGCAATGAATGAACATATCGCGACGGCAGCTGAAGAACAAACGGTTACGGTGAATGATATTAACCGGAATGTGGTGAGCTTAAGGGATATGTCGGCATCGGTATCGGAAGAGTCGAATCAAATGGCGAGTGCAAGTCAGTCACTGCATAAGGTTTCAACGGTGTTGGTGGATATGATCAACCGATTTAAGTTAGCTTAATAGGAAAACTAACAGCACTCTTAGCACAAAATGCAAAAAGGCGTAGTAGGGATTAACCTGCTACGCCTTTTCAAATTTGGTGGCCCCTCGCAGACTTGAACTGCGGACCAATCGATTATGAGTCGACTGCTCTAACCACTGAGCTAAGGGGCCAAATTAGGTGAATGATTATAGGGGATGCAATGGAAGGTGTCTACCCACTAACCATGGCAATTGCGCTTAGTTTTTATCCACTTAAATGCTGTGCGAACAAAAAAGGTGAGCATGTGCTCACCTTTTTATTCAGTTCGTTGTTCGTCTTGAACCGGCTTACTCGTCTAGGAAGCTGCGCAGTGTTTCTGAGCGGCTTGGGTGACGAAGTTTACGCAGTGCTTTCGCTTCGATCTGACGGATACGCTCACGAGTAACATCGAACTGCTTACCTACCTCTTCTAGAGTGTGGTCAGTGTTCATGTCGATACCGAAACGCATACGAAGTACTTTTGCTTCACGTGGCGTTAGGCCAGCCAGAACATCTTTCGTTGCCACTTTCAGGCTGCCAGATGTTGCTGAGTCTAACGGTAGTTCTAGCGTTGTATCTTCGATGAAATCACCTAGATGCGAATCTTCGTCGTCACCGATTGGTGTCTCCATTGAGATTGGCTCTTTAGCGATTTTCAGAACTTTACGAATCTTGTCTTCTGGCATTTGCATACGCTCTGCCAACTCTTCCGGTAACGGCTCACGACCCATCTCTTGTAGCATTTGACGCGAGATACGGTTTAGCTTGTTGATCGTTTCGATCATGTGTACCGGAATACGAATCGTACGTGCTTGGTCTGCGATTGAACGTGTGATTGCCTGACGGATCCACCACGTTGCGTAAGTCGAGAACTTGTAACCACGACGGTATTCGAATTTGTCTACCGCTTTCATAAGACCGATGTTACCTTCTTGGATCAGATCCAAGAACTGTAGGCCACGGTTGGTGTATTTCTTAGCGATAGAGATTACTAGACGTAAGTTCGCTTCAACCATCTCTTTCTTCGCACGGCGAGCTTTCGCTTCACCGATAGACATACGACGGCTGATATCTTTGATGCTTTGAACGGTTAAAGAAGTTTCTTCTTCAATGATCTTCAGCTTTTGAATGCTACGACGAATGTCATCTTCGTTGCGCTTTACTTTCTCTGCGTATGGCTTGTCTGAAGCTAATACTTCATCTAACCAAGCTTCGCTTGACTCGTTGCCTGTGAATAGTGCGATGAACGATTTCTTCGGCATTTTGCCGTATTCAACAGTTTGACGCATGATCAAACGTTCTTGAGTACGCACGCGGTCCATCGAAGTACGCAGTTCATTAACTAGGTAATCGAACTGTTTCGGCGTTAAGCGGAACTCTTTGAATACCTCTTGAACAAGTCCGGTTGCTTGAGACGCTTTTTCGCTCTCAGCACCGTGCTCATTGATTGCAAGCTGAAGGTTTTGGTACGTGTTACGTAGTTCAGTGAACTTCTCCAGAGCAAGTTCAGGATCAATACCTGTATCTTCCTCTTCTTCGTCCTCTGAATCTTCAGAATCTTCTGCGTCTTCTTCATCTTCTTCAGCAAGTTCTGCTTCAGCAAGTTCAGAGCCGATATGCGTTGCTGTTGGTGCTGCTGTACCATCATCATCTGGGTCAACGAAGCCGTTAATAAGATCCGTTAAACGCAGCTCTTCAGCTTGAACTTTGTCAAACTGCTCTAAGATGTAAGGGATAGTACCTGGGTATTCAGCAACAGAAAGCTGAACTTGGTTGATACCATCTTCAATACGTTTCGCAATGTCGATCTCGCCTTCACGAGTCAGTAGCTCAACGGTACCCATTTCACGCATGTACATGCGAACTGGGTCAGTGGTACGGCCAATTTCATTTTCTACACTAGAAAGCGCAGCCGCTGCAGCTTCAGCAGCGTCTTCATCTGTAATGGTGTCATCATCATTGAGTGCAAGATCATCAGCATCAGGTGCAGTTTCTACTACCTTGATACCCATGTCGTTGATCATCTGAATGATGTCTTCTACCTGTTCAGAGTCTACGATCTCTGCTGGTAGGTGGTCGTTTACTTCTGCGTAGGTCAGATAGCCTTGTTCTTTGCCTTTAATGACAAGTGTTTTTAGCTGTGACTGCGGATTTTGATCCATAGACGGTATCCAACTTCGTATCTGGTGACGGATTTAGTATGCGAATTGCAAACCACGAATACTAACAAATTTATTCATTGCTGACTAATCAGACAGGGTTACGCTTTCAAATCTAGCATCAAAGCTAGCAGCTCCCTTCTTTCTTCGGTTGATAAACCGACACTTCTATCTTTAGCTTGCAGGTTTTCAATTTGTTTTTCGACGCATTGGGCAAGAATCTTGTCCAATGAATCTAAAAATATATCTTCTTGATTGTCTTCATCGAGGGGGATCTCCCAGCCCGCGAGACGAGACAGAAGTGTCTCATGTTGCCTATTTCGCCAGCTTTCTAGCAGTTGGCCGGTGTTGATATGGGGACGCGCTTGACAATATTCAAGCACCTCGACCAATAAAGTTAGCCCCGGTAATGATATCTCTCTCACACTGGAGAGATCAGGTACCATTTCAGCATAGCTCGGATTTTGGATTAGCAAAGCAATTACTTCGCGCATCGGTGTGCGCTTAATCTCTTTATGTGGCTGAGGTCGCGTTTCTTTTACAGCCTTTCGAGACTGACGTAATTGGTTGTCAAATCCGGTTCTTTCATCGAGCAGTTTTTCCAGTAACTCTTGGAAGTAGATATCTGGGATCTTGTCGATCAGGCCACTCGCATGCGCGCGAAGTGCGGATTTACCTTCCGTTGTTCCCAAGTTTATCTGGTGTAACTCGATCAAGTTTTCAAACAGATAGCTTGAGAGTGGTGTGGCTTGTTGAACTTGTTGTTCAAAGGCTTCTTTACCATGCTTTCGAATGTAGCTATCTGGATCTTCGCCATCGGGCAAAAATAGGAATTTTAATGTGTTGCCAGTTTTTAGATATTGCAGTGCATTTTCTAGAGCACGCCAAGCTGCCTCTTTACCGGCTCTATCTCCATCATAACAGCACACAACAGTGTTGGTTTGACGGAATAATAGTTGGATATGATCGCCTGTCGTCGATGTACCCAATGAGGCAACAGAGTAATCCACACCATATTGCGCCAGCGCGACAACATCCATATAACCTTCAACGACAAGCACTTGTGGCGGCTCGCGGTAGGCTTGCATTACTTCATACAAGCCATAAAGCTCTTTACCCTTATGGAAGATTGGCGTTTCAGGCGAGTTGAGATACTTGGGTGTCCCATCGCCGAGAACGCGTCCACCAAACCCGATAACACGCCCGCGTCGATCACGAATTGGGAACATGACACGGCCGCGAAAACGATCGTAGCGATTGCCTTTGTCGTTTTCGATAAGCATGCCGCCAGCGACGAGCATGTCTTGAGCATCTTTCTGTTGGCCAAAGTTCTTACGAACTAGGTCCCACTCATCAGCCACATAACCAATACCAAATTTTTGAACGATTTCACCCGAGAGGCCACGCTCTTTCAGGTAATCAATCGCCACCTTGCTGCTCGCGGCCTTTAATTGATTTTGATAGAACTGAGCAATGCTGCCCATCATGTCGTAAAGGTTACGTTTTTGTTCGGTATTGGCTCTTGGTTGAGTGCTATAACCGCCACTACGTTGCTCTCTAGGAACATCAAGTCCTAAGAAAGACGCAAGTTCTTCAATCGCTTCAACAAACTCTAGGCGCTCATATTCCATGACGAAGTCGATGGCATTACCATGCGCTCCGCAACCAAAACAGTGATAGAACTGCTTTTCTTGGCTTACGCTGAATGAGGGTGTTTTTTCGTTGTGGAAAGGGCAACAGGCGCTGTAGTTTTTGCCTTTTTTCTTAAGTTTTACGCGTGCGTCAATGATATCGACGATATCAAGTCGAGCGAGGAGGTCATCGATAAAGCTACGTGGGATGTGTCCTGCCATAAAACCTTAGAAAAATGCACTTAGATAAGTGAATAAACTACATAATCAAGTAGATACAAACAAGCCGTGCGTCCAAAGGATAGCACGGCTTGTTGCAAATGGGATTGGGAATTAAGCCAGTTTAGAGCGAACTAAACCACTAATTTTACCCATATCTGCGCGCCCTTGAATTTGAGCTTAAGCACGCCCATTACCTTACCCATGTCTTGCATGCCCGCTGCACCAGACTCCGTAATTGCAGCTTCAATTAGTGCAATAACTTCTTCATCTGTCAGTGGTTGAGGCATAAATTCCTCAAGTACGGCAATTTCAGCTTGCTCAACTTCAGCTAGATCTTGACGACCAGCAGATTCAAATTGAGCCACAGAGTCGCGACGTTGTTTAACCATTTTTACCAGTACAGCAAGAATGTCGTCGTCAGACAGAGTAATCTGTTCATCGACTTCACGTTGCTTGATAGCTGATAGAGCTAAACGGATAGTGCCAAGGCGCGGTTTGTCCTTGGCTTTCATCGCTAATTTTTGCTCTTCTTTGAGAGTATCAATAAGAGCCATAACTAATTCCTACTCGGACCTAGTTATTAGTACAGGCGAACGCGACGAGCGTTTTCGCGAGCTAGCTTCTTAGCGTGACGCTTTTGAGCTGCTGCTTTAGCGCGTTTGCGAACTGTAGTTGGTTTTTCATAGTGCTCACGACGACGCACTTCAGAAAGGATACCTGCTTTTTCGCAAGAGCGCTTGAAACGACGTAGAGCAACGTCGAACGGTTCGTTTTCACGTACTTTAACTACTGGCATATGCCTTTCACCTCAGGGGTTATTCGTTAACGCTGGCAACTTAGGACTAAACTCTTAATGTTCGGTCAATAACCAGCTTGATCAAAAATGGTGCGGAATTTTAATCCGATCACAGTGCCTTTGTAAAGCACTTTGTCGATTATAGTCTGTACAAAATTTGTTTGCTGATGGAAGGCAAGGTAAGATTGCGCCAATTCAGAAATCTACACACAGCGTGCCGAGAACATTATGCGCATTATTGGTATTGAAACATCCTGTGATGAAACAGGAATTGCTATCTACGATGAACACAAAGGATTGCTAGCTCATAAGCTATATAGTCAGGTTAAACTGCATGCCGATTACGGTGGTGTGGTACCTGAGCTTGCTTCTCGTGATCATGTTAAAAAAACTATCCCTCTTATTAAAGCAGCACTAGCAGAAGCCAATCTTACGTCAGACGATATTGATGGTATTGCTTATACAGCAGGCCCAGGCCTAGTAGGTGCACTGCTTGTCGGTGCGACGATTGGACGCAGCCTTGCTTACGCTTGGGATGTACCTGCCGTTCCTGTGCACCATATGGAAGGTCACCTTTTAGCGCCGATGTTAGAAGATAATCCACCTCCATTCCCGTTTGTCGCTGTACTGGTATCGGGCGGTCACTCTATGATTGTTGAAGTGCGCAGCATTTGGCGAATACACCATTTTGGGTGAATCGATTGATGATGCAGCGGGTGAAGCTTTCGATAAAACGGCAAAACTGATGGGGCTTGATTACCCAGGTGGTCCTCTATTATCTAAGCTTGCAGAAAAAGGCACGCCGGGTCGCTTCAAATTCCCAAGGCCAATGACAGATCGCCCAGGTCTAGATATGAGTTTCTCAGGTCTGAAGACGTTTACCGCCAATACGATTGCAGCAAATGGTGATGATGAGCAAACCCGTGCGGATATTGCGTTAGCGTTCGAAGAGGCGGTGTGCGCTACATTGGCAATCAAATGTAAGCGTGCTCTTGAGCAAACAGGTTTGAAGCGCATTGTTATGGCCGGTGGTGTGAGCGCCAACCGACGTCTACGCGCCGAGCTTAAAACATTGGCGGATAAAATGGGTGGGGAAGTGTATTACCCACGCACAGAGTTCTGTACTGATAACGGTGCAATGATCGCTTATGCGGGTATGCAGCGTTTGAAAAATGGCGATACGGTTGACCTCTTAGTTCAAGCGACACCTCGCTGGCCAATTGATCAGCTAGAACCTATTAAATAGATGACTGAGATAGCATTGCTAAGATAACTCAGAAAGAAACGGCTGCATTCGTGGCCGTTTCTTCTTTATATTGCTTTTAAATGGCGTTTCTTCATATACGGTAAAGCGCCGCAAATTATTCACAAACGGAAGTCTTAAATGGAATCGAAGATGAAGACATTCTCTGTTGATGGGCAGAACATGCGTTACCTTGATGTTGGACAAGGGCCTGTTTTGGTATTTGGTCATAGCTATTTATGGGACAGCGATATGTGGGCACCTCAAGTGGAATATTTGAGTCAACACTATCGTTGTATTGTCCCAGACTTATGGGCACATGGGGAAAGCGATATTGCGCCAAGCAGTTGTCGTAACCTGACTGATTATGCAACGCAAGTTCTTAGCCTGTTAGACTCACTCGATGTGAGTGATTTTTCGATTGTTGGATTGTCTGTTGGCGGCATGTGGGGCAGTGAACTTGTGGTTCAAGCGCCACAAAGAGTCAAATCTTTGGTTCTCATGGATACATTCGTTGGCTTGGAACCTCAGGTTACTCACGCTAAATACTTTGCCATGCTAGATGCGGTTAAAGCTGCTCAAGAGATTCCACAAGAATTGAACAAAGCCATTGTGCCACTATTCTTTGCTGAAGATACGCTTAATACAGACACCGACCTTGTGAAGAACTTTGAACAATCTTTGGGGGACATTCAGGGTGAGCGAGCGGTAGGCATTGCCGATGTTGGCCGAATGGTGTTTGGCCGTAGAGATTTGATTGAAGAAGTAGAGAAGTTTGCTTTACCTGTATTGATTGCTGTGGGACAACAAGATAAAGCACGAACGCCATTGGAGTCTTATTTAATGCATGACTGCATTACGGGCTCTGAGCTTGTCGAAATCCCATCAGCGGGTCATATCAGTAATTTAGAACAGCCGGGTATGGTCAATGAGATGCTCGAACGATTCCTAGGTCGAGTTTATCAATAGCTAGTTTGGACGGCTAATGTGGATGTTGAAAGCCTCGCCCTTGACTCCGTTGGTCTAGTGCGAGGCTTTTTCTAATTGGGCTTTTTTCTCGCCGATTTTAGCTCGGTGCCATCTAACAGGCGTTTAATATTCTGATGGTGCCTTAACACAATCAAACAGCACAGCATGGCAACAGGCAATGTGTACTGCGGTTTGACTAACCAGGTGTAGAAAGGGGCGAGTAACACGGTGACTAAGGCAGCCAACGAGGAGTACTTACATAAGAAGACAATAGTAAGCCAAGTGACCACGATCATGCCCGTTAAATCAAGGCCAATGGGCGCGATGGCACCAAGCGCTGTTGCTACTCCCTTTCCGCCTTTGAAGTGAAAGAAAATAGGGTACATGTGTCCTAAACAGCTGATATCGCGATAAGGCCGAGCATGAATGCATCGATCTCTAAGAAATAGGCGCCCCAGACAGGGATTGTACCTTTGAGCATGTCACACAGCAGCACTGCGATGGCTGCTTTCTTACCGCCAATCCTCAGTACGTTTGTCGCGCCTGGATTTTGTGAGCCTACACTACGAGGATCTGGCAATCCAGCAACTCTGCAGATCAGTACCGCACTAGAGATAGACCCTAGTAAATAGGCACAAATGATCAAAACGAGTACGAGTAGGGTCATGGGTGGTTTGCAGGCTGCCTTTATTATTAGTTTGTTTAAAGAATAGTTTGTCTACGAAATAGTTTGTCGGTAGCAATCAGTTGAAAATAATGCTCATTGAGCAACTAATTGATATCATATCGCGATTACACCGAATAATACGATTTTTTACCCATTTTGGGTATCCGACCTGTAAGGATAGAGATCTGCAATGGATAAAGTGTTTATTGAGCAGTTAGAAGTTATCACAACGATTGGCGTGTATGACTGGGAGCAAGAGATCAAGCAGAAGTTAGTTCTTGATATCGAAATGGCGCACGACAACCGCCCAGCAGGCAGAAGTGATGATGTAGTTGATGCTCTTGATTACTCAAAGGTGAGCGAAGCTGTTCTTAATCACATTGAAGGCGGTCGTTTCCTTTTAGTCGAACGAGTTGCAGAAGAGATCGCTGCGATCATTCGCGATCAGTTCAACGTGCCTTGGGTTAAGATCCGTTTAACCAAACCTGGTGCCGTGGCACAAGCAAAAGGCGTGGGTGTGATCATCGAGCGAGGCTCGTTATGACCACTGCCTACATTGGTATTGGCACCAATGTAAATAGAGAAGCGAGTATTGAAGCGGCTATTTTCTCACTACAAGAAATTGCTGATTCAGTTCGCTTATCTACCGTCTATGAATGTGCATCGGTTGGGTTTGAAAGTAGTCCTTTCTATAACCTCGTCGCTGAAGTGTCTACTTCTGCTTCCTATGAGCATTTTCAGAAGCAATTGCGAGATATCGAGTTAGAGTTAGGGCGTCCAGCCGCAGCGCAGAAGTTTCAAGATCGCACCATAGATCTTGATATCATTTTATTCGGTGATCGTATTTCGACAGTGGACCCCAAGTTGCCACGTGATGATATCTACAAGTATTCGTTTGTTACTTTGCCACTCAGTGAGTTATGCCCTGATAAGATCATCCCGAGTGATGGCCGAACGGTGAGTCAGTTACAACAACTTGTTCAGGGGGAAGAAACTTTACGTGCTGTCGAGCTGTGGTTTGAATCCACGCCAGTTGCGGTTTAACTCATCCCCACTATTTCGAAAGTGACTGTTTAAGTATTAGAGTTATATATGAGCTATTTTGAAGCGTTTATTTTAGCCTTGATTCAAGGTATTACAGAGTTTTTACCGGTGTCGAGCTCCGCACATTTGATTCTTCCTTCAGCCGTTTTAGGCTGGGATGATCAAGGGCTAGCGTTCGATGTTGCTGTACACGTGGGTACTTTGGCCGCGGTTATTATCTACTTCCGAGCGGAAGTGATAGCTTTGCTGAGCGCCTTCTTTGGATCGATCTTTAAAGGCGATCGAAGCAAAGAAGCTAAGTTGGCTTGGATGATCATTCTTGCAACGATCCCTGCGTGTGTTTTCGGTCTATTTATGAAAGACATCATCGAGATCTACTTACGCAGTGCCTACGTGATTGCCACCACGACGATCGTATTCGGTCTTTTACTGTGGTGGGCAGACAAACGATCGAGCCTTGAGTTTGATGAGCACCAAGCCACTTGGAAAAAAGCACTATTCATTGGTATAGCGCAGGCCATGGCGATGATCCCTGGTACGTCCCGATCTGGCGCGACAATTACAGCTGCGCTCTATTTAGGTTTCACTCGTGAAGCAGCTGCGCGATTCTCTTTCCTAATGTCGATTCCAATTATCCTGCTGGCGGGTGGCTATTTAGGCCTTAAGCTAGTTACAAGTGGTGAGCCGATCCTCATTGGTCCGCTTCTTACAGGCGTTGTGGTCTCATTTATTAGTGCGTACATCTGTATTCACTACTTCTTGAAACTGATTTCTCGCATGGGCATGACACCATTCGTGATTTACCGTCTTATTCTGGGTATTGGCCTGTTCGCTTTCTTATTGGCGAACTAATCTGAATTCACCGGCCATATAGTTAGGGTCTGTTGACCTTTCGCGGTTAAATTTTGTTCGAGATAAAATCGTTTTAGGCGAGGCGAAGGCTGTGTAGCTAGTGACTCTAAGCAAATAGTCTTCAACAAAGCATAAAACGATTTTAACCGAACCCTTCGGGCAGCCTTTGTGGTTCATTTCTACTGCGTTATCGGCTTTTCATGTAGGCTAGCTACATATCAAAGCCTCTGCCTTGTAGATATTTCCCACAAAGTGCTGCAAAAATCAGCTCGAAAGATCAACAGACCCTCGTCTCTCGCGAATAACAACGCGTTATGGTATATATGTGGTCTCTCTTTGACCTCTTTCTGACGATAGACTTGATGCGAATATTTGCTCTTACATTGATCGCGATTTTTGGCTGGCTTCAGTACACACTGTGGCTGGGTAAAAATGGCATTACTGAGTTCAATGCTGTATCGGATGAAATTCAAGTACAGCAACAAGTGAATGCAAGCCTGCAAAACCGTAATAACGAGATGTTCGCCGAGATTGATGATCTTCGGCAGGGGCTTGATGCGATTGAAGAGCGAGCTCGTCATGAACTTGGTCTTGTGAAGGAAGGGGAGACGTTTTATCGCCTAATCGGTGAGGAAATTCATTAACATGACGACTCAGCCTTCTGGCTACATTACTGCCATCGTCCCTGCGGCGGGTGTAGGAAGCCGCATGAAAGCAGGTAAGCCTAAGCAATACCTTACAATTGGTCAGTCGACTATTCTCGAACACACAGTGAATAAGCTGTTAGCTCACCCTGCTGTCTCGCAAGTGATTATTGCCATTACTGATGGTGATCCCTATTTTCCTGAGCTTGCGATTTCCGAGAACCCAAAAGTGGTTCAGGTCTCTGGTGGAAAAGAACGCGCCGACTCAGTGGTTTCTGCTCTAGAGTATGTGGTTGAAAATCAGCTATCTGACTGGGTATTGGTGCACGATGCCGCGCGCCCTTGCGTTTCGCATCAAGATATTAGCCAGCTTATTGAATCTGTAGAGCAGTCTGACTGCTGTGGCGGTATATTAGCGGCTCCAGTGCGGGACACGATGAAGCGGTCGAATCATAATAATCAAATTGAACAAACACTGGATAGAAGCGCGATGTGGCATGCACTCACGCCGCAAATGTTCCCAGCTGTGGAACTGAGAAAACTTCTAACCGCTGCATTAAGCAAACAAGTGACGATTACCGATGAAGCATCGGCATTTGAATGGGCAGGATTTTCACCGCTTTTGGTGGCAGGGAGAGCCGACAACATAAAGGTTACTCAACCAGAAGATCTTGATCTTGCTACCTTCTACTTGCAGCGAAATATCTAACAAGGAATATGAAATGATTCGAATTGGTCACGGCTTTGACGTACACAAATTTGGTGGAGAAGGTCCAGTTATTATCGGCGGAGTTGCCGTTCCCTATGAGCAAGGTTTGATTGCCCATTCTGACGGTGATGTGGCACTACACGCGTTGTCCGATGCGCTGCTTGGTGCTATCGCTCAAGGTGATATTGGCCGTCACTTCCCTGATACCGACGATAAGTGGAAAGGTGCAGACAGCCGAGCTTTACTTAGAGATGTCTACCGCTTGGTAAAAGAGCAAGGTTATGTATTGGGTAATGCCGATATTACTATCATTGCGCAGGCTCCTAAGATGGCACCTCATATCCAAGCGATGTGTGAAACCATAGCGCAAGATCTTGAAACCGATCTTGGCAATGTGAATGTGAAAGCTACGACGACAGAAAAGTTGGGTTTCACAGGTCGCAAAGAAGGCATTGCAACCGAAGCGGTTGTGGTGCTGATGAAACAAAATTAAAAGTTGAGTTGCTCAATCGAGCAGTAACTTAGAGCAACGGAAAATAACATGAGTGATATTCTCTCCTCGCTCGCTTACCTGTCAGGTAAGCCAGTCGCGAAAGCAAAAATTAAAGCCAAACCAGAGCATTTTAAGGTTGTCGAAAACCTTGGTTTTGATTTCACAGGTTCTGGTGAGCATTTGATGGTTCGTGTACGTAAAACCGGTGAAAACACCAGTTTTGTGGCCAACGAACTGGCAAAAGCTTGCGGCGTGAAGTCTAAAGATGTCAGCTGGGCAGGGCTAAAAGATCGTCATGCGGTGACCGAGCAGTGGCTTAGCGTCCACCTTCCGAAGGGGGAAACACCAGACTTCAATGAATTTTTGGCAGCCTACCCAAGCATTGAAATTCTCGCAACTGATCGTCACAACAAAAAATTGCGACCGGGCGATCTACAAGGGAACAGTTTCGAATTGACCTTGTCTGAAGTCACCGATGTGAGTGATGTATTGCAGCGTTTGGAGTCTATTTCCAAAACGGGTGTGCCCAATTACTTCGGCGCGCAGCGGTTTGGTAATGGTGGGAACAACCTTGACGAAGCACGTCGATGGGGCCGAGAAAACGTACGCACTCGTAATCAGAATAAACGAAGTTTATATCTATCAGCGGCGCGATCTTGGATCTTCAATCAGATTATTTCTGAACGTATCGAACAGTCTATTTTCTCAATGCTTGTTGAAGGCGATATTGCCCTAGCGAGTGGAGAGCGTGTTGATGTGGATACGAACAATATTGCTGACCTGAATGAGAAAGTTGCTCGGGGTGCCGTAGGCATTAGCGCAGCAATGGCGGGTGACAACCAGCTCCCAACCTCTGCAAAAGCGTTAGAACTCGAGCAACCTCATTTGGATGCAGAGCCTGACTTGATGGCACTAATTCGTGGAAACCGCATGCGCCACGAGCGCCGAGCAATTTCTTTAATGCCTGAGAATTTAGAATGGGAAGCGCAAGATGACAACATCTTACTTCGCTTTGCATTAGATGCAGGTTGCTTTGCGACGTCTATCGTACGAGAGTTAGTAGAAGAAATAGAAGTGGAACGTGTTTATTCATGAGCATCGCCAAGCTAAAAATTCTTATTAGTAATGATGATGGTGTCCACGCGCAAGGCATACATGCCTTGGCGGATGAACTTCGAGATATGGCCGATGTCACTATAGTGGCACCCGATCGCAATCGCAGTGGCGCTTCTAACTCTCTAACTTTAGAGCAACCGCTACGTGTTAGTGAAATTGCGGACAAAGTTTTTTCGGTTCAAGGTACACCAACAGATTGTGTTCATTTTGCGTTGAATGAGTTGATGAAAGATGACCTGCCCGATTTAGTGCTATCTGGTATTAATCACGGAGCAAACCTCGGTGATGATGTGCTCTATTCAGGAACAGTCGCGGCAGCGATGGAAGGGCACTTCTTAGGTGTTCAATCTGTCGCTTTTTCGTTGGTGGGCAAAGTAAACTTTGCAACGGCTGCACGTGTTGCTCGCAAAGTGGTTGAGCAACATATTCGTCGCCCAATTCCAACCAATCGTCTGTTGAACATCAATATTCCTGACTTCTCGCATGATGAGGTGAAAGGCACTCTAGTGACTCGATTAGGTGCGCGTCATCACGCGGAAAGTATGATTAAGCAGCAAGATCCTCGCGGGCATGATATTTATTGGCTTGGACCTCCAGGCAAAGAGCAAGATGCGGGCGAAGGAACCGATTTCTATGCCATTGAGCATGGGTATATCTCAGTAACACCGCTGCAAGTAGACTTGACTGCACACGAGTCATTACGTGCGATGGATAATTGGTTGAAGGAAGAATAAACATGGTAAACCCACATGCCGACAGACTGAGAGAATTTCTTGTCGCGAGTGGCATTACAAATCAACAAGTGTTGGATGCAATCTATCGATTGCCGAGAGAGAGTTTTGTCTCTCAAGCAATGATGCATCAAGCGTATGATAATAATGCTCTGCCGATTGGTCAGGGGCAGACCATCTCCCAACCTTACATTGTCGCGAAGATGACCGAGCTTCTAAACTTGACTCAAAACAGTCGGGTTTTAGAAATTGGAACAGGGTCGGGTTATCAAACCGCAGTGCTCGCGCAATTGGTCGATCATGTTTATTCTGTCGAACGTATAAAATCACTTCAATGGGATGCTAAACGTCGTCTAAAGCAGTTGGATATCTACAATGTGTCCACCAAGCATGGCGATGGCTGGAAAGGATGGGCGTCAAAAGGCCCGTTTGATGCCATCATTGTTACGGCAGCAGCCAATGCGATTCCCGAAGAGCTTCTCAATCAATTATCTGACGGAGGGGTTATGATGATCCCCGTTGGGGAAGAAGATCAGCAATTACTTAAAATAGTACGCTCTGGTGAACAGTTTTCATCGGAAGTGATTGAAACAGTTAGATTTGTTCCTTTGGTTGCAGGTGATCTTGCTTAAACTATGAATTCATGGATGAGAGTATTTGTCTTACTGATGTTCAGTGCACTAGTTGGGTGTACTGCAAGTACACCTGCGCCTGTGACGAGCCTAAACAAAAACTACGACTCCATCCAACGCGGCAGTTATCGCGGTAGTTATTACGAAGTTCAGAAAGGTGACACGTTATACTTTATAGCGTACGTCACAGATAAAGATGTAAATGAAATCATTCGTTACAACAACTTAAGTGCACCTTATACCATCCACCCTGGACAAAAACTCAACCTTTG
>JYJN01000034.1 GCA_003263845.1 Vibrio aestivus | reverse complement strand
AGTCAGTTAAGCTGACTGGCATTTTTCTTTTTAAGCGGGTACTTCCTGGGTTTCGGCTTCACCCACCTACGATACGACCTATCTTCTCGTCTAGCTGGAAGCTTGAAGTACCCCATCTGCTCCAATAGCGCTTCATAGTGCTTGGGGATGTTCCCCGGACTAGTCAGGGGAAGTGTGGCAAAAAACTGAGTGATCGCCATTGAACAACTGCTGAAGCTCAGTTGATTTGGCCAAACACTATCAAGCTTACTCGCCGCTGCTGTCATCCCCAGCCGTATAAGGTTGTAGCAGAGTAATATTCCCCATAATTCCTGCTCTATCATGTCCGGTTTTTTACTTCGTAAAATGTACTCGCTGTTTAGGAGCGATTGTTTCATTTCCCTATAACCGAGCTCTATCTCCCAACGATAACGATAGAGTTCGACGATTTCATCACAAGGGAACCGCATCTCATCAACCATTGAGGTGAGTATCCGGTGCTCTTTTCCTTTTATGGTTTTACTCACTAATCGCGCGTCAATAAACTCCGGTAAGTCATTGAACTTTTTGCGAGATTGTGGCGTTGTTTTTAAGCGAACACGGCAGTCATTTTTCGCTGACCGATGTAAGACTTCGTAGTTCAAATCTTTACGCGCAGGGATTAACCAGTGTCGCTCTACTCCGGACATAGACCAACGATTAAGTAATCCTAATGAGTAATAGCCTTTATCGAACATGGTTAATGAATGATCTGGTGTTGTTTCAATAAGCTGCTCTGCAAGTGCCATTTCGTTCGTGCGATAACCGGAGAACGCACTGTTAATGAGTTGATGGCTTGTTAGCTCCATATGGCAAACCATACGAATTTGAGGGTAAGTATTTTCGCAGTGTTGATTGCTTTGTGTTTGGAAGACTTCGTGATTTTCTGCGGTATCAGCGGTTCGCCATACGACACCATCAACAGCGAGTAAATTGAGTCCTGCCCACGATTCGAACACGTTCGTTTCATATCCGTGCTTAGAAACAGCTTTAAACACTTCCTTGACCGCCTCAGCACCTAATCGTTGTCTTGCTTGAACTATTGCACTGGGGGCGACTAGAGGCTTCTTGCCAGGCAGCATGATATCCATCTGCGTAGCAATGTCCCAGACCGATTTCTGCCGATAAAGAGCCATTCCAATAATCGACCACAGAACCGTTTCAAGTGGCAGACGACGCTTTCTTACTGTAGCTACACCTGCTTGCTCAAACCCTTGTTGGATAAGCTCTGGAGACAACAGTTCTGCATATTTTTCAAATGTATAGAAGGTGTTGCAAGACTTAAAAGCTGTCGCTAACTCACTTTCAAAACGCATAAAAAAATCCGATATCAGATGACTAATATCGGATTCTTACATATTGGCGGGATCGTTCAATTGATCCAGTGATTAATACCTTAACTGATC
>JYJN01000033.1 GCA_003263845.1 Vibrio aestivus | reverse complement strand
GTCAACCACATCGACGGTTTCACGAACGGTCCACGGGCCATATCCGGGCACCATCACATAGGGGCCATGCCCAACTCCATGGTGGCCAATAGCATCGCTAAACGCCCTATCACCATGATTATTAATCCCAGCTCGAGAAGCAATATCGATAAAGCCTAATAGGCCAAACGTCGAGTTAATCCAAAAACGGTTAAAGTGGTCGACAGCCCTACTACCATTACCCATAACTAAGTTGTTCACCATGCTAGCCGGCTCATCCAAGTTAGAAAGGAAGTTAGAGATACCGCTTCGTACAGGAACGGGCACATATTCAACGTAACCCAAAGAGACAGGTCGCACCAAATATGGATCTAGGTAATCGTAGTTAATGTCCCACATAGCACGGTTAAACCCTTCAAATGGATCGCTGATATCCGGATCTGGGTTTGGGGTACTTGTACACCCACTCAGTGCAAGAATGGCAAAGAAAAGTAAAGCTATCCGATGCTTAAATGTCATTCGGTATACATCCATATAACTAGCGCCGATCTAAAAAAGGCCAGTATTAACTGGCCTTAGTAATCATTGATACTCAAACAAGTTCATGAGTATATTAAATGATATTAATACTGTTTATCAATGACAACTTCAACGGCGCTGCCTATCTCTGCAACATCACTGTTGCCGTACCAATCGCCACTTTTCGAAGCTACATCGCCATCACTATCAATTCTAGCTCTGACCATAAACTCTTTCAAATCACTGAGTTTTCTGCCCTGCATCATACTATTCCCATCATCAAGCAACACACTTCTAGGGAATGAGCCCACAGGGTAACGAGCCGCAGCCACTGGCATTGGTGCGCCATCAGCGCTATGAACAGACACAATCAAGAACGCATTCTCTGGCGGATTAACGCCTTCACCAAGTTCAACGGTCACAGTCACAGTCGCTGGCGATGCAACATCGTCACCCATCTGCTGACGTGCACTTTGAATGCTGCGGGATAACATTTCGTAACGAGAATCCTGTGGGCCAATCATCTGCTGCATTACCCCCCAATAACGAATCGCTGCAGCGAAGTCTTTGCGCTCGAAAGCATCAAAGGCGAGCAAAGAGAAAACTCGTAGATCGACGTAATCTTGATTAACCAGTTCTGATAACAAAATACGAGCTCGATTCTGGTCAACTTCGTCTTGCGACATCATCAAAGCTTGCGCATAGCCTAACTTGATATCATCGTCGTCACTTTCTAGTCGATAAGCTTTTTTCATTGCTCCGATAGCCGTTTCAACATCACGATTTGCCAATGCAATTCGGCCTAGCAACAGCCAACCCGTAGAGTCATCTTTTTGATAGTGCAGACGAGTTCGCAAGGCGAGTGTCAGATCTTGCATCTCTTCATCGGTCAGTTCAACGCCATTTGGATCCATTAGCTTCTTAGACAACGCTGGCAACTCTGCGCTCACTTCGTGCCAATGCGTTATGTCATCATAAGCGCCAAACTTGTAGTAGAGCGCATAACTAAGAACAATGGTCACAATCACGGATGGAACAAAAATCATAGCCGGTGAGATTGACGCACTTTTCTCTTGCTTGCCATCCGCTGGAATGTCATCAAGTAAAGATTGCTTCAAGTCGTCAATCAGGTCTTCCTGATCATCAACAAGGCCTTCATCGGCTTCTTCTTTCAACTCACTCAATCTGTCTTTATAGAATGCTTTGTTAAGCTCATCACGTAGTGCTTCATCATCGTTGGCTTTTTTGTTTAGCATCGGCCAAACGACCATCAAAACACCAAACGCGGCAAGAACAATGGTCGCTACCCAAAATAGTGTCATTACTGCTTATCTCCATTATTCTCTTCATCAAGCAGAGCTTTTAGACGCGCTTCTTTTTCTGAATCCCATTTCTCTGTTTGTGCAACAGCCACTTTTGATTTACGACTTTTAACGACAATTAAGCCAAAGCCAAATACAAGGATGGCAATTGGACCAAACCAAAGTATCGACGTTGCTAACGTTAGAGGCGGCTTGTACGTCACGAAGTTTCCGTAGCGAGCAATCATGAAATCAACGATCTCATCTTCAGTCTTACCCGCCATTGTCATTTCATAAACGCGCTGGCGTAAATCTTGCGCCAGCGGCGCATTTGAATCACCAATCGTGTTGTTCTGACACTTTGGACAGCGAAGCGTATGACTTAGGTCTTTAAACTGCTGCTCTTGCTCAAGCGTTTCAAACTCATAGATACCAATCGCAGCATAACTTGCCATTGAGAAACTCAGCAGCGCAATTAAGCAAATCAGGAACTTTTTCATTACTTAGCCTCCGCTAACATCTGCTCATACATTGGCTTAAGTTTCTCAGCCCAATTGCGATCGTTTACATCACCAACATGTCGGTAGCGGATAACGCCATTTGCATCAATCAGAAATGTCTCTGGTGCGCCATACACACCAAGATCCAAACCAAGCATGCCATTACCATCAAACAAGCTAATCATGTATGGATTACCGAGCTCTTCAAGCCACTGAACGGCTTTGGTGCGGTCATCTTTATAGTTTAGGCCGACAATTTTCACGCCCTGTGAAGCCAACTCATTAAGGAACTGATGTTCCGCGTAACAAGTCGGACACCACGTCGCCCACACATTGAGTAATAATGGTTCGCCAACAAAAATCTCTTGTTGGTAAAGCTTCCCAGGTTCTTCCAAGCTTTCTAATCGGAATTCAGGGACTTGGTGACCTACTAGCACTGACTCCAGTTTCGTTGGATCATCACCACCTGCATTTCTTACCAATTGCGTAGCAAACACGATAGCTAGTGCAGCGAACGCAATAAGAGGGATAAACAATATTTTCTTATTCATGATTACGCCTCCTGCGGTTTACTGCTTTTTCTGAAGCGGTAACGTTTATCACTGATAGCGAGCGCACCACCTAATGCCATTAGCAAAGAGCCAGCCCAAATCCATCGAACAAATGGCTTGTAGTAAATACGAATAGCCCATGATTCACCGTCTTCCAACTGTTCGCCCATTGCGATATAGAGATCTCGAGTGATACCGCGATCAATGGCTGCTTCTGTCATCATAGAACGCGCGGTGCGGTAGAATCGTTTCTCAGCATGCAGCGTGTTGATGTAACGACCGTCTTTAGTAATTTCAAAGTCCGCAATGTAGCCGTCATAGTTTGGGCCATCTTTATCACGAAGACCTGAGAAGTAGAAGTCGTAACCTTGCAATTCATAACGTTCACCCGGCGCCAAACGTACGTCACGTTCGATGTCATAGTTCTGGACCATGGCAATACCGATCACTGTCACCGCCAAGCCAATGTGGCCCATCATCATGGCCCAATGGCTGCGCTGCAACTTCTTCACACCTTCCATAAAACTATGACGGTGCGTAGCACGTTCATGCAACTCGTAGCCATGCAAGAAGATAATCCAAAGCGCCATTACCCAACCTAGGTAAGCCATACCTTGGAAGTTATCGGCAAATAGGAAAACAAAGGCTGCGCCGAACACCAGTGAAGCGACACCGGAGATCAACATAGGTTTAATCAGATTCGATAGGTTGTCTCGTTTCCAACGAATCAGTGGACCAATACCCAGTAAGAAGGCGAATGGAATCATCAACCAAGCAAACAACATGTCAAAGAATGGCGCACCGATAGAGACTGAACCTAAACCAATCTGCTTGTGTACTAGTGGTAGAAGTGTACCCACTAGCACCACAGCAAGCGCAGCCATTAATATTATGTTGTTACCAAGCAGCGCGTTCTCTCGAGAGAACAAATCGAAGTTACCACGCACTCGAACTGCCGCACCTTTCAGAGCAAATAGCAGAAGCGAGCCACCGATTACGACAACAAGGAAACCGAGAATAAACATACCTCGAGCAGGATCGGAGGCAAAAGCGTGTACTGAAACCAAAACGCCAGAACGGACTAAGAATGTCCCTAGCAAGCTCAGAGAGAATGCTGATAAAGCCAATAAAACTGTCCAAGCTTTAAACGTACCGCGTTTCTCTGTCACCGCAAGTGAGTGCATCAGCGCAGTACCCGCAAGCCAAGGCATAAAGGAAGCGTTTTCTACCGGATCCCAGAACCACCAGCCGCCCCAGCCAAGTTCGTAGTATGCCCACCAAGATCCTAGTGCGATGCCTAGCGTTAAGAAGAGCCATGCTGCAATAGTCCAAGGTCGTGACCAACGAGCCCAAGCCGTATCAAGTCGACCTGCCATTAGCGAGGCAATGGCAAATGAGAAAGCGACAGAGAACCCAACGTAACCCATGTAAAGCATAGGAGGGTGAACGATCAACCCTGGGTCTTGAAGTAGTGGATTCAAGTCGCGACCATCAACAGGGAAGAACGGCAGCGTACGAAGGAAAGGGTTAGACGTCAGAATAATGAACAGCAAGAAGCCGACATTAATCATGCCCATTACAGCTAAAACGCGAGCAACTGACTCTTGTGGCATGCCGCGGCTAAACATAGCTACAGCTACGGTCCAACCTGCTTGGATCAGCACCCAAAGCAGCAATGAGCCTTCATGCGCACCCCAAACCGCTGTTAAGCGATAATACCAAGGCAACTGAGTATTTGAGTTGTTTGCGACGTAACTTAACGTAAAGTCATTCGCATAGAACGCCCAGAGTAAAATACAGAAAGAAACGGACAGCAGAATGAACATGCCCCAAGACAATGGTCTGGCGGTATTCATTAGCATGGTACTGTTACGCGTCGCTCCCATTAGCGGTAAGATGCTCAATAGCACCGCTAACGACAGTGACGCGATTAGCGCAAAATGGCCTATCTCAGCAATCATTGATCGCTTCCTTGTAATTGTTTTTCTGAATATTGAAGAGGTTCATGAGTCTTCTTCATCGCTTCCGCAATTTCAGCAGGCATGTATTCTTCATCGTGCTTAGCAAGTACTTCAAAGGCTTCAATGGTCGTTGCATCAACTAACACGCCTTGAGCGACAATACCCTGCCCCTCACGAAATAGATCAGGAAGAATTCCGTCGTAAAGCACCGTTACCGTTGGGCCAACATCTTGAAGGTCAAAGCTCACACGCAGTGATTTTGGATCTCGACTGACCGAGCCCACTACCACCATGCCGCCAATACGCAGGCGTTGACCGACTTCAGGCATAGTACCGTCACTTTTTCCGTTAACTAACTCAGTCGGGGTGTAGAAAAGATCCATATTTTGGTTCAGTGCATAGATAATTAAGCCGACAGTGGCGCTGATACCAATAAAGATCGCAAGAACAATGCCGAGCCTCTTTTTACGTCTTGGGTTCATAATGTGTTCTCCAAATTCTTCGCCGCGTCAATACGAGCTTGACGTTCAACCTTGGCTTGTACGTCTTCAAGTAGGGCCTTGCCTCTACGAATACTCACAAACATTAAAATAAGCATGCTAGCAAATGTGATTCCAAATGCGCTCCACACATAAGAGGCATAACCTCCCATTGCAAAGAAATCTCCTAGAGTGTCGAAATACATACCCTTACCCCTCTTTACGCAATGTTTTTTGTGCAAGCTCAATCACCCATGGGCGGTGACTCTCTTTACTGATGATTTCGTTCTTCAATCGAACCATTGTGACGGCACCAAAGAAGAAGGCAAAACCAAAAATATTCAGCAGTAGCGGCCATAACATATCGTTGGAAATAGAAGGCTTCGCGAATTTCGTAATAGTCGCGCCTTGGTGTAGCGTGTTCCACCATTCTACAGAGAAGTGAATAATAGGAAGGTTTATCACCCCTACGATGGCCAGAATGCCTGCCGCTTTTGATGCGGTTTTTTGATCGTCAAACGCGTGATAAAGGGCAATGACACCAAGATATAAAAACAGAAGAATAAGCTCGGAAGTTAAGCGAGCATCCCATACCCACCAAGCACCCCACATCGGTTTACCCCAAACTGCACCAGTTAGAAGCGCAATAAAAGTATACACAGCACCAATTGGTGCCATTGCTAGTGCTGCCATATTGGATAATTTTAGCTGCCAGACTAAGCCAATAAATGCCGCGATCGCCATAGACATGTAAACACCCATAGACCAAATCGCAGAAGGGACATGAATATAGATAATTCGGAAGCTGTTGCCCTGTTGGTAGTCAGACGGGGCGAATGCGAGCCCCCATACCGTGCCAATCGAAAGGCACAGTAGTGCGAGGACTGAAAACCAAGGCAACAACTTACAGCAAAGCTGATAAGTCGACTCTGGCTTAGCATAGGGATGGAGCCATTTCCACATCGTAGTTTCTCACTCTTACTTCATTGCTGAACGCGGGTCATGACTTACTCAGGCCACATACACCACATTCATTTATAGTATTCTAATAGACCGTTTAAATTAGTGAACGCTTACACGCAAAGCTGCACTAATGGCAAAAGGAGTCATGGTCAGTGCTCCCATAAACATTGCACCCAATATCGCAAGCTGGCCGTTATAAGGCATTCCTAGCGTTGCAGCATCGATCGCCGATGTCGCGAAAATCAGTATTGGAATATACAAAGGCAGCACCAATAAGCTCAGTAGAACACCGCCTTTTTGTAAACCTACGGTTAGTGCAACCCCGATTGCACCGATAAAGCTTAATGTTGGCGTACCAACAAGCAGTGTTAAAACCACCGCGATCCAGGTATTAAAATCGAGAGACAATAGAATCGACAACAGCGGACTGATTAAAATCAATGGCAGCCCGGTCAATACCCAATGCGCCAATACCTTTGAGATCACTACCACTGGCAAAGGAACTGGCATTAACATCATTTGTTCGAGCGCGCCGTCTTGAAAATCGTCTCTAAACAATCTTTCAAGCGAAAGTAGTGCAGATAATAACGCTGCAACCCAAACAATACCTGCAGCAATGCGGGCTAATAAATTTGGCTCTGGCCTATGCTTAAAGGAAACAGAGTAATCACTATGATGAAAAACCAAAGCGGATTGAAAATATCAGCTTGACGTCGGTATGCGATAAGCAGTTCACGTCTCACGATAGTGGTCATGGTTGCAATCATCGACTAATCACCTAGCTTAATTTTTCTTAGTTTAGGATTATCCGCGAACATATCTTGGTGCGTAGTCAAAATGACAATGCCGCCACTCTCTGCATGGTTAAGAAATAGCGATTCCAACACTTTAACACCTTGCTTATCAATGGCGGTCAGCGGTTCATCGAGGATCCAGAGTTTCTGTTCACTTAACCACAAACGAGCCAAGGCCACTCGCCGCTGCTGGCCAGCGGATAACTGCCCAACAGGGACATCTTCTCGACCAGCTAAACCCACTTTAAGTAGCGCGTTATACAAAGCGTCTTTCGTGACGTTTTTGGTTCCGTGAATCGATTGATAGAAGTTGAGATTTTCAAACGCAGTTAACTCACGCTTTACACCGGTTTGGTGGCCTAAAAACAGCAAGTCTTGATGATAAGAATCTCTGCTAGATTCGATAGTCTCTTGATTCCAGAATATCTCACCCTCATCACGGTCACCTAAACCGGTAATGATTCGTAAAAGCGTGGTTTTTCCTGTTCCGTTTCGGCCTTCAACTTGAACTAACTCACCTGAGTCAATCGCAAAAGAGAGGTTTTCGAACAGGATTCGCTCATCCCGAATAGCACACAATTCTTTGACTTCTAGCATATATCAAATTTCGGATAAATTAAGGGGTTTATATTAACACAGCGAGTAAAAGACAAAACTATTCAAGACCCGTTGGAGTCACGAAACTAAGTAAGAAACTGTTAATTATTCGTGAGGTTTGCTTAACATTTTTACTTATTTACAAATTCCCCATACATACAGAACAAAAGAACACCATACCGATACCAGGACTACCCCCTAAGGGCTAGCTAGTGCCTTGTTTTAACAAGGTTAGATTGCAATATC
>JYJN01000032.1 GCA_003263845.1 Vibrio aestivus | reverse complement strand
TGGCGAAGGTGAATGGAAGGTCAAGAAGCATGGTACTGACGGGAAGCGTAGGGTTTGGCGTAAGCTGCATATCGCAGTAGATACTAGCACCCACGAAATAGTCGCAGCAGAGCTGAGCTTATCTAACGTAACCGATGCGGAAGTACTTCCTAACTTGCTTAAGCAGACACGTCGTAAAATCATTGAGATATCAGGCGATGGTGCTTATGACACAAGGAATTGCCATGATGCCATACGGATCAAGCAAGCTGTACCGCTCATTCCGCCACGAGAAGGGGCAGCCTTCTGGGAACGAGGACATCCTCGCAACTTAGCAGTAGGTTGCCAGAAGCTCTACGGCTCTAACAAGAAGTGGAAAAAGCGGTATGGTTATCATAAGCGCTCGCTCTCAGAGACAGCAATGTATCGGGTAAAACAGTTGTTAGGTGGGAAACTAAGCCTAAGGAATTACAACGCTCAGGTTGGCGAGACTTACGCTATGATCAAAGCGTTGAACAAGCTTACAGGGCTTGGTATGCCTGAAACTCAGTATGTTGTATAGGAATCACTCAATTCAGGCGGTTTGGTTTCCTGTCCGAATTACG
>JYJN01000031.1 GCA_003263845.1 Vibrio aestivus | reverse complement strand
GGAGAGCATTGGCTCTCCTTTTTCGTATCAGCATTTATTTGGCTGGTGTATAACCGTACTCAGTGATCAGTGCTGCGGCTTTGTTTGTGGTCACATAGTTCAAGAACTCGGTCGCTTCTTCATCCAATTCTTCAGGGTGGTAGAGCAGAATGAATGGACGCGAAAGTTCGTATTTACGTGATGCAATACTTTCATTGGTCGGAGCTACACCTTCAAAATTAATCGCTTTCACTGAACGGTCGACCGAACCAGTAGAGATAAAACCGATCGCTTGTTTGTTGTGATTGACAATGGTTTTCACCATGCTGTTACTATTTACCACTAGGTTGTCGTGACTGATGTCTGACACCATACGATCGTTAACAATTTTCGTTAAACCTAACAGACTTTCGAAGCTGTAGCGTGAGCCCGACGATGCTTCACGTGTCACTACTGCAATCTTTTGATCCGCACCGCCAAGCTCTTTCCAATTGGTGATCTTGCCTTTGTAGATATCAAACAGCTGCTCGCGGGTAACATTCGCTACGTTATTTGCAGGGTTCACTACAACAGCCAATCCATCAAGTGCAATGGTCTTAGTAGAGATCGACTCATCTTGCTCGCGTTCAGTTAGGTAGCGCGAACTCATACCGATATCCACCACGCCTTTTTTCAGTAGCGTAATACCTGCTGTTGATCCAACACTTTGCACGGCGACATAGGTGTCTGGATGGTCGTTATTAAAATCTTCTGCAAGGACTTCCATGACTCGCGAAACAGACGTAGAGCCTGACACACTCACTTCAGAGGCAATTGCTGGGTAACTTAGGATTGTCGCAGACAAGAGTGCTGTTACAGCGGCTCGAAACATATCTAACTCCGTTAATACAGGTGAATGATAACAATGTTCATAAAAATTACAGGCGCTATCATATGTCGATTAGATGACAGTTTTGTGAAAGTGGATGCAGACCCCTAGCCTTTCAAGCACTACTATAATTAACACTGAAAAGAAGTTGAGGTGGTGTTGTGAGCTTAGTCAGTTTGTTGCAAAAGCAGGTAGAAAGTCGCGCACTTATCGTGTGCCAAAATCGAAACCGCAGCTTACCTGTAGAGCTAGGGAAGTCGTGCTTTGAGTCTTTCGACTGTGGTGTCGAATTCATCAAACAGCACTACCTGTTGGACTCTACGCACATGGATTACACCAGCTCAGTTGCTCGTGTTGAGTGGAACCCAACGCAAGCTTGTTGGCATCTAATGATCCCTAAAGATAGCAACCAACCAACAACTTGGTTACCCTACCCTTATTTGATTAAGAGCCAGGACTTAACCGCCATCATGCGTGAGATCGACAAAGACCCAAAATCGTTGTTTTGGGATTAATCTGCCCATAGACCGAAATTTTGCCAATAAAAAAGCCGATGAATGAACATCGGCTTTCTTTTTCGAAACTATCTTTAAGATTGTGTCTCTTCTTCCGCTTGAGGCAATGGCGCGTACTCTTTGGTCGGTTTCGCTACTAAGCTGCGCGTTTCCTGATTCACTTCAGTTAGAACAACCTCTAGTGTATCGCCTAAACGGTACTCGAGTGCTTTATCTACAGAGATAGTGCCAAGGTCGGCATTACACTCAATACGCTCCTTGTTATCAACAATAAGCTTACCTGGAATAAACGCTGCTGCACCATTCTCAAGAAGTCGGATTCGAGCACCCGCTCGGTTGATATCAAAGATTTCACCGGTATAAACGGTTTTGTTCTCCGGCTCTTTCGCTAGCGTACGAGCATATAGCCAGTCGGCAACGTTACGCTCAGCAATTTTATGATGCTTACGGTGTAGGGCAAGTTCTTCACCGACCGTTTCGTCTGGCTTTTGCACTGGCTCTTTACCAAGAATGTGCGCTTTAAGCATGCGATGGTTGATCATATCACCGTACTTACGGATTGGAGATGTCCAAGTCGCGTAGATGTCTAAACCCATTGCGTAATGCGGTAGAGGTTCGCTACCCATTTCGCTGTATGCTTGCGCTTTACGGATACGGTTGTCTAGATAGCTTGTCTCTTGCGACCCTAACCAACGGCGTAGAGCTGCAAAACCTTCCAGAGTTGCCACACTGTCTGCAGTGTATTCTAACTCACCCTCTGGGTTTACTAGCTCAATCACATCGGCGATTTTTTCAGGCTTGAAGCCTGCGTGTGTATTAAACACACCTGCACCAAACGTTGCTTTCAGCGTTTGACCTGCACAGATGTTGGCAGTGATCATTGCTTCTTCAACAAGACGGTTGGCGCTACGACGCATGTCAGCATGAATCGCAACAACATCGTTGTCTTCGCTCAATTCGAAACGGTAGTCTGGGCGGTCAGGGAAGACAACCGCATTCTCTTCACGCCACTTAGCACGCGCTTGAGAGAAATCATAGAGATCAGAAACAATCGCAGCAACCTCTTCGCTTGGAGCCCATTTTTCACATTCGCCATTTTCAAGCCAATCTGAAACATTATCGTAAGCTAAACGTGCATGAGATTTGATGTTCGCTGCAAAGAAGTTGATATCATCACCAATGACGCCTTCTTTTGATACCGTCACAGTGCAGCAAAGCGCTGGACGTACTTCATCTTCAATTAGAGAACACAAATCGTCTGCAAGGTCACGTGGCAGCATTGGAATATTTCGACCAGGCATATAAATGGTAAAGCCACGTTCGCGCGCCACTTTATCCATCTCATCATTAGGTGTGATGTAGGCCGTGGGATCGGCGATTGCAATCGTCAGCTCAAAGTCACCAGACTCAGTCTTCTTGGCATAAAGCGCATCATCCATATCTTTGGTCGACTCGCCATCAATAGTGACGAAAGGAATATGCGTCATATCAAGACGCTCAAGATCGGCGTCGTCTTTCAGTTCCCAATTGTCGATACCAGCAGGTTCGCTATTTGGTAGGTCGTTAATCGCTAATGTTACCCACCAAGGTGCAATCTTGTCGGATGCATCGGTGATCTTTTCTGAAATCTCAACAAGGAAGTTGTTGTCACCTTTAAGTGGATGACGTACTAGGTGAGCAACCACCCAATCACCTTCTACTAGTGTTTCAGGGTTAACGCCTTTCTTCGCTTTTGCTTTAAGTGAAAGCTTCTTAAGCTGAGGATGATCAGGAACAACGTTAAGGCGGCCTTTAAACAGTTTTACACGGCCAATAAAGCGGGTAACGCCTTGCTCCAACAACTCTTCTGGCTCAGCAACTTCTTTCTCTTTCTCGGTACGAATGATCGCCACCACTTTATCTCCATGCATACATTTTTTCATGTACGGAGGTGGGATAAAGAAACTGGTTTTGTTATCGACTTCTAAAAAGCCAAAGCCTTTCTCTGTCGCTTTGATTGTCCCTTCCTTTTTTGGAAGAGTCTCTTGAATTTGCTGCTTAAGCTGAGCGAGTAGTGGATTGTCTTGAAACATCTTATCTAATCTACATTGAACGATTGCGCACACTATAAACATAGCGGCTTACTAATGCTAGGGGCGGATAGTGTTTATAGGTCAAATTTCCATCTCTTTTTTGAGGGTATTCAACAAAAGAAATTTGTAAATCTAGAAGCCTAATACTCAAGCCTCACAGAACTTCATGAAGGAATAATGACCAAAATATCCCATAATGAGAAAAATATGTGATGTATTTCAATTTTTTCTGGCTTTTTTTGTGTATTTAGGGAATAATCCGCGCCCTTAAGTTGTTGTCCCTAGCGGCTTGATGCATTTTAAAACTTGTCTGCATCTGAATGGAATCAGCTCAAACTGGATTGGTATTGGAATTGGTAGAGCTCGTGGGACCTTTTGTTAATCTATATAGTGGGATCCCGATGGAAAACCAAGAAAATCAAATCAAATTCAGTGAACTAGCCTTGAGCGAAGAAATCCTTTCATCTCTAGATGACATGGGTTTTGTATCGCCTACGCCGATTCAGGCAGCGGCTATTCCACACCTATTGCGAGGTGCTGACGCTCTAGGTAAAGCTCAAACCGGTACTGGTAAAACAGCTGCTTTCTCTTTGCCTTTGCTAACGAAGCTCGATCTTTCTCAACGTAAGCCTCAAGCAATTGTTCTTGCGCCTACTCGTGAGCTTGCTATTCAAGTAGCAGCAGAGATGAAAAACCTTGGTAAAAACATCAAGGGTTTAAAAGTTTTAGAGATTTACGGTGGTGCATCTATCGTAGATCAAATGCGTGCACTTAAATCTGGTGCGCACATCGTTGTTGGTACACCTGGCCGTGTTCAAGATCTTATCAACCGCGACCGCCTGCACCTAGACGAAGTAATGACTTTTGTTCTAGATGAAGCTGACGAAATGCTGAACATGGGTTTCGTTGATGACGTAACAGAAATCATGGAGCACGCTCCAGAATCAGCGCAGCGCGTTCTGTTCTCTGCAACTATGCCTCCAATGCTGAAAAACATTGTTGAGCGCTTCCTACGTGAGCCAGTAACTATCGACGTTGCAGGTAAAAACCACACAGTAGATAAAGTAGAGCAGCAGTTCTGGGTTGTTAAAGGTATCGAGAAAGATGAAGCAATGTCTCGCCTTCTTGAAACTGAAGAAACTGACGCATCAATCGTATTCGTACGTACGCGCCAAGACACTGAGCGTCTAGCAGACTGGCTAAGTGCACGTGGCTTTAAAGCTGCAGCATTGCACGGTGACATTCCTCAGTCTCAACGTGAGCGCACAGTAGACAACATCAAACAAGGTGTTATCGATATCCTAGTTGCCACTGACGTTGTAGCTCGTGGTCTAGACGTTCCGCGTATTACTCACGTATTCAACTACGACATCCCATTCGATGTTGAGTCATACATCCACCGTATCGGTCGTACTGGCCGTGCTGGACGTAAAGGTAAGGCGATCCTATTGGTTCGTACTAACCAAATCCGCATGCTTCGTACAATCGAGCGTGTGACTAAGTCTTCTATGGAAGAAATCCAACTTCCACTGCGTGACAAGGTAGCAGAAGCGCGCCTTGTTAAATTAGCAGCTGAGCTAGAAGCAGAAAAAGAACACAAAGCTATCGACAAGTTCGCAGAACTGGTTGAGAAACTACAAGAATCTCTAGAGATTGATGCAGCAACGTTGGCAGCAATCCTACTTAAGCGTCAGCAAGGCAAGCGCCCACTATTCTACGTTGGTGAAGACCCAATGATCGCTGCTATCGAACGCGATAAGCAACGTCGTAAGGAGCGCCGTGAAGGTGGCCGTGACGGTCGCGATGGTGGTCGTGGTCGTAGCTTCAACAACCAAGACTGGGATACTTACCAGCTTCAAGTTGGTCGCGAGCAAGGCGTTCAGGTTAAAGACATCGTTGGTGCACTTGCAAACGAGCTTGGCCTAGTGAAAGGTTCTATCGGTGCTATCAAGCTTGCACAAGGCGAGACTTACGTTCAGCTACCAAAAGCGATGAACAGCGAAACAGCAAACAAACTTGCTAAGCTACGTATTCGTCAGAAAGAAGTTGGCGCTGTTGTGTGCGACTTTGATGACTTCCGTGAGCCACGTGGTCGCCGTGATGGCGGTGGTCGTCGTGACGGTGGTTACCGTGGTAATCGCGATGGCAACCGTGATGGTCGTCGTGGTAACGGCGGTGGTTACCGTGGAAACCGTGAAGGCGGTCGCGATGGTAACCGTGAAGGTGGCTACCGCGGTAACCGCGATGGCAACCGTGATGGCAACCGTGATGGCGAGCGTCGTTTCGACCGTAACCGTGGTGGCGACCACCGTGGTAACTACCCGTGGCGAACGTGGCCATGGCCGCACACGCCGCGAAGACTAATCCGACACTCGGATAAAGAACTGAAAAAACCTGCTCAATGAGCAGGTTTTTTTATGTGGTTTTGTTGGCTAAAGGCTTATTGACTTAGGTACTTAAAAGTTAATCAATTTAGATGACTCTCCACTATAGTTGCTCTTCGATCGGTAACCAGCCCGCAATCGTTGCCCCCATTCTGCGCCAGACACTCGCATGCGGTTCACTCGAGTATACCTCGCCAGTTTGATGATCTTTCCAAACAAGCTCTCCTTCTTCAACACGCAACTCATAGGCATTCGCCAGTATTGTTGCTTCGAAACTTTCCATTGATTGGGCGATGTATTCTGGATGCTCAATCACCACGGCCATCTCAGTATTCAATTCAGCAGAACGTGGATCCCAATTCATCGACCCGACAAACAGTTTTCGATTGTCAAACATAATGGCTTTAGCGTGTAAGCTTGAACGACTGCTACCTGTAAAGCTCCACTGATTACCTAAATCCGCATTGGCTTTGACTTCCCAAAGCTCTACTCCACCCTCAAGGAGATCTTTACGGTACTTGGCATACCAACCATGAACGGCGAACACATCGTTTGATGCCAATGAGTTGGTAATGACCGTGATCTCCTTTCCGCGTGATACAGCATCAATCAAAGATTGCGTACCTTGCTCTGTCGGCACAAAGTAGGGGGAGATTAGGATCATCGAGTGTTCAACCTGGTCAAGGAAATTAACAAGGCTATCCACCAAGGCACTTTGTTCACCGGATATCTTGTCCGGCGTGTCGTACCACAATTTTGCCGGCCCCCAGTACAACTCCAATTCATCATTACGAAACTTATGGTAAAGCTTAAGTTGAGTAAAATCGTACTCTCCTTGGGAGAATTTTTGGACTATGCCTGCACGCTCGACCTTCGCTTGGATGTCTTCATCTGAAACCATGCGGACATTACCTTTCAACGCCTCAATGGGAACGGCATGATCGCTATTCCAGTAAAGATCAAATTGATTCGCGATATCCTCTACCGTATTGCCATAGAGCAGCACATCAAGATCTCCAAATTCGACAGCGCTACCAAAGGAGAAGTATTCATTACCCACATTTCGCCCACCGATGATCGAAGCAACCGAATCAGCAGTCAGTGACTTATTGTGCATTCTACGATTAAGGCGTTCAAAATCGGACAATAGAGCTAAACCTCGGGCAGTTCGATAGTGAAGAGGGTTAAATAAGCGAACTTCAATATTTGGGTGCGCGCTCAATCTAGCAAGAGCCGTATCACTGCGACTTTGCATATCATCCAGCAATAGGCGCACTCGTACTCCCCTCTTAGCCGCTTCATAGATGCGCCATGTTAAAAGCTGACTCGTTTCGTCATCTCGGTAAATATAGTATTGAAGATCTAAAGTCGCTTCCGCACTCTCAATGAGTGCGAGCCGAGCGAGAAGCGCATCATGTCCTCGCTTCAACGGATAGAACCCTGAATGCGTCGTTACGTCATATTTGTCTTGTGAAAAGAGCTCATCGAGCATGGAACCTTGTTGGTACCCTAAGTGATGGCTTTCGGTCTTGTTCTCATAAGCGTTAGAGTCTAGTGAAGAACAAGCAACAACTAGTGTCAGGCTTAAACACCCAACTACTGTTACAAGAGTTTTGGTTTTGATAAGTTTCATTATTAACTTAACGCTTCCTTAATTTGCTGTGTTAACAAATGATTGGACGTTTCATATCTATCATTGCACAATAGTTTTGATTCAAACAATTTGAAAATGGAAAATTGTAATATTCTTCATGGATTAAGATACAAGGAACGAACAGTGAAAAAGCTCGCAGTAATACTATTTTTAACGGGAATCATCATGGGATGCACAGAAATCGGCAGCCCAGAATGGTGCGAGGACATGAAAGCCAAACCAAAAGGTGATTGGTCCGCCAACGAAGCCGGTGATTTCGCAAAGCATTGCATCCTCTAAACGAATTATTCGTCATTATAAGTCGAGATTACTCAAATAGAGTAGCCTCGACTCATTTTCCTCTCATCAAGCCATTCCCTGTGCTTAAGATTGCGTTAAGTTAAGCAGTAAACTTTGTAAAAGTTTACTTAACCGCTGGCATACACCGCTCTTCTCAAGCTAAAATATAACCATCGTAAAGCGCGTAACCCAGATCTGTTGCAGCCAGTGTCTCGAAGTTTAGATATCAACACAAGAATCCTGCACCAAAGACATACCACCGGTTAGTAACAAGCGCATTCTCGTTCTTAATTTTCGCAACTTTGATTTAGCGTATTTTGCCCATGGATATTGATAAATTTACTAATGTTTACCGCCTACCGACTTCAATTCAAATTCGAATTGGTAAATGGCAACAAACATTCAGAGGCACATCCGATCTTGTGCTTCACAGAGCATTGCTTGTCAGAAATGAGAAGTTCAAAAGCCGAGCCCTAATACCAACGGGATGGGCTGTAAATTTATTCGCTAGCGGCGAAGCTTCACTCACTCATCATGGTCGTTACATTCAAACGCCAATGCGTTCAATGATCGATCGTAAAGTCGCATACAAACGTATTTACCTTTCTACGATACCATTAGAGGAAGCTGAAAAAGCTCTGATCGCTTTTAAGCTTGAGTGGATAGAAAAGCACAATAAAGTTGCCAGCAAATATAATCAAATCAAATTGAAAGAGTTTTTGAACTTTGCCAACGAAGAAGAGGAAACCCTTTATCCTTCGATTCCCAAAGGTGAATTTGATAAAGCGCTTTGGAACCGTTTGGTCCGTTCTGAATTTGGGCCAGAGAAAAAATACAACAATCCTTTCTTTGTGAAAAAAGCGGTAATACTCAAGCCAGGTGAAGAAATACCAGAAGAAACCGAAGAAGAGCCGAAGTTAGAAAAACCGCAAAGGCGTCGTCAAAAGAGTCGTTCGAATTCAAATACTGAAGCGAACTCTCAAGAAAAGAACCAGTATAAGGAAAACACGCAAGGCAATAGAAAACCACAAAATCGGCGACGTAAACCTCAAGGTCAAGGCAATGGCAATGGCAATGGCAATGGCAATGGCAATAGTGAGCACAAGCCTCGCAACCATCGTCAAAAATCAAATGCCCACCGTTCAGGTAACGATGGTCACCGCAATCGCTCTGACCGCAACCGCTCTGACCGCAACCACCAAGAAGGTAATGGGAATAAAGCCGAAGCTAACGGAAACCGTACTGACAACAAAGCGGTATCAAAACAACGACAAGGCACGAATAAAAATCGCAGGCCAAGAAACAACGTGAACAACAATCAAAAAGCTCGTCAAGAATAGCTATTTCTCTATAAAGCGCTAACTCTGTTAGCGCTTTTTTCATTACAAACTTAAAGCAACTTAGCCAAACGTACTTTAAGCAATACTAACCATTGCCTATAAGCTTTTGCGTTCAAATGTAGATCATCACAACTGTATTTGGCATCAAGCATACCTTGTTTCTCCAAAACAGAGTTTACATCGAGATACTCAATACCTTCTTGACTACACAGCGCTTGAAGCCTTTGATTAAGATCATTCACTTGGCTATTCAATGCAACCAAACGTTTACCCACTAAGAGCGTAGATTGCACCAAAACTTGGCAGCCAGACTCTTTCCATATCCCTAGCATCTCTTCGTAATTTGCAAACACTTGTTCAACACCATAGCCTTGAGCCAGGTCATTAATACCTGCCATGACACAAACCAACTTAGGCTTAACCGCAATCGATGTATCAATTCGTTTGAGCATACCCATAGTGGTATCCCCCGCAATGCCACGATTGGCAATTTTGTAATCCAAAGCTTCATTCCAAGGGCCCCATTCAGTGATAGAGTCGCCAAACATGACAATGTCAGCTTTAGGTGTAAAGTGGCGATGGTTATCGGTACTTTGAATGTAGCGGCTCACACTGTGACCTCTTTGTTGGGTATCGCTTTGTGTCACGATGTACTCAAGCTGACTTTCGATATCTAGCTCCTGTGACTGATACACAAGGTTTTCAATCTGCGTTTTCTGACCACTCAAACGGCTCGTTAGCCCGTGCTCTCGCTTTATTTCCCTCAAAGCATCAATCAGGTCATAAAGTGAATACTTCTCTTCTATCTCCTGATACAAATCCGGTAAATCGATGTAGTCTGAACTCTCTAGCCAAGCCTTTAATTTGTCTCTATTCATGAACATAACGCATTTCAAATGTTTAGACTCATGATACCAAGCTTTATCTCAATGCCTAGCGTCGCGACTAAAATTGAGGCTTTGATTGAGAGATTACTAGATAGGTTGATAGACTAATAGCAGAATCAAAAAAGCCGATGCTTTATGGCATCGGCTTAAGAGCGCTGTATTACTGCTTATAGTTTGAAGAACGAAAGCTGCGCTTTTTGCTTCTCAGCAAGCTTGGAAAGCTCTGTACTTGCCGAAGCACTTTGACTGATACCCGCTACATTTTGGTTGACCAGCTCTGACATATTGACCACGTTACGATTAATATCTTGGGTCACCTGAGACTGCTCTTCCGCCGCAGTGGCAACTTGAGTATTGGTATCATTGATGTTCATTACCGACTCAGTAATACCAACAAGAGCATCGTTTGCCCGTTGCGCAAGCTCACTATTTTTTGCGATCATCTCTAGGCTATCTTGCATCGAGTCGTTAGCAAGTACTGACTGTTTCTGCAGCTCTTCAATAATGGTTTGGATTTCCACTGTTGAATCTTGCGTACGTGCTGCCAACATACGAACTTCGTCTGCGACTACCGCAAAGCCACGACCGGACTCACCTGCACGAGCTGCCTCAATCGCCGCGTTAAGCGCCAAAAGGTTAGTCTGCTCTGACACGCCTTTAATTACCTCAATCACATCGTTAATCTGCTCAGATTGCTGTTTTAGGCTTGAAACTACTTGAGCTGCATCATTTAGAGCATTCGACATTTGAGCTGTCGCTTGACTGCTCTCTTCAAAGATAGACAAACCAGATTTGGCTAAAGCATCTGTTTCACGAGCGGTAGCATCCGCCATAGTTGCATTGTCACTTACGTTATTCGCTGTGCTCGCAAGTTCATTAACAGCAGAAGCCACTTGTTCGATTTCAGCCAGCTCTTTGTGAGCATTTCCTTCTGCTTGAAGCATTACCGCGGCTAACTCAGTAGATGCAGACGCCACCTCTTCGCTAATACGATTCAGATGATCAACCGTTTGATTCAGACGCTCAGCCGTCACGTTCACATCTTTACCCAGTTGAGCAATCTCATTCTCACCATCACAAGGTGCTGTTACCGTTAGATCACCTTCAGATAGGCGAGCCATCACTGAGCGAAGTTGAAAGATAGGAGCAACAATTTTCCCAGATATGAAGTAAGCAAACACTAGAGCACCCGCAAGTACTGCGAAGATCGACAATATCGCTTTATTTAGCACTGCATCCGCTTCATCAGCAGTATCTAACATGGCTTGCTGGGCAAACTGGTTTAGGTCTGTAGAAAACTTTTCAATTTGCTGAATAAGTACTTCACCAGCACTTCGGTAAGACGCATAGAACTGTTGGTATTCAGATTGCGACAGTTGGCCGTTATCATACGCATTGAAAACGCCTGTAGATCGCTGTGCTAAATCTATGTACTGATTGAATGCTTTACCGATTGTCTGCGCATCACGAGCGAACGTTTCACGACTCTTGATAACGTCTAGTGTCTTATTCACTTGTCGTTCAACTTGAGCAACCTGATTGGCAAACACGTCACGCCTTTCTGCTTCAAAAATGGAGTAAACCGCATTCACTCTCAACGGATAGATTGCATTGGTTAAATCCGCAATCGAATCTTTGTAGAAAGTTAATGAGTCTGAGTTTGAAATCATCGTGGTCTGTTCTTCTTCGAGATTTCTTTGTGTTACCCACAAAGCGACAGCAAGCGCTAGAGTAATAAAGAGAACAGGAACAAGGATTTGTGCTCGAATAGAGAGGTTTTTGAAAGAAAGGGTCATGTGACTTCCCAATAAATTATTAACATCAGGTTGGTGTAGCATTTTTGATACCGGCGCGAATACTAGACACAGATCACATTTTTGTCCACTTGAAATTAACCTAATTTCATAGTTTTTGTTATCTCGAGAACTTTGATTATTTATAAAGTCATTACATCCCAACTAAATAGTCAAATTTAGGCAATAAAAAAGGAGAGCCGAAGCTCTCCTTTCTCTTAAACCTGAAACTGCTAATTAAAGAGCAGCTTTCGCTTTTTCAACTAGAACAGCAAATGCTGCCTTGTCGAATACTGCGATGTCAGCAAGAATCTTACGATCGATCTCGATAGATGCTTTCTTAAGACCGTTGATAAAACGGCTGTAAGATAGACCATTTTGACGAGATGCCGCATTGATACGTGCAATCCATAGTTGACGGAATTGACGTTTCTTGTTACGACGGTCGCGGTAAGCGTATTGACCAGCTTTGGTAACTGCTTGGAAAGCTACGCGGTAAACACGTGAACGTGCTCCGTAGTAACCTTTAGCTTGTTTTAGAACTTTCTTATGACGTGCACGAGCTTGTACACCACGTTTTACGCGAGGCATTATGCTTCTCCTAAACTAAACGATTATTAAACTAAAAAGAATTAAGCGTATGGCAACATACGAGCAACTGCTGCTACTTCACACTTAGGAAGTAGAGAGTTAGGACGTAGCTGACGCTTGTTCTTAGTAGTACGCTTAGTCAGGATGTGACGTTTACCAGCGTGCTTGAACTTAATACCACCAGCAGTTTTCTTGAAACGCTTAGCAGCACCTTTGTTGGATTTCATCTTAGGCATGATGAAGAACTCCGCATTGTTGAGTTGATTAAACAATAGTAATTAGGGCGAACAAAACCCCGCCGCTAATCCTTCGTGAGAAAGCACGGCAGGGTCTTCTTACTTGTAAAAGCCGTTAATTACTTCTTTTTAGGGCTAACACCATGATCATCTGGCGGCCTTCGATTCGAGTCGGGAAAGATTCTACAACAGCTAAATCTACTGTATCTTCCTTCAGACGATTCAAAACGTCGACACCGATTTCTTGGTGTGCCATTTCACGGCCACGGAAGCGAATTGTTACCTTCACTTTGTTGCCGTCTTCTAGGAAACGCGTCAGGTTGCGTAGTTTTACCTGATAGTCTCCAATATCAGTTCCAGGACGGAATTTTACTTCCTTAATCTGAATCTGTTTTTGCTTCTTCTTCTGCTCTTTAGCAGCTTTGCTCTTTTCAAAGAGGAACTTGCCATAGTCCATCACACGACAAACTGGTGGCTCGGCGTTAGGGCTGATCTCTACGAGATCCATACCAGCTTCTACAGCTGCTTCAAGTGCTTCGTTAATAGAAACGATGCCAACGGCTTCACCGTCCGCGCCTGTTAAGCGAACTTCACGAACGCCACGAATTTCACCGTTTAAACGGTGCTGGTTTTGTTTGGCCGGTTGTTGGCCACGTCTTCCGCCTTTAATAGCTTATTCCTCCAGATTGAGCTTACGAGTAAAGACTTCGTCTTGGATGTGTGCAATAAAGTCATCCACTTTAAATTTGCCCAAGTCTTTACCTTTACGTGTACGTACTGCAATTTCGCCAGCTTCCATTTCTTGGTCGCCACAAACAAGCATATACGGAACACGCTTCAAAGTATGTTCGCGGATTTTAAAGCCAATCTTCTCATTTCTCAAGTCTGCTTTGGCTCTAATTCCACTTTTTTGCAGTTTTTGTACAACTTCTTGCACATACGCTGACTGTTTATCAGTGATATTCATAATAACTGCTTGCTCCGGAGCCAACCAAGTTGGGAAGAAGCCAGCGTATTCTTCAATTAGAATACCAATGAAACGCTCTAGTGAACCTAGGATTGCGCGGTGAATCATAACAGGCACTAAACGCTCGTTGTTTTCACCAACATAAGTTGCACCTAAACGACCAGGTAGGTTGAAGTCTAGCTGAACCGTACCACATTGCCATGCACGATCTAAACAATCATAAAGGGTGAATTCAATCTTAGGACCGTAGAATGCACCTTCGCCTTCTTGAATCTCGTACTCAATGTTCATTGATTCAAGAGACTGCTTTAGTGCTTCCTCAGATTGATCCCAGATTTCATCTGAACCGACACGCTTTTCAGGGCGAGTCGATAGTTTTACAACAATGTTATCAAAACCGAACGTTTGGTACGTGTCGTAAACCATCTTAATACAGTTAGTCACTTCCTCTTGGATTTGGCTCTCTGTACAGAAAACGTGCGCATCATCTTGAGTGAAGCCACGAACACGCATAATACCGTGTAGCGCACCCGATGGTTCGTTACGGTGACAAGAACCAAATTCCGCCATGCGAAGTGGTAGGTCACGGTACGATTTTAGACCTTGGTTAAAGATCTGTACGTGGCCTGGACAGTTCATTGGCTTAATTGCGTATTCACGAGCTTCTGAAGACGTTGTGAACATCGCATCTGCATATTTGTCCCAGTGACCAGAGCGTTCCCAAAGTACACGGTCCATCATTAGAGGACCTTTTACTTCTTGGTAACCGTACTCATCAAGCTTTGAGCGGATGAATACTTCAAGATCACGGAAGATAGACCAACCATTATGGTGCCAGAACACCATACCCGGTGCTTCTTGCTGCATGTGGAATAGATCTAGCTGCTTACCAATTTTACGGTGATCACGCTTAGCTGCTTCTTCAAGGCGAGTTAAGTGCGCTTTCAGTGCTTTCTTATCATGGAAAGCGGTACCGTAGATACGCTGAAGCATCTTGTTGTCGCTGTTACCGCGCCAGTATGCACCTGCAACGTTTAATAGCGTGAAGTGTTGGCAAAAGCCCATATGTGGTACGTGAGGCCCACGACACATATCAATGTATTCTTCATGATGGTACAGGCCAGGACGATCATCTTTCGATACATTTTCGTCTAGGATTTCCATCTTGTAAGTTTCACCGCGAGCTTCGAATGCATCGCGTGCTTCCTGCCAGCTAACTTTTTTCTTGATAACTTGGTACTTGGTTTTCGCCAACTCTTTCATGCGCTTTTCGATCTTTTCAAGATCTTCTTGCGTTAGAGAGTGCTCCATATCGATATCGTAGTAGAAACCGTTATCGATGGTTGGACCAATCGCCATCTTAGCTTCAGGGTAAAGCTGCTTGATCGCGTGACCTAATAGGTGAGCACAAGAGTGACGAACGATTTCTAAGCCATCAACTTCATCTTTTACTGTGATGATTTCAAGGCTTGCATCGTTTTCGATGAGATCACATGCATCAACACGGTTGCCATCAACACGGCCTGCAATGGTTGCTTTCGCAAGACCAGGACCAATAGATTGAGCAACTTCTAGAGTTGAAACTGGGTTATCAAATTCGCGCTGACTGCCGTCAGGAAGAGTAATAATAGGCATTAGGTATCCTTTACAGTGGTGTTGCACACCAAGCAACACGTGTTCAGTTAGTGTTTATATACACATCTAAAATAAATGATGAGCACTGTCAGAAATGCAAATACGAATGCATCGCTGAAAATGCGAGCGGGTATTGTAACCGAATCAAATGAAATAACAACGCAATGACTGCATTCGCCATCAATTGCAGTCATTTCTTCATAATCGTCGGTCTAATTGGTAAGACGAAACATTACCTAACTTAGTCTTAGCCCAAAAATGAATATCTCCAATTCATAGCATTCGTTTGCTGAATGGACATAATAGTTCTCGATGACTGAGGGCAAACACCGAAACGTAATTCGGCAGACGGACTGATGAGATAGCTCATCCGAGATAGAGGGAAACGCTCTCCTTGTTTAATACAACTATTGGAGATCAACAATGAAAAAAATCACACTAACTCTTACAAGCTTCATTCTAGGCCTATCTGTGACTAGTGGCGCTTTCGCGGCAAGTAACTCAGGGCCGAATGCTAACTGCCAACTTCAAGATGGTTCTATGGATTACATCCCAGTGCTGGTATGTCAATCCAATGGTGGCCAATCTAGTTAATTTAACTTAGATATAAGTTCAATAGACCGCTATTCATGCGGTCTATTTTCCGTAAACAAACTATCCATAACGGCCCCCCTTTTTGCCAGGTAAAGGCCTGCTGATTTCTCAACTTTTGGGCTAAAGGTCATGATTTTTCAATCATGGGTCTTTCCTGACAATAAATAAACAAAAGCCCCAGCCATGAGCACTACCATTATGCTTATTCGCTCAACTTGATTCACAAACAACGTCAAAGAACCAAAATGAACTACAAAGATCAGCTAAATCATGTTTGCCAGAGCTTGTCGAACGCCGGCTTCCACAATATCAAAAGTAACCTATCAAAAGAGAAGCTGTTTATCGTGGCTGACCTTACTTATGTCAGGCTGTCGATTGCATTTAATTACACACCTAAGAAAGTCGAGTGCGATATTTTCCCTATATCCAATGGGGTGAAGTTTTACAATGACATGCCAGCAATGTCGTTCAATGAAACCAATGAAATCGATCGTAAGCTCACAGGCGTATTGAGAATTGCGCGCACGCAAAATGACTACTTGGGGCTTAGACTGAATAAAGAAGCGGCGAATAATAAAAAGAAGGTCAAATCCACACGCAGTTACATCATCTATGACCAAGAAGAGATTCGCTATCACTAATTCCTGAGTACCCTAAA
>JYJN01000030.1 GCA_003263845.1 Vibrio aestivus | reverse complement strand
GGCATTACGCAGCAATGCGTGCTTTTTTGTTTCGCGCCGACAAGTCTAATATTCACACATTGAATAAAGGTAATGTCATTTATTAAACCTGTATCACAGATACCGTTCTCTTTGACCCTAATGTCGTTCTAAAATTTGAGCAACCGCCAGATGCAAAATAATATTAAACTAGTTTCACTAAGTCTGTCAGTACAAAGTGCATGACATTTCATGTGGAGTAAGTATTAATGCCATCCACATTAGCTCGATAACATTGCCCAGCTATTGACCGTTACTTCTCGACAAAACAAGGATAGATAAAGGACTGTTAATATGCCACACAACAAACTTTTTAAACTAAGAAATACGCCCGTTCAAGCAGCCGAAGGCGATGTATTTTACGTGGACGCCAGACGCGTACCCCCGCCAGTAGGAGGAGCAGGTACATCAGTTAGCATATTACCTGAGATTCGTAATGGAATAGTTGTTCTGAACATTACGCCTGGAGGTACCGATTATTTCTTTCCTTATGTTCACGGGCGGGCAGTGTCGAGGTCCCTGTCAATCCGACAGAAGGAACAATTGTGTTAACTGGAGGCATGAACGGTTGTGCACTAGAAACTACGTTAAAAGGAAACAACTTCGTCTTTTATCATGATGCCAATGGTAACTCGATGGGAAGCGTTCGAAATGCGGGTACTGCAGTATGCAGAATAACCGATAACGCTTATTGGCCTGATCCGCAAGACTTACCCGGCCGCCCTTATCCGATTGTTCAATTTCTTTGTATTTATCGAAGTGGTTTTTGGCACGTAGTCTGTTTTGGCTTATTAACTAATGGTGGTCACGTGGTCAATGGCGGGTTTGAGCCTAAAGGTGGTAGATACCGAGGCTACTTTAATGAAAACATCAGGTTGATGCAGCGTTAATTTATATACAACGCTATTCTTTGAACCATTAGCCAGCATCAATTTTGCTGGCTAATGTATGAAGGTGTCTGTGTTAACTACTTCTTCTCACCAACACCCAAGTTCTCACGTTGCTTGAGCGTAATTTTGCCAAAGCCAAGTTTCCTAAAATGATTGTCACGATAGTTGCGAACCGCTTTAGTGTCCGAGATTGCTTCTATCTGCTGCTCCATCTTTAGGTATTCAGAGATGTCGATGCCTTCTGCTTCAGCAACTGCTTCGTGGATATTGCGATGTTGTTGATATGAAAATAGAAGTTCTTTCTCTTCGTCTTTATAGGTATATAAAATGGTGCGAGCCATATCGGTTCCTAAGTTTCTGTGCTCTGTTGATAGAGCCTAACTAAAAAATATCTTTATGCCGCCAACAAAAAAGGCCAGCTTAGCTAGCCTTTTATGGGCAACATACTTTCAATAAGTGCTAATGGGGCTAGATTCTGCCTTGTAGCGGGATGATTGTCACGCTTTCTCCCAGTTTAACCGTGTCTACTTCGGGCGTAATTTCGATTAAACAGTTTGCTTCACTCATTGAGCGTAAGATTCCGGAGCCTTGCTTGCCCGTGGTTTTGACCGTTAGCTGGCCAAACTCATTGTAAGAGTAAACACCACGGCTAAACTCGGTACGACCCTGACGAGAACGTAAAGACTCTTCTGCCACTGCCTGAACTTTCAGAGGTTTCCAGTTGGCTTCACCTTGCATCTTACGAATAGCGGGTTCAACGAAATTAAGGAATGACACCATAACGGCCACCGGATTACCCGGTAAACCGAAAAATGGTGTTGAATTAATTTGGCCATACGCAAGTGGACGGCCAGGGCGCATATTGATACGCCAAAAATCAATATGACCTAACTTATCGAGCGCCAGCTTGATGTAATCAGCATCACCCACAGACACGCCTCCCGAAGTCAGTACCATGTCACAAGTATTCGCTGCTTTTTCGATGGCTTCAATCATCAAAGATTCATCGTCTTCAATGATGCCTAAGTCGACCACTTCGCAACCGAGTTTCTCCAACAGTCCCATCAAGGCAAAGCGGTTGGAATCATAAATAGAGTTCGGTTTGAGTGGAGTCCCCGGCGCTTGAACTTCGTCTCCTGTTGAGAAGATGGCAACACGGATTTTGCGTTTGATTCGACACTCGCCAAAGCCTAGTGACGCGATCATTCCCATTTCTGCAGACTGTATTTTTGTGCCTGCTTCAAAAACTGTTTGGTCTTTTGCTAGGTCTTCACCTGCTTGCCTAACATTTTGTCCGGCACGTATATCGGATGTGATGAATGATACTTGGTTTCGTTGGTCGTCGCTTTGGGTGGCTTGCTCACGCATGATGACCGTGTCTGCCCCAACGGAGTCGGCGCGCCTGTCATGATCTTAACGGCTTCACCCTTTTTAAGCTCCTGATCAAAAGAGTGACCAGCCATTACTTCGGCCACAACGTTATAGGCTGATTGTCCGATGTCATCGCCCCGAATCGCATACCCATCCATTGCAGAATTGGTGTATTGAGGTACGTTGATTGGTGACACAACATCTTCAGCCAGAATGCTGCCATAGCTATCCGCGACAGGAATGGATTGAATCAACTCAATTGGCTTAATCGTCGAAAGGATCTTTTCTTGTCCTCGCTCTACAGATAAAAAGGCTGGCGATAGGGTATCGCAGCACGCTGCGTTACTCGCATTCTTCGCAGTTACCTTAGAATGAGATTGAGAAGCCGAATCTGAAACGTAACTTGAAACATAGTTCAATACAAACTGAGCTATTGCATCTACATCATTAATATTGATTTGTGGAAGGTCAGTATCCACAACAGAATCGCTTGCTACCGCAATAATGTTACTGTCGTTGGTGTATAACCAAGGTTTCTCTAACTCGTCACGATGAAGCTCAATCTTTGGAAACGCAATGTTCTTACAACCCTCGACCAAAATAACGTCGAGCTCAGTCTGATCAAAACGTGTCAGCAGATATTCAAAACTGGCTTCTTCTTGCGGAGTTTCAGTCATCAATGCGTGGCGATTACGAGAAGAGATCAGCATTTGCGTTGCGCCAGCTTTACGTAATCGGTAACTGTCTTTGCCAGGCTTATCAACATCAAAATCATGGTGAGCGTGTTTAAGCAAACCAATCGTTAGCCCGGCTTCGGTTAACTTCGGCAGTAACTGTTCAAGTAGGGTCGTTTTACCTGTTCCAGAGTACGCTGCGAATCCTAACAGTGGGACAGAGGTAGTGTATTGAGTCATGATTGTAGGGTTCCGAATTGTTCAAGCTCTTCTGGCGTGTTGAGATTCACGAAGCAGTCTGGCGAGTCGCTAAAATCGACATAATGCGTATTGCACTCTTTGTAGAGCAAAATGATCTTTCGCTCACCACGTTCCAAAAATGCACTTAGTTTTGGCAGCACGCGTCGGTGAAACAGGGTAAAAACAGGCTGGAGGTAGTCACCGTCGTGGGCAACCAAAATGTCGTGTTCCGCTTCAACACTGCTGCAGAAGCGCTCAACAACGTCAGGCGTGATATTTGGGCTGTCACAGGGCACAAAGCCAACCCAATCTGAGCTGCAATGTTTTAAGCCCGCATGGATACCACCTAAAGGGCCAGGGAAGTTGGCCACTTCATCGCCAAAAACAGGTGCAAACTTTTGATAAATGTCGTGGTTACGATTAGCGTTTATTGCGATAGTTGTTACTTGGGGTGAGAGCTTATCAAGGACGTGCTCGATCAATGGTTTTCCATTTAGCTCAATCAACCCTTTGTCTTTTCCGCCCATACGGCTTGCTTGGCCGCCGGCGAGTATCACCCAATTAGTTTGAGTTGGATGTAGCATCTAAATTCTCGTAGTTTGGTTCGCGAATGATTTGTAGGAGAGGGGACTCAACCAGCGTTTTTTCTTTGATCCACCATTGTTTACGGCACAAATCCGTTAACGCGTTTTTCTGATGGCTGGTAATCACTAAGCTCGACCCTCTTTCCAACAGATCTTGCGCCATAATGACTAAACGGTCAATCGACTCTTGGTCAAGAGACGCGCTAGGTTCGTCCATCAGCAAAATAGAAGGCTTGAGGATCCATGCTCTTGCCATGGCCACGCGTTGTTTTTCGCCTCCGGATAGCACGGATACGTGCTCGTCAGCCAAAGTTTCTAACCCAACCATACGCAAGGCTTGAATAACGTCATTGCGTTTTTCTTGATTCGCTTGCCTTTGGAATCGAAGGCCATAGGCGACATTTTGATAAACCGTGCCATCAAACAAGTATGGGGATTGGTGCAGATAGACCACATTTTTTCTGCCTACTTGAAAAGGTAGCTTAGACCAAAGACTGTCGTATCCTGTTTGGACCTTTCCGGTGGTAGGTTTTAATAAACCCGCGAGGATTTTGAGTAAGGTCGTTTTTCCGACGCCATTGTCACCCTTCAAATAGATAGAATCGTTTGGGCCAATAGCTATTTCGGGAATATGAAAAAGCACCCGGTCTTTAAAGCGCATTGAGAGTTGATTAGCCGTTAATCGAATCGTCATACAAAGCCTTTACGTCCTTAAATAACCTTTGCCTCTCATGCTCGTCAGTAAGAAGTTGAGCATGAGTGCAAGAGACAATAACACGATACCTAAGGCCACACCTTGAGCGAAGGCTCCTTTGTGGCTTTCCATTGCAATAGCCGTTGGAATGTTGCGCGTGATGCCCATAATGTTTCCGCCCACCATCATCGAACAGCCGACCTCTGTGACAATGCGTGAGAATGCGGCAATGGTCGCCGCCATTAAAGGAAAGCGCGTTTCCCAAATCATAGTCATGGCGACTCTTGGCATCGAAGCACCAAGTGTGATTGCCGTTTCTGTAATGCGGCGGTCACTCGATTGAAGCGCACCGTACATCATAGAAACCAACACTGGAAAACAGATGATCATTTGCCCCACAATCATCGCCTTTTGAGTGAACAGCATTTGCCAATCACCCAAAGGCCCTGAGCGCGACAACATCATGTAGAGTAACAAGCCAATCACTACCGTGGGGATGGCCTGTAACGTATTCACGATGGAAAGCAGTAGCCATTTACCGCGAAAATTGCAGTAAGCGAGCAAAAAAGCCGACAAAGTCGCAGGTATTAAGACAAGGGAAATCGCCGATAAAGAAACACTAAAGGAGACCGCAACGATCTCCCATAGTTCTTTATCGAAGCTGACGAGCAACGCCAGTGCATCGAGGGTAGTTTGCCAAAGGGTCATTTACGAGCTGGTCTCGTTTGCATTGGCAACAAATAGCTGTTTACCGTTCAAACGGAATTCGTTAATCAGCTTCTGACCTTTATCCTCCACAAGCCAGTTACTGAACGCTTTGGCTCCTTTAGAGTTTATGGTTGGGTAGCGCTCTGGATTCACCAAAATTACTTGATAAGGGTTAAACAGCGCCTTGTCTCCTTGATATAGCAAAGACAAATCAAGTTTGCTGTTATATGCCAACCAAGTACCGCGGTCTGTCAGCGTGTAACCTTGCATTTCGGCGGTCATATTGAGTGTAGGCCCATTCCTTGACCGACAGAACGATATCCGGAGAAATTAGGTTCAATTTGGCTTTGCTCCCAAATCCCTTTCTCTTTCTTATGGGTGCCTGAATCATCGCCACGAGACACAAATGTGATGTTTTTCATCGAAATCTGTTTGAATACGTCGGTAACATTAGACAGCTCTTTGATGTTTGCAGGATCGTTTTGTGGGCCAACGACAACAAAATCGTTATACATAAGCTGACGAGGTTCGATGCCGAAGCCTTTATTAACAAATGACGCTTCAGCCTTTGGAGCGTGTGTCATCACCACATCAACGTCACCATTTTCTCCCATTTTAAGCGCTTTGCCCGTACCTGCGGCGATGACGTCCACTTTGTATCCAGTGTCTTTTTCAAATTCAGGTAATAAGTAATCCAGTAAACCCGAGTGGTAAGTGCTGGTCGTGGTTGCCAATCTCACATGTGGCGCTTCATCGGCATAGGATACTCCGCTCATTGAAAGCAGAGTGACGGAAAGGGCTAAAGTAGGGAGCTGTCTCATTGATTATAATTCCATTTTTACTGTCGGACTGTCACCAAATACGCACTTGTTCCGTACGTTACGTCGAGGTGTTTGCGTTCGACTAAGCTAACTTAAACGTTGTGACCGGCATTATTTCACATAGACAATGTATGAGTGCTTTCAAACATATCTACAGGATTGCCTTACTGCATAGCAAAGTATTTACGACACCTTGATGTGCACACGCATACTGCAAAGACAATGCCAATAAATTAGGGCCAAAATGTTCCAATTTGAGAAATCATATCAAACGGTTAGAGTATAAAAACTTGAGTTAGGACAAAATGTCGCAATTTTGCCGATTTAAATCATGAAAATGTTGGTACACTCTGTCTCATCTAACAATAATCATGATGAAATCAGTATGTCTCACTCTACGTTCTCTTCAGCTGTCGAATCGAATGCCGCCTATCAAGCTTTCTCAGTTCTTGTGGTTGATGATGAAGTCGGTATGCAAACCGTTCTTAAAAAAGCGATGTCAAAGCTGTTTTCCAAAGTAGACGCCGTTGGGAGCATTGAAGAAGCTGAGGTATTACGCTGCAAGAATCATTACGACTTGATCATATTGGACATTAATTTACCGGGGCGAGATGGCATCGAATGGGAAGAAGCGTTTAACGACCCAGACAAGAAAGCTGATGTCATCTTCATGACAGGTTATGCGGACCTTGAAATTGCTATCAAAGCGCTAAAACTGGGCGCCACAGATTTTATTCTTAAGCCGTTCAACCTCGATCAAATGCTGTCTTCGGTGAAGCGCTGCATGGATAAGCGTCTTAACGAGCGCATGCAGTATGCTCTGCAGCGCGATTTCAACCGTAGAATTACAACCAAATTGGTTGGAGGCTCGGAGAAAACCAAGCAGTTAAAACAGCTCATGAATCAATTTGCTCCATCACGCGCATCGGTTCTCATTGAAGGGGAATCGGGCACGGGTAAAGAACTCGTTGCTAGGGGGTGCATGAGGCCAGTAAACGTACGGGACCTTTTGTACCAATTAACTGCGGGGCAATTTCACCAGAGTTATTAGAAAGCGAACTATTTGGTCATACATCGGGGCGTTCACTGGCGCCAAGAAGAGCCGAGAAGGCATGTTCCGCGTTGCCAATGGCGGAACCTTGTTTCTTGATGAGATTGGGGAAATGCCACTCAGCATGCAAGCTGCGCTATTGCGAGTGTTAGAGCAACGTACGATAAGGCCTGTCGGTAGTGAAAGAGAGATCGCCGTAGATGTTCGAGTTGTTGCGGCAACCAACCGTAACCTTAAAGAGGAAGTGGAGAAAGGAAACTTTCGATCAGATCTTTATTACCGCCTCAATGTACTTAAGATCGAAGTACCACCACTGCGAGAGCGCAAAACAGACTTGTTAGAGTTGGTGCCATTCTTTACCAAAATGCTCACTACAGAACTGGGCGTTGCGGATCCAAAGTGGGCGCATGAAGATATGGCCGCCATGTTTGACTATGAGTGGCCGGGTAATATTCGCGAACTCAAAAACCTTATTGAGCGCTGTCTATTGATTGGTAAGCCACCAGCCCACCATTGGAGAGAAGTGAATGGCGGCATTTCATCAGCCAATATCACCATGACCGTAACTAGCAGTGAGCAGATCCCTGTCTTGCCAGAAGGACGCGTCGACTTTGGTGAAGGTTATCCTAGCGACTGGACACTTAAGTCCGTTGAAAAGTCCCACATTCAACAAGTTGTCTCCCATTGCGATGGCAACAAATCGGCAGCCTCTCGAGTCTTGGGTGTCGCACGAAAAACATTAGAACGTAAATACAAAGAATGGGATAGCGAGGACGCATCCTATGCCGAATAGTCAAGATTTGCGGAGCATGGGACTGCTGCAAAAATGGCGCTATCGATTCAAAACGATGGTTCGATATCGTCTGCTGTTTTTAACTTCGGCACCTATCATTCTCACGCTACTGGCATTGATTGCGATTACCATATATTGGTCAATTCACTACACATGGAACAGTGCACTCATCGATGTATCTGAACGATTAACTGTTGCTGACAATACGATAACGCTCATTCAAGAAAAGCAATCTAAGGCGGTCACTGGATTTGCCAATTCATATGAATTCCAATCTAAGATCCGCTCTGAAAATGTTGATCTTGATGAGTTAAAAGTTTGGGTCAAGCAACAGCCCTTAACAGATGGTCTGGATTACCTGTTATTTGAAACCCCTCAAGACGCGATAGGTTTATACACTGAGTCTGCTCAGCTACAGACTCAAACATCCTTCGAAGTCTTGGATGAGCAAACTCTTTACGCCATTGCGCCCAGCCTCGCTGAGAGAGCTAAAACCAAAATGATTGCAAATGGCACGGAAGAGAAACGAGGGCTTGTCAGTCGCACTATCTTTCCACTGTACTCTGACAATCACGAATTACTTGGCTATCTCCATGCTGGTTCCCTGATCAATAATAGTAGCGAACTGGTTGATACCATTCGCGACGTTATTTATCCGATCAAAGATGCATCTAGCCCTCACATCGGCACGTTAACTCTATTTCTGGAAGATTTACGTATTAGTACCAATGTGCCTTTGAACAGTGATGAACAACGAGGGCGTGCGAGCGGTTCGAAAGTGTCTGAGGAAGTACAACAAGCTGTATTAGTGGAAGGAAAACACTGGGTCGATCGTGCTTATGTTTACGATGCTTGGTACATTACCGCGTATAAGCCATTAAGAGACAGCAATGATGAGATCGTTGGCATGCTCTACACGGGCTACCTTCTTTGGCCATTCATTAAGGCCTACCTTACAAACATCATCGAAATAAGCATTGCAACTCTGAGTTTGCTTATCATCTCGGGTTTAATGGTGTATCGAGGATCACGAGATCTATTTCGTCCTATTGAACAAATTCATAAAGTGGTCAAACAGGTGCAAATGGGCAAAAACAACCGTATTGGTAACCTTGGCCTAGACGACAAACACGAACTCGCACAACTCGCTAAACAGTTCGACAACATGCTTGATTCCCTTGAAGCACGGAAAGAAGAAATTGAACGCGCGGCTCAAGATCTCGAATGTAAGGTCAACAAGCGAACGGCCAGCTTGAAAGAGAAAACAGAACAGCTTGAACATCACATCAATTTACTCAATCAAACGCGCGATAAGTTAGTCACTAACGAAAAATTGGCCGCACTGGGAGAGCTAACCGCTGGAATTGCTCATGAAATCAATAATCCGACCGCGGTGATCCTCGGCAATGTCGAATTGATCCGTTTTGAATTAGGTGAAGACTCTCGGCGCGTCAATGAAGAGATAGACGCGATACTTGAGCAAATTGACCGTATCCGAAACATCACAAGAAGCCTGCTGCAATACAGCCGACAAGGCGGCGTACAAGATCAAATTACTTGGCAGCACATCAATCCAATCATTGATGAAAGTATTACCTTAGTAAAAACGGGCAGTAAGAAGAAAGAGATCCAGTTTGTAACGCAACTTAACGCCCATACGTCAGTTGAAGTGAATCGCCATCAACTGCTTCAAGTACTGGTTAACTTACAAATGAACGCCATCTACGCAATGAAAGGAGAGGGCGTCTTAACCATCGCCAGCCGTGATTGGGATGAAAACGGCGAGAACCTAGGTGCAGTAATCGATGTGATTGACCAAGGCTGCGGCATGAAACCTGCTCAACTGCAGCGTATTTTCGATCCGTTCTATACCACTAAGCGCGATGGAACTGGGTTAGGGCTTTCTGTTTCTCAAAGTATCCTTAGTGAGACTGGTGGTGAAATTCGAGTTTCGTCCGTTGAAGGCGAGGGAAGTACGTTTAGTATCTATCTACCTAAGAAATTCGAAAAAGAAGAGCTTTCCGTGACGGCTGTGGCTATGTCTAGATATGCGCTCATTTAAAAAATATAGGGTCGCGTGATGCGACCCTATTGGTTAGATGATTCCTTTCGTTTTCTGTTTAAGTAGTACAAACATCCAAGCTGAACCACTTTTATCGATAACCAGATCATCGCCTCAATTATAGCAAGCTAACGCCCATTTCATAGGCTTACGATATTGAGAGGTGAGCCATATTCACTATTTCTATCGCTAAATCGACAGCCAATAGCGTAATGTAAGCAGCGCACGTTGTGAGAAGTCCATAGCTTCAATATCGCGTTTCACTTGGTTCGCCATTTTAGCTCGTCAGTGATGATACCATCGGCACCAAGCAACAAGAGACGTTCCATGGCTGGACGGTTATTGATCGTCCAAACTAACACCTCTTGCTCACGCTGCTGTATCTCGATAATTCTCCAAGCTGTTAACCATTGGTCGCTAACCATTAGCATATCGACATCACGTTCTAAAGCAGACTCGCCGACACTTGCCGCGTAAATAAGGGCGTATCGCAATTCGCTAGGCTTTTCATCCCCCATTAGGTCGATAAAGGCACGAAGCAAGTCAGCATCAAGGCTAGACACCACCATAGCTTGATCATAGTTGACCAATAGCGCGGTCAAGACTTCCGCAAGGCGCGTGCTGGAATTGTAACGTTTCAACTCAATATTGAACTCGATGTCGTTAGCGTACTTATCGAGTAAGTCGACCAAAAGTGGAGGTGGAGTCAAACTGGCGTTTTGATAGGCCTTAACAATATCCGTGTAGTTCGAGTTCTCAACTACAATCGGACTGCCAGCCATTCTTCCAAGGTCACGGTCGTGGAAAACGATAATTTGACCATCTTTCGTCACTTGAACATCAATCTCGGCACTCTGAACACCATGAGAAATCGAATATTTAACTCCAGCCTCGCTATTCTCTACATGAGCAAAACCGCCAGCGCGATGGGCAACCACGTAGCCAGAGGTGTTAGTTTGAAGATGCCTAACAAAATCACGGACGTCAGCTAAGCCGTTAAATATCGTAAACCCGATAAGGATCAGCGTTAATGAAAGAAAAATCTTGCGGTTACGTGTTGTTTGCTGAAGACCAAGGGTGCGTTCTTGCTCGTTAACCAACTTCATTCGCTTGGTTTGCAAGCGCAGCACATAGTACTGACAGCTTCCGTAAATGAAGCGGTCAAAAAAGCTGAGAAGGAAGGTCACAATAACCAATAACACGCTGGCGAATAAAATCCACAGATATCGGTCTGGATCATACGTAGCCCAATTGAGGATAGGGCCAAGTAAGAATAGGAAACTCCATGCGAACGTTGCCGCGACCGCTACTCGCACAAACAACCACGCAAAGTGGCCGATTACGATATGGGCATAAATGTTTGAACTCAATCGTCGAGCCTGTTTGAACAACTCCCATTGAGAACAGTTTTGAAAAAGGCTTAAAGGAAGTGCCAGCCACCAGTTCGCCCAATACCTTACAACCACTAAAACGGCAGGCAAGGTAATCAAAAACAGCAATAATACCGCTAGCCATATCGTGCTCATCTGATTGGAAAGGTAATAGTTAATGTCCCAATCGTTGAGCATTAATCCGTAAATCCATCGACCACACCAGACTAATGCCGCCAGTAGCAGGCTCACACCAAAAGACTGAGCCAATACTACTTTAGCAACCCGCCAACTTCTTTGAAGGATTAACCCAAGGGTATCAACAACCGAGCGTTTACCAAGGTCGTGTTGAGCCAACATAATACTGATCGTTGACTGCTCAACGAAGAATGCAAAACTGAGTTGACTAACAAACCACAGACTTAGCAAGAAGCCGACGGGAGATAAAAAGAAAGAGAGTAACTCTTGATTTGCAATAGCGCTAACACCATAGAAGCTCATTAGCTTGGATGTGACCCACAGATCGAGAGGAACAAAAAGAGTGAAAAGGGCGCTTCGAACCAATAGAAAGCTCATGAGCATACCTAAGCCATTAGCTTTAAGTCGATGCCACATGAAATAGAGAATGTGTCGTGCGCGATGAATGAATGCGTTGGTCAAAGTGTGTAATGCCAAAATTTGGATAAAAGTTAAGACCTTCGATTGTATCACGGATTAGATCACCGCTTCACGCCAGAACACTTGTACTGAACTCGAATACACGCGAACCTAACACTACGTAAACCGAGAACATCAAACCTGAATGGAATCACTTTCAAAAAAAGACGCTAGAAAAATCGTTTTGCAGGCTCAACAGCTATCAGCACCCTCAAAATACAAGGGAGGCTTGTCTAAAACGTTAGCAGTGTTAGAGAAGCTTAATTACGTACAAATCGATACCATTTCAGTGGTGCAACGAGCGCATCATCATGTCCTGTGGTCTCGTAACTCTGAATACAAACTCGCGCATCTTGAAAAGCTCGTTGAACAGAAATCAGCGTTTGAGTATTGGTCACATGCGGCGGCATATCTACCAATGCGAGACTACCGTTTTAGCTTGCCGCGTAAAATGGCGTTCAAAACAGGCCAACAGAATCATTGGTACAAACAAGACCTGAAATTGATGAATGAGGTTATAAGTCGAATCACATCAGAAGGGCCGTTAATGGCCAAAGATTTCGAATCTACAGGCGTAAAACGCCAAGGATGGGGAAGTAAGCCGACCAAGCAAGCGTTGGAATGTTTGTTCATGCAAGGGGACTTAATGATCTCTGAGCGAAGAAACTTTCATAAAGTTTATGATCTCACAGAGCGCGTGTTACCCGAAGGCATCGACACATCGATACCATCAGATCTAGAGTTCGGTAAGCATTTGATCAACCGATACCTTGCAGCAAATGGTGTAGGGACGGTCAAAGAAATCGCCTATTTGCTTAAGGGAGTACAGCCCTTATTAAGACAAGCACTCGAACAACTCATTGAAGAGGGTACCGTCATTGAGGTACAGATTGAGTGCGAACCGTATCTCACCACGCCGGAAGCGTTAACGTCACTCAACGAACGATTGTATCGCAAGCAGTTCAAGTTACTGTCTCCCTTCGACAATCTACTTATCCAACGTCAGCGTATGGTCAACCTGTTTAGTTTCCAATACCAGTTGGAGTGCTATGTACCTGAAAGCAAGCGTCAATTTGGTTATTTTGGCTTGCCAATATTGTGGAAGGGCGAACTTGTTGGACAAGCAGATTGCAAAGTAGACAAACCTAACCAACAACTCAACGTGCTGAACTTGTACTTAACATCAAAAGCCACAAAATCTGCCGATTTGGAAGCTGATCTGGCCGCTTGTCTAGATAGCTTCGCCAGATTTAATCAATGTCACCAATATCAAATTGAGAAGCTGAATCATCTCTAGTTCGAAAGTAGATTTCAGTTCCTAAAATAAAAGAGAGCCTATCAAAGCTCTCTTTTATTCTTATGTTTCGGCTGTCACTAACTTCCGGATTGAACCGCGATGCGGGGCGGCAAAATACCGTGCTTTTTAAACTCCTGCATAACACGGAGAGTAATGTCCGTCTCGAATAACTTTTCATACGCCGTATCCACAACATAGGCTTTGCAAGTTAGCTGGATGGCTAGGTAGTTATCAGTAATGGTTTGTTTCACTAACACGGTGACAGGTTTAGGTAGGTGAATATAGCGACTAGAAGACGCCGCTTCTTGAATCAAATCACGCGCCAAACGTGATGTCTTCATTCATACCAACGTAAAATGGAATAACCACTTGCATATCAAGTGCGCCATAGTTTCCGCTAACGGTCACTTCATTCAAAAATTTGTTGTTTGGAATGGTGATAATGTCGTCATTCAACGTTCGCATCCGAACCGAGCGAAGTCCAATGGCAATAATGTCTCCATAATTGCCTTCAAACGTCACCCTGTCACCGACTTGGAAAGGTCGATCGATCATGACCGTCATGCCCGCAATGAAAGAGGCGGCTAAGTCTTTCAGAGCAAAGCCGACCGATACTGCCAATGTACCACCAATGAGCGCGAGTATGTGGTCGTTTATTCTGAAGCTAAGCATGAACACCATCAAACCCGCCGTCATGTAGATAAAGAACTGTAGAAACGATTGAAGCTTTTGCAGCAACATGCGGTATTGCACAAACTGGCTGCCCACACTTTCAACCATTGAGTTGATAAACTTCAACAATAGCCACGTTGCCGTCACAATCAACAAAGAGAAGAACACGCCACTCCAGCGAATTAAACTCGCGAATTGCTGAATGTTATCGACGCTCGCCACCTCTTCTACAGCCAAAGCCGTCGGGTGACGAAAATGAATAATATAAAAAATAGTCGAGTCATTATTTCACCAGACATTACTTAACTCACCTTATTTAACCAACCATCACTTAACCAACAGATGTTGGCGATCCAAGACGTTCGTTATGTGCCTAAACCAATGATCGGAGACCCGAGCCTTATCTTCGCTCCACTCGATATAGCCGCGACTTTGAAAATAACGCAGCGTGCCAATGACTTCTGCGATAGTCAGTTGAGTACATTCAGACACATCTTCAGGAGAGGCGATTTCAAGTTGTACTATTGAGCGTAAAACGGCCAGCATTGGCTTGGGCATTTTCTCAAGCTCTTGCGACTGAGGCGCATTAAACAGGCGTACAACGACACGTTGGCTTTCTTTGTCGCGGTTGAGGGAGAAACGGAAAAAGCGTAGGGCAACCGACGGGTTCCCATCGGAATAGTGCCAAAGAATTCGGTAGAAACCCAATTTCGCTCTTTCTTCTTCACTCACATCGGCTTGATCCCACTGTTTAGGCACTACAAGGCCATCAAAGTGTAGCGAAGGTTGGTCATGCTGGTTTATACGACTGTTCAACAAAGACTGCATTTGTGCCTCATTCCATTTGGGCAGAAAGGTCACCCAATCAAACAGCAGACGTTCACCGCGTGCGCGATCAACAAAGCGCCAACTGGCTTTTTCAATAGCGATGACTGCGCGATGATTCTTACGAGAACGTCGTAAAAGGTTGGTCAATTTAATCAGCCCAGCTAAACCACCAACTTTTGGCTTAACCAATCTTTGCGCATTATCGATGGTAATCAAAAAGGTTTCTTCGCTTTTTCTTAACCGTGCTAATACCTGAATTTCCGTTGATTCTTTATCTAAGCCTAGGGCTAAAGCGAGTTCGCTAATCAGTTCGAAGTATCCAGCGTAAGGGCAGTTGAGGTAAATCGGAGTGGCATTTTTTACTTTATACAGAAGGGTATTAAGCAAGGTAGTGGTTCCCACACCACGTTCACCACTGAGCACACAAATCGCAGGGCTGTCGGTCAATACATACTTTGATAACTCTTTGATTTCATCTTGCGCATACTCGATCAACTCGCTTTCTGGACTGCCGGGTAAAACGTAGTCGAATGTCTCTTCGCCACGTACTCGAGCAAGATTGTGATTACTCCTATCTTGGTTGGTTTGCTTTGCCACTTCAATACGAAACAAATACGCCAATATTTGGCTGAAGGCTGTGTATCGGGAAAGCGAGCCGATTAATTTATGTTGCAGAGTATGGAGCATTAGCCACGATACGCAGATAGCGGTAGCCACGATACTGATCAAGAAAGTCCGCTGATGCGATACCGACCAATTAACAACGCTAGCTTATCATCGATATCCTCGACCGATTCAAACACCTTTTGACGCCATAACCTCAACACGGATATAAAAATCAGCGCAAACCACAACACAACAACACTGTAAATCCAGCTATAGATCGTTGCTTCACCTACCGTACGTGCCGAAATTTGGAGAATTACACCTGCAACGATAAAACTCCACACAAAACGGCGAATCGTTGAGAGCCTTAAGGCGGTAAGCTTTTTGCTGCTCCGCACGCTATGACGGTAAGTGAACTCAAGAATGAAGCTTACTGCAATCGATCCTCCGAGAATCCACCACGTAAAGATTTCAAGAAAGATTAAATGGCTCAAACTCTCTATTTGAGTCAGTACCCTTAACGATAGGGTAATCGCGAATAGCCAAGCGATGGCTTTATTGGCTCTACTTACATACCAAATAGCACGAATCCAAATGGGCGGATTCGGGTTGTTATCAAGCTGACGCTCTTTAAATAGCGTAATCAATCGCTGGCTGTTTGCTAGCCACCACACTAGAGCAAAGTAAATCATCAACACTTTTAAACCCACCCATATCACAGGGATGGGTGAGACAAGAATGTCATTGAATAAAGATTTAAAGCTTTGAAGCTGATAATGAACCAAATACTCCAAATTCAGTGTTGTTAACTGCCACTCGTGTTGGAACTGACGCACTCCATAAGGGCCAAAGCCAGTAAGTTGGTTGCGCAGTTCGTTAGAAGTGAGAGTGAGGAGCTGCTGTTTCGACTGGCTTAGACTATTAAGAGTAAGGTAACTCTTTTGCGCGGCCACCCAATGCTCTTTACTGGCATCAGATCGATAGCTAACCAGATGTTCATCAAACTGCTTGGTCTGAATAGCCAGTTCATTGAGCACGCGACCCAATAGTTGGTCGACACGTTTGGTATCTGAGGGCGTCATAAACAGAGGGTCGGGGAGAGCATAGACTTGGCTAGCCAGTTCAGCGGCCGAGTCATGAATTTTCAGATCATCATTGGGGTTAAAATCCCAATTGGCGTTTGCTTTTAATGACACAGTTGTAAGGGCCAAGAAAAGACACAGAAAAACCTGTCGGAATATCGGAGGCATAAAATCGACTTATAACGGTATAGGTTAAATTTAGTGTAGACGTAATTACACGGAAAGAACTGATTTATATGGCAAATGACGACTGGCAATGTAATCAATATGTCAATATTTGGCTCTATCTTAAATTAACGACAAGATGGCAGAGTTGAATCACAAGCGGTAGTAATTCATCTCTATGAGCATCTGCGGCAGGGGAAACTCGCCTTAGATAGGCCTAGAAAGCAAATCAACACTTGAAGTTAGGCCGAGTAACCAGTACCGTGACGCCGATTTTAAACTTTTTAGGAATGTATTTTGATCTCCACAGCGAATATCACTCAACAGTTTGGTGCTAAGCCACTTTTCGAAAATATCTCGGTTAAATTCGGCGAAGGTAACCGTTACGGTCTAATCGGCGCAAACGGCTGTGGTAAATCAACATTCATGAAGATCCTTAGCGGTGAACTTGAGCCAACGGGCGGTAACGTTAGCTACGATCCAAACGAGCGTGTTGCGAAACTAAATCAGGATCAATTTGCGTACGAAGAGTACACGGTAATCGACACGGTTATCATGGGTTACAAAGAGCTGTGGGAAGTAAAACAAGAGCGTGACCGCATTTATTCACTGCCAGAGATGAGTGAAGAAGAGGGCATGTTAGTTGCGGATCTAGAAGTTCAGTTCGCAGAGATGGACGGTTACATGGCCGATTCTAAAGCAGGTGAACTACTACTGGCTGTAGGTATTCCTGAAGAACAACACTATGGTTTGATGAGCGAAGTTGCTCCGGGCTGGAAACTTCGTGTTCTTCTAGCGCAAGTTCTGTTTGCCGACCCGCATATTATGCTGCTCGACGAACCAACCAACAACTTGGACATGGACACCATTCGTTGGCTAGAAGAGACGCTTAACCAACGTAACTGTACAATGATCATCATCTCGCACGATCGTCACTTCCTAAACTCAGTATGTACACACATGGCTGACTTAGACTACGGTGAGCTTCGTCTATTCCCAGGTAACTACGATGAGTACATGACGGCAGCATCACAAGCTCGTGAACGTCTACTGTCTGACAACGCAAAGAAGAAAGCACAAATCGCTGAACTTCAAACCTTCGTAGCGCGTTTCTCTGCAAACGCATCAAAAGCGAAGCAAGCAACATCTCGTGCTAAGCAGATTGATAAGATCCAGCTAGACGAAGTGAAAGCGTCTAGCCGTCAAAACCCATTTATCCGTTTTGAGCAATCTAAAGAGCTATTCAGAAACGCTTTGATTGTTGAAAACTTAACGCAAGGTTTTGAAGACGATCTGTTCTCTAACTTCAACGCAATCTTCGAAGTGGGTGAGCGTGTTGCAATCATCGGTGAGAACGGCGTAGGTAAAACAACGCTACTAAATACGCTTGCAGGAAAATTAGCCCCTCGCGGTGGTGAGTTCAAGTGGTCCGAAAACTCGAACATCGGCTACTACGCGCAGGATCACGCTGAAGATTTTGAAAAAGACGTAGACCTGATGGAGTGGATGGGCCAGTGGCGTCAAGAGGGCGACGATGAGCAAGTTCTACGCAGCTTCCTTGGCCGTATGCTTTTCTCTCAAGACGACATCAAGAAGTCGGTAAAAGTCCTGTCTGGTGGTGAACAAGGCCGTATGCTGCTTGGTAAGCTGATGATGCACAAGCCAAACATGCTGCTAATGGACGAACCAACCAACCACATGGACATGGAATCCATTGAATCGTTGAACAATGCACTTGAGCAATACAAAGGCACTTTGTTCTTCGTTTCTCACGACCGTGTATTCGTAGACTCGCTAGCCACTCGCATCATTGAGATCAAAGACAACAAGATCACAGATTTCAAAGGCTCGTACGCTGAGTTCCTAAAGACTCGCGGTATTGAAGGTTAATCACTTCACGCTTTGCTAAACAAACTAGAAAAGGAGCTCAATCGAGCTCTTTTTTTTTGCGAGTTAATTTAATAAAAGCATACCAGCCTACAAAAAGAGGAGGTTTGCTAACATGTTTATGCCCCATATCATTTAGTATAAAAGCTCATTCATAATCCTTTAATATGGATCACCTATACCTTTTCTAATCTAAAAGAAGTTTTAATATTGAAAATTTTGAATTGAATAGAACGAGTTAAAGATAGATGTTTCTCGTTGTAACTTAATTAATGATAACGTGCGATTCTGGCTGTAAGGTTTGATCAAGATATAAAAATTTTAGTAAAGCCTTAAAATTAAATTAAATCAGACTCTTACCTTGCATAACCTAATACTCTGTACCAATCTTATTTCATAAGCATGGATAAGGATTGTGTATGCCTGTAACGTCAGTGAAAAACAAAGGGGTAGTAAGGAAAGTCTTACTGCCTTCTTTACTTATTAACCTCTTGTCATTAGCCGTTCCATTAACGGTTCTCCAGATCTACGATCGCATTCTTCCCAATCAAAGTTATGGTACGGCCACGCTGCTTTTAGCCGGGGCGACACTAGCCGTAGCCATGGAAGCACTCATACGTTTTGTTCGCACTTGGCTTTTGTCTGCGGCGGCCAGCAATACAGAAAAAGCCACTTACCAAACTTTGGTTGAAAGGGTGACTACTGCATCATCAGGCCACCTGCGTAAGCTCGGTGTAGGTGGTGTCGAAGAGGGGCTAGGATCGGTATCCAAAGTTAAGGATTGGTATTCTGGTGGCATAATTTCTGGATTTATCGATTTGCCTTTTGCATTGATCTTTCTAGGGCTGGTGGCTTATATCGGCGGTGAATTAGTGGCGATACCTGTGGCAGTTTGGCTCATTACGCTTGGTATTGTTTGGCTGTCTTCTATCCGCGTAAAAAGTTTAAGTGAAGAAGCTTCTAAAGATGAGAAGGAGAGAAAAGCTTCTTGATTCTTCTTAGCCAAACCATTCAGGGTATTAAACGTCAGGCTGTTGAGTCTCGAATTTTTAATCAGTTTAAATCGCTTAATAATGTCCGCTCTCAATCCAGAGCCAAAGAAGAAGAACAGAACGCCTTCGCTCAAGAGTGTATTCAGCTTGCTGCACTCGCGACTTCTGTTCTGTTGGTGATTACCGGGAGCTTGTGGGTATTGGATGGTCAATTAACCACGGGTGGGTTAGCAGCATGCTCCATCTTATCGGGTAGAGCTGTGGCGCCTCTGAGTGCTCTGGTTGGGGTTCGAATCAAGCTAAATTCAATCCATAGTGCTAATCAGGCAATAGAAAAGTTAGGAGACTTATCACTGTCTGAGTCTGCCAGTGCTGAGCTTAGTTTCTCTGACTTTGAGACTTTAGAAATCAAGCAAGCTACCGTTGAAAGATATGGTGAATTCGCTAGGGCGGATGTGACGCTAAATAAAGGCGAACTGGTGCTGTTAGAGAGTGAAGATCGCCACACCAATAGTCACTTGCTGTCTTCGATTGCAGGGATTGATGATTTAGCCGCGGGTGAGTGCTTCATTAATGGTGAAGCCATTTCTATTGCATCTGTCGCTCAAGCTACAGCTTACTGCGGGGTTAAAGGGCAGTTAGTCTCTGGTACGATTCTGGATAATTTGTGTGGATTTGATCCTGAGAGAACACAAAGCGCCAATGATTACGCTGTAAGCTTAGGATTAACCAAAGAAATTACCCGTTTACCTGATGGGTTAGAAACACAAATTGGTCATACGAGTGCTTCTTTGTTGAGTATGGGCAACATTAAGATGCTCAATATTGCGACTCAATTGGCGAGTGGCAAGCCCGTTATCATGCTAGAGAGACCGGATTCCTCGCTAGACCTCAATGCTCTCGGTAACCTGCTTAAGGTGTTGGAAGAAGAAGTCTTGGCAGGGCGCACCATATTGGTGGTGAGCTATCATGCAAAACTTCGCGAACTAGCGAGTCGAACAATTACAGTAGAAAACGGTTCGATTGCCGAAGACAGTACTAATCAGCAGGAGGTCATTGCATGAATCGTTTAGATACTAATCGCCATGGCGAAACAGACGGTCAACATGAGCCGATGAACCGACTGGAAACTGAAAGCCTTTCTGTGCTCAAGGAGTTGGAAGTTAATGCGAATATCCAACTGTTCGCTCGCCAATGGGTTGATGAGAACGGCATTGAATCGATTGATGATATATTTGCCCTGTTTGATAGGCTTGCATTGCCATATCGCTTGGTTGCCAACCTAGATGAAGTAGGCGATCACAAATTAGTTCTACTGGTTCTCGGTGAAAATGAATTGGTTTCTGGTCACTTGGAGTCAAAACAGTTTGTTGCCGTTGATGGCAATGAAGACGTTTCAGACATTCCTCAATTTTGCATTGTGATTGTAGGGGCTCCATTGGAGAAGCTTCTCCGGATTGGGTTGGTGAACGGTTACATGCTTTTCGTCCTATCATTCCTAAATTGCTCTTAGTCAGCTTTATCACCAATTTATTTGCTCTCGCAGTGCCATTCATCACGATGTCGATCTATGACCATGTTATTGGTGGCGATGCTGGGCACGAACTGCAAGGTATCGCTATTGGTGCCGCCTTGTTGTTTGTGATGATGGGCTGGTTAAGAACATTGCGTAGTCGAGTGTTTGCTTCTGTGTCTAACCGAGTCAGCCGCGAGATATCTCAATCCCTTGTGCAGCGACTATTAAGAAATAGTTATGCTCAAAACCAGCAAACGGCCTCGTCTAGTCAACAGAACCAAGTGATGTTATCTGAGCGTATTTCAGGTGTGTTATCAGGACCGCTCGGTAATGCGTTGTTTGATTTGCCTTTCATTGCCATTTTTGTCCTTGCGATAGGTGTGCTAGGTGGCTGGCTGGTATTGGTTCCAATTGTCTCTTTGGTTCTGTATTACCTGTTAGCTAAGCGCTCGATACGTTCGAGTAGTAAGCGCTCAATGCAATCGACGGTAGCAGGCACGAATCGTCAAAATATGACTAATGAGTTGTCGTCCAAGCTTGCCTTTATTCGCAGTGCTGGGTTTTCAGAGCACTGGATCCAACGTTTCCAAAAAGCCAATTTGCTTGCCTCTACGGTGACGTTCAATCAATCGGTTCTCCAAAGTCGATACACCTCGATTTATTACTTTATCGGAGTGGGATCAACATTGGCTGTTATGGGCTTAGGAATTGGACTTATTTTCGAACAAGTGATGACGCCCGGTGGCTTGATTGCATCAATGATGCTGATATCTAAAGTGACTGGGCCTGCGCAGGTGTTGGCAAACAGTGCGATGCGTTTTAATAGCTTTAATCAATCTAAGCTGCAGGTAAATCGTATTCTGTCTCAGCCGTCTGAACGTGAATTCAGTTACCAACATCATCCATTGCCAACGGTTGCTCCGAACTTGAAGTTAGATCAAGTGACTCTCCGTTACCCTAAACAGAGTCGCCCTGCATTGAATGGGGTAAGTTTTGATGTTGAAGCGGGCGATATTGTGGCGATTACAGGCCCTTCAGGCAGTGGTAAATCGACATTAATTGAAGTTTTGTCTGGTTTACAGCCTATCCAAAACGGTATGGTCGAGCTTGAAGGCGTTAACCTCGTTCAATACGACCCGCAGCTCTATCGTCACTGGTGTTTCATTCGCGCAGCTTATCCCGACTTACTTACATTGAGTATTCGAGAGTGGCTAAGCGATGGGCATAAAGTTGAAGAGCAGAAAATGATCTCAGCCATTGATATGGTAGGCGGCAAGCGCTGGTTCTCCACACTACCTGACGGACTGGATACCTCTATTAGTAGCATCCAACCGGATAGCCTGTTTGATATGTTGTCAGGCACTGTCGCTCAGATCCTTATTGACGCGAAAGCTTTGGTTTATGACTACCCGATGTTCCTAATGGATAACCCGGTGCCTGATGGCCATCCCAATGCTAAACGTGTATTCGGTGAGTTCTTGGCGACGAAGAAAGGAAAAGCAACGGTGATCTATACGTCGCATGATCCTGACTTGATTAAGCTCGCTGATAAAGTCGTGGTGTTAGACGAGGGTGCTGTGGTTTATGCAGGTCCTCTCGAGCAGCCATCAGAGTCTCAAGAGCAGCAGTTATCTGACACACAAGAATTACCAAATCAAAAAGTAGAGTCAAAGCAAGGAAGTCGCTAATGGCTAAAAAATCTATCGAGACTGGCAAGCGTTACGGCGAGCTTGTTGAATCACAAAATACAGCTCGAACATTGGCGCTGGCGACATGGTCAGTTGCCTTGTGTGTTATCGCTTTTGTCACTTGGTCTGTGGTCACTCAAGTGGATGAAATCGCAAAGGCAAAGGGTGCGGTGATTCCTGAAGGGGAAAAGCAAGTATTACAAAGTGCCATTGGCGGTAAGTTGAAGCAAATTCTTGTTAAAGAAGGGCAATTGGTAGAGAAAGGTCAGCCACTTGTTGAATTTGACGCTACCTTCCAGCGCACGGCTCTCGAAGAGTTGAAATCTCAACAAGTAACCTTGCTTGCGAGTATCGAACGTATGAACGCGTTACTGGATAACCGTGAGCCGATTTTTGGGGAGTTTGAAATTGATTTCCCGGAGATCGTTAGCCAACAAAAAAGCTCAGTTAAATGCTCAAAAAGGGCTCTACTATCAAAAACGCATTGTACTGGAAAAGGACAGTGAGCAGATAGCAGAGCAGCTTCGTGTCGTCGAAAAATCTCTACCTAGCTACGACAAAGAGCTAAGTGCCACTAAGCAAGAATTGAACATCTTGGAAAAAGCTATAAGGCCGGGAACATCTCTCGTTTACGTGTACTTGAAATGCGCCAAAAGTTGGCGAGCATAGAGCAGAAAATTGAAGAAGCTCGAGGTAAGAAAGTCGGTTCTGATTAAGCAGGCAGACAGCAATGAGCAAAAAATTGAGCAACTTCTTGCGGAGGCCAAAGCAAAAGTCAGTGACGATCGATCCAAAGCAGTATCAGATTTGTCTGCACTTAACGCTCGGGTGCGTTCAAGCCAAGCGAAATTGACGAACACCATGTTAGTGTCACCGCTACAAGGATTGGTACAAAGCCTGCCAAGTACGCAAAACGGTGGCGTTATTCAACCAGGCGGAACCGTGGTAGAGATTGTTCCTGTCGGCGGTAAAGCCGATTTTAAAGCTCGCTTATCTCCGAGGGATATTGGTTTTGTGAACGTGGGTCAGCCAACTCGAATCAAGATTGATGCATTTGATTACAGTCGCTTTGGAGCGTTAAAAGGGACGGTTGAAAGTATTTCACCGACAACAAGTCAAAGTGAACGAGGTGAGATTTATTATGAGGTCGTGGTATCGATTGAAACACCATACTTCCGTGATAACCCTGAAAGCTTTTCTATTCTTCCCGGTATGACAGGTGAGGTAGATATCACGACGGGCGAGAAGTCGGTATTCCAATACCTATGGAAGCCGATCTATACCAATATCAGTGTGGCGTTTGGTGAAAGATAACTCAAACAACGACAGACGTTTCTTTGTTCAAACCGGAGCATGCAATAATCATTAAAAAGGGAGCACCATAGCGTGCTCCCTTTTGCTTTACTTCACTAGTGACCAACTACCAACCAACTATTAGCTATTTGGATCAATATCTGGCATTCCGTCTATGTCGTTGTGATGATGGTGTTCATCATCTTGATTGTGATGGCCGTTGGCATCATGGTGTTCAAGCGCGTCTGACATATCCAAGTGCGCTTGGTCATGTGTAGCTGCATCTTGTTGGTCAACTTGTGCAAGTACGATGTCCATATCTGCTGGCTGATCGTGAACCGTTGTCAATATCGTATCGGGTTTGATGCCTAGTGCATCCAGATAAGCGGCTGCGCCATGGTGGCTGGTTTTCTGATCTGGCTCTTGATGAGCATGTTGAATTAAATCTTGATCACTATCATCACTTTGAGTGACCGTAAAGCTGGCTTGTGAATCTACATATGGAGCATCATGTGGCTCTGGAGGAGGCGGTGGTGGTGATTGGAGAGTCGCATGTTGAGCCGGTGATATCACTTCAATTGTGAATATATTTTGAGATGAATCGCCTCGCGGGTTTCCTCCATCATCACCAACACGATAGATCATACTTGGTACGCTACCCGTAAAGTTTGGATCTGGCGAAAAGGTATAATGACCATTCTCTTCAATGGCAAGGGTACCAATGCCGTTCATTGTATGTGGTTGACCTGGGGTAATAGTGACATAACCTGAAACAGGATCTTTTATTTGAATATCTTGTAGTACGAGGTGCGCATTGGAATCTGTGTCTGTTGCGGCTCCGCTTGCACCTTCGTGCGTACCTAGACCAGAAATGAGGTTTCCTTCAATTGCTCCACTATGCTGAACGCCAGAATCACTGAGACTATGAAGAACCGGCTTGTTAGTTGTGCCGTTGATTGTCACTGTGATGGAATGCTTAGTGCCATCTTTTGATGTCACGTCAATGTGGTCGGTTAGCGTTTGCCCATTGTCTAAATCTTGAATAGCAATATTGTTATTATCTGCGGCATAGACCCATGAGCCACTGCTGGTAATCACAAACTGGCCATAGGTGCCATTTTGGGTTAAGTGATGTTGACTATTCAAATCCAATGCTGCTTCACCTTGGCCATCCACGTCGGAAATAACTAAATGTCCGTTGCAGGTAAGTGCGTCTTGAATGGTTAATGACCCAGAAACATGTAAGTTGTGACGAAGATTTGTGCCTTCAACTATGCTGCCTGAATCACCAGTAAAGGTTGCAGCATCATTGACGGCGGTTAGGTGCATTATCGCGGATGTGGATACTGATGCACCATGTTCATCTGCCACATCATAAGTGAATTGTACTTGTCCGTTATAGTTTTTAGTTGGAGTAAAAGTGTATGTACCATCATGGTTGTCGACAACAAGACCATGATCAACGCTTAGGTTATGAACCGTCAATTGATGGTGGTCATCAACATCACTAGCATGCACCAACAGATCCGACGCTCTCAATACAATGGGTGTATCTTCCGTTCCTTGAGATAAGGTGACTGAGGAGGTGATCATTGGAGCATCGTTGGTACCTTGAATTATGACCGTAATGACATGTGAAGTCCCGTCTTTAGAGTGGATAGTGACGGTGTCAGTTAGAGTTTCACCTGCATCTAAGCCCTGAACTTCAGGCTTGCGGTTATCAATGTAATAGTTCCAGTTCCCATCCCGATCTATTTCCAGTTGTCCCCCAGTTTTGATTGGTAAGGTGCCCATTCAGGATGAGCCGAAGCGTCATCAATGTTTTAAAATCGAAGCCTGATTCACCGGTATCCGTATCTGTTGCAGTTAATGTTCCACTTGTCTCAAGCTTATATGAGTAGTTTCCTTGTACAGAAGCGTGGACGTTGTGATCTTCGGTGACACTTCCCGTATCGACACCACTAAAAATAGCAGCATCATTGACTGCAGCAAGTGTTGTGTTCGCACCAGTATGAGTAATACCACCGTGTCTATCAGCAACATCGTAAGTAAAGTGAATCGTTCCGTAGTAATTAGAGTCGGGTGTAAAGGTGAAACTGCCATCTGAATTTGATACCAAACTACCGTGGTCGGCGGTCAAGTTTTGAACGTGTAACCAGCCTCTGTCATTAGTATCAACATCTGTAGAATTAGCGATTAATTCAGCTTGTGTAATATGTATTGAAGTATCTTCCTTACCGGAAGGTAACGTAACCTCGCCACTCACTGTTGGTGCATCATTATTTCCATGCACAACAATCGATACGCTTTTCGAAACACGACTACCATCAGTAGACACTGCTTCAACGGTAAAGTGTTCCCAATACTCGTCACCGTCTCCTAATTTTGTCGCTTTACTTTGGTCGACGTCATAATGCCATTGCCCATCTGCACTTAGGTGGAACGTGCCATACTGACCGGTGACGCCACCTGTTGGTGTTTGTGTCCAGCTTACCGTATCG
>JYJN01000029.1 GCA_003263845.1 Vibrio aestivus | reverse complement strand
TAAACCTTGAGGCCAGTGGCATCAATGGCTAAGTGTTGTATCGCACCTCTGGTTTTTGTCTTAAATGAAACCTCAACTTGCTTGGCTCGTCGGCTGATACAAGTGTAGTGCGGACAGGTGAGAGGGATGTTAGCCAACTTAAACAGTGAATCTATAAATCCTTGCAGTGCTCTCAATGGCATAGAGAAGATTCGTTTCACCATGAGTGCAGTAGTAATGGCTAAGTCGCTGAATCGACGAGGCCTACCTCGCTTGTTCTGCTTGCTTTGACTCCATTCGGCGATTGCTTCCTCATCAATCCAGAAGGTCAGAGAACCACGGTTAATAAGGGTTTTGTTGTACTGCTTCCAGTTGGTTGTTTTGTATCGAGGTTTAGGCATAAGGCTACAACGATTTATGGATGTAGCCGATCAGATCGTAAGTTCCTGATTTAGTTCAATCGATTTACGCAACAAAGCCTCTATTTATTTATGAGCGCAGCTTTTGTGTCAAAGAACTGATTCATACTATCGACTTAAAAATAAGCACCTTCACTCCATGGGAATGCAGGTGCTACTAGAACGTTGAACGCTAATCCAACCTAGACGACGTTAGTATTGATCGCCATCTGCAAACTCACTGACTTTGAAAAATTTAACGCCTTTAACGTTATTTTTTTCGAAGACGTCTACCACACGCTTGTGTACTAGTATTTGACTGACTGAACCTCCGCCAATTTGAAATACTAGCCTATCTTCTTCTGGTATCTTATCTAATACATCTTCTCGTAAACGGTATGTATCCATGTCGGCGTGAATTTTGAAACCATCTATTTCTGTGGAGCCATCGCTTGGCATGTAATACTTACTCCTTTTGAAATCGATGCAATCTAGCTCTTCATAAGTATTTAATGCCCATAACCCTTCGACTGAGTCTCCTTGCTCATCCTGAACAGTCGCAGGATAGAATTGACTACCATAAAGCCCACGTTCAAGGAGTTCTTTCAACTTTTGTGTCACAACAAAATTTGGAACATTAAAGGCTAGAGCATGATCTTTCTTCAGAAAGGCAACATCGTCATTATCAGACACGAAAGATAGCGCTTTGTGGCCAAAGTTCAGTTTCTCAAAGTCCCAATTAGTACTAGCTGTGTAAGGTGAAGGAGTTAAATCAGTATCATAATCATCAAACTCATAGTCTGGAAACATGAGATAATAAGATTGTTCGTACAGATTCACTTTAATACTTCCTCATTAGCACTACTTTACTTAACTTAAAAAACAGACTTCCTAATTGCGATAATCGAAGCCGATGATTGAAAGCCCCCTATCGATAAGCTATCTAATACTCATCACCAAAGGCGTAATCTTGAATAGAGAAGAAGTTAACATTATCCATTTTCTTTCTCTACGATGTTTTTGACTTTTTCATGGAAGATAACAGGCGACAAGTCACTCCCTCCCATCCTAAATACAAGCCGTTTTTCTTCGTCAATTTTTTCAATCACCTTAGAGTCTATTCGATACTGATACACTCTTGGGTAGTAATCCGGATCTTTTTGTTTATACACCGACTCTTTTCGACACCAACAATCTAGCTCTTCATAAATATTAATTAGTAAATAACCATCAAAAGCTGTGTTGTCATTGCTGAGTGATGCTGGATAGAGTTTTCCACCATATACCGTATCCTCTAATAACCTACCCAGCTCTTCAGAGACAATAATACTTGGCTTACAAAAATACATTGGCGAAGTGACATTCGAATCAACCGCGTCATTTAAAACAAAGTTGACGGGAGGCTCACCATATATGAGCTCTCGATAATGAAACCTTCTGTTTCCTGTTTGCTCCGTAGGCGCAACATGGATAAACTCATTCTCATCACTATAGCTTGGTACCATAACATAGTAAATTTGGTCATAGTTCATTTAAGTAACCTAGTTGTAATCTCCAACATTCATGACCTTAACTTTCCGCATGAACGGACTTATTCATGACGTAGACAAAAAGAAAATCACCTATATCCTACAACGTACAAATTCAGGTAGATTTAAAGTAAATCCAGACCTAAAAGTTTTGATCGCCGTACTCGAACTCACTCACCTTAAAAAATCGAATACCTTTGATATCTAGCCTTTCAAAAATTTTAACTACTTTCTCATGAAAAAATATTGCACCAGTTGATGTATTCGCCACCTGAAAGATTAAGCGCTTCCCTTCCGGAATAGCATCAAGGACATCTTTTCTTAAACGATACGCATCCATATCGGGTTTGATTGGAAAACCTCCAACTTCAGTGGTCCCGTCACCAGGCATAAAATATTTACTTCTCTTGAAGTCAACACAATCCAGATCCTCATATGTATTTAGCATCCAAAGCCCTTCGACATAATCACTTTGTTCACCTTTGACTATTGCTGGAAAAAACTGACAGCCATATAATCCTGAATCGATTAGCTCTTTAAGTTTACTTGTCACAGCAAAATTAGGGTCATCAAATGCAATTGCATACTCTTTTCTAAGAAAGTCGAGATCATCATTACTTGAGGTAAACGAAAGAGGTTTCATTCCGAAGTTTAGTTTCTCAAAATACCAATTCGAGTTCGCCGTTTCGTCAGTAGGAATTAACTCATTATCATAATCATCAAACTCATAGTCTGGAAAAATTATGTAGTATGATTCATCATATTCATTAATCATTATTTACCTCTCTCTAAATTATACGGTAGCATCGTGAACGAGTTAAACTTGCCATGTATTCTTCCATCACATTGACATTCACTAGGCTTCTTTTTCAATTTTTCGGTGAGTTCGGGGACAGTTGTCGCCCCCAAACAACCTACTCCATCAGGCTCAAACGCTTTAGCGACTTTGGTTAACGGTAATTCAAAGTTCTTTATTCTACGCAATATTAGTAAACTATGGTAATCCATATAACGTTGAACGCCAGGATTATGATCTGTAGAACAGCGTTTTTTAATTGTTTTTACAGCATCTTTCACTAATTTACGTACGGCCGCGTGATAACTATTTGGGTGTTCTCCATCATCATCATTGGTGTCAACAGCTTTTGGGTGCTCCCCCCTGTGGAGCTGGACTTTCAGGTGACAAGCTCCCTCTAACGTACAGGGCAATGCTACGAGATTACCTGGTAGGTTTATATTGAACCCATATTTTTTTAACAGCGGTCCGGACTTTGTATTTCCGACACCTTGTTTCGATAGTAAATGATGGACCTGCATTTTAAATCCATGATTAATCGGATGATTGGGATCTTTTCTTGCTGGTTTTATAACAGCGTTTCTGTACCCTCTAGCCATAAGTAACTCTATATATACTCTAGTTCTCCGCGTTTCACACGCGGTGTTTTATGTTCATTTGAATGGCAAAGCCTACAAGTAGCATTACGCTTAACTGCTTTCTTTTTCGCAGTCAGTGTCATCGCAGGGTTTCCTTTAAACTTACCTAAACCACGTTTGGCCAATTTTTCTGCCAAGTCTAAATAGTCTTTAAGTACGTCAATTAGGCTCTCTGCTGCTTTAATAAAAGAATCTAACGCTTTAGCTGCGTTTTTAACGCCTTTAACTTTCTTGGCACCAGCCGCAAACCTAGCTAGCAGTGCTGAAACTCGCGCAGCAGCTCCCGCTCCAACCGTAAATATTGCGAGGACGATCGTTAGTATGAGTTCAAGTAACAAGTATGCTCCCGCTTTCCCGCCATGATAGGAATAAAAGTTCGGTGGAATAGCCTCAAGCATGAGGGAGACATAGGTGACATAGGTTAGTATCGAATCATGGTCTTCGATGATAGCGAGTGCTTTCGGGAAGTTCTCATGCTCTTTCACTTCTTTCGCCCACTCTGGGTCGAGCTCAACCAAAACAGTATCAATAAACTTTTGAACAGCCACTACATCGCCAGAAGCAATTCTTTGCGGTAAATCGATAATAGTTTTTCTATGCTTTGCAATGCACTCTAGCTTGCGAACAACGTCCTTACTTTCTGAGTAGACGGTTTGAACTCCTTCAATAGCATCATCAACTGTTTCAATGGCGCTATCTCGGAATGACCTAAACTGATCGCTTATTGCTGATAACACCCAAGTTGGGTTTTTAAGTTCACCTTCTTCATTCAACATCGCTTTTGTTATTGAGTTGAATTTTTCAGTTGAGTAGATCGCAAGCTTATCCACTGTTGAAGAGGTTAAGTCTGAAATGGAGTCAGCGGCATCTCCCCAGAAGCTAGGCGAGAACATATCTACCATATCCGCCCCCAAGACTTAGCGCCTGCAATCACTCCATCGCCAAGTGTCAGGTATCCTTCTTCGTCCCACTGCTGTTGGAACCCTTGCATATCCTCTACTAACGCGTTGTAAGCGCCATCCAACGTCGCTTCTATACTATTTTGAGTGTCACTAATTTGTTGTTCGATTCCCGGCTCACCAACGATTTCCACTTCAACAGTGCTTGCGTTTGGTTTTAGGTCGTCTATGAGGACAACACCGCCTTCTATGTGCTGAGTTTCATTCGCGAGTTCGATGGTTTCAGATTCCGTACTCCGAACCGGAGATTCACTTACTGCAATACCTTCTTTGTGGACAACAGAATCATCGACCGTGATTTTCAGATTTTGTACGTAAAGCGGCGTTTCCCATAAGTCATCATGAATCGCGCGAATCTTAACCCATTGCTGCTCCTCTACATCAATCTCTTGAATCGCGTTAACTACCACATCTATGTTCCGAGCTTCGGCTGACGATACTCCGTCAGGTGCCTGTATCACAGATACATTAGATGTGTCGCTCATCAACTTTTCGGACTGTGCTTTGAGGCGATCAAACGCAAGTCCAAGATTGTCAGGCAGTTTCTTCAAGTAGGTATTAATCGTAGTAATATGCGGGCTATAAATGTCATCCGCGAGGAAATCATACCCAAGTCGACTGGCTTCTTCCTGTAGAAACTCCACTCGCCCTTTAATCTTTTTGAGAATAGATTCAAGCTCCAACACAAGTGTTTTTTGTGTTTTGGCCCAGTCGTATTGCTGAAGGTAGGTTTGAGGGTTCCCTTTCCCTCTAGCTCTCATATAGGCGAGCATTCTGTCTGTCGTCTCATGCTTTGGAAGCCGCATCAATACTGACAGTATCTCCCCTTCTTCGATTGCTGGCGGCAAACCCGCTGAAAGCACACGATTCATACTTTCTTCTGACATGCTTTCAATGCCGGCGACTAGAGCCTCTGCCAACGGGCCAAACGTAAAATCGGGATGGTGTTTCTCGAAATGCGTTTTCGCTTCTAACTTTGCAATGTCGGTGAAGTAACGATCCGCTGTCAGGGACTTACCCATCATCCCCCACATATTTAATGCGGACTCAATACGAATCGGTTGCCAAAAGGTTTGTTGGCCTCTAGCTGCTAAGTGGAAGAAGTCATCGTTATTGATCTCCTCCCAGTAGTGGGGGTTTTCTTTCCGAATGACCTTGGGTTCAAAATCGTTACTGCTCTCTTGCACAATTATTTTTATTTGCCCAGGTTTAAGGCCTGATACCGAGCCCTCTCCCGACGCGCTAAACCTCGAAGCCCCCAGTGACGCGCCCGATGCATCGGTAATTTCAAAGTCCGCATCTTTAAGTAACAATCCGTCAGGATAACGCGCCTTAACATTAACGGTATACGTTCCTTCTTCTTCTTCTGTCACGGTCACCGACGGGTTAGCCACGCCTGTACAGATGGTATTGGCTTTGTTCATCGTCATATGATCGGAAAGGCGAGCCACTCCCTTTCCTTCGATAACAACGGTGCCTGACGACGTAATGAACTCTGCTTCATCTTCAATGGTGCCAGACGCAACGCCTTTTTTGTCCCCACCACCGTCGCCAACGCTGCAAGAGAACTTACTGCCCTCAATTGCAATGCTATTTCCACCATCGGCGACTACTGTCGTCGTGCCATCTACCAAGTCTGCTGATTTAGCACTATTAGTATAAGGAATTGGCACAACAGGTTTTCCTACTGTGGTTAAGCATACATCTGGCACTGATGACGTGGCTTCACCACCAGAACCTTTATGGACAATACTAAGCCCATTTGCGCATATTGTTACACTCATCGTCTTACCACTTTCATCTGCTAGTTTAGGGCGATTTTTTTCGCTTGGATCTTGTGCAAGTTGTCTGCTTGTGAGGTGATGTTTGTCGCTTTGCTAGTAATTCGGCCATCCACACCATTAAGATGGGTTTGCGCATTACCAGAACGTAATACGACATCTTGTTCGCCTTCAATTGAGATTCGCTTCGCCTTAATCACGATCTCTTTCTGTTCGAGCAGAGAGGTATATATATTGATTAGAATTGGTGTACTTAAGTCATTTGAAACGAAATCAATACGGCAGTCCAATCCGTTATCGATCGCCATGTAGATGTCTGTCGTCGCGAACGCACGCCCAAGTGCCGCCCAGATGGGTTGCCCATAGGGGTTGTCTTCAAAATCGACTTTTACGCGACTGTTATCCGGATGAATTTCGACTACCCAACCAATTCTTGAACAAGGTTTGGGGCTAAGATTCAATTCCTTTTCCGTATCTTCGTGACTCATTGCGGCACCAATTAGAACTTCAAGCGTCCTATTTTATCGCCGCATTTACTCAATAGATAATGTGGAAACAGAGAGTAGAAACTACGGAAAGGCAAGTGGTGAAACGGTACCTATAGTCAATTTCACGGTATCAGGTGCTTATCTGAAACTATAGGCTTTCAATTTATCTAAATCCACCAACTCGCAAACGTTCGTTTTCGTGATGGTAGTTCCAATATTTCTGAAACTGACCAAGTTGCACCAGATATCTCGCTTGATTTACAGCTCGCAATTCTTTGTTTTTGGAGTCACCCTTGTGGTGCTTTACTGATGGATCTTTGGAATTTAACTACTCAAACTACAATCCAACCTACATATTTGATCAATATCATTCGCGAATACCTATTTGAGAACCATAAGTCCTTACTAGCAATGATGAAGCTGCCTTTTAAGATAAGCAGCCATATTTACAGGCATTTTTTAACGATACCTGTCACCCAGTTCATATTCTGAAAGTTTGAAGAATCTGTACTTTTCCTTATCGACGTAGTTTTTGATCCTTGACACGATGTTTTCATGGAGGAGTAAACCACCCCCAGCTACTTTTTCAGGACGTATGATTAAGCGATGTTCGATTGGAATTGCATCTAGAACCTCAACCTTTAGTTTGTATGTTTGGACTTCATGGCTGCAGTCTTCTGGTGAGTAACTAAAAATCTCACTCTCGCGAAAATCAATACAGTCTAGTTTCTGATAGGCATTAAAAAAGAAAAAGTCTTCATTTTTTTCTCCGTTATCGCTAACCAACTCTGTTGGGAATAACTGGAATCCATTGATGTCATATGACATAACTTCCTTTGCCACTTTCTTCGAAACTACAGGAAAGAAACCGTGGAGAAGAAAGTCACTTTTGGTAAAGGACAGCCCGCTATCACTAGAGCTACGAAAACATATAGGCCCATCATCAGCATTTAGCTTTGTAAAGCTATATCGTCGGCGTCCCGTATCCGCTGTTGCTTTAAATTTCAGGTGATGTTGATGTCCTGGAACGTCAAACACCTTAAAATACTCTTCTTCGTAGCTTTTCATTTTGGCGTGTATCACAGTTTATCAGCCCGATACTATAACCCTAGAACTCATAGGTACCCAATTGGGTTAAAACTAGTCACGCGCAGACAAAAAATCGATACAAACATTGTTGCATTTGCGCTTTGAACAATTACTCAGTCATTAGCACCATATAGCCAGTCATAATACCTAAAGCCAACTGTGTTACTGGTAATTACGAACTACAATAAGCATCAATAATTACGAATGGGATCACGCTTTGTCCCTTCTTAAATATGCCAAATGTAAAATGCCCCATTTATTGGCAGGGGCTTTTTGATAATAAGTGGCCAATATCGTTGTGATTAATTTGGGTAAACGTTGCTTTTCTGTTAGATTTATCATCACAGAAAGTAATATGCGCAGTTTCTCTTTACAACGAACAAAATAACGCTATCATCCTCACGCAAACGTTTTCCTTACCACCATTTGCTGCCTAGCGAGAGTTTTATGCTGTCAGATATCGATATTTGTCGCTCTGCGAATTTGCTTCCAATTGAACACGTTGCCACTCAAAGTGGACTACTAAACGATGAGTTTAAAACTCAGGGACCACACAAAGCGAAAGTATCGCTCAATGCGCTATCACGCCTAAAAGACAACAAAACTGGCAAACTGGTTTTGGTAACCGCTATTACCCCTACGCCCTTGGGTGAAGGTAAGACCGTCACAACTATCGGACTGTCACAAGGTTTGAAGCACCTAGGCCGCTCAGTAATGGCATGTATTCGTCAGCCGTCAATGGGCCCAGTGTTTGGTGTTAAAGGTGGTGCAGCCCGGTGGCGGCTATTTCGCAAGTCGCACCTATGGAAGAGTTGAACCTTCACCTAACCGGCGACATTCACGCAGTTACGGCAGCGCACAACCTAGCCGCAGCCGCCATTGATGCGCGCATCTACCATGAGCAGCGCAATGGTTATACCGACTTTGAAGAACGTAGCGGCTTAAAGGCGCTCAAAATTGATCCACAGAATGTGATTTGGAAGCGTGTTGTCGATCATAACGATCGCGCACTTCGAATGGTGACTGTGGGTCGCAATGAGGTAAATAAAACCATCAACGGTTTTGAACGTGAAGACGGCTTTGACATCTCTGCCGCCTCTGAGCTGATGGCAATCCTAGCACTGGCTTTAGACATTAAAGATCTTCGCGCACGAATTGGTCGAATTGTCGTTGCTTACAGTATCGATGGTCAGCCAATCACGACCGAAGACTTACAAGTAGCCGGTGCAATGGCCGTGAGCATGAAAGATGCGATTGAGCCAACTATGATGCAAACGCTGGAAGGCGTACCTACTCTTATCCACGCGGGGCCTTTCGCTAACATCGCTCACGGTAACTCTTCAATCATTGCCGACAACATTGCCACTAAACTGTCTGAATTTACTGTTACAGAAGGCGGTTTTGGTTCTGATATGGGCTTTGAAAAGGCATGTAATATCAAGGCTCAGGCTTCTGGCAAATCGCCAGATTGTGCAGTGATTGTTGCTACATTGCGCGGGCTCAAAGCAAATTCAGGCCTTTACGATTTCAAACCGGGACAGGCAATTCCAGACTCCCTCTTTGAGCGTGACGAAAAGGCTCTAATTGCAGGCTTTGAAAATCTACAGTGGCATATCAATAATGTCAACAAGTATGGCGTTCCGGCAGTAGTTGCCATTAACCGCTTCCCACAAGACAGCGATGCAGAACTGAATCAGCTTAAAGCTATGATTGAAGCACTGCCAAATAATGTTGAAGTGGAAATTAGCGAAGCATTCGTTAAAGGTGGCGAAGGTGCACTTCGTTTGGCAGAAAAAGTGGTTAAACAATGTTCGTACGATGTTGAATTTAAGCCTCTGTATCAACTTGATCAAAAGATTGAAGAAAAACTCATGGCGGTGGCAGAAGTTGGCTATGGCGCAAACAATATGACCCTTAGCTATAAAGCTACTCAGCAGCTAGAAGCACTAAAGCGTGATGGTTTTGAACACTTGGCGGTATGCTTTGCGAAAACTCCAATGTCCATTACGACCAATGGCTCAGTCAAAGGCGCACCAACAGATTTTGATGTGCCAATTCGCGAGTTAAAGCTTTGTGCTGGCGCAGGATTTATCTACGCTCTTTGCGGAAACGTGATGACCATGCCAGGGCTACCTGAAAAGCCAGCGTTCATGAACCTAGATTTAGATGAAAATGGGGAGATTGTAGGTCTAAGCTAACCTCTCCCCTATCAACATTAAGCTCAGGTTGAATCACGACCTGAGCTTAGCGCTTCTTATTTGGTCCTATAATGAGATCCCACATCATCACTATGAATTTTAGCTGATTACTATAGCGAACGGTTTCTAATCATCTACACTTCATATGTTATTGCGTAATTACTACTCGCGCAGCAAGTGGAGTCTGCATGGCCAAACTGATCACCTACTCTGATGATGCTTCTGCTGAACTAGAAGCCGATAGCGAACATGCAAAAGTTTTCTATCATCAGCTGTTCTTGATTCACGAAATCTCCATAGAGCTATCAAGAGCTGAATCCCTTGATGACCTTTACCGCATTGCCGTTAACGCCTGCTTAAGCCACCTCGACATCGATCGTATGGGTATACTTATGATTGATAAAGAAAGAGATTGGATGCTTGGTACTTGGGGGACTGATGAAGTGGGTAATATTCGATCAGAAGCCGATTTTGAAGCGCCTATGCTTGATGATGTTAAAGAGGTCATCCGCGAAATGTCGACCAAAGGGAAAGTATGTGTCTGGCACGACATTGAGCTCTACGAATTTGGTGAACAGATTGGTGAAGTCGATGAAGTTGGTAAAGGCTGGAACGCAGCCCTTGCCATTTGGGATGATGAGGAAGTTATCGGTTGGATTGCCTGTGACAACTTACTTAATCATAAACCCTTCCACACCTACCAAAGCCACACGCTACGCTTGTTTGGTTCTTTACTTGGCGAGTTCATTAAACGACAACATGCGGAAGAAGAAATAATCAAGCTCAATGCCAGCTTAGAAAGTAAAATCGAAAAACGCACCGCAGAACTTTCAAAAGCGCAAATTGAGCTTAAGCAAGCCAACACCCATCTTGAGCAAAAAGTGCTTGAAAGAACAGCGATGTTGAATGAAAAACGTTACCACCTGCAAAAAACCTTAGATGAGCTGCAAGAAGCACAGGAGCAACTTGTTGAAGCAGAAAAACAAGGCTCAATCGCTCAGCTTGTAATCGGTATGTCCCACGAGCTAAATACGCCGTTAGGTAACATTAAAATGGCCTCTAGCGTTCAGCCTGACATGCTCGAGGACTTCAAGGAACAGCTCACCAACGGGCAACTCTCAGAATCTGATTTCGATGAGTTTATCCAGAACTCTGTGGAGACGAATCAGATCATCTCCAGCAATACAGACAAAATGGCAGAGCTAGTCGCTCAATTCAAAAGGTTGTCTATTCACGAAACACAATTCAGGCAAGCAGAAGAGATCGTTTTACAAAAATGGCTGGAAGATACAGTCACACTCGCCTGTGACAACTTCGGCCCTCCCAAAATGCCTAATGTCGCCGTGGAAGTGTTTCCGACAAACTCAAAAGTTACGCTCAATACGTCACAGCTTGGTCAAGTTGTTGAAGACTTGGTGTTTAACGCGCTAGAACACGGATTAACCAACGAAGACACGGATGAAATCCTCATCGTTGGTATTGTTCACGAACATGAGCTTGAACTGAGCCTAGAAGACAACGGAAAAGGTGTCTCTGAAGAGGTACAAGATCATATCTTTGACCCCTTTGTCACGACAGCAAGAGGTAAAGGCAGTAAAGGCTTAGGACTCAACCTCGTCTACAACCTCGTCACCCAAGGACTTAAGGGGCATATCCAATGCTACCAGCCTATCACTGGGGGTGTGGGTTTAGCGTATCAATCCCGCTCTTCAAAGAGTAGCGCTAAAGCTCACATAATTATTGAATCAAGATTTTCGATCAATTGATTAATCTTGAAATTAAATCTGAACGTATCCGTTCTTAATAGATAACCAATGAACGGAGTATCAAAAATGAAGATTGTTTCGAAAGCATTTGCCTTATCTCTGCTTGCCGCCGTTGGACTATGGTTCTCATTTGGGGGCGCGATGGCAACATCTAATGCATCGCAGATGAAAGGAGGCGACGTAGCAACTCTTGCAGGAGGCTGTTTCTGGTGTACGGAATCGGATCTGGAAAAACTGCCCGGTGTGATAGATGTTATCTCTGGGTATACAGGTGGCGATCTCGAAAATCCGACCTACAAGCAAGTTTCGTCCGGGAAAACGGGACACATCGAAGTGATTCAAGTGCGCTTCGATCCAGAAGTTGTTACTTATGAGCAAGTGCTCGATCAGTTCTTCCGACATATCGACCCAACCGATGACCAAGGGTCCTTTGTTGACCGTGGACGTCATTACCGCCCTGCTGTTTTCTATCACAACCAAGATCAGAAAATGATTGCCAAAAACTTCATGGCAGAGATCGAAGCTCTGGGTGTTTTCAAGAAACCTCTAAAAACGGAATTAATTGAATACACAGAGTTTTATGTGGCTGAAAACTACCATCAGGACTACTACAAGCGTAATAAAATTCGTTACAACTATTACCGCTACGCATCGGGTCGCGACCAATACTTAGATGAAATCTTCGGTGACGACCGCGAAGAGAATCCAAAAACTCTGCGTCAACTTATTGATGAAGCGAATTTAGTGAAATCGGTACGTTCATACGAAAAACCTAACGACAGTGAAATCAAGAAACGCCTGACGGACATTCAATACTACGTGACTCAAAAAGACGGCACTGAAAAACCATTCGATAATGAATACTGGGATAACAAAAAAGAAGGCATCTATGTGGATATCGTTTCTGGCGAGCCTCTATTCTCATCAACCGATAAATATCGCTCAGGAACAGGCTGGCCAAGTTTCACGAAACCCATCAATTCGGTATACGTAACGCTACATGACGACAACAAACTCCTTTACACACGTACCGAAGTACGTAGCAGATTTGGTGATTCACACCTAGGTCACGTGTTTACCGATGGCCCTGCCCCAACTGGCCTTCGCTACTGCATGAACTCTGCGGCAATGCGCTTCATTCCAAAAGATCAGCTAAAGGCACAAGGTTATGAAGAGTATTTGACGCTTTTCGACAGCTAATTTTCTGAGGCCACACGCAAGGGCCAAAAGAACCTCCCTGCTAAATCAAAAACGCCCTCATTATGAGGGCGTTTCATTAAAATTTGTTCCTAGCGGTAAAAACTATCGCAGACCGTGCAAGAACTCGTGTCGAGTCGCAGGGTTAGATTTAAAAATGCCACCAAGCGCTGTTGTGGTTGTTACGCTAGTTGCGTCCATCACGCCACGAGACTTCACACAGTAATGCGTTGCATCCATGGTCACTGCCACATCTTCACTTTCAAGTAGAGTTTGCAGTGCAACCAAAATCTGTTGCGTCATACGTTCTTGAACTTGAGGGCGTTGAGCAAAGAAACGAACGATGCGATTAATCTTAGACAAACCGATGATTTTTCCACGAGGAATGTACGCTACTGCTGCCTTGCCGTCGATTGTCACTAAATGATGCTCACAAGTACTGGTGACAGTGATGTCTTTAACGCGAACCATTTCGCTCACATCCATCTTGTTTTCAATCACGGTGATCTTTGGAAAGTTTTGATAATCCAAGCCAGAGAATACTTCGTCAACGTACATCTTGGCGATACGATGCGGTGTCTCTTCTAGGCTATCGTCTGTTAGGTCCAACTCCAGAAGATTAAGGATTTCTCGCATATGATGCTCAATCTTTTCCTTCTTCTCTTCTCGGCTCACTGAATTAGGGCGCATTGGAGTCTCTAAACCGCGACTTTCTAGTGCGTGTTTAACTAACTTTGCTGACTCGCTAAGACCTGACATTCCACTTCCTCTTTATCTTTCGCTTGCTACATCCCATCTCAAAAGGATTACCCCTTTCGGATGGGAGACAAGGATACGCGGAATTTTGAATAATTACACCCACATTTTACTCGCGGTATTTCTTGTACTTAAATAGTGTCCAACCTAGTACGAACTAGAGCCGTGAAAATTTCTCCGCAATTGAAACTGTGTTAGAGTTTTCACCGCGTCATCACGACGACGCTATTGATAGATGCCAATACATATACTCAAAATAATTGGAGTTGCAGCTAGGCAACAAGTAAGTTCAGACCTATGAGCATAGATGTACTATGTGATTAGGACGGCCGGCGATCCGGTGAACTTTAGCAGTTAACGACGCTGCGGCTTCAAGTATGAAGAGTATAATAATGAATTAGGAATAGACCATGGGCTGCTGTGACGCACCGGGCTTAATGCCAATCGAAGACGCAATGGATAAGATGCTTTCTCGCATCACACCAATTGATACCACTTTATCGCTTCCCCTTGAGCAAGCCATAGGCCATGTATTGGCCAGTGACGTTCGCTCGCCTATTTTTGTGCCGCCATTCGACAATTCGGCTATGGATGGTTATGCCATTCGCATTCAAGATCTTAACAAGAACAATACCTTACCGCTTCATGGCAAATCTTTTGCTGGTCAACCTTTTGAAGGGGAATGGCCAGAAGGTACGTGTATTCGCATTATGACAGGGGCAAAGATCCCACAAGGTTGTGATGCTGTCATCATGCAAGAAAACACGCAGGCCACCGATAATGGGATTGTGTTTAACCAAACAGATGTTAAACCACAAAATAACATTCGCCCAACAGGTGACGACATCAGCAAGGTGATATCGTATTAGAAAAAGGGGCGCGTTTAACGCCACGCGATATACCTATGATTGCTTCACTAGGTATCAGTCATGTTGATGTAGTAAGAAAACCTAAGGTTGCTTTCTTTTCGACGGGTGACGAACTAAAACCTTTAGGTACCCCACTAGAAGAAGGCCAGATATACGACAGCAACCGCTATGGCATTAAACCTCTTATCGAGAGCTTTGGTTGCGAAGCGATTGACCTTGGCATCATTCCAGACTGTGTTGAAACACTTAAAGCCACCTTTGAAAAATCGCAAGAACTCGCTGACGTAGTTGTTACTTCTGGCGGCGTGAGTGTTGGTGAAGCGGATTACACCAAAGATATTCTAGAAGAACTCGGCGAGATTGGTTTTTGGAAGCTTGCTATCAAACCGGGAAAACCATTTGCCTTCGGGGCACTTGAAAATGCATGGTTCTGCGGCCTACCGGGTAACCCAGTTTCGGCGATGTTGACTATGTATGTGTTGGTGCAGCCAATGCTGGCTAAATTGGCCGGACATACTCAATGGACTGCGCCAGAATCCATTCCTGCTGTCACAAAGACGGCATTTAAGAAATCCCCGGGCCGAACGGATTACCAACGTGGTATCTACAGTCTTGAAAATGGTCAATTTACGGTTGAAACTACGGGTAATCAAAGCTCTGGCGCATTCCGTTCTATGAGCCTTGCCAACTGCTTTGTGGTGCTTGAACGTGAACGCGGCCGAGTTGAAGTGGGCGAAACCGTTCAAATCCAACTGTTTAACCATACCCTGTATTAGGAGCTTGTGTTGGAAATCCTTTCAGATGAAGAGATGCTTCGCTACAACAGACAAATCATACTCAAGCAGTTCGATTTTGAAGGCCAAGAAGCGCTAAAGAAGAGCTCCATTCTTATGCTTGGAGCTGGTGGCTTAGGGTGTGCTGCGAGTCAATACCTCGCAACAGCTGGGATTGGACACATCACGTTGGTGGACGACGATGTTGTTGAGCTGTCTAATCTACAACGCCAAGTGCTCCATACCGACAGCACCATTGGCGAAAACAAGGTTGAATCTGCGGCAAACTCTTTGGCTAACCTCAACCCACACCTCAAAGTGAGTCAAATTGCAAAACGCCTCGATGACAGCGAGTTAGATTCATTGGTCGCCAACCATACATTGGTTGTTGATGCGAGTGACAACGTAGAAACTCGCAATCAACTGAATCGCCTTTGCTATAAGCACAAGACTCCGCTTGTGTCCGGCGCCGCCATCCGAATGGAAGGCCAAGTTAGCGTGTTCACTTATCAAGACAAGACTCAGCCTTGTTACCAATGCCTAAGCGCCCTATTCGGTTCGCAAGCATTAAGTTGCGTTGAAGCGGGTGTGATGGCCCTGTGGTTGGAATCATTGGGGCTATGCAGGCGATGGAAGCATCAAGGTCATTGCTCATTATGGTCAGCCTTTGGAGGGCAAACTACTGATCCTCGATGCGCTCTCCATGTCTTGGCGCGAAATGAAGTTGATGAAGATGGCAAATTGCCCGACATGTTCATGAGATCAGCCGTTTTATACCCTTTCGCAACGCGCTTATTCTGCAGAAGATAGTTCGAACGATAAGAGTATAAAGAACCAAACGCAGTGCTCCGGCGCTGCTTTTTTTTGTAGTGTTTAACTGAACTTTCTCATTCCGAGAATAAAATTTCTGAAATGCGAATTTCTCTACGAAGTTCGTTCTCGCACTGATTGTCAAAATGAGAATTCATCAACAGAAAAAAATTACCACTTATATATCAATCAGTTAATAATGGCACGCTCCTTGTAATAACTAATGTAAGTAACGATTCATACGTCATTGGAAGGAGAATATTATGAAGAAGATTACCCCTCTCATCGTGCTAGCAGCCTGCTCTCAGTATGCATGGACGACAACGGTTAACGCAGCACCATTTGATACATGTCCGAGTAAAGCGTACCTATTCCAAGCCAACCCAGTGCAGGTCTATGGCGTAAACCTCGTCACCGGTGCGTATGAATTGCTCGAAGGCGATACTGGATTGAATGCGAACATCAACGGTGTCGGGTTCGATTTCGAAGATCGTTATATCTATGGCTATAACACATCAAACAAAACTATCGTTCGACTAGGGGGCGATTTCCAAGCGGAGACTCTTAATGTCTCGGGCCTTCCAACCAGCCACACGTTTTATGTCGGTGATGTCTATGACCATGTTTATTACTTATACCGTAAAAATAGTGGTCTATTCAAAATTGACCTGTCTCCTTTAGACTCTAATCCATCAGCCACACTTACTGTTGAAAAAATCACAAGTACTGCCAGCGTCACCTTAACTGATTTTGCCTTCCATCCTGGCAACGGGAAACTATATGGCGTGGATAACAATTCTGGCTATCTATATGAGTTTAATACCGAAGTAGGCGGCGAAACCTACATTGGTGATACGGGCGTTACAGGTACGTTTGGGGCTGGCTATTTCGACGTCAATGGCTATTACTACATTTCCCGTAATTCAGACGGTTTTATTTTCCGAATCGATTTATCTGATCAGGATAATATTGACAGTGGTAATGTAACAGCAGAGACTTTTGCGCTAGGTCCATTTTCAAATCAGAATGATGGTGCACGCTGTGCCAATGCACCTGTGATCGACGAGGACTCAACCATTGACTTCGGCGATGCGCCCGATAGCTACTTGACCTTGCTCGATTCAAATGGCCCACGTCATGCTATCGGCTCTGGTTTCTATCTTGGCTCGGTTGCGCCCGATGGGGAAGGTGACGGCTTACTTGCTCCACTGGATGACAATAAAGCTGGACTGGCCGATGAAGATGGTGTCGGGTTTGTTACCGCAGTGGAAGCTGGCTTGAATACCATCGTATCGGTACAAGCTTCACAGACAGGTTACCTGTCTGCGTGGATTGACTGGAACAAAGATGGTGATTTTGCAGACGCAGGAGAACAAGTTGCTTCTGATGAAGTGATGAGTGCAGGTTCAAATACGTTAACCATCGCCGTTCCCGCGGACGTCACAATGGGTTCTACATGGAGTCGATTCCGTTTTGCAGAGCAGTCAGGCCTTAGTTACTTTGGCGGAGCAACTACCGGTGAAGTCGAAGATCACCCTGTATTAATTACCAAAGATGGCGTTGCAATTCGCCATTACCCTAGTGAGTCTGGTTACGCTACTGTTGCGTTTGAGGACAACTGGCCTCATACCGCAGACTATGACATGAATGATGTCGTCATGCGTTACCGTGTCACAGAGACTATTCAAGATGGTCGAGTGGCTCGCAGTGTTATTCAAGGCTATTTAGCAGCTTATGGGGCAGATTACCTCAATGGTTTTGCGCTGCATTTGGGTGGCTTACAACGCAGCGACATCAATGAACTGCTAACAACTCAAAGCCACAACGGCGAACTTCTCGCAAGCAGCGGTCTAGAAACTGACTCTGATGAAGCTATCTTTATCATTTCAGACAACCTAGCCACCAAAACGCCGGGGGAATGTAGTTTCTTTAGGACAGTCCAATCTTGCCAAGATGCCATCACTTTCTCGTTTGAACTCGACATCACAACAAACAGTGATGCTGACACTAGCAGCTTGATGGGAATGCCATACGACCCGTTCGTGTTCGGTACTCCAGGTCGATATCATGGCGATGGCTTACCTCTTCACCCAGCCGTAGCCTAGAGATTCACTTGTCTGACTATGCTCCGACCAGTCAATTCGATGACGTCAACCTTTACGGTGTCGGTGTGGATGCGAGCGACCCAAGCTCTGATGTTTACTTTAAAACCAGTCAGAATCACCCATGGGGACTGCTGATTCCAAACGAGTGGCAATGGCCTAAAGAGCGTGTCGATCTCGTCAATGCCTATCCCGAATTTGCCACTTATGCTGAATCAGCGGGCCAACAAAGCCAAGACTGGTACCTACCTGAAAATGCTAACACTGATAAACTTTACCAAGTGCAGGAGTAATCATGATGAACGCTAAAATTATCACACTCGTATTGATTGGTGCCCTCACTGGTTGTGGCGGCGGTGGCGATGAAGGCGGCAGCGCCAGTGGTTCTGGGTCGACCGGTTCCGGTGGCACCTCAACCCCCGTAAACTCAGGAGCCGATGTAGCAGCAGTATCTGAAACGGAATTGGAATTGCGCACAATGAGCGAATTAAGCATCCCAGATGGCTTTAGTTTCAACCCAGTGATGGGGCACCAATTTGACGTCGATTTGAGTGCTCTTTCAACAGACCGAGCCTATATCTCAATCTACAGCGAGTTCATCGAAAATGCAGACGGAACCTATACTCCAAACTACAATAGCCGAGTGACATCATCCTCACTGAGCGCAGGCCTTGCCAGCTCGATTTTTGTATCTCGGAAGCACAAAACCAAGTGTTAGCCGAAGTTTGGTATTACGACGGCAGTGAACCTGTTCAACAAACCTTCACACAATCAGATACGTCTTGGGTTTGGTAGTATAATTACAAACGATAAGCTCAACCCGCTTTGTTGAATATTGACAAAAGCTCGGGCAATCATAAAGATAGAACTTTATGGTTGCCCTTTTTGATTCAATGAATAATCCGAAGATATATATATCTGCACTACTTGCCTCCGTCGCTTTCCTGTATTTGCTTCTGCAGTTCATGCCAGATCAGCGAAATGGCTATGAGCATCGAGCAGTAGTCCTCAGCAATACGCTCACGCAGTCTCTTGACGGGCATAGGCGCTATCTTACCGTGGTGATCAACAATAGAGACATTTTTCGAGTGAATGCCCCTCCTACGGAGGATTGCTTGAAAGGCAGCACTGCTATCGTTTCTACGCAAAGCAGTTCAATCAATGAAGGTAGCCATTTCAATTTGGTGAAATGTTTCGATGCCGAAGCAAACGCCGATAATCATTTGGATGAAAGTAGTACGGATTAATCCTGTATTAACTGAAGGTTCTAAAGTGCGCAAAGGAGAAATCATGAACCCACTTGTTACCCCTGAATGGGTCTGGGCTCGCAAGGAAGACCCCAAGCTGGTTATTCTCGATGCTAGCATTAATTTCCAAATCCCCGGAGAAGTCGAGAAAGACACGCAGAATATCATCCCGAACTCAGTTCAATTTGATTACGACGCCGTATTTTGCGACCCGAATTCAGCTCTACCGCATATGATGCCAACTCAAGATCGCTTCAACCAAAAAGCTCAAGCATTGGGGATCAATAATGATTCCATCATTGTGGTATACGATAACAGTGGGACTTTCGCATCACCGAGAGCATGGTGGATGCTCAGAGCCATGGGGCATAACGATGTATTTATCTTAGATGGCGGCCTAACCGAGTGGAAACTTTGTCAACTTCCTCTCGCACAAGAATATGCCGAGGTTGACCAACACGGTAACTTTAGTGGCCAGTTAGACCCGACCTTTTTCATTAGCTTGGCAACCGTTCTGAGCAAAATCGACGATGACTCAAGCCTAACTGTGGATGCTCGCTCTATGGCTCGTTTTAAAGGTGAGGTAGCAGAGCCAAGAGCCGGTGTCAGAAGTGGTCACATTCCTAATTCTGCTTGTCTTCCATTCGCGACACTCATCGAAAAACATAAGATGAAAACGACGGAGGAGCTTTCTGACATAATTAAGCAACAGAACTATAGTGAACAGAAGGAACATTTCATCTTCAGCTGTGGGTCAGGAGTGACAGCTTGCATTGTTTTACTGGCCCATTATCTTTGTGGTTTTCAATCATTGTCTGTCTACGACGGTTCATGGACAGAATGGGGACAGGGCACTACTCTACCAATCGAATAAATAAGCTGATTCCATTAAAAAAGAGGTCATAAAGACCTCTTTCTAATATCAAGCCGTGCTTACTTGTTCATTTCTTTGTTCATCACTTCTACCAGTTCACCCGTCGGATCTCCCGACAGTTCCCAGGTGAAGATGCCGCCTAGCTTGGCAGATTTTGCCCATTGAGCTTTCGCTTTGATGGAGCGTTGATCTTCAAATGAAATAAAGACTTTCTTCTCTGGGTTCCACAAATATGGAGCTTGCGCTTGCTCGTCATATTTGTACTCATAACCTTGCTTATCGCCGTAATTTTTTACAAGGTCCCAAAACATGAAGTAACCATTCTCACCGGTACCAAACTGAGCGCCTTGCTCTGAAACCAAGTCGCCTTTAACGTTTTCTCCATCGAAATCTTTAGTGCCCTGCCAGCCACGGCCATAGAACGCCGTACCTAGTACCAGTTTCTCGCTTGGAATACCATGCTCAATCATTTGATTAATAAACACATCGCTTCCCATGCCCCACCAGCTACCATCTGTTGCGTGTAGGTTAGTCATGTGGCCTGTTTGTTGGCCCCAACCTCCTAAATAATCATATGTCATGGCAAACATATTGGTTAAGTAAGGGCTGGCTGCTTTCCAGTCAATTTGAGCCGCCTTAGCAGCAACACCCACAGCAGTCGAAAGCTCATACTCACGGCTGGTTTTCTTGCCGAGGGTGTCGAGATCACTGCGCAGAGTCTTCACTAAGAACGTGAAGGCATCACGCTCTTCAGCTTTTTGATCGTCAGACAGTTTAGTGTCTGGGTTCCATGGCGACGTTGTTAAACCGCCACCGCCTGGGTATTCCCAGTCTAGGTCAATGCCATCAAAAAAATCGTACTTAGCAATTAATTCGGTCGCTGTTTTAGAAAAATGTTTGATGGCTTCTGGATCTTTAGCCATAGCATGGAAGGGCTCCGACATGGTCCAGCCACCGAAAGAAGGTAAAATCTTGATATCTGGATGGTCTGATTTAAGTTGAACCAACTGCGCAAAATGTCCCTTGTAAGGCACATCCACTTTCACTTCACCAAAGTCCACTTCTAGAGCTGATTTGGCATCAACCAAGATCGCGGTAAACGGGTCTTTGCCTTCACACTGTTCAGCAACCATAGCTTGTACCGCTTCGCTTGCGCCAGTGTGAGGACCACACATACTCAAGAATGCATAGATAATGTGGGTAAGGTTCTCAGCCGGAATATCTTTCACCGTGTATGGATTAGCTTCGTTCTCGTATTGCCAATCAGCAAAGTAGCCAGCAACAACATTCGCGTGTGTAGGGGCAGATAGCGTAGCAGCAACAGAAAGGGCTAAGGTAGTTAGTGTCTTTTTCATTATGACCTCCATGATAGTTACTAACAAATTAGTAGACATGGATTATTTCGGCGGCCAAACAAAATCGCGTTTCGAGTCAGTTCATACAAACATAATCGTCGTTGCAATAAATTACAAAACTAACGATAAATCAAGTATATAACTAGCACTTTAGTTGGTAATCAACCCTTAAACTACGATTTTCCAATCCTTGTAAATCTGTCTGTGTGAAGAGTGATAGCCTCCATAAAGGTTAATAATTGAGATCTCATTCAAAGTGCTTATGTAACAAATCCAAGACTATGCTTACCTGAGTTAACATCGATACCTTAGGGAAGAATATTTGTTAAAAAACACGAAACTCGAAATTCGTTACTCCATCTATAACTTGAACGCGCTGTTAATAAGATCAAATCATTGCCAAAAGGGATACGTAAAATGAACGATGAACATTTGCTAGGTGAATGGCAGTTAATCGACGCCTATATGACCATTGGAGGAGAAACAAACCAAACCTTTGATGCAACTCGTACCATGATTAAGCTCTTTACGCCAACGCACTTCAGTTTCTATTCCAAAACCGTCAACCGAGCCATTTTTAGCGCTGAGGTGACCGACGAAGAGCGACTTGCTGCAAGTAAAACATTGGACACTGGAGGCGGTACCTATCAATTGATTGGCGATCAATACACTGAAAGCGTCGTCTACTGTTCCTATCCCAATTACGAAGGCAAATCGATCACCTTTACCCTTACTCTGACTGAAGACGAGTTAGTTCAAGAAGGTGTCTACCCACTAAAAGACTTGGGGTTTGCCGATCAAGACGGTTATGTAAAAGAGGTGTACCGAAAGGTCCTGCTTAACGCCACAAACATACAGATTAAAACCGGCAGACTGATCTGCCGGTTTTCCTTTTTCAGCTCATGCTCATATTGAATTTGAACTGATCAGATTGCTACTTCATTTTCTCATCAAGGTTGAGCACAGTAAGCGCGTTACTTACACTCGTTGCAATTACATCCACCACGCCCGTTCGCAAAGCACCAAGGAGTGCCAACGGTTTACTGTTTTCCGCCGCTATCGCAATCACTTCAGCGATTGGGCGATATTCTTCAATACCTAACCCGATAACACGATCACTCATTACCGTTTCCGCAGCGTTGCCTTGAATGTCGAAGAAATCATACCCAGCGAAGTCACCAACAACACCTTGATGCAGTCTCGCTTGCACCACTTCATCCGGAGTAAACCAGCCTAAATCGACCATGTAGCTGTTCTCGCTCATATCCCCGATCCCCACTAAAGCAACGTCCGCTTTACGAGCCAAATCGAGAGTTTGTTTGACGGTCCCGTTTTGCATGAATGCTAGCTTTTGTTCGCGGTTTTCAGCATAGGCTGGGGCATAGAGAGTTTCGGAGCTACCACCATATACTTTGGCAAACTGGCGACAAATATGGTCAGCGTTAAACATCCCGCCTCTTGGGTGAATACCTCCAATACCGCAAACAAACTTACAGTCTCTTTGAGTGATAACCCCTGTATGGTGCGCAACTGCCGACACATTGCGCCCTTGCCCTACCGTTACAACCGTGCCGTTTTGTAAGCTGTTAGACATATACTTGGCCACCAAACCAGCGACTTGCAAACGTTGCTGTTCTTCATTGGGTTGGTCTAGCGCCACTAGCGCTCGTTTTACCCCAAACCGTTCAATGAGCCGTTGCTCGATCTTCGCACTAAAAACAGGATGGTATTTTACGGTGATCTCTACAATGCCTTCATCGCGAGCTTGCTTAAGCATTCGACCAATTTTTGCACGTGATACCGAAAACTTTTTTGAGATCTCTTCTTGTGTCGCGCCATCTTGATAATAAGCGACGGCGATCTCAGTCAATAGATCGGTATTGTCATCGGGAAGGTCATGAGTAGATTGAGTCATAAATACCTCTAATAATTTTCCTGCAGTCTAACTCAAGCAGATCATCTGCTCATTGACCTAGCATATGTTACCCCCATACCCAAAGGCAACATTTGCTCACAAGAATGACAAATTCTCACAGCCATGAAATGGGCATTTTTCGTGCCTCTAGCGCCTATTTCATAAGGCAAACGTTTAATTCGCGCAATCAAGAAAGTTAAATCAAAAAAAGTCAGGCAAAAGTCACTAATCCCTTACCGTAGTAATTGACTTTAAATCTAGATAAGTTAAATATGGATACATCATTTACTCAGCAGACGAGCAAATGTTCATAACAATTGTTCTGCTGCAAAAATTAATTCGTGCAGCCAGTTGTATTTGTACTATATCCCAGCAAAACAACTGGCAGCACAACTTGCAAATGTATGAGTCGAGCTTAAAGAAACTCGGCCTTGCCCAAGAAATAGGATGATCGAAATGAGCAACAAGTTAGAGCAGCTACGTAAACTAACAACTGTGGTAGCAGACACTGGTGAAATCGAAGCAATTAAAAAATACCAACCAGAAGACGCAACAACTAACCCATCTCTAATTCTAAAAGCGGCTCAAATTGCTGAGTACGCACCTCTTATCGACGCTTCAATTGAATACGCTAAGGCGCAAAGCAGCGACAAAGCTCAACAAGTTCAAGACACTTGTGACATGCTTGCAGTGAACATTGGTAAAGAAATCCTGAAAACAATTCCTGGTCGTATCTCAACAGAAGTTGATGCTCGTCTTTCTTACGACACAGAAGGTAGCGTTGCTAAAGCTCGTCAGCTAGTAAAAATGTACAATGATGCGGGTATCACTAACGACCGTATCCTAATCAAGCTGGCTTCTACTTGGGAAGGTATCCGCGCTGCAGAAATCCTAGAAAAAGAAGGCATCAACTGTAACCTAACGCTTCTATTTTCTTTTGCTCAAGCTCGTGCATGTGCTGAAGCTGGCGTATTCCTAATCTCTCCATTCGTTGGTCGTATCATGGACTGGTACAAAGCGAAAGAAGGTCGCGACTTCGAAGCTTCAGAAGATCCAGGCGTAATCTCTGTAACTGACATCTACAATTACTACAAAGACTACGGCTACAACACGGTTGTTATGGGCGCAAGCTTCCGTAACATCGGCGAGATCCTTGAACTTGCTGGTTGTGACCGTCTAACTATCGCTCCTGCTCTTCTCGCTGAACTAGAAGCAGCTGAAGGTGAAGTAGTAGAGAAACTTGTTGACTCTAAAGGCTCTAAAGAGCGCCCTTCTGCAATGACTCACGCTGAGTTCCTATGGGAGCACAACCTAGACGCGATGGCAGTTGAGAAAGTTGCAGAAGGTATCCGCAACTTCGCAGTTGACCAAGGCAAACTAGAAGACATGATCGCAGCTAAGCTGTAATCACACAGAATCAAAAAAGGGGAACGTTTGCGTTCCCCTTTCAATTTCCTATTCCTATATTTTTAAACACTGGTAGTAATTATGGATCGTTCTTCTTTATCTAAAAAACAGCTAGCTAATGCTATTCGTGCTCTAAGCATGGATGGCGTACAACAAGCAAACTCTGGCCACCCAGGCGCACCTATGGGTATGGCTGACATCGCTGAAGTTCTTTGGCGTGATCACCTAAACCACAACCCGTCAAACCCAGAGTGGGCTGACCGCGACCGTTTCGTGCTTTCAAACGGCCACGGCTCTATGCTGATTTACTCTCTGCTTCACCTAGCAGGCTACGAGCTATCAATCGAAGATCTTAAGAACTTCCGTCAACTGCACTCTAAGACTCCAGGTCACCCAGAGTACGGTTACGCACCGGGTATCGAAACAACCACTGGCCCACTAGGTCAAGGTATAACGAACGCCGTGGGTATGGCGCTTGCTGAGAAAACTCTAGCAGCACAGTTCAACAAAGAAGGCCATGACATCGTTGACCACTTCACTTATGCATTCATGGGTGACGGCTGTCTAATGGAAGGTATCTCTCACGAAGCATGTTCTCTAGCAGGTACGCTAGGTCTTGGTAAGCTTATCGCTTTCTGGGATGACAACGGCATCTCTATCGATGGTGAAGTGGAAGGTTGGTTCTCTGACGATACGCCAAAACGTTTTGAAGCATACGGCTGGCATGTTATCCCGGCAGTAGACGGTCACAACGCTGAAGCAATCAACGCAGCGATTGAAGCAGCGAAAGTAGACCCGCGCCCTACTCTAATCTGTACTAAGACTATCATCGGTTTTGGTTCTCCAAACAAATCTGGTTCACACGACTGTCACGGTGCACCATTAGGCGCTGAAGAAATTGCAGCAACACGTAAAGAATTAGGTTGGGAGCACGGTCCTTTTGAAATTCCGTCGGAAATCTACGCAGAGTGGGATGCGAAAGAAGCAGGCGCAGCTAAGGAAGCAGCGTGGAACGAGAAACTTTCTGCTTATGAAGCAGCATACCCCGAGCTGGCGGCTGAATTTAAGAGACGAGTAAACGGCGAGCTACCTGCACAATGGGAAGAGAAAGCAAATCAAATCATTGCTGATCTTCAAGCAAATCCTGCAAACATTGCATCGCGTAAAGCGTCTCAAAACGCTCTAGAAGCGTTCGGTGCTATGCTACCAGAATTCCTAGGCGGCTCTGCGGACCTTGCACCTTCTAACCTAACCATGTGGTCTGGCTCTAAGTCAGTATCTGCTGAAGATCCAGCAGGTAACTACATCCACTACGGTGTACGTGAATTCGGTATGACGGCTATCATGAACGGTATCGCTCTGCACGGTGGTTTCGTACCATACGGTGCAACGTTCCTAATGTTCATGGAATACGCACGTAACGCAATGCGTATGGCGGCTCTGATGAAAGTTCAGAACATCCAAGTTTACACGCACGACTCTATCGGTCTTGGCGAAGATGGCCCAACTCACCAACCAGTTGAGCAAATGGCGTCGCTACGTCTAACACCAAACATGAGCACATGGCGTCCATGTGACCAAGTTGAATCTGCAGTGGCTTGGAAACTGGCTATCGAACGTAAAGACGGGCCAACGTCTCTAATCTTCTCTCGTCAAAACCTTGCACAGCAAGAGCGTAGCGAAGAGCAAGTAGCTAACATCGCAAAGGGTGGTTACATCCTGAAAGATTGCGAAGGCAAGCCAGAGCTAATCCTTATCGCAACAGGGTCTGAAGTTGAGCTAGCGGTAAACGCTGCTGTAGAACTTACGGCTGAAGGTAAGAAAGTACGCGTAGTATCGATGCCTGCTACAGACGCATTCGACAAACAAGACGCGGAGTACCGTGAATCTGTACTTCCATCAGATGTGACTGCACGTATCGCTGTAGAAGCTGGCATTGCTGACTTCTGGTACAAGTACGTTGGTTTCGACGGTCGTATCATCGGCATGACAACATTCGGTGAGTCTGCGCCTGCAGGTGAGCTATTCAAGATGTTCGGTTTCACCACTGAAAACGTAGTAAACACAGCGAAAGAGCTTCTTGCTTAATCGCCTGAACTCCTAAATTTATCGCATATCAAAACTAAGGCCTAGTCATTTATCGACTAGGCCTTATCGTATTTCATCTATCTCTACTTACCCACTCAATAGAACCTAATTCACCTGATTACACAGTAAACTTATTCAAGATAGCATCCTGCTCACGTATATTCTCGGTCTGTGCTTGCATTGCTATGTTGGCGTTTTGCGCTGCGTCGGATACTTGAGTAGACAGGTCTTTGATTTTCACTGTGTTGTTATTAATCTCTTCCGCAACCAAGCTTTGTTCTTCCGCTGCCGACGCAATTTGAATATTCATATCACTGATACGTTGAATGGCATCGCGAATTCGCTCGAGCGCAACGTTCGCTTCTTGCGCTCGTTCAACAGCGCTGATTGCCGTTGTTTTACTACTGTTCATCGCATTAGATACCGAACTTGCACCCGCTTGCAGCTGCTCAATCATGTTACGAATTTCTGTTGTTGACTCTTGGTACGTTGAGCCAAAGTACGAACTTCATCTGCAACCACCGCAAAACCACGTCCAGACTCGCCTGCTCGCGCAGCCTCAATTGCAGCGTTCAGAGCCAGTAGGTTTGTTTGATCAGCAATGTCATTGATCACCTTCAAGATAGTCTCTATATTATCAGTCGCCGACTCTAGTCCTTTAACCTCTTCAACGGCTTCATCTATCTTCTGAGATAGATTATCAATCGCGGAAGTTGTTTCCCCCACGACGTCTGTGCCAATGATAGTGGCGTCATCAGCTTCCTGAGCTGCCGCTGCAGCGCCTTGTGCGTTGTTAGCCACATCTCCCGAAGTCGTTGCCATTTCATGCATCGCCGTGGCTAATTGTTCAAGTTCGTGTAGCTGATCTTGCATTGCTGATGCTGATTCTTGCAGGCCCATAGAAGTCATTTCAGAGCCTCGTAGTATCTCGTCACCAATAGCCTTGGATTGCGTAATTAGCTGCTGCAATTTACCCGTAAATTCATTGAAGCCAGATGCCAATGTTGAGAATTCTTTATCGGTATCTGTATCAAGACGTTTGGTAAGATCGCCTTGCCCTGTCGCCACATCTTGAATGGCTTCTCCTAGGGTGTCTAACGGCTTCATTAAGCTTCTAATTAATACCAACAAAATCACGATACTGATCACTAAAGCAATAACCGTATAGACCATTGAACTATTACGCAAATCCGCCAAGGATTGATATGCTACTGCCTCATCAAGTACTACGCCAATGTACCAATCTTCTCCTGGGACTTTAGAAAAATCCAAAGTGTATGCTTTACCGTCAATAATGGCCTGCTGTGGTGTATCTTGAATCGGGGCGTTCCCCAAAAACTCCGTCATGGGCTTACCATTTAAGTTAGTTTTAGGGTGCGCGATGGTTGTCCCATCACCCGCAACAATAAAGACGTAACCGGCGTCAAACAGCTGCACTTTGTTTACCACTTCCGCAAGAGCGGCAAGACTCACATCATAGAATATGGCACCAATAAACTGCCCTTTATCTCTTACCGGTGTAGCGATGGAGACTAGGATCTCTCCTGTAGCAGAGTCTGCGTAAGGCGCTGTGATAACAAGCTTGCCAGATCGTTTAGCATCAATGTACCAAGGGCGTACTCTAGGATCCCAAGTGGGACCTGGATTCCATGATGGATCATTGTTTATATTCGAGCCATCCTTCTCGAATCCTAACCCGGCAAGTAAAAATGTGTCTTTCACAACCTTTCTGGTCAGTACTTGGGTTATCGCGTTAGGTGACAAGTCCACTTCAAGCATACTTGTGGCGTACTCTGCAATGGCCTTACGTCCATTAATTTCCGCAGCAGTCGTATTTCGAACGCCATCTACAATCTCGGTGACACTTGAGGTGACTTGCGTTTTGATTTCGCTTTTTACGGTGTGGTATTGCTGAAGTGTTAGGAGGGTGACGGTCGCCAAAAGTAACACAGACGAAGCGGCCACAATTTTATGGCTGAATTTCATTCCCTAGTCCTCATCCAAAATAAAGCTATTTATTAATAAATTTATAGTTACGAACTGAGTATTCAGCCAGTAAAAGCACCAACTTTTCTATGTTTTTATTATGGCTAGGAATGGAAACTTTGGGTTATTTCTACTTTTAACCCTCATAGTGCAAAAGGATTAACCAATCATTGTCTTTGCAAAAATAGAAGGCTTGGTTTTAGCCAAGCCTTTAAAGTCTGTCTTGCATTATCGTCAAAGCGCTTAAAACTCGTAGGTATAAGAACCACCAATTTTTGAGTTATCACCAAAGCTATCGTCTGATACATACCCAAAGATATTGAAGGACTGTTTATCAGTTAGCTTGTGGCTAACACCTGCACCATACCAGTGACCAGAATAGTTATCTGAACCCATCGAGCCGCCACCAAACGCCATCAAGCTCCACTTGTCACTTAATGGTTTGACCGCAAAGCCACCTAAATAACCACCATGGCTACTTGCTGGCATTAGCACATAATCACTTTCTAATCCGGCGTCGCTATGATTTTGATCCATCAGAAACTCGCCATCATTATATGAGTATCCAGCCATTGGAAATATCTGCCAACCTGCTGGCTCAAATCCGAAATAGGTTAAAGGAACAAAAGTACCAATGCTGTAGTTATTCTTGTATGCGCCGTCGTCATAATCGGAGCGGCTAAAGTTGAAGTTAAGTATTCCCATCGGCAAAAGCCACGAACCACCGATTCGCCACTCTTCTCCTTCAAGATCAGTACGCGCATTGATCATTCGCGCTTCATCTAGGCCAATCGAGCCTGAAATTCGTACTGAATCGGTATAAGCAATCCCTGCTTTCGTTACTATTCTTGTTGGATCTTCGTGGTGCTTTTCCTCAGCGGCCACCCCAAAGGACATCACGCCACATAGCGCGATAACCATAGCTGTACTTCGCATTATTCTTTTCCGAATTAGGATCGTTCGTGCTCTTTTCACACTGTATTAGAACCGCGCAGCATAGCGAAACTTGGGTGTTGATTTCGAATATCGATTATTCCATATAACGAAAGTGATATTAGGAACGGCTGACTTTAGTTTGCAATATCCAACAAATTATCCTTCACACCATTAGTTCTGAACCAACCCGCAATACTAAAACGTTCGCGGTTTGTCGGCAATACTTCATGCGGGAACTGCTCCGATAAAAATACAAACAAGCGGCCTGATTTAGGTTTCATTCGGGTAATTTCTCTATCTTTGAGATCATAAACCACGAGATCACCGCCATCTTGTTCTTGCCATTCATCATTCATATAGAATACGGTCGTCAAACGACGATTTTCGTTACCTCTAAAGCAATCCAGATGCTTTTGGTAAAAGTCTCCAACTTCATACTTCGCGAAGTGTGCTTCATACTCAAACAGTCCCAGAAAGAACTCCTGATTGACCGCTTGGCGTATTACTTCCATTTTGCTTAAAAACTGCTGTACCGGCGTACCTAAATCTGGGGAGAGCCAACATATCTTGTCACTTCTGATATCCGCAATCCGAGCAGAATCTTCAGTTCGCCCGATTTTCGCTTTGCTCCAGTCCTCTGGTAGGCAGTCCTTTAGCAATTCGACTTGTTCTGGAGACATAAAGTCATCCCACACGTAGTAACCCTGTGTGTGGATCGCTTCTATCAGTTTATGCATTTGTTGAGTCCAATGATTGGTGAGCTAGTAAAAGAAAGCGCGTTATAGAAGAGTCTCGCCCCTCCTTCAAATCGAATTTTTTATCGTCACAACAAAAGGACGAACCAGCACCCAATAGCGTAAGAGAAGCAAATCAAATCCTGACACAAACACTTAAAATGCTTGCAATACGTTGACGAGAGAACCACGCCGAGGGCTACTATAGTTGATGTATTCAATCTAAGTATTTCGAGGATATTTGCGATGAAAAAGCACTTGCTGTTACTACTGACGTGTATGGCGGTCATTTCCGGCTGTGATAATACACCTAAGCCCGAAACGGCAGAAATCGTCCCAGCGGATGCGCCTAGCAGCGATATTGCCGATGCAATTCAACAGGCAGAGTCTTCAGAGATTGAGGAGGTAATCGTTACTCAACAATCTCACAACGCGAACAACGCTTTAGATTGGGACGGCACTTACATCGGAACTCTGCCCTGTGCCGACTGCAGTGGCATCAATGTGACACTGAACCTCAACAAAGATGGGACTTACATATTAGTTCAAAGTTATAAAGGGGAACAAGACGGTCGCTTTACATCAGAAGGTCATTTCAGTTGGAATGATCTAGCAACACCATCACCCTTAAGCAACAGTCAGCCCCAAACCAATACTTTGTGGGCGAAAACGTATTGATGAAGCTAGACATGAACGGTGAAAGAATTACCGGGGATCTTGCAAAACATTACTGGTTAACGAAACAATAGTTCTTGCGGTTCAAACTCCCATAGAGAGATGAAAATAGAAACTCACAAAGCCCTCAAATGATTGTGAGGGCTTGATTTACGTATAATATCTCAACTTAGTGGCGCATCAGTCGTACAACGAAACCATAGGTGGGATGTCTTTGTTTCTCATTTTCTTATGTTTGACCTTCTTACCCCTTATTCTCATCCCCATTCCCATTACAGCAGTGACTTTTGCTAGACCTATGTAAACGAAGTCACTGGCAGGGGTCGCCCCACCAAGCAAAATCTCTGATTCATAGTCATGTTTCCAATTCTTAGACTCTTTTGAAAATGCCATCACAATTTTTTTCTCAGTGTGGTATCTATTCCAATTTTCAATGCCATCTTGAATGATCAGAGGGAATGACTTATCTGTGACTCTTATTCCCAAACACATATTGTAAGACACTCTTAAAGGACTACTACTAGCAGACCCTTGAGAGTACTGCGCAGCATATCCCGGCTTACCACTAGTAGAGTGGAATCCTGAAGATGTAACTCCAGGACCTGATTTATGTGCGTTGGCCATCTGTAGCAGTTTGTAAACGTTCAAATTGCTATTGGAAGTCTAGGTAGGTCGAGAATAAACCGACGACGTAGATAATTCGCTTGACGATCATTTTGAAGTGTTAGAGTCGTGCCTGCCTTTCTCATAATCGATCGATTATTCAGGTACTTTAGTGGAACGAGTCCGTTAACAAGAATCGATTTCATTACGTGCTCTGGCACCGCCTTAAGCCCCATAAATACCACAGGATCATTGGTCAGATTCTTAGAAATAACATCCGCTTTCTCAATTTCTAACTTAGTCCTTGGGTGTTCGGACATGTTATCTTGATTACTCCTAAATTCGTGATCAAACTCGTTTACCGCTTCAAGGCTGCTTCTTTTGGATAGGATTTCTGCGGTGCGATTTCTATGGTGTTTGAAAAAAGAATCAACGCTATGTGTTGCGGGAGCAGCTAACTCTTGCTCAATCAGGATAATCTGGCGAATCAGAAAGTCTGCCGACTTATTCTTTACCTTGGGCACAATGACATTGTTAGTAAGATAGATAAGATTAGACGTTGAAAAGCCTTGAAAAAGACGCACATCAGCCAGTACTGGACGCGTTATAATTTCTGGGCGTAAAACATTGAGCAACTGTAAAACAAGCGCTACGTAGCGGACGTGCCCCTCCATTTCATTTAATCCGAGTTGTTCCGTTTCAAATCTAGGAAACTGGCACTTAGCAAATTCAACCGACGCCGCCGTTCGGGTGAATCCTTTGTTTTTAAGCCATGTTATCGCTGTTGCTGGTGATTCCCACATAATGCCCTCCTTGGTAATTTATGCGTTCTTGTTACTGAGCCGTAATAGGTAATCACTTAGCAGCTACTTCTATTTAAAGGTTACCTACTAAGCCTCTGAAAGGTAGCAGAAATAGCGTCTTTAGAATGACAAATGTTAATGACATGTGAACAATGCATAAAGCTAAACCAAAAAATATGAAATCGACAATTTTGATACTTACAAAATGATTTTCATTCCGATACTAGAGCTACAGGTAAGGAAGCAGCAAGGGTTTAACGCCTAACTAAACAGTCAACTTGCATTCAAACTTCAAATTCATCCCCCATTGAAAGGGGTTTCTAATTCCGTTCGCTATTCAAACGGGGTGAATGAAGTCTCCCCTGTACCTTCAAACAACACGACGACATCAGTAAGGTTCTCGGGGCTTTTTACCACCCAGCCATTTGGGTCGGTATCATTGTTAGCCGTACAGTTGTCTATTTTTGAATAGCAAGACAGGGTGTATAACAACATGATTTTGTCTTCATCAACCACGACTTGCATTACAGGCCATTCAGTAGAGAACTCTTGGTAATAGTCGTTCATGCTCTCATTTTCTTCTCGGCCAATGCCGCATCTATTGGCTCATCGATACGGTAGTAGATAAGTTGTTCTCCTTTTTCGCTTCGACCTTTACGCCAACTCCCGCCTATTCGAATAGGTATACCGGCTTTGCCAATATCCGAACTTGCGCCTGGATAACCGTTAACCCCTCCAAAACCAAAGTTGACCCAACCGCCCCCTTTTGTGTGAACAACAACATCACGAACACCATAATTACCACTGATGCTTCCGGCATTACCAATCCTTGCATAAAGCGCCTTACTTTGATCAGCACATGCAGTGGTTGTTAACGTAAAAAGAAAAGCTAGAAGAAATAACCAACCTTTATTCATTGTCCCAAATATTCCTTTTTAGTTCCTTAGTATCCTTACCATCGAAAGTAACGCTGTTTACGATTGTTTCATACAGGGTCTTGTATGGAAGGTTTATAACTTTGTCATGAGGTCGATGAAGATAACCTTTATACCAACTTTCAAATCTGTTTCGCCAATCATCCTTGGCAATGGTACCAAGTTGCTTGTTTCTCAAGCTTTCCCATAACTCTCGGCAATTGGTGTCGTCGATATAGTCGGGGTTAGATTATCTTGGTAATCGTCTTCAAACCAATCGATCCCAGCGACCTGTCCTTGCTGCTTCATTCTTTCAAGTGCGACACCAGCAAGCCCTCCACTTACCGGCCTAAGCTCGAAGTAATACAGTGTCCAGTTATACAACTTAACTTCGCCGTAATTCCCAGTGGACTCAAAGCATGCCTTTTGCCAAGTTGCTGACTTATCTTTTAAAACTGCCAAGACTTCAGGGCTATTTTCATAGCCACCTCCACGATAGGGGATGTTAAAAGGTTCCGTCTTCACCAGCTCACGATTGAAAGACTCTTCTACAGGGAACCCAACGTAGCGTGGTAAATCTTTGCGCCCGTATTGTAGAATGGAAGGATAACCACCGCCAATGTCCGCATGACAGCCGGGAAAAACTTCTTCATGAAAGTTATTTGGCAGCCATTGCTGCTTATTACTTGCTAACGATGTGAGCGGAAAGTTCCGGCGATATTCGTGGGCCGCGACGATTTGCAACGCTGCATTGACCATACTAGGCTCGATACCTTGTTTAAAGTTGCCTTCATCGTCGTTTCCTGCCAAGTAAAACGAAGCAACAGTGTCAAACAACCCCAAAAACCGGACACTAACACCTTTGGTGCTATCTGTTTGATACCCCCTTCGTTTCGAAAACACTATCTTGCTCTCATCCCCGCGCAAGTTCGGCATAACGTAAGTATCTTCCGATCCATCAGAGACAGGTTTTAAATAATCTGGTAGTCCATCATAAACCGCATTAACGAAGTGTCGCGATAATGCTGCCCCACGACTAAACCCAATCACATCAAAAGCAATATGAGTAATATCGTCATAGATGTCTTTTTGAGTGAGCTCTACTAAGATGCGCTTCAATTGACTTAACAAGCCCTGCCATTTGTAAAACACACCATTCTCCCCATCAATATAGTTAAACAGCGGTACTTTTTGTAGCTTCATGGCATCGTAAAAATCACCAAGAAACAGCTTGTTTAAATTTACTCCAAAGGCTTGCTCCAACTTGGTCTCATCTAATTGATTATCTACCATTCAGGTATTTTAGTTGGGTCCTCAATGTCGACTGTACCTATACCAGAAACATATATTTTTGCAGACTCACCATCAATATGAGGATAAGCAGCAAAGAGCCTTGCAACGTTAGTGCGCGATTTGTTACCTCGTCGCTCTTTGTAGACGTCATTTCTATCGTTGTTCCCCGTCCCATCAAAAAATACGCCTATCCGGAACACTTTCTCAGGTCGTAAGTTAATGATCGGGATACCACTTGCCACTGAATTATGGTCGTTCAAGGCAACAATATTGCTTCCATGTAGCATTCGGCCGGAGTGGTCATAAATCACATCTAATGGAGCATGATACTCACTGATGTCACATTCGAAACCTTGACTTACATTTGCAAGTTTATCGAGTTCAAGTAGCACTCCTTTTTTGTCTAACCAACCCTGAGTGACCGATTCAAACTGATCTTGTGACATTTTCTCAGGCAAATACAACAAATGTTGGTTTTCATATTCCGTACCTTCTGCTTTCCAGTACACAGGAATAGCACTTTGCATAGTTATAGGCCTTAGTTCATCGCTAAGCGTATTCTCGTCGGAATAGGTCAGGCTAAAGCGACAATTACCCTCACCAAGAATTTTGTACTCTTGAACCAACTTGCCATCATGAAAATGATAATAGTAACCTTGTGTTGCGAGCCCTAATCGATCGCCGAATTGAACCGCGGGCATGATCGCCATTATCGATTCTTTAGGTTTATTTGTTCCCTTTGTAGCAGCTGATATTGGACTAAAGCTTATTGGTGCAGATAACTGGGAGGATTGAGTATAAAGTTTTCTAGGCAAGGAGCTTTTGGTAGTAGCATGCTGAAGATAGCCCGATGAAGAAAGCGATTCCTTCCAACTGAAATTTCGCTCATCGTCTTCTACTGCCGACAACACTATGTCCCACCCAACATGTTTTTTGAAATCAGCCATTGAACATGAAAGCTCAAAGCAGTATTCAAATTCTTCACGCTGATCGACTGCAATCTGGGTCAACGTGTCAGATGTAGCCTGTATAGAAGTCTGATGGATCGTAATAGAATTATGGTGACTAGAATAAGCGGCACTTCGATAAGTAGCTTGCATCGGAGTATTAACAAGCTGCCAATCGCCGCTCTCAATATGCTGTTTTAGCGCTTCTAAATATCCACGAATTTCCCCCGTCAAAAATGAAGACAGTTGTTTCTTAATCTCATCTGGTAACTCATTATGGAACTCAACCACTTGCCTATGGCTTGTTAGCGCTTGATCTAGATACCCAAAATCGACCAGTTGGCCACCGACTTCTTGCCATAAGGCACCACTTTTAGTTTCACTGACCCTTCCATATCTATAACCATAACGACAAGGCTGTGAGTGTACAAAAGTCGTGCTAGAGAGCGGCATTAAACCTATTATTTTTATGATTTATTGGTCAGGTGTATTACTTAGATGTAATAACTAACACTGATATTTATCAAATCAACTGGCTTGGATATAAAAAGAGCCACTGACTGTCATTTACCGTGGCTGGCTTACTGACAATCAATGGCTCTCACTGACGTTGGTATTGTGTTCTTCTGGACGTTGGCTTATTTGTGGTTTTCGATAAGCATTGTGCCAGCACCTGTGTTTGAAATTGGCGCGTGATAATTACTCAATAGAACTTCCAAGTTGCCCGTCAGCGCTCCACGCATACCAAGCCACATGATAAGTTCCGGCCCTTGTGCGCCGCCCTGTTCAACCAAATCAAAAATAGAAAGTTTGGTTAGTGCTTCCGGTTCACTGATCAGCTTTTCCATACAGTAGAGATCGAACTCTTTGTTGATAAAGCCTGCACGCTCACCATCTAGTTGGTGAGATAAACCACCCGTACCAAGCACAACAACATTTAAGTCTTTACCGAAGCTCTCAACCGCCTCACCAATTGCTCGACCTAAATCAAAGCAACGCTTAGGAGATGGCATAGGGTGCTGCTCGACGTTAATGCACACCGGAATAACCTTCATGTGCGAATAGCTATGGCCAGGCCACATTAGCTGCATTGGCACCGTTAAACCATGGTCGACCTTCATCTCTTGGCAGATGGTGATATCAAACTCGTTCTCCACTAACTGGTTACAGATGTGCCAAGAAAGTTCAGGATCGCCGTTGATTGTCGGGATAGTCGGAATGCCCCAGCCTTCATCCGCATTTTGATAACTGGCCGCCGCTCCGATAGAAAATGTCGGTTTCTTATCTAAAAAGAACTCCAACCCATGATCGTTGTAGAATACGATTGCGACATCTGGCTGCTTCTTCTCTAGCCATTGATGGATGGGAGGGTACGCGTCGAATAGCGGTTTCCAATAGTCGGTTTGTTGTAAGTTTTGATCGATTGCCCTGCCAATGGCAGGAATATGTGATGTGGTAATACCGCCAATAATGTTAGCCATAACTATTTCCCTGCCTCTACTAGCATTTGTTTAAACTCTTCCAGTGTTTTGCCCGTTTGGATAGCACCAATGTCTTGTACATTCAGGCCCAACATGCCGACAAACTTTGCGAGATAATAGATGCTGCCACCTTGTTCTATCAAACCAAGAACATCTCTATCACGTACGGCAATTTTCTGTGCTTCACTCAAACCGAACTTGTCGCAATACGCCATCTCATCAGCTTTGAACTGGTCTCGGCCTAGCTGGCCATTAAGCGAATAGCACATTTTGTTCAGTGGATAGCCTTTCTGCGCCATCTCACCATCAAACATGGTGGTTCCTGGAATTTGATGTTTCTTTTCTAAATAAGACATAAGATTACTCGCTCTCAGACCAATACAGTTTCATAGGGTTGGTAATTAGTAGGGCTTTTTGAAGCTCAGGTGTCGGCGCTATTTGAGGAATCACATCGACAAGATGGCCATCATCTGGCGTATGAGATTTCATGTTTGGGTGTGGCCAGTCTGTCCCCCACAAGACACGGGTAGGAAACTTTTCAACTAACGCTTTTGCAAATGGCACCACGTCTGAATAATCAGGGGGCGTTTGTGTCAGTCGCTCTGGGCAACTTACTTTAGTCCAGATGTTTGGGTTTCGCTCGAGCATGGCAACAAACTTGGCGAAGTTTTGGCCTTCTAAACCAGCGGCGATGTTCGGGCGTCCCATATGATCGACAACCACCGTCATATCAAGCTCATCGAGGAATGGAGCAACCTCATCAATATCTTGCGCTTCGAAGTACACCACAATGTGCCAGCCTAGCGGACGTACTTTGTCAGCAATTGTCTTTAATACTGACTTTGGTGCAGTATCCACAAGGCGCTTTACAAAGTTAAAGCGCACTCCACGCACACCCGCTTTGTCCATCATTGCCAACTCTTCATCCGTTACGTTTTCATCAACAAAAGCGATGCCTCTCGCCAAGTCGCCAGCAGTATTTAACGCATCAATAAGCGCCGTATTATCAGTACCATGACACGATGCTTGAACAATAACGTTACGTTCAAAACCTAAGGAGTCGCGCAATGCAAACAGCTGATCTTTAGACGCGTCACAAGGCGTGTACTTTCGCTTTGGAGAATATGGGAATTGAACCGCAGGTCCAAACACATGACAATGTGCATCCACCGCACCTTTCGGTACTTCAAATGCTGGCTTACTTGGGTTTGGGTGAAACGGTAAGTAATCTTTATCCATGATCTATCCTTCTAGGTTTGAAGTCCTTGCCTAGCCTAATTACGCTTAGGCAAACACCACGCCATCAAACAATTTTCTCGCCGTACGTAAATTCGCCGCTGAGTAGACTTGCTGGTTGTCGATATTAAGTACAATGGTCATCTTGCCTATTGGGTGTTCTACATCCACTTCGACTCGATGGAGTTTGTGACAATTTGCCAATTGCTCTTTAACGAGTTCATTAGCAGGGGAATTTGGCAACAGACAAGCCGTTGCAACACTCACTGCGCCCAGAACACCGATAGAAGCATGACAACGATGCGGTATAAACGTGCGTGTCGACACTGTGCCACCAGCGAATGCTGGGCTAATTAGTGACAATTTAGGGACCGACAAATCGGTAACATCACCAAGATTCATTAGCTTGCCAGCTTGTAATCGAATGGACTCCAAGCGCTGTCTCAAAACAGCGTTTGCTTCCAAGGCTTCGCGGGTCTCCTTTCCTGTAAGACCAAAGTCTTCGGCTTTAAGAACCACCACTGGCATACCATTGTCAATCAGCGTAACCTCAACCCCATCGATCTCGTCTGTGGGGTTACCCGTTGGTAATAGCGCACCACAAGAAGAACCCGCTGTGTTTTCAAACGTCACTTCAAGTGGGGCCGATGTACCGGGTACACCATCAATCGAACAGTCACCTCGGTAAGTAACTTTTCGGTGGGGAGTTTGAACCTTTACAGTCGCAACCTGCTGAGTGTTTTCCATGTAGATACGCACATCGGTTTGCTCGCCAGTCGGTGCAACCAAGCCTCGCTCGATAGCGAACGCGGCTACTCCCGCTAGAATATTTCCACAGTTCTGTTTTGCGCTAACCAATGCTTGATCAACGAACACTTGTAAGAAAAGGTAGTCAACGTCGGCATTTGTTTTTGAAGATCGTTCTACAATCGCCACTTTAGAGGTTAATGGATCCGCACCGCCTATTCCGTCTATTTGACGTTTATCCGGTGAGCCCATAATTGATAGCAATAGCTGATCTCTCTCATCGGTATTTGAAGGCAGGTCAGAACGCAAAAAATAAGCGCCCTTTGAAGTGCCCGAACGCATCCACATGCATGGAATACCTCTAGACATACTTAAGCCCTTTCTCTGCCAGTCGGCACGCATGTCATAGATATCTAGACCGAGTTCGCCATTTGCTAACCGAACACGTTTCTCTTCTTCTTTCTCCATACGTGCTAACGACGCATGCAGAACTTGCTCAGCTTCATCCCTGCGCACCACGACCACGCCATCTTCATCAGCAACAATCACGTCACCAGGATAGATGATTTCATTAGCACAATTCATCGGTACATTTACTGAGCCTAACGTCTCTTTAATCGTACCTTCACTGAAGACGGCTTTTGACCATACAGGGAAGTTCATTTCGCGTAAGTCGCGAGTATCGCGTACTCCGCCATCAATAATCAGTCCAACCACGCCATGATTTTGAGCAGATGTGGCCAATAAGTCACCGAAGTAACCGTGGTTGGACGGACTCGTTGGAGCAAAGACAAGAAAGTCACCGGGTTTTGCTTGTTCAATAGCCACATGCATCATCCAGTTATCTCCTGCTGCACCGGATATGGTTAATGCAGAACCTGCTACTGCATCACATTGAAAGATTGGACGTAAGTAATGAGCCAACAATCCGCGACGACCTTGCGCTTCGTGAATCGTAGCGACGCCGCACTTTCTTAATCCTTCAACTAAGCGGCTATCGGCTCGCTGTATGTTCTGTACAACAATATTCTGACTCATTACACCTTCTCCACTTCAATAGGTAACAGCCTCATGTTTGGGCTGTTTTTTTATCGTGAAATCACTATAGCGACGAACCCTTGCTTTCGACTATTTCAATTTATTTTGATGGTATAAGTTTTTGAGAAAACACAACTCGCCTTGCCGCGAATACCCTTAGCCATAACGCTATTTCTTGATTCAATTAGCAAAAACTGAATGGATTTCTAATAAAACGAATGAGGATATTAGAGAGAGAAAACTTATGATGAGAGAAATCATAACCAGAAGAGATAAACGATATGATTCAATGCCGCCTTATTGGAAAAGACATTGCTAAATCTATGTCTCCCCTATTTCACAACCAGCTGTCCAAATATCTTGATATCGAGCTTGATTATCAGCTCAAAGAGTTGGATAACTCTACTTTTACCCAGTTTCTAGGCCTTTCATATCAACTGCAGCATCAAGGAATCAGTTGCGCTAACGTGACTTACCCCTATAAAGAACTCGCGTATAGTATTGCCGATGAAGTAGACAGCAGTGCAGCAAAAGTTTGCGCAGCAAATACACTATTGTTCAAACATGGAAAGATTCACGCCTTTAACACAGACTATTCTGGTTTCATTAAAGCCTATCGAGCTAACCGACAAGACTTGCCAGGAAAAGTCGTTATCATAGGCTGTGGCGGCGTAGGCAAGGCAATAGCGACTGCATTGCAGGATCTACAAGCAGCGTCCATATCACTTTATGATAAAGATCTAAAAAAGATGCAGACGCTTTCCGCAGCGCTCGGTACGCGCTTTGGCAAAGTAGAAATGCTTACTGAGCAAGCTCTACCCGACGCCATCGCATCTGCAGACGGTGTTGTTAATTGCACGCCTCTTGGCCATTACGCTCACGCTGGTAGCGCGATCCCTCTCGATTTAGTTGAGACACAATCTTGGGTTTTTGATGCCGTATACACGCCTATCAATACGCCTTTCATTTGTCAGGCGCAAAAGAAAAACATGACCGTGATAACGGGAGACCAACTGTTTATTCATCAAGCAATCGATGCATTTGAGCTGTTTACTCAGAAAAAAGTACCCAAGAATCAATTCGAGACATTTCGTAAGTCTCGCCTCGAGCCGCTACTCGACGTACAGTATTAAAGAAATCATCCACCAGATAATAAGGACGTATATCGTGAAAAAGATTTTAATTTTGAATGGCCCAAACCTTAATCTATTGGGCACTCGTGAACCCACTCAGTATGGGCATGAAACCCTTGCTGATGTTGAAGCTAATTGCCAACGAGTCGCGCAAAAATGGGACTGTCAAACTCAAGCTTTCCAAAGCAATATTGAAGGTGAATTGATTAACGCTATTCATGAAGCGGGGTGGAGTTTAAAAATGGCAGCCTAGTTGGAATCGTGTTCAACCCAGGCGCCTATACCCATACATCCATCGCCCTTCACGACGCTATCAAAGGTGTAGATGTACCTGTTGTTGAAGTGCATATTTCAAATGTTCATGCTCGTGAGTCGTTTCGCCATCATTCTTACATTTCTCCTGTCGCGGCCGGTACCATTGTAGGAATGGGTACTAAAGGTTATGAGCTTGCGATTCAATTCCTATTGGATTGAACCATCAAAGACATAATTGGCAACCACACCTCCCATGATTTAAAACGCACCTTTTTAGGTGCGTTTTGCTTTTTATTTTTTGCGTGTGGGGGCGGGAATAAATGCAAATAGACTTATACGGCAGCATATCTACAGAGACTTTCAAGCTGTTTCTAGAGATCGACAAATTAACGTTATTGGCCCATCCATCATTTCGAGCTTGATTAAACTCGCATCACTACAACAACTGGTCGAGAACGCGAACCCGTGCAAGTAGTCAGCTAACAAATCAAGGCCGTCTTTCTCCACCTTTTTATTCAAAGCTAAAGGTGCAACGATAACTTGATAACGCTCTGTAAAGACATGAGCCGGGCCGTGCGATGTCATACTCAGCATAGTTTGAAGAAGCCCACTATATTCTCGCAACAGTTGGATATAACTGACACATAAACGCTTTAACTCCGCTTGCCATTCCGAATTTTTTTGCGGCTGATAAATGTCCGTAACAAGTGATGTCGTGAGTGCTTCTAGAAGTGCATTTTTGTTTTTAAAGTAGTAATAAATCGCCATTGGGTCAACATTCAATTCAGTCGCAAGCAAACGGACACTTGGGACTTTTCCGTTCATTTTCATCAAACACTTAGCCGTTTCTAAGATGTTTTCAGCATTCAGCTGTGACTGTTTTCCTGCAGGTCTTCCACGTTTTTTTTCATTGACAGCCATTTGCTCTACCCGATAAACTAAAATTAATTCTACAATGTAGAATTAATTTTAAATCACTTTTTTTATTCATTCAAGCGCATCTAATTTTGTGAGGCACTCATGGCAAACATCGTATTTATTGCAACCAGTCTGGATGGATTCATTGCAGATAAACAAGGCAAGCTCGATTGGCTACAGTCAGTACCAAATCCAGACAATGTTGATACAGGATTCTTTGCATTGATGGAGCGAGTAGATGGCTTAGTGATGGGGCGAAATACTCTCGATGTGGTACTGAGTTTTGATTGCGATTGGCCGTACTCAAAACCAGTATTTGTATTAAGCAACACCATGACAGAAGTTCCGCGAGGCTACGAGGACAAAATTTTCTTGATCAATGGTGAGCTGAAAAATGTCATCAGGGAATTGAATGCCAAAGGGTACAAAGACCTCTATATCGATGGTGGCGTAACAATTCAAAACTTCCTTAAAGAAGACCTGATCGATGAAATGGTAATCACACGCTTCCCTATCCTACTTGGTGGCGGCGCGCCGTTGTTTGGCGACTTACAACAACCATTGAACTTCAAAGTAACCAAGAGCGAAGTTGTACTCGATACCTTAGTCCAAACCTCTTACGTGAGAGAGAAATAAATTCGGGAAATTGGCTCGTGAGATGCCTGCTGACACTTCCTTCAGCGAATATATGCACTTCCTAAAAAATAAGGCGGCTCACTGAGCCGCCCTTTCCATAAGCAATAATAAAGTTAGATTTTTTGCATAGAAATTGTTGAGCGAACTGTCCCGTCACTGTTTAAAGTGCGACGGTTTAGAACGCCTTGATCCCAGTTGCTACCCGCCGGAGCATACTCCCAACGATTAAACTTAATATCGTTGTCGTTGCATCCTTCAGCGTTGTCACCTTCGTCCTTGTCACACCAGCGAATAGTACTGTTAAGCTGAGTCAATGTCGCTTTGCTATCGTTACCTTCGCCGTTTGTTGTGAACCACCAGTAGTCCATCTCAGCTAAGTACTCATAAATAGCCGTTGCTATAATTTCTTCCTTTTCACAACCCGAATAGAACTCTTCCCCAGTTACGGTCACACCTTCATCATCGAACACATAGGTTGATCGTGCAACGACATCACACCCTTGACGGGTCGCAACGGCTTGCCAAGTGCCTTTGAAATCAACATATCGCTCAGATTCTGGGCTATCCACAAGATAAACAAAGCTTAAGTGCTCTGACATACGACCATCATAAACGCCGCTCGTCACCGTACGTTTTTTCACTTCAGTATAAACGCCAGTAGTCGGATCATAGCTCGTAGACAATGTATCTTCTTGCATGCCCGAGCCATCTTGGTCATCGCTGTCGTCGTATTCAGTGATGCTGAATCCAGTCAACTTGGCTTCTGAACAGTTTTGATCCGCTAAGCACTCGTAAAGAACGCCAAATCGTTTTGCTTCATCCCACGTTATTGCTTCATCGTCTGCTGATGCAGACGCCGGAGACAGTAGCGAGTAATCGTAGCGACTACCTAGATCAAACACGCTGTCAAAACCCAACATGTCTGCATCATTACACTGAGCGATACCTGTAATAGACTCGGCTGAACTTACAAAGTTTGCATCGACACCTTGCTGATCAAGACAAGTAAGATAATACTTCGCATTATCACCACTAACTTTAGTGTCATTAGAGTCTCGTAGCATTGTTAAAACACTGTCATCCAATCGGAATGTCATGTTTGGCATTCCTCGCGTTGCATTAAAGACATCCGTATCCAAAAGTTTATCGGCATGAACGAAAAGATGCTCATTCACATCATTTCGATTTTGCGCAGCAATCGTTGAATCCACAGAGCGCAGATACTTACCTGAACCACGTTGCCAGTCCGCTAGAATTTCTTGACTACCACGCTCTAAATCCTTCAAAGATTCATTTAGGTGTTCTAAAGCTTCTTGCTCAGTAACCCAATCTGCTATCTCTAACTCAGACTTAAGATCTTCTGCTGATTCCAAATCATGTAGCAACACGTTGTTTAATGCTGCAATCATACTTGCACTCGGTGATTTTACACTGTCAGGAAGTGTAATCGCACCATTGCTCGCATCGTCCATACTCTGCAAAATACGGGCGAGGTTTAACGCTTTGTTGTATGTGCCAGCCACTTCAAATGGAGACGTAATTGCACGCGCTGATGAACTACCAATTCTAAGCCCGTCGGCACCACCTAAGAAGAAAGTAATCGTGTCGCCTTGCTCATAATCGTAATTACCTTCTGCATCTGTGAAACCAGATTTCCCACTTGGCTTACTTTGATAAAATAGTCCTTCTACCGCCGCATCAATAAACTGTCCTTGCAGTTCTGACTCTACTGGAGGAGGGGTGACTGGCGGTTTATCATCATGACTTGAAGAGTCGCTTCCACAGCCAGCAAGGCCAATTGCAACAATTACCGAAGTAGCGACTAATGAATGTTTGAACAACATGGGGCTCCTTAATAGTGATTCTTATTCCATATTTTCTATGAGGTTACACTCGAGCTGGATATTACCTCGAACACATATCACCTAGTTGCATTTTTTACTCAATAAGTGTTACAAAACATGTACCTATAGATAAGATCAATAGCCTCTATTTTTCAATAATTTAATTACTTGCTACCCATCGCATTTGGCGAATCGTCTATCTTTAAATTACATGAATTGATTGACTTGCATGATGAATTTTGTAGGAAAAGCATGCCCGTTTTACGCTATAAACTTGTAGTCACACTAATATGAAAAAAGTGAAATATTTCTAACTACCGTTCCGTTAAAACTCAGAACTTAGTTCAAATTCAGCATCTAAGGCTCTCAATTTGTGAAAGCCTTCTAGTGCGATCCGCTTTCAACTAGCCGTTAACCACTCTGATAAACGAAGTGAGGCAGTAAGAGGATGGTCTAATGTACTAGGTTCTGGCTGTTCTCCAACTTTCTCTGTGTACGACAAGAGATCGACCGCATCCAGTAAAGTGTCATCACCCACCTCTTTGGCATAGTCCCAAGCCTCGCTGTCTGTCATGTGGTATCTGCCAAGTTTCTTAGTTTGCGCGAACAGATCCGCAGCTTCGGCGATAGTGAAGCTTTCCGGCCCTAACAGGCTTAATCGTTTATTGTATAACTCTGGTAATTTGTAACTTTGCGCAACGGACTTGGCGTAATCTTGAGCGCTGATCCAGCGTAGCGGTTGCGTTGACTGACACATGGTCGTGACTGTTTCTTGGTCTACCAACAAGTTTAGAGTTTCGAAAAACCAGCTTGGTAAGTATGTGATATATGGTATACCACTGTTCTTTAATAAGCTTTCTGCTTCTAGTTTTGCCTTGGTATCAACTCGGAGACTGTTCTTTTCATACGCCGTCGCAGTAGAAATCATGGTAATGAGTTTGATAAACGACTTGTCGACAGCGCGAAGAATGCTCTTGGTTCCCTCAACGTGATTGCGAAGGTAAGTCTCAGGACTATTACCACTCAGGTTAATATGAATCGCTTCTACTCCCTTCAACGCAGTGGTTAAGCTTTCTTCATCAAACAAGTCAGCTTCGACAAACTCATACAGCGACCCCTGAAATAGTTCACGTGCTTTAGATGAATCTCGCGAAATAATTCGAACGTTGTGCCCCTGCTGAGCGAACTCTTTGGCCACAGGTAAACCAAGCATGCCAGTAGCACCGATAACAGCAATTGTTTTATACATAATAAGACTCCTTGTGAATGCGTGAACAATCATAAGGGCCATTGATTAATATTATTAGTAGGATAAAGTGAGAGCCTGCTTACCAAAAGTGGGATAATAATGGATCTTGAAGCAACTTTATGGTTTTCAACAGTGGTCAGAATGGGATCTTTTTCAAAAGCCGCGACTGAACTAGGTGTGCCAACTAGCACAGTGAGCCGACGCATCGCCAATTTAGAGAGTCAATTAGGAACGACGCTATTAGTGAGAAACACTCGTAGCATGCAACTCACTCAATCTGGCAGTGAATATTTGTCGCTAACCAAACAACTCGAAATAGGCTATCAGTCACTAATAGATTGGCAAGACAATCAATCCCAAGTCTCAGGGACTTTACGTATCACTGCCCCCCTTCAGTTTGTTGATTGGCCACTCGCTGACTGGGTCATTGAATTCAAATCCACCTACCCAAAACTCAACATCGAAATGGTTGGCAGTAACGAAAACCTTGATTTCTATGAAGACAGAATTGATATCGCTTTTCGCCAAGGTCCCCTACCCGATTCCGATCTAAAACAGCGCCGCTTGTTTGAATTGCAGTACGGGATCTATGCGTCTCCGAATTGGCTTAAGGAACACCGCGACTGTCTAGATTTAGCCTGGCTGCAGGATCAAGAGGTGATAAACATTGGCGTTAAAGGCAAAGGCTTTCCATGGCTGATTAAGCAAAACAACAAACTGCACACCATTGTCCCGAAATCGGGGTTGTTACTCGAATCTCCCCAGCAAGCAGTCCGGGCCGCTATAGCAGGTTTAGGATTAATATACGTCCCGTACTTCGATGCCCACTCCGCGATCGCCAAAGGTGAAATAGTGCCAGTGTGTGAATCATTATGGCCCAATGGGATCAGTTTTTATCTTGTATTTCATGATTCGAGAACCAAATCTAAAAAGCTGTCGACGTTTATCGATTTTATCTTAGGTAAACAAAAGGAATTGATGACGCTACCGGGTATTTGCTAATTTTTTGGTCACGGTGTCAGGTGTCAAAACGACGCTATTATCAGTGCTCTTTTGACAGAGTGCTAACGGAAATAGTTAAACGCCAAGAAGTTAAAAACCATCGCCCTTTTACATAAGTAAAAGAGCGATGGTTTTTTAACTAAAACTGCCTCAACCGTGGAAGCAGCTCTAGAAGTATTTGTTCGGTGTTTTGATATAACACATCATGCGCATCCGCTTCACTTTGACTGAGGTCTAAGTTATATATCGCTTCGGTGATTTCATAACCCAGCATTTTGTATGTCGCTGGCACAGCTCCCATGCTATACACCTTATCCAAGTAATTAACTGGGTCAACGTTTTTACCCATAAGGTTGTCTTCCATGATCACGGGAACTATCCCTGCGTGAACTAGCTTGTGCGTTGCCCCCAACAGCTCCTGCTCTGATACAACACCGGAAATTATCGCCTGGCTTTTACCGGCAGCCTGCATCTGGGAAATAACCTGATTAATATTACTCACACTTTGTAAGCTCTCCGGCGCCATTAACTCCGAACTGTATGGCTTGCCATTGGCAGAAACATGGAAAATCTCGACTCCCATCGCAGGCTCTAGCACGTAGTGGGCATATTCACTCCACTGGCGAATGCGATAGTCCACTGCGGGTTTATTATCATGTTCCGCTTGAATGATATTTTCAGCATCCTGATTAAAGAAAACCGCTGACATCTTGCTGCGATCGGCCTGAAATAAGTTATAGCGCGGCTTGATGTTATAACGGGGACTCAATACAGCCGTTTCTTCACCCTTGATGGCATCAATTAACTCATCCGTTTTAACCAGCTTCACTCCAGCCTGTTGTAATCGCTTGAAAGTCGGGCGCGTATAGAGTTCTGTTGAAAAAACCGCATCACTGGCCAAGTAAACGTCAAGTCCCAGTTTTTTTAGGCCCAATACCGTTTGCATCACACACACATCTGTTTCAGCGCCTGCTACGATAATTTGATGAACCCCTTGTTCTCTGAGCTTCTCCATCCCCGCTTTGACGTCAGCTTCTTGCGTCGAGTTAAAATAGGTCTTGTAGTAGCGCTTTGTATCTGCGGGCAACACTTGTTCTATTTCCGTTATAAAAAGGCGAATGGTCCGCCTCAAAGCCTCATAAGTGATTTGTGTTCTCAGATTATTATCCGCAGCCACTTGGGCTAACTCTGTAATTCGAGCAATTTGGTGCTTCGTTTGGTAATAGTTGTTTGCTTCTGGCCGAGGCATATCTGGATACCAAATGTTGGGCCAAAAGTCGGGCGTATCTGGAATGTATCCCTGCTGCGCATCAATGACCAACAAAGCAGTGTTGTGGCGTTTAAAATCAGTATAAGCCTGAGTTTGAATGTAATGACTCTTATCCTGCTGAGTAAAATACGATTCGCTCTGCGCACCTTTGAACTCTGGATTAGTACTTCCAGCGTGAGCCTGTACGCCTACCATCAAGCAAGCCAACAAGCATGTACCATAAGACAAAGCGTTGATATTTGTTTTCATTATGTTTCCTTTCGTTCAGTAAAAACCGATTTATCGAAACAAAATAGTTAATGGAAACAACAAATAAAGAGTGCAGCATTATGATACTGCACTCATTTGAAAGCGTAAATTTAACCCACTTCACAGTTTTCTAAGCTTTTTAGTTTACGGTACTGGGAAGGGGTTAGCCCTGTCTCTTCTTTAAACGCAGCATTAAACCTCGTTTTGCTGCTAAATCCATTGGCTAGGGCTATTTCCAAAATGGTCTGGGAGCTGTTCTCTGGGTCTAACAACTGACTTTTGATCGCCTGAAGACGATACTTGTTCACATAGTCTGAAAACGAGCATTGATAATGTTCATTGATCACCTGACTTACCAGGTGGGGGGCTACCCCAACCAGATCGGCAACTTCACCAAGCGTTAATCTGGCTCGCGTATATTCGCCCTGCTCCATCAGCTCTTTCAGCTTATCGGCGATCAATACTCGCTGACTCTCTTCTAGTCGGGTATGAAGGTACTTTTGAGCTTTTACACAGTGTGATGATTTTTGGTCACTAACTACCTCGGGTGTATCTTCCGATACTATAGACGTCGAACTGTTTTGCTCGTTTTTTCCCACATCAGAGCTGTTCGACGTTCCACTAGCTCTTACATTAATTTGAAAATGGGAAATGCTAAGCCACGCCAGAAAGTTAACCCAAACAGTAGCGGGTAAATAGCTAGCCAAAAACACCAATGGCAAAGCCCAAGGGAGTTTTTCCATACCAAAAATAACAAGGCACCACATTACGGCATGAAGCAAGAGCATAGTTAACAGCCAGTGAAAGCTCTTCAACTCTAGTTGCTCTTTTTTTCTGCAAAGGTACACCAGCGTAAAAAGTACATAAACAAAAGGTTGCCACAACACACCCGATAGCAAACTCATCGTCTCGGGGCTATAGCTTACCCAAATACTCTGATTCAAGTAGTTCCAGATCCGCTCAGCTCGTAGCTCAGGTGACATGCTTAAGGCTTCCGGTATTGTCAAACATCCATACCACAACGCGGGTAGGAAATGCAGAATATGCCATTTAGATAGTGGCTCTTGACAGGTCAGACTAACAACCCACAAAAGTAGTAACGGCCCATAAAGCAGATCGAAAGAGAACCAATAGCCAAACCATTGAGACCAGATTGGAACTGTGTCTAGGTAAAGCAGCCCCTTGCTGCCAACCTCTAAACTAAACAAGGCTAACCATAGAGCCAGATAACTTTGCTTGAGTCGAAACATCGAAAGCGAATAAAGCGCAGATTGTATTGCCCCCATAAGAATGAGCGTACATACAACCACTTCGACGCTGATTAATTCATCCATAAATACACCAGCTTAAATTCATTTTCGGTAGACTAATGGGCCGCTTGAACATCTTGTTAGCACCCAGCCCTGGCTTTCCTATCTTGCAGTCTACCGCTAGCTGGGTATTACATCTTGATAACGACTGGACAACAACGTTTACCACCATGAAGTAGACTTTCAACCAGTTGACACTGGTATTTGTAACGTTGCCGAACACTAGACTTTGAGGTGAGTCGCTTTTTTCAAAATGCAGGTGGGCGACTTGATAAAAGCCGTTGATTTAGCCGGAGTTGAGGGGGTTTAAAGGAGACTTTGATAGCTTTGCACTAAAAGAATGACGAACTTCTCGACAAAGATCCGCTTTTTATCTTGAGCCGACTGCGATTGAGGGTTTTAATCGAACGTAATAGCTAAGGTTCATTCTTCATTTGGATGAACCTTGCTATTTGATGTCAGCCTTAATGGCCAACAGAAGTTATCTTCGGTTGATCATACGTTTAAATTGATGGCGACGACCACGAAGGGTCAATCCAAGTCGCATGATATTTTCCGGAGGGGCGATACCGCTGTAGCCACCATCGCCGATGTGAACGATATCCGCACCGGCAGCTTTCGAGCCATCGCCACTTTTTCAATGTAAGACTCTGTCGCGCCTTCTTGCGATGTTCCAATCGCTAGCATGCCCAACATGCCACTTTCGTGTACCGCGGAGATCATCTCTTTGGCCATGTCTGCGCACACACCCGGTGTGGTGTACGGTGCTGGGAACATCATGATATCGGCCCCCGCTTCTGCAAACCCTGGAACGATGTTTAAGTTATAATCGTTTCCTACGCCACCAGCGTGCATTTTGCCTGCAACAATGATGATCTCTTTCGAAACATTACGAACTAAACCAATCGCTTCCATAATTGTTTCTTGCGTGACACAGTTGCCCGGGTTTCCGGTTAGCATGACATAATCAAGGCCAAGCTCAACGGCGCGCTCAACCGTTTCTTTGGTCACCGTTCGGCCGACATCTACATGGCTTACGTCCGCGGGGACAGGCTCTAAGTTACAACCCACTAAACGGCCAGTTAACGCTTTAACCTGTTCAATGGTCATGAACTCGTCTGCCACCTCAGACAGTACTTTAATTTTTGGGTCCATGACGTCCAAACAATTCAGTGTGATCATGTCTCCACCGAACGCAGCAGCTATTTCCGGCCCTGACACTAAATCAATGGGTGGGGTAATGGATACCACATTCTCCACCATGATTGTTCGGCCTTCCGAGTTTCGGATGCTATTTAAGATCTGTTCACGCGACGCGTTGCGAACATCCTCTGCTGTGTAATCAAATATGCGCTTCTTCACGAGCATGACTCCTTTGTAACTGATGATGAATGGCGACAATTTCTTCCGCTAATTCTCGGCACAACATCGTTGTCATGATATGGTCTTGAATGTGCGTCAGGATCAAGGTCATCGTGACCTTGCCTGCCCCCTCATCGAAGCCAATCAAAGATGTTTGAGCTTTATGCACATTGACTAGAGCTTCATCTCCAGATTTAAGATAAGTTTCAGCCTGCTTGAATTTCCCTTTTCTTGCAGCGCGCATTGCTTCCATGAAAGAAGAGCGAGCTTCACCTACCTGACAAAGGAGGGTCATCAAAAACTCTTCTGTAATTTCAGATTCACTATTAATTTCGAACTGCATCTAAACCACCTTCCGTTACCGTCTCGGTTTTTGATTTCGTCTTTGATTCCATCGCTTTTTCTTCCGCTAGCAGTTGGCGTTCATGAACTTTCAAGAATGGATAGAAAACAATGGCGCTCACAACAATACTGCTCATTACCACTAATGCGGCTGTGCCTGAGTTGGTCGCAATAATTGCTCCGATTGGCGCTGGCATTGTCCAAGGTGGAATAGCAATAATTTTTGCAAGGAACCCTGTTTTAAATGCCATCCAAACAATCGCGGTATTTAGTGTTGGCGCGAGCATCCAAGGAATGAAGTAAATTGGGTTCATTACAATTGGTGTACCAAAAATAACCGGTTCGTTGATGTTAAATGTGCCTGGGATAATGGACATTTTGCCGATGGTTTTCAGTTGTGTCGCTTTAGAGCGCATCATCAATACTACGAGGCCCCAAGTACCACCAGCTCCCCCAACAAAGATGAAGAAGTCCATCACTGGGTTGATGAAAATTGCAGGAAGCGGTTCACCTGCAGCTAACGCATCTTGGTTCAATCCTAAGTTGATGAGAAGCATAGGCCCGATGATACCGCCAACCACCGATCCCCCATGAATACCACTAAACCAAAGCATTTGAACCAGTAGCACTGCAATCAAACATGCGATAAAGCTGTCAGATGCCAGAACGAGAGGCTGGAATAGCTCCATAATAGCGGAAGGAATCTTCATGCCATATTGATTTAGATAGACGTTCACAGACATGACGATGACTGAAATGAACACGATTGGAATAAGCAAATCAAACGACGCTGAGATCTTGGGTGGCACCGCTGCCGGCATTTTGATTCGAATGTTGTACTTAATCAGTAAACGCTGCATCTCCGGGACAAAAAGACCACAAATAATAGCCGTAAACGCCCCCGTTCCACCGAGAAATGCACCCGGTAACACACCACCAATATCAACGCTAACCATAGGTGCTGCTGCAAGCAAGAACGCAAACATAGACAACATACCAGTATTCATCGGACGCAGTTTATACGCTTCAGCTAAACTAAAACCGATACCGAATGCAGCGTACAAGGCAAAGATGCCCATACTTAGTTGGAATGGGGCCATGATATTATCGAAACCGATAACTTCAATTAATCCATGCCATGCATCGAAAAATGCGTTTCCCTCTGAGGGAGGAAACGCCAACACTAATAGCATTGAGCCTACAATTAAGAATGGCATTGTAGAAACAAAACCATCTTTAATTGCATTAACGTGCTTTTGTGCAGAGATTTTTCCTGCCACTGGAGCGACGACATTTTCTACAAAACTCAGTACGTTATCAAAAATAGCCATTGTCTTATTTCTCCACTGTTGCGTGCGTTTGATACAGATCCAGCGCTTGAGCTAACACTGCTTCCCCGTTCAACATGCCATAATCCATCATGTTGATTAGCCCACATCCTTTGCCAATGTTTGCAGCGCTGTTTTTAAACTCCTCGTACTTAAACTTCACCTGAGGCGCAACTAAGCAGACATCGCTCCATTGAATGCACTCATCAAACTCTGAAATAGAATGAGCTGAGATTTCACACTCCAGCCCTTTTTCTTTCGCAGTATCTTCCATCTTCGCAACAAGCATGCTCGTCGACATGCCAGCCGCACAGCATAAGAATATTTTCATCTACCTCTCCTTAGGTGTTTTTCTAGTCCAAAACCAAATGTAACCGGTTTCGGAAACCGGTTACATTTATATCCTAAGTGAATTGGCACCGCTAACTAATCAACTACATATGCAACACCGATCAATAATTTTAAAATAAATGGAAAGAAAAATGAGACCTGCGCCGCCATTAATTGATCAATTATTAAACAGACAATTGAGCAAGTCCTGGCTTTTAAGGTAAGAAAAAGCGATGCTACTTCAATAAATAGCATCGCTAAAATCAGGAAAAATAGGTGTATTGTGCTGTTAGCCAGAAGAACCCACAACTGGCTACTAATTTTGTTGTGTAGAATCTCGTAAAACTAAATAGCCTTTCATCATTTCTGACTCAAACTCTGTTTCTCCTTGAGCCAACTTTTGAGCGACTTCCATTGCTCGAGCCATAATGGCTTGGATTGGAAGATCAACCGTTGTGAGAGCTGGGGTAACAAAGGCACTGTATGGGTCATTATCGATACTCACGACCGATACCTCGTTAGGTATAGATATACCTTGCTCAGTGAAAGCTTTAATCAAACCTACGGCGATATCGTCAGAAGCCGCAAGCAGTGCACTGCCATACTCCCCGTTTTCTAATAAGTGTTTTCCTGTCGCATAGCCTTCAATAAAGCCAAATGAACAATGACTTATACGAGAAGTAATAGTAAGGCTTTGATGTTTCTTTTTCGCTAATTCAAACCCTTCACATCGAGATATGGACGTCGGGGTAGTTGGGGCTGGGCCAATATAAGTGATATCTCTATACCCCAATTCAACTAAGTGATCAAAAGCGAGTTCTACCGCATGTTTTTGATCAAATGCAATCGAGAATCCCGCCTCATCAGGCAATATTCGCCCAACATTGACCAAAGGAATATCGATCGATTTGTTTAACGCAATTACTTGTTCGGCAGACAACATACGGCTGTAAAGAACAATCACATCGCACTTTTTTTCAACCAAAGAGTGGACAGCCTCTAGCTCACTCTCTGCCTGATTATGACCATCTGCAATGAGTAATTGTTTACCCATTTCATCTGCACTGACCGATGCTTGCTTAAGTAGAATACCAAAATAGCTACCCGTATAATCGGACAAAACCAAACCGACACTGTTGCCACTTCGAGTCGCTAATGCTCTCGCTACAGAGCTTGGCTTATAATTAAGCTCTTTCATTACTGCGTTGACTAACTCTTTTGTGCTTTCTTTGACTTGTCCTGTCCCATTAATGACTCTCGATACGGTCGCTTTGGAAACGCCTGCCATACGGGATACATCAGAAATTGTCGTCATCCATGCCTCTTAACACCATCAGCTTATTGAAAACAAAGATAACAGAAAATAGATCAACTTGTGTAGTGGTCTTATGCGGCGCATTTTATATAACTGAATTGTTTAGGTGTGAAAATGGTCGGGACAAAAATGTGCCTCAAAGTGTCTAATAGATATCTGGACTTAGCATATGATTACCACCTTTCCTAGTCCATTATCTACTACGTTCTCTCCACTGTTAGTGATAATATCCCCGCATCTACATCAATGAGAAAATCTATGTTTATCCATCGTGTCAACGATATTGACTGGCTTGTAATTACAGCTTTTGAAGAACTGAAACCTCTATTTATTGAAGACGCGGGAAGAATACCCTCTTGTTTCTCAACCACAAGCGAACTGAGTTTGATTGATCAAGCTAAGCGCACTTATGGTTTCTTGCCTAATCTCAGCGGCGTAGTCACCGATACTGGTACTTTTCAAAGCGAGAATAACGAAGAAGATTTGAATCCGCAGCTTGCCTGTGTAGTGGAAGGGCGTGGTCGCATATTTATCTATCACGGCGGCTTCGTGGCTTTTGTCGATGACGAGAAAACTTTTATAACTCGAATCGATTGACGATAAGTCAGTAAGTGAACCTCTGTAGGACTGGAAGCATAACAATGACACTTCAAAACTGACTGAATGTTAGCAACCCGTCGCTCCTCTACCTTAATTGAGAAACAACAGGCTGCATTTTGGCTAAGATCAGTTAGTAGCGATCGGCTTGCGCAGCTAAGCGGATAAACGCATTCGTTTCACCATACTTTTGGTAGCTGCCAACTCGTTGTACAACCTCGAAGAATAAGCCATTTATCTCCTTGGTGTAGAAGTGGTAGAAGCTACCCGTATCATCCTCTGTGTATAGGATGTTGTTCTGCTTCAATTGGCAAATCAGCTCATCACTCAAGTCGAATTGTGCTTGAATGTCCAAATAGTAGTTATTTGGAATCTTAAGCTGATAGATAGGCGATAAGTTGTTGACGGCCTTAAAAATGTCCTCACACTCAAGGGCTATCTGGTTGATGCTCGCACCATTTGACTCATTCAAGAATCGCTGAGTTTGTGTACGCTTGGCACTGGTGCTGTTGAGTGCAACCTTGATTCGGTTATTAGGGCTTTTAATCGTGCGGCTAGTGATAAGGCCATTAATATCTGGAAGGTCGTAGCTCTCTTCCGGTACAAACCCAAATATCGACTTGTAGAAGAACAAGTTGGAGAGTAAGTTCTCTGAAGGAACCACTTGGCCGATATGATCAACACGCACAAAGTTGGCGTCCGGCTGCTTGCAGTTCGCTACTGGCTCAAAGTCGACCTCATAGAACTGCTCAGCTTGCGCTTGATCTAATAAATGAATCAGCAGATTCTCTGAGTTTCTCAGAGTTGGAATGTCGAGTTCATTCTCTTGCCTTGGCTGATGAATAGTTGGGCTGTTATAGCGCATCGCTAACTCAACCAAACGACGAGTATCCTCGGTCAGTACGCCTAACGCACAAACCGACTCACCATGGCCTTCTAAATAGCTTTGAGCGTTACTATTTTTCTCATAATTGAATACGAAATTGATATCGCCATGATGGTAAAGATCAACATTCTTACTCTTATGTGTATGAGTCTTCGTAAAACCAAGCGATTCAAGGACATCGGCAAAGTCATTGTTCTCCCGATCTTGTACTGCAAATTCGATGAAGCTTAAGTCATGGATTTGAGGCGCTTTAAAGGTATCGTTAGTTTGATCCTCTAACCACTTCAATGAACGCACGCCATCCACCGCTTTCTTTATTGGCGAAGACGATCGGAAATCATCGTTAAACACTTCATGGGATAAGTAGTCGTTATAACCTTTGTCTTTCAGCGCCTGTACAAACTCAATCACCGGGAAATCACCTTGCCCTGGGAAGCAGCGGTAGTGTCGGCTGTACTGCAAAATATCCATCTGCATTTTCGGCGCATCAGCTACCTGAACCAGTGCTATTTTCTCAGTCGGAATGT
>JYJN01000028.1 GCA_003263845.1 Vibrio aestivus | reverse complement strand
GGCATTACCCTTCTAGGGGGCCAAAACTAAGCCACCTTCTTTAGAAGGTGGTAATTAACTTTAGTCTTTATTTTTCATAATTATACAAAGGAACCCCTCTCGTTTTTTGGGAGGTTTTCTTGGGCTTTGTTGCTTAAATCGATGGAACTAAATCAAGAAGCTACGATCTGATCGGCTACACCCATTAATCGTCCTAGCCTCATGCCTAAACCTCGTTACAAAACAACTAACTGGACGCAGTACAACAAAGCCTTAATAAACCGTGGTTCTCTGACCTTTTGGATTGATGAGGAAGCGATAGCCGAGTGGAAGCAAAACAAACAAGGCAAGCGCGGCAGACCTCGCCAATTCAGCGACTTAGCTATTACTACTGCACTGATGGTGAAACGCATATTCTCTATGCCGTTGAGAGCACTGCAAGGATTTCTAGACTCGGTATTTAAGCTGGCTAACATCCCGCTAGTTTGTCCCCACTACACCTGTATAAGCCGTCGAGCTAAGGAAGTTGAGGTTTCATTTAAAACTAAAACCAGAGGTGCGATACAGCACCTAGCCATTGATGCCACTGGCCTCAAGGTTTG
>JYJN01000027.1 GCA_003263845.1 Vibrio aestivus | reverse complement strand
TGTTAAGGTGTGAGCAACGCAATACAAAAGCCACCGCATAACACCTTAAACACTAAAACCAACGCATGGTAAAAATGCCACGCGTTGCGAATCACTCTTAAACAGATTGTTAGTATTCAGTTCCTCAGAACGGAATATCGTCATCAAAGTCCATACCAGCAGGTTGCTGTTGTGGCTGCCCCCAAATAGGTTGTTGAGGTTGTGGTAGAACTTGTTTAGCTTGACACTTACTGCAACCTTTTGACGTATCTTTGCTCATATCTTGTTTCTTTAGATAGGAGCCACAACTACTACACTCCGGTACTTTGAATAGCTCAGTACCACAGCCACCACAGAAACGAGTTTCGGCTATCGGGTACCCACACGAACATTGATAGGTGAGTTTGTCTCCACAGGAAGTACAATGAATATCAATGCAGTTTTCTGTAAAATTAGCTCCCCTGTAGTACCCATTTGGTGACCATTGCGCATCTGGACATTTCAAATTCGAGCAAAGTGCTTTGCTTGGCGTGTTTATTGCGAAATGCCCAGCGCCAGAAATGCTTTTTAACTCCCTCAAAATGTCATCGACATTTTGATAGCGATTATTTGCGTCATACTCTGAAGCCTTATTTATTAAGTTTCGTAAAGCATAAGGAACTGATAGTTCTGGCTTGTCCAACGCTTTGAGCGTTGGTGTGCCCGTTAGCAATTTGCAGAGTGTTAGCCCCAAAGAGTAAATGTCAGAACGGCTATCAACGTTTTTCATATCAACGCTTTGCTCTGGAGACATGTACTCCACCGAGCCTAGGTGGTCTCCAGTTCTTGTTGCTCTTGTAAAGTTTGGGTTTCCAGAAGGCGCAAAGCCAATTGAGAAATCGATCAGGTAAGCGTGACCGGCTGACGATAGCATGATGTTTGAGGGCTTTATGTCTCTATGAATGATTCCCTTTGCATGCACAAGTGACAAAGCATCAAGAATCTGAGTTGCAATTGTGATGACCTGTCGATGCTCAATTACACCGTGCTTTTGGACATAATCTTCCAAATTTGTACCATCGATATACTCCATAACGATGTATGGAACCGAATCATTCTCACATTTAACTTCGCCATGAGTAATGACATACGGAATCGCTGGATGTTGCGCCTCGGCAAGAATGAACGCTTCCCTCTTAAACTTTTTCTTTAGCTCGGAGTTGTTTCGATTAAATACACTATCGAAGAACTTTACGGCAACGAACCTTTCCAAGGAGCTTTGCTTGGCTTTCTTGGTTTTACCAGAAAGCCCACTTCCAATATCCTCGAGCAAGTTAAAGCCTTGTCGCTTTAGATGAATTGAATACTCGTCCAACATTTACCTCTGAACTTTATAAGAATACTAACGCCTTGTTAAGCAGCAGCTAACTACCACTACACTCAAAACAGACACCGTAATCACTTAACTCAATTCAAACGAAAATCGCCGACTGTTAGCTGTCTGCTTGAACAATTTGTTAGGTGATATCACTCACGACAACCACACCATTAAACCACTAGCTAGTAGCAATAAAATACCAGCAATGCCTACCGAAAAAGTAAAGCTGATCTGATTATGTCTATCCTGGGCATCTATATCACGGCTGACCAGTTCACGGTGAGTAATTAATGACATGACATCCTGATTGGCGGGACTGCTACCGTCGTAAGCTAAATAGGCTATACCAATCGCAAAAACACCACTGAATGCTACGTAATCAACCAGAGCAATTGATTCCAAATATGGAATTAACCAACGCCCGATAGCACCAATGAGAATAATCGATATCAACGCATATAGAATACCCTGTATAAATGACTTCAAGTTGCCTCCTATCACCTAACGCCTTGCTAACAAGCGACAACGCGATGCCACTTTACTTGAATATTGTGCCATAAACGCAGAGCTGAAATTGCGACTGAAGTCGCCAAGCGTTGGGAGTCTTTGTTAAGCAATTTGTTAAGTTCTATTTCTTGAAGTTTGAACTTTGTAGAACTAACACTATTAGTCAGAATTACATTGTTAAGTAATAAGATAATGACAAAATGCACGCAGAAGACAGTGTTAGTGGCAAACAGTGTGGTACTACGGCTCCTCCTCCATGTTTTTCTTTGTTTGGTTGATTCAACTCAGACAAATATTGTCTTGCATCTAGGTCTTCCTGTTGTCCTATAAAATAGGAAACCACAAACGACCCTCCAATGAGAAACCCACCAAATCCGTAGTAGAACAAAAACTCACCTAAGGAGCTCTGTTCTTGGGCGAAAAACTTTGAGTGTATAAGGGATAGTAGAAACAACAAACACAGGTACACGAGAAATCGAATGGAATATGTTTTATACATGACAAATCCTTTTTTGTGGTGGAACTTAACGCCCAATTAAGGGGTGAACAACGCTGCCACCCACACCTAAATCATTGTGCCATAAACACTAAAATTGAAGTAGAAGCGAAAGTACCAAGCGTTGAGAATCCCTCTTAAATTGCTTGTTATGTGCTAGTTGCAATCGAAAAACCAATATTTCCGTTTACCAAGACTAAACAAATATACTGATACATCACCAGCCTCTGTGTAATTCTTAAGCCTTTCATTCGGTAACGTTGCCCATAACCAATCAAAATCTACATCGGTATCTTCCGGAATATAAGCTTCAATAAATTCTTGTTTATCTGTGAAGTCCTCTTTTGAAGCTATTCGCTCAAAAACTGGATATTGGCCACTAATAAAGGGCCACTCATTGTCTTGCCAACATGGTAAGGATGGAGTTTTATAGGTGATCGTCTTTGAGTCTTCTGTATCACTCTCAGCGCAATCGTTAGGTTCAACTTCCAGTTCTATCAAAGCGCCTGAAGACAAACAAGAATCACAAATACACTCGATGTCAGTTTGCCCTGGGTACATTGCAGCGTCGAACCATATGCCTACTTTAAAACAAACTGAGCACTGTGTTGGCTCGTCAACCTTGAATGCAAAGTTCTTCGTATCAGAGAAAAACTCAAATTTCATTTGTACTCCTTC
>JYJN01000026.1 GCA_003263845.1 Vibrio aestivus | reverse complement strand
CCCGAAACGCACAACGATAGTTTCTGCATAGCGCCATAACCACTGAAATACCTGCAAACCAAAAATGGCACGCTTTGAGGGTCTGCTTAAATTGTTTGTTATGTAATGACACACTCGGACTTGATTGTTGTCTTCAGACTACTAAAAACCACCTTTCACTCAAGGTTCTTTTGATGGATTTGAGTGCGAAAGCCAAATTCGAAGTGGGGGAGTTACAACGATTTCAAGACAGTAATTTTCAGTGAATGACTTAGCCTTTGACCCAGAGAGGCAAGCCGAAACGAACTCACCAAGAGAGAAGTGCTTTCGTTAACCATGAATCATTTCGAAGAAGCCGAACAAAAACGCAGAACCAGTAACTAAAAACCAATGGTTCAGTTTGGAGTTTCGAAGGACAGAATATTATAGAAAATCAGCCTGTTA
>JYJN01000025.1 GCA_003263845.1 Vibrio aestivus | reverse complement strand
GCTCTGTAAGAGGTCTTTCTATCCGTTAGGTAGTCCGCTTTGCGTTTGCGTGCGATGTGAGTAAATATCAAACTCAATGGCCACAAAAAGTGGCCACATCAAATATTTGAGCGGATGGTTGTTAAACCATATCTTCTCAATCATTTTGATTTACTCACCAAACTGAATGCGATGAAGTTGAGCATAAGCGCCGTTTTCAGCAAGTAGCTCTACGTGATTACCACGTTCAATAACTTCACCCTCATCGACCACTAGAATTTCGTCGGCTTCTTCAATAGTCGACAGGCGGTGGGCAATTACAAGAACAGTCTTGTCCTTTTGCAGTTCATCTAAGGCCGCCTGAATTGCCTTCTCAGATTCAGTATCTAGAGCAGAAGTGGCTTCATCCAAAATCAGAACAGGTGCATCACGAAGCAAAGCTCGTGCGATAGCAATGCGCTGGCGCTGACCACCAGACAAACTTGCTCCATTCTCACCGATGACTGTGTCTAGGCCACCATCCATCTCATTAATGAAGTCCATTGCGTACGCCAGCTCTGCTGCGTGCTCAATTTGCTCGCGCGTGTACTCTTCTTGCGCCGCATAGGCAATATTGTTGGCAATCGTGTCGTTAAACAGGTGCACGTTTTGAGATACCAAGGCAAAGTGAGAGCGTAAATTCTTTAACTGATAGTCACGAATGTCATGTCCATCTAATTCAATGCTTCCGCTATCAACATCGTAAAAACGAGTAAACAGGTTAGCGATGGTACTCTTACCTGAGCCTGAACGGCCCACAAGGGCGATTGTTTTACCTTGAGGTAATGAGAAACTCACATTGGACAGTGCTGGCTTTTCCTTACCTTGGTAGGTAAAAGTAACATCTTTTACTTCAATGTCGCCTTGTGCTTTGTCGGTTTCAAACTTGCCATTATCTTGCTCAGTTTCAAGATCGATCAGAGCAAACAAAGTCTGACTTGCTGCCATACCACGTTGGAAATCAGAGGTTACGTTGGTTATCGCTTTTAGAGGGCGCATCAAACCGAACATCGCTGAGAACACAACCGTAAAGGTGCCGGGCGTCAATTCCGCACGAATAGATTCAACACTCGCTAGCAATAGAACCGCTACCAATGCAACAGACGCAACCAACTGGATAACTGGGTTTGCAATCGCTTGAGCAGCCGCCAGTTTCATTGACTGGCGACGCATGTGGTTACTCACATCATCAAAACGCTCAGTCTCGACTTTTTGACCACCGTAACTCAACACCACTTTGTGGCCTTTTAGCATCTGCTCCGCCGACGAAGTAACATGACCCATTGTCGTTTGCATGTTCTTGGAGATCTTACGAAAACGCTTGGAAATAATACCGATGCCCCACGCCACCACAGGCGCAACCACAATCAACACGACTGATAGTTGCCAACTGCTGTAAAACATCAATGCAAGTAAACCAACAATACTCGCTCCTTCTCGCACAATACTCACTAAGGCACGGCTAGTCGCACCAGCAACTTGCTCTGTGTCGTAAGTGATTCTGGAAAGAAGCCCGCCCGTCGACTCTTTGTCGAAAAATGGTACTGGCATATGCATAAACTGGTTAAAGATTTTTCGGCGCATCAGCATGACAACGTTGCCAGACACCCAGCTCAAACAGTAGCTTGAAACGAAGCCGCTTAAGCCCCGAAGCGCAATCATGCCAAAGATAATAAATGGTAGAACTCGAAGAAAGTTCGATTCAGCGTCACCAAAGCCTTCATCAAGAAGAGGCTTTAGCAGAGAAATCATATAAGTTTCAGAAACAGCATTAACGATAAGAGCGATAACAGCAACAACCAAACCAGCCTTGTATAAACGGATGTAGGTCCAAAGGCGCTTAAAGGTTTGCCAAGTTGTTTCATCATGTTGTTGTGACATATAAGTGCTTTTATTTTCTTACAATATTCTCATCATTCTACTCCCTTACGTAGCATCTGCCTATACCAAGGCTCCTTCGATTCTACTCTCACGGTCTCTAACTCGATATCACTTGGGGAAAACTTAACCGAAATGAGTCCATTTTGCCCAGTATCTAACCAAGAGACACCTTGCTCAAGATATCGCTCAACGACATCACGGTTAGGTAATCTCCACCTCCCTCCATACTCAGTAGAAGCAATCGCCCATGTCGGAGAGACAGATTCGATGAACTTAGCGTTTGATGATGTATCACTGCCATGATGGGGAACAATTAACACATCCGCTTTGATATCTTCGCTACTCCTTCGAACAAGAAGCCACTCAACTAGACTAGGGATATCGCCCGTGAGTAACACGGTACGACCTGCGCCGTCTTTAATCGAGATAACGCAAGATTGGGGATTATAAGTCCTCACGACTTGTTTGGGAGGCCATAAAACGTGGAAATTCAAGCTCTGCCATTGCCACCTTGAACCTCGTAGGCAGCCATTCTCTGATGCTAAAACTTGACTGCTTTTCTCCCACAATGGTGGAATCAAATGATAAACATCTTCCCGTCCGCCCGCATGATCCGAGTCATCATGGCTGATAATCAGTCCATCTAATCCTTCGATACCTCGTCGATTTAGATTGGTGCTATCACAGCTTCAATATAACTGCCCTGCTCCCAACGATTACCAGTATCGTAAAGAATCGCCTTTTTATTTGATTCAATAAGCACCGCGAGGCCGTGTCCAACATCAAACACATCCATCTTCCACTCGTACTCAGGCTTTTCAGAAAGCCGAGACCAAGACAGCACCACGAATAATAAGCACATCAGCATTCGTCCATGTAAGCTTAGTAGTCGATACAAGACAACCGCTATTGCAAAGTAGATCAATATCCAGGTTTCTCCCAAGCTAAGTGACCACCAAGAATGGGTCGAATACTCAATGGTGTGAACCATGGGTAGCAACAGGAAATCACACAACTGCCATACAAATAGAGTTGAAGACACATCGAGGGCCGTTGCTAGTAAAGCGACAAAAACAATAGGCACGATTAAGCTAACCCAAGGTACAAAAACTAAGTTGTATACAATCGCGGAAAGACTCACCCCATTGAAGAAATACGCTATAAGCGGCAGCGTCATAACTGTAATTGCGACTTGAGCAACAAATAAGCGCGAAAATAGGGACTGGCTAGATTGGGTCGTCACAACGAAAAATACGATGCACACTGAAAGAAAAGAGAGCCAGAAGCTCACCGACACTACCGCAAACGGATCGAGCACCAAGATGGCACTGAGAACTATCAACGCTCGTTGCCAAAATGCCAAATGCAAGTTCACCCATAAAAGGGCTGCACTGATACAACACATAATCAGAGCTCTTTGCGTCGGAATAGAAAAACCCGCAAGCCACGCGTAAGTACTCGCAACAATCACCCCTATTACAAACGGGGCTAACATTAGCCTAGAGTCACCCCGATAAATAAGAGCACCCACCGCGTGGCCAAAGAGATACGCAATACCGATATGCAGCCCTGAAATTGCGACCAAGTGACTCAAGCCACTAGACTTAAGCTGTTCCCATTGTGGGTGAGTAATATTGGAACGGTCGCCAAATCCCAACGCCATTAACAAACTAAAACTATTTAGCTGCTGCAAGTATTCACTTGCTCTGTTATAAAGTGCCTGACGAAAAGAAGAGCCGCTGTCTACTCGCCATGAATGCTTGGTGTTAACCGTTGCTTTCGCCACCCAGCCTTGGCCAAGAAAATACTTTTCTTGATCAAAACCCGTTTGATTGAGTCTTCCCCTGACTGGGTTTAAGGTGACGCGAGCCGTTATTTGATCGTCAATAGACAGCAAAATCGGGCTATTTAGTCTAATGTAACCTTGAGCGAAAGCGGGCAAAGTTTGACCATTGATTGATCGAGCTAAAATAGTTCCCTGATAGCCTCTACTATTTTGCTGAAAAAAGCTGTTTACTTCCGCAGTTATGGTAATATCGCGACCGTCTTGGAAAAGATGTGTTGTCTGTCGCATTAGGCTCTGTCCGTGTAAGACGACGACGGTGATGGCAAGGGAAGCTCCAGCGAAAAAATGGCAACGCTATACTTAATGCAGCCAATGACTACGACAAGTAGAGGTATGCATACAGTCAAACTCGGTAAGGCGCGCCAATACGGTGAGCTAGCAACCACCAAAGTAAACGAAGTAAGTAACCGATAGTTTAGAAAGAGAACCATAATTCCCTATGCCAAGAAAGTTTATAAAAACGTTTCATGCCTAACCACGACGTCATCAAGCGTCAGAAGGCATTAAAGGTTTTTGGTAATGTGCTGTACAACCCAAACTTGTGGTGTTTGAACCGACGCTCCGCTGCGGGCGCTTTTGCTGTTGGCTTGTTTATGGCTTTTGTGCCACTACCAAGCCAAATGATCATGTCAGCGGGTGTGGCGATTATTTGCGGTGTTAACCTTCCTCTATCGGTAGCACTTGTTTGGATTAGTAATCCGATCACCATGCCATTACTGTTCTATTTCGCATATAAAGTCGGTGCGATGGTAATGCATGTTCCCCCACAACCTTTTCACTTCGAACTTTCTTGGGAGTTCATTCTGCAACAAATGCACACCATTGGACCTCCTTTCCTGCTCGGTTGCCTAATCTGTGGAATTTTGGCGGCATGGCGGGTTACTTTGGGATTAGAGGGTTATGGCGCTATTCGGTTGTAAGAAGTTGGCAAAAACGTCGCTTGAGATAAATGCCATAAGATAAGTGCAATAAAATAGCCATCTGCCGCCGCGAAAACTAGACGTTCAGCGCTAGGTTTCAATTGGGGCGAGCATTCTTATGAGAAATGATGTAACGCACAAATGAAAAAAGGACCGATACGGTCCTTTTTTGTAGGCTCAAGTTGCAAGGTCTGATTCGACTTTCTACTTGTGATTTTCGACAAGATAGCCTGTTTGGCTAAATTCCTAATAGAAACCTATTTAGAGCTTAACACCGTCGCCGGATTCAACTTACTTGCACGCTTTGCGGGGTACCATGTCGCTAGAAGACTCAAAACAACCGCGGTCAGCGACACTAGTATCACATCCTGCCAAATCACTTGTGAAGGTAAAAAATCCACAAAGTAGATATCACCTGAAAGGAATTGATGGCCTATCGCTTTCTCGATTTGACTGATAATTTGAGTGAGATTCAACGCCACAACTACACCAAACACACTGCCAATTAAACTGCCTGATACACCAGAAAACACACCCTGCCAAACGAAAATACGTTTAATCAACCCATCGTTTGCGCCCATTGTTCTCAGAATCGCAATCTCTGCTGCTCGGTCTTTTACCGCCATCATCAGCGTAGAAACAATATTAAAGGTCGCCACACCAATCACTAGCACCATCACCAAGTAAATGATGGTTCTAACCAGCTGAATGTCACGATGCAGATAACCAAATTTCTGCTGCCAACTTCTGACATAAAGAGGCACATCGATGGTTCTACCTGCTTGGTAAACTACCTCAGTCGCTTTAAAAACATCGCTGACTTTCAAAGACAAACCAGAGACCTCATCACCAAGACGGGCATACTGCTGAGCATCCTCTAACGGAATCAAGGCAAGGTTATGGTCAATCTGACCATTCAAGGTCAAGAGTCCTACTACTTTAACTCTGACTCTGCGCGGTGCCTGAACTCGAGTTGTTCCATTATTGTCCGGGATCATTAGTGTGAGATAGTCTCCTCGCTCAAGCCCTAACTGACTTGCGACCCCACTCCCCAAAATGACCTGTTGCTCGCCCGCAGCGAACCCTTTCCATGCATCTTGCTCAATAAAGTTAGTAATAGAAGAGACTTGAGACTCTAGGTCTGGCTCGATCCCCCTAACTTCGATTGCTTTCAGGTTTTGCCCCTTCTCCGCTAACGCAGTGAAACGAACAAATGGTGCGACCGCCTCAATTTGATCGTTTTTGAGCGCGGTGTTTGACATTGTTTGCCAGTCACTAATGCTGCCGCGCATACCTTCAAATTCGCCATGCGAAACGACAGACAGCACGCGGTTTTTCAGCTCACGCTCAAACCCATTCATAGCGGATAAGCCAATAATGATAACTGCTACCCCTACTGCGATGCCGATCGTTGACGACAAAGAGATAAACGAAACCATTTTGTTTCGTTTTTTAGCGCGGCTAAATCGGCCGCCGATAAAAAGCGCTAATGAAGAAAACACTATTGCTCTCCTACATTAAGCAATAAGCCATCTTGCATGTGGAGCTGACGATCCATCTTAGCCGCAAGCTCGCCATCGTGAGTGACCACTAAAAATGCCGTCCCAGACTCTTTATTCAGCTCACGCATCAAGTCGTAGATAGACAGCGCGGTTTTATGATCGAGATTACCGGTAGGCTCATCAGCCAACACGAGCGCGGGTCTATTAACCAGAGCACGTGCAATCGCCACTCGTTGACGTTCACCACCCGACAGTTCTGACGGCCGATGGTCGATTCGATGAGCAAGACCAACTCGCTCTAGCAAGTTTTTTGCTTCTAGCTTTGCCTTTGAAGCACTTTGTCCACCTATCAACAACGGCATCGCGACATTCTCAAGTGCTGAGAAGTCACTCAATAAGTGATGGAACTGATAAACAAAGCCCAAGTGTTCATTACGGATTTTCGCTTGCTTATTGGAACTCAACTCAGTCAAGTTTTGCCCCTGAAATGTCACATGACCTTCGGTGGCATCATCCAAAGCACCAAGAATATGAAGAAGAGTACTTTTGCCTGAACCAGATGTACCAATAATGGAAGCTAGCTCCCCTTTCTGAACCTCAAAACTCACGCCTTTGAGAACCTGAGTATCAAGGCTACCCTCAACATAGGTTTTACAAACATTATGACATTGTAGAAGGTTACTCATACCTAAGGGCCTCAGCAGGTTTAACAGAAGATGCACGTAAAGAAGGGAACAAGGTAGCTATCAGGCTTAAACATATCGCGCCAATAACAACCGTTATGATTTGAGCGTAATTAATATCCACAGGGAGCTACCGCCGACAGAGAACAGCGCGACACCCATGCTATCCAGCAAATTGTTAAGATTCAACGCCAACGCCACACCAAGAACGCCACCAGCTATCGAGCCTAAAATTCCGCTACTTGCGCCTTGCACCATGAAAATGGCCAGTATTTGACTGTCGCTCATCCCCTGAGTTTTTAAAATGGCAATTTCAGACTGCTTCTCCATTACCACCATAATCAAGGCAGAGATAATGTTGAATGCAGCCACACCCACGATCAGCCCAAGCATTAAGCCCATCATGTTCTTCTCCATTTTAACCGCTTGGAACAGTTCACCTCTTTCCGCTCGCCAATCGCTCCAATGCCAACCACTTGGCCTTTCTATCTCTTGAAGGTCACTTACAACAAAAGGGTCGTCAAAAAACAGTCGCCAACCCGTCGCGGTATCCTTTGGCAGACGCATCAAACGCGAGGCATCGGATATGTGGGTTACCATCAATAGGCCATCCACATCCGAACCCGTATTGTAGATACCTGCCACGGTAAAATTACGTTGGCTTGGAATACGCCCTAGCGGAGTGAATTGACTGGCGCTCGTCACCATTAAACGAACTTTATCACCCAAAGTGACATTGAGCTTTCGAGCAAGCGAGTGACCAATGAACACCGAATACTCACTAGGCTGAAGCGATGATAAGCGGCCAGCAATTAAGTAATCACCTATCGGGTCATTGCCGCTCGGTTCGATACCAATCATTAAACCAGCCGTTAATTGAGAGCTGCTTTGAATAATGGCCTCACTACGCACAATAGGTTCAGGCTCTCTAATTGAACCATAGGAGGAAAGAAACTCTGGCGCTCCTTGGCTTATGGATGTCTTTTCATCATCAAAGGAGACAACTGCTTGAGGAAGAACTCCGAGGATGCGACCTTTTAACTGCGCCTCGAAGCCATTCATGACAGAGAGTACAGTCACCAAAGACATAACGCCGATGGTAATGCCTGCTGTCGACATATAGGAAACAAATCGGCTGAACTTGTCGCCGGATCGCCCTCTTAAGTAGCGCAACCCGATAAAGGCCGAAATTGGGTGAAACATAGTCTATGCCTAGAGTTTAATGTCGCGAATGATTAATGCACCTAACTCTACCGATTAACGCTAAAGTGTTGTAGCCCTAATTTGCTAAATAAGCGTCAAAATGTGTGATTAACAAGGACATATCTTGATTAGTTGCCAACTATGACGATAATCAGATTAACAAGTAAGGGAAAACTGTATGACAGATCAAGAGTATTTTACCGTCCATCACACGATGACAGCCAACATAGAACCCCTTGGTAAAGCATTTCCGCTACCATCTAGAGAGCTATTTGAAGGTGAAATCCCTGCTCCCTTTATTGTCGCCAGCGAGTTCAGTCAATTAGACCACCTCAATGAAAATGCACGACTAGAACTGAAAAATAGCGAACTTAAGCATGTCGTACAGTTACTCGATAACCAAAATTCAAAACTCAACCTGCTACTCACCTTTATGCTATCGCAGCAGGACGACCCGAAATATCGATTTCAGACAACCTCTTTTGGCGCCAGCAATTTACTTACCGTTCATCTGAATCTGTCGAGCTTGGGACCTTCGCGAGAGTGAAACTGTTTTTGGAGCACCCCGCAGCAGCCATATACTGTTATGCCAAGGTGACCGATTGCCAAGCAGACGAAGAAAATTATTTGGTCACATTACACTACGAACTGATCCGTGAGCCCGACCAAGACCTATTGATTAAAGCGGCGCTTCATCAGCAACAGAAACTACTGCGCCAACGCTCTTTGAATCGAGACCGATAAAAAACCAAAACAATGACAACATCTTCACTTCTTACTCTGGTTAAGCCGAAAGGTGCCGGAGACAAAAAATATATTGGTAACTTGCAAGGTGCAAGCTTAGCACTCGCCATTGCCGAGTTGGCAAGCAAGCACTCAAGTCACACTCTCCTCGCGGTGCCTGACCCTCAAACTGCACTCAAACTGCAGCACGAGATTGAACAATTCAGCCATGAGGAAGTCGCGCTTTTCCCAGACTGGGAAACCTTGCCTTACGATAGCTTTTCACCTCATCAAGAGATCATTTCAGATCGTATTGCTCGTTTATACCAATTGCCATCGCAAACGAGCGGCATAACCATTGTTCCTGTGAGCACCCTGCTTCAACGTCAGTCTCCAAGAGATTATTTGCTGCAGCACACTTTAATGGTCAAAACGGGTGACAACTTCTCGATGGAGAAGCTCAGAATCCAATTGGAGAACTCGGGGTATAGACACGTAGATCAAGTGTTTGGCCCAGGTGAATATGCAAGCCGCGGCTCTATTCTTGATTTGTATCCTATGGGGAGCAATGCTCCTTATCGCATCGACTTCTTCGATGATGAAATTGATACCATTCGTACGTTTGATCCAGAGAACCAGCGCTCAATTGACGATATGGATCAGATCCGTCTTCTGCCTGCTCACGAGTTCCCAACCACGGAACTCGCTATCGAAAATTTCCGTATCCGTTGGCGTCAACGTTTTGAAGCACGACGTGAACCGGAATCTGTTTATGCGCAAGTATCAAAAGGCACATGGCCAGCAGGTATTGAATATTGGCAACCGCTGTTTTTTGAACACACTGAAACGCTATTTGATTACATCGCAGATGACAGCTTATTACTTACTGTTGGTGATATCGAAGCATCGGTTGATTCGTTTCTTAATGACGTAGATTATCGTTTCGAGCAAAGAAAAATTGACCCAATGCGCCCTCTCCTACCACCAGAAGAGCTATGGCTTAAAAAGGATGAGCTGTTTGCGTCATTCAAGGAGATGCCGCAAGTCTCACTTTCTGCTGATACTATCGTGGAGAAAGCAGGACGCATCAACTCACTGGTCGAATCGCTTCCAAAGCTTGCCGCGCAACATCAAAACAAAGAGCCGCTTGCTGATTTACGTCGATTCTGTGAGAGCTTTCAAGGTAAAGTCATTTTCTCCGTTGAATCGGAAGGGCGACGTGAGGCTCTGCTAGAGCTACTGCAAGGCATTAAGCTAAGGCCATCACCTGTTGATGGTTTTGCAAACGCACTCAGTAGCCAAGAGAAATTCACGCTTGTTCTAGGCTCCTCTGAGCACGGCTTTATCGATACTAAACAAAATGTCGCGCTTATTTGTGAAAGTGATCTGCTCGGCGACCGCGTTGTTCAACGCCGCAAGAAAGATCGTAAGCATACAAACAGCGATGCGGTCATTCGTAACCTTGCCGAGCTGCAACCTGGCCAGCCTGTGGTACATATCGACCACGGTATTGGTCGCTATATCGGCTTACAAACCCTCGAAGCCGGCGGTATGACAACCGAATACGTCACACTCGAGTACCAAAACGATGCCAAGCTGTACGTTCCCGTCGCCTCTTTGAACCTTATAAGCCGCTATTCTGGCGGTGCAGAAGAGTCCGCGCCTTTGCATAAACTGGGAGGAGAGGCTTGGGCTAAAGCCAGACGCAGAGCTGCTGAAAAAGTGCGTGATGTTGCCGCAGAACTGCTCGATGTCTACGCGAAACGCGAACTCAAGCCTGGCTACAAATTCGAGCTAGATAGAGGCCAATACGCCACCTTCAAATCGGGTTTTCCTTTTGAAGAGACCGATGACCAATCCACGGCCATCAATGCGGTTCTATCGGATATGTGCCAAGCCAAAGCGATGGACCGTTTGGTCTGTGGTGATGTGGGCTTTGGTAAAACCGAAGTTGCAATGCGCGCTGCTTTCGTTAGTACCGACAACAGTAAGCAGGTTGCGGTTTTAGTTCCGACTACTCTGCTTGCTCAGCAGCATTTCGAAAACTTTAGAGATCGTTTTGCCAACTTACCTATTCGCGTCGAAGTTCTCTCTCGCTTTAAATCCGCCAAGGAGCAAAAAGCCATTTTACAAGATGTGGCTGATGGTAAGGTCGATATCGTCGTCGGCACTCACAAGCTACTTTCTAGCGACATTCAGTTCAAAGATCTTGGTTTGCTCATTGTTGATGAGGAGCATCGATTCGGCGTAAGACAAAAAGAGAAAGTCAAAGCGATGCGCGCCGATGTCGACATCCTGACATTAACCGCAACTCCAATTCCGCGTACGCTCAACATGGCGATGAGCGGTATGCGTGATTTGTCCATCATTGCAACGCCGCCTGCAAGGCGACTGGCGATTAAGACCTTTGTTCGCCAAAGTGATGATGCAGTAGTACGCGAAGCGGTACTGCGTGAAATCATGCGTGGTGGTCAGGTTTACTTCCTGCATAACCAAGTCGAAACCATTGAAAAAGTGGCTGCCGATTTAGAAAAACTCATACCGGAAGCTCGAGTGACCGTCGCTCATGGTCAAATGCGTGAAAGAGAGCTTGAGCGCATTATGAACGACTTCTATCACCAGAGATTCAATCTTCTGGTCTGTACTACCATCATCGAAACGGGTATCGACGTTCCAACCGCCAATACCATCATCATGGACAGAGCCGATAACCTCGGCCTTGCGCAGTTACACCAATTGCGTGGCCGTGTAGGTCGATCTCATCACCAAGCTTATGCGTACTTGCTTACGCCACACCCTAAAGCCATGACTAAAGATGCGATTAAGCGCTTGGATGCTATCGCATCACTAGAAGACTTGGGCGCAGGCTTTACACTTGCTACTCACGATCTAGAAATTCGTGGCGCAGGTGAGCTACTTGGCGATGAGCAAAGTGGTCAGATTCAATCGGTTGGCTTCACTCTCTATATGGAGATGCTAGAGCAAGCCGTAGAAGCTCTCAAAGAGGGCAAAGAGCCTTCACTGGATGACCTACTGCGCGAACAAACCGAAGTGGAAATGCGCTTACCGGCGCTATTACCAGACGATTACATTCCTGACATCAACACTCGCCTGTCGATGTACAAGCAAATTGCGAGTGTCACCAGTAGTGATGAGCTGTCTGAGCTTAAAGTCGAACTGATTGATCGCTTTGGTATTTTGCCAGATGCGACCAAAAATTTACTCTCTATCTCTGAGCTGAAAATCGATGCGGCCCAAATCAAGGTTAAGAAGATTGAAGCGCAAGAGAAAGGCGGTTACATTGAGTTCTATCCTGATGCTGACATTAACCCAGCGTATTTAGTTAAACTATTGCAATCTCAACCTCAAAAATTCGCAATGGAAGGCCCAACGAAGTTTAAGTTTACGGTACCATTGGCCGACAGAAGGAAGAGAATTCAATTTGTGGCAGATATGCTCGGCGAATTCAAACAAAATACATTACCTAAAGGGTAATCATTAATTACAAGGGGAGCCTGTCTCCCTGCTATGGAGTCACAATGAAAAAATTGATCCCACTGCTACTATTTTTTGTCTCTTTGCCATCGATGGCACAAAGGCAATTCGATATAGAAGTGATCATTTTTAAACGCGCAGTTGATGCAGAGCAAACCTCTGAGTCCTGGCCAAATACGCAACCAGAAATCAGTATGGAGCGCGTTGGTCAATTTTCTGATGCCAGCTACCGATCCAAAAAAGGCGTCACTATGCTGCCGTTCGATGAATACGAACTCGGCGATCAAGTTGCTTCTCTTAAAAAACACGCAGGCTTTAACGTGTTAATGCACACGGCCTGGCGTCAGGGTGACCAAGGCCGCTTTGGTGCGCCAATCTTCCGAATTCAAGCTGGTAAAGACTATTCTGAAGACTTTAACCTAGATGGCACCGAGCGTAGTTTAGAAGATGCACCGCAGGCACTCGACGGTATTGTAGAAGAGAGTATCCCTTCTCCTTTGTACGAACTTGATGGCAAGCTACAGATTTATGTAGAACACTACCTGTACGCAGACACAACGTTGGACCTTAAATCTCCAAGCGTACGCAAGGTCATCATGGAAGACACACCTATTGAGCGAGAATCAAGCACAGAGGGTGTTATTGAAGAGAGCAATGTTCAGCTAGGTCATTTGGAAGATGTGACGCCTACCGTTGAAATTGAGCGATTCCTGAAGAGCTATCGCATGGACCAGAAACGTCGTATGCGAAGCACTGAAACGCACTTCCTAGATCACCCGTTAATGGGGATGATTATTCAGGTACGTCGCGTCGCGCAGTAATCTGCGAGATACAACACCGTAACGATAACGCCCTCTCTCGAGGGCGTTTTAATATATGCTTTCCAATATAGTGGTATGGAGGCAATCAATGAGTCCAAGCTTTGAAATTTTCACCCAAAGGTTACACCTGCGGCTAATACAACCCGACTACGCTGGGGAACTATCAACGACAGTATCGCAATCCAAAAGCTTGCATCAATGGATAGACTGGTGTGAACCTGCGTTTTCACACAAGGATGCTGAACAGTTTATTTTAGCAACGCGGCTTAATTGGGTAAAAGGGACGGCCTATGGCTTTGGCGTTTTTCGCAAATCCGATGACAAACTGATTGGTATGGTTGCCATCAACGAGTTGTACCATACATTCAATATGGCCAGTCTTGGCTATTGGGTTAGCGATGTACATCAAGGGGAAGGCTACGCCAAAGAAGCATTCAGCGCGTTAGTGGAATTTTGCTTTTCTAAGCTTAGATTAACTCGGCTAGAAGTAGTCTGCGATCCAGATAACCAACCAAGCCAAAAGCTAGCGACGGCTTGCGGGGCACAATACGAAGTCACCGCAAAAAACCGCTACCTATTTAACAGAAAACCCCGAACAGGAATGGTCTTTTCGATAACGCCAGAATAATCGTCCTCTGCGTAAGTGGCGGGTTCAAAACAGCGACTTAAAAAAACCATAAAAAAAGAGCTCCGAAGAGCTCTTTTCCATTAGTAATCTTGATTAGTGAAGCTTCAAGTTTGGACGCAACACTCGATTGATTCGTCCCATAAGGATAATAAGTGCCGTTTTGAACATGCCATGAAGAGCCATCTGGTGCATGCGGTATAGAGAAATATAAACCACGCGCGCGATTCGACCCTCGATCATCATCGAACCCTTAGTTAGGTTACCCATTAGGCTACCCACTGTTGAGAAACGGCTTAGAGACACCAATGAGCCTTTGTCTTCATAAACATAAGGCTTAAGTTCGCGACCATTGATTTTTGCCACGATATTGCTGAACGCACGGCTTGCCATTTGGTGCGCAGCTTGTGCACGAGGTGGTACAAATGAACCGTCTTTTTGCGTGCACTGTGCTAAGTCACCAATTACAAAAATATCTTCATCACGCGTGGTTTGAAGCGTGTCGTTCACCACTAGCTGATTGATACGGTTGGTTTCTAAACCTGCAATGTCTTTGATGAAATCTGGTGCCTTAATACCGGCCGCCCAAACCATGATTTGCGCTGGGATTTTCTCGCCATCTTTAGTGGTTAGGCCATCTTTATCCGCTTCCGTTACCATAGTCGCAGTACGAACATTCACACCCAACTTAGTCAGTTCTTGATGCGCAGCACCTGAGATGCGTGGTGGTAGAGCAGGAAGAATACGCTCACCTGCTTCGACTAAATTTACATTTAGCTTAGATGAATCTAAGTCACCAAAGCCATACGTACGGAGCTCTTTCACCGCATTATGCAGTTCAGCAGATAGCTCAACACCGGTTGCACCTGCGCCCACGATGGCAATATCGACAGTACCATTGCCTTTCTTAGCATGAAGCTTAAGGAACTGGTTGTTCATCTCCGTACGGAAACGGTGGGCTTGCTCTGGGCTATCAAGGAAAATACAGTTTTCGCGAACACCGGGTGTGTTGAAGTCATTCGATGTTGAACCAATCGCCATAACAAGGATGTCATACTCAAGTTCGCGGCTCGGCATTAATAGCTCGCCGTTATCGTCTTTTAGTTCACTCAGAACAATGACTTTGCGTTCGCGGTCGATGTCCGACAGGCTGCCCATTTGGAACTCAAAACCATGGTTTTTAGCATGAGCACGGTAACTGAGTGCGTCTACACCTTCATCTAATGAGCCTGTCGCTACTTCGTGTAGCAAAGGTTTCCATAAGTGACTTGCTTTACGATCGACCAAGGTAACTTTGGCACGATTCTTACGGCCTAAAGTACGGCCTAACTTGGTTGCTAATTCAAGTCCACCAGCACCGCCGCCTACTACAATAATTCGTGTCACAATAACAATCCTCAAAAATGAATAATCTAAGCATGACCAAGCAATCCGATCTTCAATCAAAAATGCTCAATCAAAAAATTCTTAATGCGATGTTTCTCGCTTTAGTTAGAGGTTGTCTTTCACAACTCAATTGCTTTGCACGTAATTGGAATGCGTATTGCTACGCTTAATGGGCAAGTTTCTTACTCGCTCTCAACTTTTTTTGATAAATATCAATTTTTTTATAGTGAAACCATTATATAGGCGAAAATCTTTCTCGCAACACGCAATTCACGTCAAATCACTAATATCTGTACGGTTTAGCAGCAGTCAATCTATTCGCTAGACGCTATGTAGTTCTATTTACTGAACTTAAAATGAAAAGCGGCCTCCAAATGGAGGCCGCTTATTTTTCAGATCAGTTGTAGGGTTAAGACCCTTTAAAAGCCTTCATCGCCTGAAGGTGCTGAGAGATCTTTTTGAACTTGTGAGACTGAGTCTCATCCCAAACCACTTCATAGAAAGGTTCAAGCTCTTCTGCCGTCGCTGAGTTATTGTGAATCTCATCTTCGCGCGACAATATGACTAAGCAGCGATCTTTGTTCTTGGTTCTAAACTCTTCCACACACTTAGTCGCAATATCTTCATACTCTTCTGGTCGATCAATACGACCTTGCATGTTCTTTTGTGGGCGAAGGTTGGGATTAAAAATGACCTGCTTAATTCCACATAAAAAGCCAATACGTTCAGACCAGAAACCGCCTAACCCCACACCACAAATGAGTGGATTTGGATCGTCAGACTGCTCAATGACTTTATGAACTTCTTTAAGAAGGTGCTGCATATCGTGCTTAGGGTGAAGAGTGCTGTAATTAATAAAACGGACATCATCGTCGATGAATTGCAATTGCAGCACTTTCTCATGGTTGCCCGGGCTTGTTGAATCAAAGCCGTGTAAGTAAATAATCATAAAAATGTCCCCGAGTTCTTATAACTTCAATCTACCATGAACCTTAGTCAAAGGAAGAGAATCGAGCCAAAATTGAAGGCTAACAAGTTGAAACGTGATCCTAACTACAAAAAGCCTCTTTAATCAGGTCAGCTTGAGTCAGGTATTGCTCATCACCCCATAGTTGATGGGCTAATCGATACCACAGCAAAGCCATCATAGTTGCTCTAGGTTTCCATGCCATGACTCCTTCAACCCAGTCATCTACCCTTCCACACCTCGAAGTCTGCAGTAATCAAGCACAGCCTGTGTGGGTTCCACACCCATGACATCGATACTTAAAGTCAAATCCAATCGAGGATCAGCAATTGAGGCATATTCCCAATCAATCACTCGATACTGGTGCGGGTCGCCACCATGTTGTAGCCTGCCAAATCAAAATGACAAAGGGTCTGACCCACTTCTGCAAGGTTCGGCGCGTTTCTCCATCGCTGATAAATCGCTTCCACTTCCTTACAGCGATTCTCTGCAGTCAACTTCATCCAATAATGGTCAACGCGGGCGGTAAAACTGAAGGGGACGGCTGGAACTCGGGTAGTATCGAGCTGATGAATCTGCACCATAGTCTCAAGCAGTTCATCGAATGTGAGGGTGTCCGTTAACGGTGAACCTTCAATCCACTCAACAAGCAGCCCTTTTTCATTGATGAACCAAGGTTTGGGGCCTATTTGACTATCTTCAATAGAGGAAAGAATTTGGTATTCTTGAAAGCGAGAGATAGAAAAGGCTTTCGTAAGATGTGTTGTAGGACGCCAAACAAACGCAGACTCATCGGGTAATACGATTTTCCAGCATCGATTGGTAAGCCCTCCTGTCAGCGTTTGTGCGTAAGAAGGGCTCGTTGAGAAAAAGTGTTCTAAGCCAACTAAGGTTTCATCAAGCTGACAGGCTTCAGACCAAGACATCCTCGCCATAAAACACTCCTTCTCTTATAGGGTCTGTAGACCCTCTTAATTTAAAGTCCCAATAAGCTTTTTGACTCTTGCTTACGGATTTCCGTTTCATCCGCCCACTCGATTAAACCTGTTTCAAGATCCATCAGACGCATGGTCATTTTGTAGTAGACATCTTTGTCGCTGCCTGCAGACTTAGCGATACTGGATAGATTTCCGTATAGCATGTACTGAGCACCAACCATTTTACCAAACTGAATTGCTGTGCTTTGATTAACTAGCTCATCGTTGTTCTGGAAGTTCAACTGATCACGAACAGACTCGACACGATCCATATCTACAAAACGGAACTTACCAGAATTCAGCATCTTAGTACTGATACTATCGGTAATTGATTCCGTATCAATGTGCTCACTGGTCTTATTCTTGATGCGTTCCACAAAAACGATTGGACGCTCATCACGAGTAATCGCAGCCACAGAACCTGACATCATCATGCTATCAACCATTTCTCCAGCGATGGTTTGTAGGTCCGTTGAACCAAAATCAATTGTGGTGGTTTCTACCGCTTGAGCATCCCCGTAGCTCACTTTGTTAGAACAGCCGCCTAATAAGACTGCTAGGCCAAGTAATGCAATAACGCTTTTTTTCATCATTGGTTCCTCAAAATTACCAATTTTTCATTCAATAAGGTCGGCAGATTTCATGCATTGAAACCCACCTAAATAATTACTGTTTCAGCTCGCGAATTTGAACTCGGAAGTTTTTACCATTTGGATTAACCGATACTTCAGAAATAGCAATGCTTTCATGCCCACGAATAATCGCAGGCTTCCAAGGGGCTAGCTTAGTATTAACCTCTAATCCCTCTTCGTCATACCAGTAGAAACGGTACTGAACGTTCTGGTCACCTTTATAGTTACTGGTTAAGCGGACTACACCACGGGCATAACCGTCTACCTCAGTAGTCGCGATATCATCAATAATCAAACGCGACGCAAGAACATTATCGGCAAACCAAACATTTTGTGTTCCGCCGTCTATTCGTAGCCCTGAGGTATTTTCTGCACAGCCGACTAAGGCAATACATGCAGCGAAAGCCATCCACCATTTTTTCATCGTAAGTTCCCTAACTGTTTGTGCCAAATGGTCGAATTCTGACCTTGGCGAGATACCCATACCAACACGGTTCGGTTAGCATCAACGTTAAATTTATATTCTTCAACACCCACTTTCAGGCTTTGTTCACCCGCAGGGACATGCATACTTGCACTTCTTACTTGCCCTGGTAGCGTTTGCCAACTGCGAGTATCCGGCTGTTCCGTCAACGTATTCCAAACGTTGAACAATAAATTTCCGACATCGTCACCCTTTGCAGCACTTTTACGAATCTGATCTTTGGCATAGACTCGTAAAGCCTGCCTAATGACAATGCTCGTCATGCGCTCGGAGAGATCATTCTGCGCCATTAAGTTAACATCAACTAACTGGCTCGATGTCAGTGCTTTATTATTTAATTGTAGCGAGGAAAACTTTTCTAGGCCTTGGTCTTGATAGTATGGAAGTGCCAATGAGTATATAGCACCATTACCTCGACTATCATAAACAGGCAGCGATAACTGCCAACCTAGCATTGCTTCAACCACACTTTGTTCATCAATGACAATCACTCGCGCTTCATCATCAGCAAGTAAACGGAGTTCTCCATAGCGCTTAGTGAGCAACTCTAGATCTTGATTCATTCCCAAACGACGAGCGACACGCATTGAACTTTCAATAACTTGAGGGTTCTTTGGTAAGACAGTCAAGGCTCTTCGATAGTCCACATATGCGCTGTTTAAGTCCCCTTCCGTTTCATACAGTAGGCCAGACAAAAACAATAAATACCCATTTTGGACAGCTTGTAGTTTTTCACCTGCGTCTGGTAGCGTGATAATACGCTACCCAAGTTTGGCGAAATGCCTTGTTTTTTCAACTCGGTTTCCGCGGCTTGTAGCTCTCTTTCACGAGTTTGCTTCGCGCGTTCTTGAACTTGATTTGCTCTTCGCATTTCAATCAGCGCACCTTCTAGATCATTATCGATCAGGTAACCGAGTCCCATATACAAATGTAAAAAGCCGAGTTCATAATCTGAAGGTTGATAATTTTTTAAGTTATCGTTGATCGCCAGTGAGCCAATATCTGTCGCCGTTTCAGAAATAGAAATGGTCGCTTGATCTTGCCATTGCCTTACCGCTTGGTCACTGACACTAAATGCTGCGCTACTTTCCTCGTACTGTTCATTAAGCAAATAAACGCGACCTTTCTCGAAGTTGTCGAGAATATCGCCTGCCATAGACTCAGGCAGTTGGCTGACCGCTTTTTCGTACTCGCCAGACTTCACCGACCTTTGCACTTTCTGATTTTGCACTGTGTAGTGGCTAAACAGATTGCCTGCTGACAAGTTTGAACATGCGCTCAATACGACTGCTGAAGCGAGAACAACACATGAACGTAGTAATTTTTGCAATCCTTGCTCCATATAGATGATGAACGAGGTTATAAGAATCGAGCTAATAAGAATAACACGCCACCTAAAAAGGTGGCGTATCTATTTGATATAGACTTTTGACAGGAAAATGTGGAAAAAGTTGCCAAGCCTCTACTGCTGGCTTAACTCACTAGTATTGGACCCAGTGGTCGGCCACCGACGAGGTGCATGTGTATGTGGTAAACTTCTTGGCCACCATGAGGGTTACAGTTCATGATAAGACGGTAACCGTCTTCTGCAATGCCCTCTTCTTTTGCAAGCTTTTTGGCAACGGTAAACATACGCCCCATTACCGCTTCATCTTCTTCTTCGATATCGTTCACCGTAGGAATGAGCTTGTTAGGAATAATCAAAATATGGCGGGGTGCGCGTGGATTGATGTCTCTGAATGCAGTTACCAAGTCATCTTGGTAGACGACGTCGGCAGGGATCTCTTTGCGAATAATCTTGCTAAATATGGTTTCTTCAGCCATGAAACTCTCCGTAATCTGGGTTTGGCTTGATTGTTTTCGGATAGTATGCGCCATGCTGTATAAAAGCTCAATTGAAAACCCAACCTAGTTAACACGAATGACAACTCGATTAATTTCGAGGCGAAAATTTGTATTGTGCGTCATAAAACGCGTATCTCAGATTCAATACAATGGCCGATACTTTGTTACCTTTTTTTTGAGACGGATTTGTCTTTTTTAGTTTTTAGGGAGAGTTGTTTATGAAGGGTTCGGTAATTAGGCGGATGTATGCCGGTTTTACCCTCATCATTATTATGTTTATTGCGACAACAGCAATGATGATGAGCGGTATGAATCAAATCCACTCAGACTTCGAGACAGTTTCAAACACATCACTACCGTTGGTGTCACTTTCAAATCAAACAAACGTCAGTTTGTTATCAGCAGACAAATCATTTAAAGATTTCCTGACAACTCAAGACCAAGAGCGCATGGCAGCTATGCGCGACGAGTTTGCTCAGTCAGAAAGCGCCTTCAATGATGTCCTAGTACGATTAGAGCAAGCAAGTGCTAACAATCCGCAACTTGAAGAACGCATTGTTCAATTGAAAGAAATGCAAGCTCGCTACTTCAGTGAAGCGCAAACAGCAATGGACAATTACCAGCAAATGTTTGTTTCTCAAGAGCAAGTTCAACAGTCAACTCGTCAATTCCAACGCTTGCATTCTGAATTAAGCGTTGGCATGAAAGAGTTTGTCGATGACCAAGACAGCATCGCTGTAAAAGTGATGGCAAAAAGCTACTTCATTAAACTGAAAGATGCCGAGGTCATCACTTCAGATGCGCTAGCAAGCAGTGATGTTGCATTTGTTGATGCTGCAGTGAAAAAAGAACAAAAAAGCGGTCACCCATTTAAACTACGCATTCCGTGGCCTATCAACTCAATTACCTCCATTAAAAGAAGCATTTGATGAGTCGGTCAAGCAGTTTAGTATCGACATTGGCCAAAGTGGCGGTGTACTAGACCAGCACAACAACTACCTTATTGCTCGCGCTGCACTCTATGAAAACATTGGCAACCTTGCTGCCGAAGTGGATACGGCTTTGGCAATTTTAGACTCTTTCAATCAAGTCGCGACTGATGGTCTAAATCAATCACTTGTGGCTGCAGGAAAGGTCTACGATCAAGGTGTTATTAAGGCAATTGCTATCGGCATCGTCATGGCACTATTTGCAGGTGGTATTGGTTATCACATTGCACAAAGCGTGCGTGAGCCGCTTACTCGCATTCTTTCTACACTAGAAGGGTTGACGGACGGTGATATGACTCAGCGTATCGATATTCGCTACAATAACGAATTTAGCCGCGTCAGTGGCCATATCAACTCGCTCGCTGACAATCTCCACAACATCTTGGTTAAACTCAACGATGCGTCAGACGACTTAACATCGACAGCCAACAGCAACCAAGAAACCTCAAGCGGAGCGCAGAAGCAGCTGAATAGCCAACGCGAGCAAACCGCAAACGTTGCAACTGCCATGACAGAAATGGCGCACTCAGTGCAAGAAGTCGCTCAAAGCGCGCAAAATTCGCTGGGTATGGTTCAACAAGTTGAAACTGCCTCTGAGTCTGGACGTCAGATCATGAGCACGAATATCTCAACCATCAATCAGCTTGAATCTCGTCTCAATGAATCGGTTGAAGCCGTCTCTGAACTGCAAAAGATGAGTGGTCACATCGGCTCTATCTAGATGTTATTCGCAATATCGCAGAGCAAACCAATTTGCTTGCATTGAATGCAGCCATTGAAGCCGCACGTGCGGGAGAGCAGGGCCGTGGCTTTGCGGTCGTTGCCGACGAGGTTCGAGTTCTAGCTCAACGTACGACTGAATCGACATCTGAGATTGAAAACATGATTAGCAATCTGCAATCTTCGTCTTCAACCGCAGGTAAAGTAATAGAAAGCTGTATGAGCGACATGGAACTGTCTGTCGAGCAAGCCTCTAACGCAAACAGTGCAATGGAAGAGATACAAGCATTGATTTTAGAAATAAGCCAAATGAGTAGTTACATTTCTGAAGCGGCAGGTGAACAGAGTCATACGACTTCAGATATCGCTCGCAACATCGAAGAGATCAATCTAATCGCTGGCACCAGTTATGAAGCTATGTCTGAGATCGCAAGAACAAGCGCTGATTTAACCGCACTAGCAAACCAGCAAGGTGACTTAGTGCACCGCTTCAAACTATAGACATAACTAATTACACACAATTACTTATTTAACCACTCTTGGGCGACTTATTGATTAAGTCGCCCTTGTTTTTTTAATGCACGGGTATTATATCGGTATAAGAGCCTGCGCTATTCTTCTAACTATCACTCTGCAGGCCATAATTGAGGACGCTTTATGGCAGTACATGTAGGGATTATCGATCAAGACCCCATTCGATTAGTCACTCCACTTTTAGATAACCGCACCGTTAGCACCCATATTGTTTTCATTGGCGTAGAAAGCCAGGAAGAGATGTATCTGCGACTACACAAGGTCCTTGCACAACGGGACATTACTTCAGAGTTTTATCAGATCCCGAATGTAGCGAACACCTCTAAAATAAAAGAATCTGTATCGGTACTAGCCCAAGATTTAAAACTACGCGGTGAGGAAATAAAGCTAAATGCAAGCTGCGGTTTACGACACCGACTATTGTCTGTCTATGAAGTGTTTCGTACCTATCATTGGCCCATTTTTGTTGTTGAACCCAATAGCGACCGTCTGTGCTGGCTATATCCAGATGCAAGAGAAGACGCGCAGGTTCAAGATAGAATCACCATCTCAGATTACCTAACTATTTTTGGAGCGCGGGGTGAGTTCAACGACATCGAACTTCCACCTCAACTTGATAAGAAGCTTTATGAACTTGGCGAACGTTGGGCTGGCAACGCACTAGAACTTGGTCCTGGTTTGGCGACTTTAAACTATCTCGCCACGACTTGCCGTAAAGAGCAAACCCTATCTGTTCAGTTAACGGAGAAACAACAAGGCTATCGAGAGTTAAAAATGCTCCTTGATGACTTGGTCGAAACGGAAATTGCTTCTTATAAAGATGGCTTACTGACTTTCGTTAGCGAAGATGCCAGACGATTCTCAAATGGAGAATGGTTAGAAACACTGGTCCATAGCACGGTAAGGCAGATCCAAGACGACATGCCCACCATTCAAGATCGATCGTTGAACGTTCAAGTATATCGCCAGCGCGGTGATAGAGAAGTGAGAAATGAACTCGATGTTGCTTCTGTCGTTAACAACAAACTCCATATCATCGAGTGTAAAACCAAAGGTATGCGCGATGATGGAGATGATACCCTATACAAACTTGAATCGTTGCGAGATCTACTCGGCGGGCTTCAAGCACGCGCCATGTTAGTGAGCTTCAGGCCGCTTCGCTACAATGACATTACTCGCGCCGAGGACCTTGGCTTGGCACTTATTGGCCAGATGAGCTAAAGCAGCTTAAAACCCACCTAACCGACTGGTTTAAAGACGCAGGCGGCTACGAAGAAGAGCTCGATTAAAATGCAAAAAACCCGCTGAATAGCGGGTTTTTTAATATATATTGCAGCCTTAATTGGCACTAAGAATCGTCTTCAGTAAAGTTCGTTGGCAGTGTGGTTTTCATTTGGTTCCAAATCTGCGCACTTTCAATACCGTAATGACGAACAACCACAGGTAGTTTATCTCTATCACCTGTTTCACACACTTCAAGTAATTCACGATAAAACTTCATTGCTAACTCACGAGCTTCTGGGTTCGAAAAGTAATAGCTGCCTACTCGGTCATAAAGCTTCTTCAGGCCATTGAAAATTAAACCATAAATTTGATTCCCAGAATGGAATGCTAAACGTTGGAACAGCATGTAATCGTAGAAATTAAATGTTTTGGCCACCAATGCTTCTTGGCGCGCTATCTCATCTTTGTTTCCGTCATCTTTCACATGTTGCTGGATTTTCTCAGCGTAAGGAGAGGACGACATAAAGTCATCCCAACACGGAGCGGCCAGTAATGCCTCACAAGACTCTATGACATTGTGAATTGTGCGCTCAGACGTCTCTTTATTGGTCTTAAATGCGTAGCGCATAAAAATTGGGCTGATATTTGTGCGTGCCGCTAAAAGGTCTTCAACGATCGATGTTGCATTATCTGCATCAAGCGTCATTAGCGTATCTAGGATATGCAAGCCCGACGTTTCCATAAACTGGTTTACTTTCGTCGGTTTGCCATGTTGAATCGTCAACCAGCCATCACGTGCTAGCCTTTGAAGCACTTCTCGTAACGTTGTTCTCGTTACGCCAATCAGTTCTGATAGCTCTCGCTCAGCAGGTAAGATTGAACCAGGTGGAAATCTGCCATTCCAGATACTTTCAATAATGTACTTTTCAGCAAATCCTGCTGGGCTTTTTGCCTTAATGACCATTCGGTATGAATCCAATGTTGTCTATTTACGTCTGATTAACTCATCATACCACCAGTTAGGCAGTATCGGAAACCTAGACACAATAAACTATCAAAACACTAACAATAGAGTACAAGCTCTAAATGTTCATCATATGAATAGGTGATGCTTTTAATATCAAGCATATAAAATATTAAGTTTACTCCACTCCCACTAATAGGCACCTAATAACTGTAGGGGTTTTCATCATCCACCCGTAGCTTCAAACCTACACTTTAGTATTATACTTTTACCTGATTTACATCTTATTAATTGCTTATGAGCATGGATTTAGTTCTCATAACTCACTCAATTCACTTTTTAGCAACTATACATTCACAAATACCCCACTTTGATCGCGTTTTTAGACAAAATATCATTCGCCTAAATATCTATATAAAGTTTTTTATTGACTATGAATGAACTAAGAGTACAGTTGCGGGCGAAGTATGAGTGCTTGTCTTTCTCAGGGAGTGACTTGGCAAGACCACAATGGATTATGTGCAGCTGTTGTTTTTCTAAGTCACTGTTGCGTCGGAACTCTTAGCCCACCCCGCCGACGAAAAAATTCAAGCCTTAGCGTGTCGAATATATAACAACAGTAAGAGTATTTTTTATGCCCATGTCTCTTGGAAATGCCTTTATCAAGAATTTCCTTGGTAAAGCGCCAGACTGGTACAAAGTTGCCATCATAGCCTTCCTAGTCATCAACCCTTTCGTTTTTTTCTTCATTGATCCTTTTACGGCGGGCTGGTTACTCGTTATCGAATTCATTTTCACTCTAGCCATGGCGCTTAAGTGTTACCCCCTTCAGCCCGGTGGTCTATTAGCCATCCAAGCAATCGCCATTGGCATGACCAGCGCAGATCAAGTTAAGCATGAGTTGGTCGCGAATATAGAAGTTATGCTACTGCTGATCTTCATGGTTGCTGGTATCTACTTCATGAAGCAATTGCTGCTCTACATTTTCACCAAGATACTTCTAGGGATTCGCTCTAAGTCTACCCTATCTGTAGCATTCTGCTTTGCGGCGGCTTTTTTATCTGCTTTCCTTGATGCCCTGACTGTTATTGCTGTTGTAATCAGTGTGGCTGTCGGCTTTTACGCTATTTACCACAAGGTTGCATCAGGCAAGGTGTCGACGGTTTCTCACGATCACACTCAAGATGAACACTTATGTGAACTGACTCGTGACGACTTAGAAAACTACCGTTCTTTCTTACGCTCGCTATTAATGCATGCTGGTGTTGGTACGGCACTTGGCGGCGTAATGACCATGGTCGGTGAACCGCAAAACCTGATCATTGCAGACCAAGCAGGCTGGCTATTTGGTGAGTTCATTATTCGCATGGCTCCAGTAACACTTCCGGTATTCTTCTGCGGGTTGGCAACATGTGTGGCGGTAGAGAAGCTCAAAATCTTCGGCTACGGCGCTAAGCTTCCTGAGAATGTGCGTCAAATCCTTGTGGACTTTGATCGCGAAGAGCGTGCTAATCGCACCAAGCAAGATGTTGCCAAGCTTTGGGTTCAAGGTTTCATTGCGGTATGGCTCATCGTTGGCCTTGCACTTCACCTTGCTGCTGTAGGTCTGATTGGTCTATCTGTCATCATTTTAGCGACTTCTTTTACTGGCGTTATTGAAGAACACTCACTCGGTAAAGCTTTCGAAGAGGCGCTTCCTTTTACCGCTCTACTGACCGTGTTCTTTTCAATTGTTGCTGTAATCATCGATCAAGAGCTATTTAAGCCTATTATCGATGCCGTTTTAGCAGTCGAAGACAAAGGCACACAGTTAGCGCTGTTCTATGTGGCAAATGGCTTGTTATCCATGGTGTCGGATAACGTTTTCGTGGGGACGGTTTACATTAACGAAGTTAAAACTGCTCTGGTTGAAGGGGTTATCACACGTGATCAGTTCGACCTTCTTGCAGTTGCAATCAACACTGGTACAAACTTACCATCAGTAGCGACACCAAATGGTCAAGCAGCATTCCTTTTCTTGTTAACGTCAGCTCTTGCACCACTTATTCGACTCTCATACGGTCGTATGGTAGTCATGGCATTCCCTTATACCATTGTACTAGCGATTGTTGGCATGATTGGCATCGTGTTCTTCATCGAACCAATGACAGCAAATTTCTATGATTGGGGTTGGATTTCTCATCACGTTGGTGATGCCAGTAGCTCGACTGGGCACTGATTTGACTAGAAACTAATTCGACTGACAACAAAGTTTTTAGTTGAATGTGAAACTAATCCAAGATAAAAAGCTCTGAGTTATCAGAGCTTTTTTTATAGCAAGGACCCATCTGTGAAATACCTTTCTCTCATCAACACTTTTTCTAAACAGCGTATTGCCTGGCTTTTGCTGTTAGGCTTCGTCGTATTCTTTGAGACTGCAGCCCTGTTCTTTCAGCACGTCATGATGCTACCACCTTGTGTGATGTGTATTTATGAGCGCATCGCTATGTTTGGCATTGGTGGTGCCGCTATCTTTGGCGCTATTGCCCCCCAGAATGCGATTGTGCGTTGGCTAGGTTTAGCCGGTTGGGGATACAGCGCCTACCGAGGTTTGTCGCTTTCTGTCGAGCACGTCGGGTACCAATTTAACCCTTCTCCATTTGCCACTTGTGACCTGTTTGTCACTTTCCCTAATTGGGCACCACTTAACGAATGGGCCCCTTGGCTATTTGAAGCTTACGGTGAATGCAGCAAAGTCGTCTGGCAGTTCCTGTCGCTGTCTATGCCTCAATGGCTTGTTGTTATCTTCGCAGGTAACCTTATTGCACTCGGCGTGATTGTTCTAGCTCAGTTCGCTAAAAGTAAATAAACGACTCTCTAGCTAGCAAACACAAAAAAGGAGCATTCAATGAATGCTCCTTTTGCTTTTAGATTCATCTAATTAATTCATCTCACGCCCCGGAGCGGGTGCCAATACTTCACGGTTACCATTATGACCAGGGGCACTAACGATACCCTGCGCCTCAAGCTGCTCAACAATACGAGCGGCTCGGTTATAACCAATCTTAAAGCGCCGTTGTACTCCAGAAACCGAACCGCGACGTGATTGCACAACGTGTTCAACCACTTGATCAAATAACGGGTCCATCTCTTCTTCACCTTCTGGTTTCTCTCCCGGAAGTAGCGTATCCGACGATTGATCACCACTGGTGATCTCATCGATATAATTCGGTTTGCCGCGTGCTTTCCAGTTGTTTACGACCGCATGAACATCGTCATCGGACGCAAACGCACCATGCACGCGAGTGGTGTGACTTGAACCCGGAGGCAAGTAAAGCATATCACCCATACCTAGCAGCGACTCCGCGCCACCTTGATCTAGGATTGTACGCGAGTCAGTTTTCGTTGACACCGTAAATGCAACACGAGTTGGAATATTGGCTTTAATCAAGCCAGTAATCACATCAACTGATGGTCGTTGCGTCGCGAGAATCAAGTGAATACCCGCCGCCCGAGCTTTTTGAGCGAGGCGTGCGATAAGCTCTTCAACTTTTTTGCCCACCACCATCATCAGGTCGGCAAATTCATCGACGACAACGACAATATAAGGGAGGTTCTCTAATAAAGGAGGCTCTTGATCCATGCTATCTCCCTCTTGCCAGAGAGGATCATGAATCGGGTGACCAGCTTCTGCCGCCATCTTCAATTTATCGTTAAAGCCTTTGATGTTTCGTACACCAAGTGCAGACATCAGTTTGTATCGACGTTCCATTTCGCCAACACACCAGCGAAGTGCATTGGATGCATCTTTCATATCCGTCACAACTTCAGACAGAAGGTGGGGAATGCCTTCATATATCGACAGCTCCAACATCTTAGGGTCAATCATTATGAAACGCACTTCTTCTGGTGTCGCCTTATACAACATACTCAAAATCATGACGTTCACACCAACCGACTTACCAGAGCCTGTCGTACCTGCTACAAGAACATGCGGCATTTTCGATAGATCAGCAACTACAGCTTCACCTGCTATGTCTTGACCAAGCACAACCGTAGTCGGTGATTTAGAATCTATAAATTGCTGACTACCAACAACATCCGAGAAGTACACTGTCTGTCGGCTCATATTTGGCAACTCTAAGCCAACATATGGCTTGCCCGGAATCACTTCCACAACACGAACAGCCATTGCTGATAGAGAGCGCGCTAAGTCCATCGATAAGCCTGAAATTCGGCTTACTTTAACACCAGGCGCCAAGTCTAACTCGAATCGAGTAATCACTGGCCCAGGGAAAATATCGACCACTTCCGCTTTAATTTTGTAATCTGCAAGCTTTGCCTCAACTAAGCGAGCGATATCTTCAAGGGCAGCACGGTCAATAAAGTTCTCACGCTTCTCCGGATGATACAGCAACTCAAGCGTCGGCATTGGTTCTGCAGGTTTGGGAAGGTTTGTCTCTTTCTGGACAAGGAAAGGGTTTTGTTTTGCAGCCATGTTGGACTGTGCCTCAGACACCATTGACTGAAACGCTTGGACATCTGAATCTTGTGCGTCGTCGGGCTCATACGGCTCTACAACCACTGCCCTTGATTAGAAGCACCGCTTTCAGATAAAGGCTCGACAACTTCTTCAATATCGACAGTGTCAATGTCCGATATCGTTGGCTCAACGTGCTGGTTAGGTTCGGCTTGCTCAGTGATCTGCTCAAGAATATCTTCACTAATCATCGGCGCCTGGTCGACAGATTCTGTCTCTTCGATTGTTTCTTGCTGCCAAGGTAGGCCAGCCGTCTTCGACTCGGATAGATCCTCCAGTTCAGAAACTGAAAGCTCTGGCATAGAAGAGTGTTCCAGGGGTTGTTTAATCTGTGGCTCTAAAGGCTCTTCTTGTAGTGACATATCGTCGGCGGATAATGCAGCAGCCTCAAGCTCTTCAATTGTCGCTTCTAGCTGAGTAACGCGCTCTGGCTGATTATCAGCAAATACGATGTCTTGTTCTTTTGTTCCTGTCGCTAATTCTTCAACCTGGGATTCTTGGCCGTGGAGTGGCTGAATAGGGTCCTGCTGATGAGATTCAGGCATGTGAATATTGAATCGACGAGGCTCATTCGACGGAGCTTCATCCATGTCTCCAATAACTGGAGCTCGATGCGTAAACTCCTCTTGAGTCACACTCTCCTCTTCCGGCTCTTTTAGAACAGGTTCATGGACTTCATCTTGCTCACCACGAAGTTTGTTGATCAGCGAAGTGAATAGGGCAATTGCACTAGAACCTACCCACTCCACAATAGTTAACCATGACACTCCGGTGAGTAGCGTCATACCCGCTCCCCACAAAAAAAGAAGTACAAGGGTAGTACCCAATACATTCAATGTTGGCAGCGCTAAGCTCGTTAACACGTCACCAATTACGCCACCTGACGAGAAGTACCAAATATCATCGAAGTTGATATCTGCAAGGCCGCAGCTGGTTAAAATAACAATCACTAAGCCGAGAAGGCGAGTACCCCACAACATAAGATCGATCGCTTCATCTTCTTTGCGATTCCTTAAAGTCACCCATGCAAAAACGACGACTATCGCAGGAATGGGATAGGCCAATGAGCCAAAGGTGAAAAATAGAGTATCGGCTATCCAGGCTCCGACAAGACCACCCGCATTTTCTATCTCGCCGCCCCAAGCAGTCTGCGACCACGAAGGATCCGCCGGACTAAAAGACATCAATGCAACAGTCAGGAGCATAGCGAGAAGCACAGAAAGGATTAGCCCGCACTCTTTAAGACGCTGAGGGCCAGATAAACGAGAAGGCTGAGACTCTTGACCCGTTTTCACAATGGTTTCGACTTTAGAACTCGATGAGCCTAATAGATTTTTGGTCTGCTTAAACATACACCAACTTGAATTCGTTACGCATCAACAACCTATTGTGACGGTTGATAGCGAAAATACAAAGAGATAAAAACAATCTGAGCGGCAAAAGCCGCTCAGATCGATTTAACCATATCAAAGTCAAAAACCCAATTGTCTAACGTCAGAATATGGACAGCTATTCTGACTGCGCTAGCAATTATCGAGTTTTAATAACAAGCTGATTGGTTTGTTTCACTTCTTCCATAACCACGTAGGTTCTTGTGTCATTAACACCTGGAAGACGTAATAGCGTATCGCCAAGAAGCTTACGGTAAGCACTCATGTCCGATACACGAGTTTTTAGAAGATAATCAAAATCACCTGATACTAGGTGACACTCTTGAATATCATCCAATTTTTGAACCGCTGTGTTGAATTGCTCGAACACATCAGGCGCGCCACGATTCAACGTAATCTCAACAAATACTAATAGAGAGGCATCAAGGTACTGCGGATTGAGTAGCGCAGTGTAACCCGTAATGTAGCCTTGACGCTCTAAACGACGAACACGCTCTAAACATGGTGTTGGAGATAGCCCCACACGCTTCGATAGTTCAACGTTAGAAATACGACCATCTTTTTGCAACTCATTTAAGATATTGCGATCGATACGGTCTAGATCCTTGGACGGCTTCTTGTAGTTGTCTGCCATGTTTTATTCCACCTTATTACTTCCTTGCAAAAAAATATACTACAACTTCTTAATATTTAGTATCAAATTCTGATAACTAACTTCTATACTAGATATTAATTCGACAGAATTACCCTACACATAGATAATACAACCAAAATAAAACGAGGAGTCAGGATGATCATTGGCGTACCTAAAGAAATCAAAAACCACGAGTATCGTGTCGGTATGATTCCAGCTAGTGTGAGAGAACTAATCTCACATGGTCACCAAGTATTTGTAGAAACCAATGCCGGTTCAGGCATCGGCTTTTCAGACGATGATTACATCGCTGTAGGCGCATCCATTCTTCCTACTGCTGCTGAGGTTTTCGCCAAAGCAGAAATGATTGTAAAGGTTAAAGAACCTCAAGCTGTCGAGCGAGCTATGCTTCGAGAAGGGCAAATATTATTTACATATTTGCACCTAGCACCAGATTTTCCACAAACTGATGAGCTAATCAAGAGCAAAGCTGTCTGCGTAGCATATGAGACTGTAACAGATAATATGGGTCGCTTGCCACTACTTGCGCCAATGTCTGAGGTCGCAGGTCGCATGTCTATCCAAGCTGGTGCTCAAACTTTAGAGAAATCTCACGGTGGACGTGGTCTTTTACTTGGTGGAGTACCGGGTGTAGAGCCTGCAAAAGTGGTCGTTGTCGCGGCGGTGTTGTAGGTGCTAACGCAGCACGTATGGCAGTCGGCCTGCGCGCTGATGTCACCATTTTAGACCGTAATGTCGACACGCTACGTCGTCTTGACGAAGAGTTCCAAGGCCGTGCGAAAGTCGTTTATTCAACAGAAGATGCTATCGAGAAACACGTATTAGAGGCGGATCTTGTAGTGGGCGCGGTTCTGATCCCAGGCGCAGCGGCACCGAAGCTAGTGACTAAAGAACATATCGCTAAAATGAAGCCAGGCGCCGCCGTTGTTGACGTTGCTATCGATCAAGGCGGTTGTTTTGAAACATCGCATGCAACCACACACGCTGATCCAACCTATATTATTGATGATGTCGTTCACTACTGTGTGGCAAACATGCCAGGTGCTGTAGCACGTACTTCTACATTCGCACTTAACAATGCAACACTGCCTTATATTGTGAAGCTCGCGAACAAAGGTTACAAATCAGCTCTATTGGAAGATGAAGGTTTCTTAGAAGGTCTGAACGTTATCCACGGAAAAGTGACTTGTAAAGAAGTTGCAGAAAGCTTTGATTTAGAATACATCGACCCTAAAACTGCGATCGAAATGTTTAACTAATTCAACTTAGATCCAACAAAAATGCCGCTAGTTAGTAGCGGCATTTTTTATATCTAAGTCGGAAAAATTCTATTGCTGATATACTTCTAATAGCTGTTGGAAGCGTGAATCGATAATGAGATAAGTCGCTAAATACATTCCTGAAAAAATCAGCGCTGTGACCCCAAGAATGAGTTTCGGCGGAATCACTTTCTTAAGCGGCTTCTTCAAGTACTTCGCTTTTAAGTCACTAACGTCAGCTTTTCGTTGTCTGCGAGTCTATCATCGCGTACCAAGCGATAGATCGTGCTCGCAATATCTGCAAGCTTTTCTCCGCCTCGCTCCTCGCGCCCATACTTTCCTTGAAATCCAAGCTGGATAAGTAAATAGAGAAATTCAATCAGGTGGCGATACTTACGCGGGTCTGCTTTTAGCCTTTCCAAGATAGTAAAAAACTTATCACCTCCAGACGTTTCATTATGAAACTCTGAAAGTAAGCTATTTTGGCTCCAGTTGCTGTTGCTCCCCCACTCCTGACGACAAACAGCTTCATCAATAGCAGCACACAAGCAATATCGGATGACGAGAACCGAAGCTCGATCTACTTCCATCTCATTTAGCTTTCTCTCACCCTTGCGAATCTCTCGCCCTACCTGCTCTCTAAACGGCATAGGATCATCGATCCAAGGGATGGAGGGCAAGCAAGATAGCGTTGCAATCAACCAACTAAACTGATCGACTAATGGATTAACACCCATTTTGTTGATGGATAAGTCTTTAACTGCAATATTGCGCGACAAATCCGGAGCGGGCATAACCTCCATCGGCTTACCTGGTTCCGGCTGATAGAGGACAACGGTGACATCACCGTCTACGTAACTCATTGTCTAACCGCCCAAAGCTGCAAAGAAAGATTACTAAAGTCGCCTGCAACATGAATCGCGATCGCGGCTGCATTCGATAGCGCTTGCCACTCTTCTGAACCTTTATCAAGTTCAAAATAAGTATAGCCCGCATGATATGGTAGCGCTCTAGGCACAACAGGCATTGGCTTAATTTCAATTCCCGGAAGCTGCAAGTTAATTAGGTCACGAATATTGTCAATTGAACCAATTTTGGTCTGACTCACAAACTGAGTATGCAGAATATCGAGTGTCACATCCGCTTTAACGGCTAGGATGAACGTGGTCTTCTCAACGATCGAGCTATCTGAAATAGGCGCAGTTCTAATACCATAGCCTTGCTCTTTAAGCACAAGTGGCATCGCTCGTTGCTCTGACATCACACTCAATGTCATCTTCGAGGTAGACAACAGTTCAGACAAACAGCCTGTTAGGTCGGAATGATTATATTGGGTAAACTCTTTTGGCCTTTTCGTCGCTGAGCATAATGTAGCGAGCTCGCCTTCCGCTTGCAGAAGGGTCTGAAATAAAGACTCCGGATGAATGCCTTCAGCAGAAGAGTAATGCCAGAAAAGAGGCTCATACCTATTCAACGTTTGCAATAACATAAAGTCTGATACTGTCGAAACTCCCTGTTGATCAACAACGCCCAATCGAGACACAATTGTCTCTGCTCGATGTCGTAACATCGCAGCAAACTCCGTCGTGAACTTAGATAGTACTTTCGAAGCTCTAATATCAATGCACGTTGGTATGTAGTTCTCATCCAACTCAACACTACCATCGGGTTTCACTTCAGAGATTTTGGCGATAGGAATCGAGGTAAATGCACTTCGGTCTTCGTGATCGAACATCAGTCTGAAGTTCAATTGCCCAACAAAGATGCTAGCAGTGTCTTGGCTGTCATAGCAGGCATCAATAGCTTCTTGCTCGTAATGGTATAGCGAGACCCGCTACCATTTTTGGCCAAAGACTTCACTGCGTTCAGAGGGGAGTGGACAACACAAAAAAACAATCTTGTCTGTGTAAGCTGCATCAACTTCTCTTACATCGGGCAGCTCTGCAAATTCAGGCAATTTAAACGGTGTTCGGTCTTGCAAAATACCTTCCACACCGCTTAGACCAATTTTCCCAAGACCAAGCAATTCACTGTTAAGCTCAATTCGCTTTACTCCCCAATAAAGAGGTGACGTATTTGCGCTCAACAAACCGCTAAACTTATGCTGTGAGCGGTCGAGTTGTTGGAAATGTTGCGGCTTCATAAACATGCCGTCTTGCCAAACTACAGGGTTATATAGAGACATTTTGAATCCTTAGAAGTAAGTCTGTTCGATACCACGAGTAGCGTCAGTACTTAACTCACTACCTTTTAATTTCAGTTTCAGGTAATACTCAGTTTTTTCTTCAACTAACTCGACTCGGCGCCAAGAGGAACCACTGATATTTCGAAATGCGACAGAGAAACCCAGCGCTCTTGTTTCAGGAGTGAGCTCGATAATTTCATGAATCGAATCTCCGGGCTGAAGTTGATACTCATAACGTTTGAGATACTCATCACCCAAAGAGGCCTTATCATTTTCGAACAAAGCGAAAAAATCTAAGCTTCTGAACAGTACTGGAGAACTGAGCTCATGTATCCTTAATATGACAGGAGAAGACTGTCCCCCTTCCCTCACATTAAGTACATCATCAGCTTCAATAATGAGCTCAATTGAAGAAGTTGTTGGAGTCAGGCCTGTTGATTCTTTGAGCTGGCCCCACATAGTACATCCCGACATAATCAGGCTGATAACCAAAATGGAAAGGGCTTTCACTTTAGACATGAGCTTCTTTCACCAACCTTTGATATTTGTTCTTGATAAGGGTATTGATACTCTGAGTACTGTTTGAGCTTGCATGCTCGTTGTAGTATCGGCAGTAGTCTTTCCAAAGACCGCGTTTTGTCATAAATCGCGATTCTGAACTCGCCTCTTTAGCAAACTCCTTTGGATCCATTTGCATCATATGTTCATCAAGAGCTTCTTTTGTCGCTCTTTGATGATGTAATTTATGCTCCTCAAGCTCATCAATTACTTGCTCGATAAGATCTCTAGGAGATAACAGACTTTGCTGGTTTAATGTGAGCATCAAGGTCGTTAAATCAGACTCAGATAGCTCAGATTCTTCTCCACCTTTCGCCTCAACCACTTCTTGAAGCTGAGATTGGAAGTTCTCAATACAAAGCCTTAAACAAGTCCCCATCTGAAGGTAAAACTCATCTTTATTACTAATCAAACTCGGATCTTCGATTCCAAGCCCTTTAAAAAATGCTAGTCTTGCATCTTCTGACGCATTACCCACATAGCTCAGTGCTGGTGAATCGATGCTTTCTTTACGTTGAGGCTCTTCGGTGACATCGTGCACACTCTGGCTTGGAGTAAATGGACGCGTCACTTCTTCCCAATGCGGTCTTTCCTTTTGAGCATTTACCGCAGCCACTGAGCCTTTTAAGTCCGAGTTTGCGCTCTCCGAATACACAACTTCTTTTCGAGGCATCTCATCACTCGAAACAGAGCCCTTTCGTTCAGAGCGAATGTTAGAATTTTCAGATGCATCAAAGTCGATATCATGAGTCGCAGAGCCAGTACTTCCAATCCAATCTTCGGGGATTATATTCGGAACATCAAACTCAGAATCAATTGACAGGCTATCATCTACCCACTGCTGTGTGGATGGTTCTGAAGTAGCCTCGACATTATTGCTTGCACGAGACTCTGGTTCATCAGCAATCAAATGCTCACTGTCATCTCCCATAGAAAACTGTAAATGCGTCACTGGGTCTAAACTAGGATCCTCAGCTTGAGATGTTTCCAAAAACATGTCTTCCAAAGCGCCGCGAGATTCTTGAAGAGATTCAGTGGGGGCTTTTCCAAGAGAAACTAGTGGGTCAATAGAGTCACGTTCAGGTGCGATATCAGAAGCTATATCTACAGTGGTGCTGATCGATTCAAATGAAACAGAGAAATCATACTGTCCGAGTGATATTGAATCACCATCGTGTAATGAGACAGGTTGATTCTTTAATATTTTCTCCCCATTGATCAACGTACCGTTCGTACTCACGTCACTTAGATAGTAAGTATCTCCATAAACCGATATCAGACAATGTGTACCGGAAATAAAACGGTTATGGTCAATTAACGTTAGTGTACAACCATTGTTTCGGCCAATTGATCCACCGCTATCGGGTAACTCAACCTGCTTTGTTCCTAAATATTCTTCAGGACATCGATCAACTACAAGAATAAGCTGCTTCAATTGCATAGAATAACCTTAAAAAAGTAGTGACACAGAAAGTTCTAACCCACCAATGCCATCGTTATAGACTGGGAAGAGATAAGATACCTGAGGAATAACTTGCAAATGAGCATTCGGATTACTACCCAACTTAATAACAGTGCCAACGGCCCCGACTAAACTCACTTCAAATTGATCAATATCTTCAAGCTGCTCACCGTACTTATAACCTTCATTATCAACAACCCAGCGACGAGAATACTGTGAGTAACCCAATGACACACCTGCGCCGATATACGGAGTAATAATTGACACATTTGTTAATGCGTACTGAGGAACAACGCGAAACTCGAAATTCGATACCTCTTGATAAACGCCATTGTCTGGAGCTTTTACCGATTCATTCAAATAGTTAGCACCAAACCACCAACGCCACCGATTATTATTCTCGTCAATAGGGCGTGTATAAGTTAGGCCATATCGTAGAGCATCAGCTTCACCACTCTTACCCTGTTCGTAATCGATACTCTCAATACTGAACTGGCTGATTGTGCCACCGTATCGGTTACCTTTTGCGTTTACTGCAGACGAGAACAAACCAATCAATAGTATTGAACTAACAAAAATAGTCTTCTGCATTATATATCCTTAATTCCAACTAAAGACCGTAACTTTTAGCGAACAATACCGGAAGATATTTCATTTTCAACACACGTAGCGTATTGGAATTAACTTTAGGCAATTTAACCATCAATAAGAACGTTATAACTATTGAAGTCAATAAAATAACCACAAAGGAAATTAATAACATTTTTAACAGTAAAAGAATCTAAAAATATAAATCAATTAAATTACATAAATATAAAAAATGAAAAATGGAAGTACACTTCGGCAGCTCCATAGCTTATTACAAATCATTTCATTTTTCTTACAAATTGTTACATTCTAGCGCGAGGTAACAATAGATGCAGATTATACACTCCAACTCACTCATTATAATTTGCGACAAAACATTCATCCATAATGACAATACACTTGCATACAAGGACTAGTTCCTTGGATGAGCATCACAAAAATCAATTTAAGAAAATAATATGCCCAATTACATATACCAATTGTAAAATATAGATATAAAATCCAAAAACTGTAAATCCCACACCAAAATAAAGTTATAATAATTAATTTACGTACTCATTAATCAGCGGTATCTATATGTATCTTTCAGACTTTGCTAGGAGACCAATTATTGGTGATATTCCTCAGGGAATAAATCCAACTGAACTTGAAGAGTTTGATGACATTAAAAGACAGATCAACAACATTAGCAAAGTGACCGCAACTGTCTCTTGGAAGAAAGTTCACAAGTCTGCCAAAACTCTTCTAACGCACCACAGTAAAGACTTTCGTGTTGCCTCCTACTACACCGTCTCAGCAGCTCATCTTGAAGGTATCAAAGGCTTCATCGAAGGGCTAAACGCTATTCTTGACCTAACCGTTGTATATTGGACAACTGCCTATCCTAACGCCGAAAAGTCTAATGCGAGGATCGGCGCGATCGAATGGCTCACGGAGCACGGTGAAAAAAGAATCAAACGTCTGTCTGTCACTGAAGACGACCTGCCATTACTGGAAGCCGGCCATCAAATTTGCCTCCGAATCGAAGAAGAGATGAGACTACATTATGGTATCAAGGCTCCTTCACTTGGTTCAATACGCCGACAATTTGGTCAATGGATTGACGACATCCAAGATCAGCAACAGAAAAAACAAACTACGCCAACAACCTAAACCTACTGAGAAGCAAGAAACGAGGCAAGTTGCACAACAAAGAGCGAACTCGGACGTTTCAGTGATGATTAAAGCATCAGATATGAGAACGGAAGAAACGGACAAGCAACAACCCAAACAAAATAGTATTCCATTGCGCACTTTCACTATCATATTAGTGATTTTCTCTATCGCACTTGCCGCACATTTTGGAGCCAAACACTATCAAGTATCCAGCTTCAAATCTCAAATAATTGGTGCAACGCTCGACGAACTCGGCCCGTTAATTTCTGAACTATCTAGATATGAAGAACCTATTTTAGAATCCCTACTACCCGTCATTATTTCCAATCTAGACGGCAGATTAAAAGACTGGGATTTGCGACCAGAAACAGTAACGAAGGCAGATGGTATCGAGGCGATCTTTACAACCTTAAAAGCAGTTTACCCTTATTCATCGGCAATCAACCTTCTCGAAAGTGACTTTTCAACTAAAAAACAGCAACTCGATGACAACTATTTGCAACTTAGCAATCAGTTCTCTCAAGCACGAACAGTATTCGCTAATGTGATACGTAGTGATGAAAGCCAACAAGCGAAACGTGCCTATCAATATAGCAACTCACTATTCCCATTATTGGGTCGTATTGAATATGCTGAGAACAACCAAGACCCTGCAGAGTTGGAACGTTCACTAACAATCATCAATACCTATTTGTACAAGATAACCCAGCTTCATCAGCGCATGAATCAAGAAACGCAGGAATAAAGGCCAGAAAACTTATGCTAAGAAATTCATTAACAAGAAACCCTGTGATTATCTCGTCATTATGCGCTTTGATCTTGCTTCTAGTATGGACTGTAGCTCACCACTATTGGCTAAATACTCTTGGCGCAAATACCTTCTGGATAGGAATTGGGTCGATAGTACTCGTATACTTAGTCTTCATCACATCACTGATTTTAAAAAGAAGAAAGACTAAACAAGATCAACATATCGAAACAGAAGAAGAAAGCTTAGCCATGGTTATCGACCCGCTACTTTCAGCTTCACGAAAAAAGCCTTTATATTTATTATTAGGTAATAAAGGTTCTGGCAAGGCTCAGTTTCTTAATCACTCTAATGCGATCAAACCAGTCGACAAGACACGGACCATTAAAAATGACTTCTTCGAATGGTATGAGTCAGACGATGCAGCATACTTGAAACCAAACCCACGTTTAGTCTTCCAAGAGGTATCTGCTTCAGATGCCGGTTTGTGGAGTCGCTTAATCAAAGAAGTTATTGCCTTTAGGCCTCGTAAGCCATTCTCTGGTTGCCTACTTTTTATTGATTTCGAGTTCATCATCGTGAATGAAGAAGATCAATATGACTATGTACTATCTTCTTTGACCGAGCGTATCCACAGTATAGGTAAAGAGACGTCGATGTCTTTGCCCCTTTACCTATTCATGAATAAACTCGACAAACTTGATGGGTTCAAAGAGTACATCCAGTACAGCACTTTAAAATCCACATTAGAATTTCTTTCGATACCGTTAAAAGAAGCCAAAGGCGCTTTAGTCGACTATTACACTGATAGCCATAATAACTTGGTAAGCGTTATCGAAAGTAACGCATTGGACACAGCTTCGCATTCCAACAGTACTTCTGAACGCCAATCAATACTCACTTTCTCTAAACAATTTGAACTATGTAACGATAAAATTGGCAAGATTATAGAACGCCTAAACGATATCAACCGAGGCATTTATACAATAGATTTCCGTGAAGTTTTCTTTTGTTCTGGTTTGCAAGGCGGGCGAAAATACAACCTTCTAGCTAAGAGTTGTAGCAACTACTTCAACCTACCAATAATCGCTTCTGAACATCGCCAACTTACCGAAACTCCATATTTTGTTCGCTTTTTGGTTGACTCTAAAGTGCTTCCTGAAGCTGAATTTGCAGGTGAAAACAAGCGATATCTCAAGAAAATTCGTAGAAACAGTCATTTAGCTATGGCCGCATCCATCACATTGCTCGTTGGTGGTGGTTACCTGTTAAGCCAAAACTTAGTCAGTAACTTGTCAGTAATTTCACAATTACTCAAGATCAACGACGATACAATGGCGGATAATCGTATCAATGACTTTAATGCTGATTTCGAACGTGCAGTGGCAAACATAGAGCCAACCTATCAAGCTTGGATCGATGGTAACCTAGCGCTAGATGAAGAGATGTTATCGCTAAATGTTAGTCGCCTTGAGCCGACGACTAAACTGGCTTATCAGGCATTAATCCATCAGATAACTCAAGAACTCATGCCTGTCGTAGAATACGGTTACCAATTGCGCCTATCGAACACTCAATCTGAACAAGCAAAATCGTTGCCGTTGCTGAAAGCCTATTTGATGCTCAACGACCCTAGTAAACGAGATACTCGTTTTCTTAGAAAACAAACAGAGTCAACCCTCATGCGTCTTAGCACACAGACTGACTCTGTTAACCAAGCAATGAACTACCTGGATGCACTCTTCCGGACTGAATTTCCAGCTATTCCAATAAGTATGGATATCGTACGAGCAACCCGCAGAACCCTTTTAGCTGGATCCAATGTAGATTTGGTATATAACCGCCTGCTTGATCAGGCTGATGAGGTTGATCTAGGCACCTTAAGTATCCAACGAGCCGTTGGTTTCGATTTCAGCAACATTTTTCAAGACGACGTCGAAACAGAAATTTTGGATATTAACCGTGTCTTTACTTCAATGGGCTTTAGTTCATTCTATCGCCCAAGGTTAGATTTGATGTCCGAGCACGTCATTGCCGATAACTGGGTTCTCGGTTTATCGAATCATGTTGTACCAACAAAGGAAGAACAAGAAGTATTCAAGGACACCGTCAGAAAAAGATACACCGACGATTATATTTCGATGTGGAGAAACGCTCTCAGTGAACTCAAGGTAAAGCGCTATGACAACATCGGTGAACTTTCGAATGCTATTGACTTGATCTCCGGACCATCTTCTCCAATGACTGCAGTGCTCAACCAAGTTTACAATAACACTCGTTTCTCTCCACAAGGCGGCGTGGCCACTATTATTCCGGGTGGGAACAACCCGTTAGTTGTTGGTGCTATTGAGGCTGTTGCAAACAGCGCTGAAGAGACTATTCAGCCAGATTACCTGCTAATGCAGCGAGTTGAGCATGCTTTCCAGCACCTTAATCAACTCCAAATTAGCGAAACAGCAAACAGCCCGACCCCTTGGGAAGAGATCATAACGGCTCTCAGTCGTTTAAGAACCTATATTAAGGATATTGCTGATTCACCCAACGCTCAAATGGCAGCACTAGAGGCGACAAAAGCACGGATGACCAGTGCGGAAGCAGATCCAATCATTAGACTTAAACAGATAGCTCAGAAATCTCCAGAGCCAGTACGAAGTTGGCTATTGGGTATCGTCAATCAAAGTTGGTCTGTGATGATGGCTGAATCCTCGAAAGGTATTCAAGACCAGTGGTATAGTGAAGTGTATGCAAGATTCAGAGATATTGGTCTCAATCGCTATCCATTTAATCTTAGTGCGTCAGACGAAATATCCCTTGAAGACTTTGAACACTTCTTTGCTCAAGGTGGGGTGCTAGATAGCTTCGTAGAACAAAACCTTGCTCAATTCTATGACACAAATCTCTGGGTCCCTAAGCGCGTAGATGGTGAAGTCATGCCGCTATCGCCTGAACTTTTAGTGCAACTACGCAATTACAATGTTATTCGCGATACTTTGATTAACAAGAGCACGAACAGATTTTATATTCCATTTAGTGCTAAGGTTTTGGATTTGGATTCCAGTGCGATACGTGCGAACGTCCAAGTCGCTGATTCCAGCATTAACTATTACCACGGACCAAGCCGAATTCAAGAGCTGCAGTGGCCGCCACAAAGTGGTGACTTTTCAGTCAACATTACGATTCAGGATGTGACTGATGAAGGAAAACAGCATGTACTCTCCCATAATGGGCAATGGGCAGTGCATCGATTATTTGGCGCATCAACGTTAACCAATAATCACAACGGGAGCTTCGTCAGCGACGTTAAAGTATCAGGACGCGATATTAGTTTGAAAATCACTCCACTTACTCAACGAAATCCGTTCACTTTGGCTGAACTGTACGGGTTTACGCTCCCAGAAAACATTATTTAATTAAACACAATACATAATAAAACAACGCAGAGGCACAACTTATGATGTCAAACATGAGCCTACAAGGCTTAGATAAACTGGACCGTAAGATATTATCCAATCTACTATCCAACGGTCGTGAATCGATCGCAAACCTTTCTCGTAACATAGGTTTATCCCGTACAGCCGTGGCTGAACGGATTAACCGACTCGAGAAAACTGGAATCATTAAAGGGTATACCGCCCAGATTCGCATTGAGAATGAAGGAAGAAAAGCCGCAAGCTATTTACTTATCTCATGTGAAAAAGGTCGTAAAAACGACGTCAGCAATGCACTAAAAGAGTTACCAGAAGTAAGACTAACTAGCATTGTAGGTGGCACCTACGACATTATTGCCCTGATTGAGGCACCTGACCTTCAGTCAATTCACAACCTGTGCAATGAAATCGAGTCATTTGATGGTATCGGATCCCTTAATACCACAGTGGTCTTGCACCAACCAATTAGACGCTAGTCTCTATAAACAGTGTTGATGAAAAAGCCGCTCTGAGAGCGGCTTTTCCTTATATATTACCAATCGAATGGATACTCATATCATTGAAGGTTGGGTTCCCAAGCCAAAGTGTTTGACCTAACCTGTTAGCTTCTCCATACCCTAACTTATTTTTTGGTACGGTTTTAACATCCACTGTAAGGACCAAATCCCAAGACATCGGATCTCGAAGAATAAAACGCATTAGGCCAAGTAAAATCTCGTGGTTATCTCCACCTATGGAAAATTGAACAAACTGGCGAAAATCGATATCTCTTATATGCAGGTTAAACTTGCCATTCAAGTCTTTTTAGCCGCTGCCCAAGGTGCAGATCATTACCTAAAATACAATTTACTCGATTCAATACATTTCTCTGTGAAGGTGCGATAGATACCCGCCGCAGCACCCATTCTTCTATATCTACATTTTCCAACGAGAAATAGTGAGCAACAATTCCCGCGATCATTTTAGGTGAACGCGTCCGTGTAGACAGTTGATTCACATAAGAAAGCAGTTTTGCACGATCAAGCTCAACGCTTCTCCGCTCTTGAATAACACTCGACAAACCAGCCAGATGCAGCATCTTTTCTGAAAAACCGTCTTTGGCATCCGATTCATACAAGACATGGTAACGGTACTTCTTCCAAACCCGATAAAGCAGCGATACATATCGGTTATGGAAAAAATCAAAAAAGTCCTTAACCGGGTTATCTTCTGGGTCTCTACCTACCAATTTCTCTGTATAAGATGTTGGCAATGGCGAACTTGCACCATGTAAACCCAAAAAGTTAACTTCGATGTTGGTGTAGTCAAAGTCAGCAATTGACAAGGTTTCGATGCTATCTATATCCGCTTTTGGAAAACACAATTTTGGACTAACCGAAAACCGAATGTACTCCTGATGAAAATGTTTGTTTTCTCCAACAGCTTCGAAGTCATGGTCAATTGAAGTTTGATAGTGCTTTTCCAGCAAGGAAACCGCTTGGAAAAAGCTAAACTCATGAGTCTCTTTTACTAAAGCTTCGATCATAATATTGTTTGCTGCCCCACCAAGCTTGACCAGAGGTAGGTTTCTCCGGTTTGCTCATCGAATACTTTAAGTTCAGTGAAAGAGTTGACACTGGAGTACAAACGAATAAATTCATTGAGCACACTTGCCATTAAGAACATATCTCCCTCGTTAACAAAATAACTGGAGTCCGCATTAATAGTTAACTGACTACCTCTGACTGAAACACCTCGAAATACGCGATCAATCGGTTTTAGCGTGGTAGAGCGAATCCCTTCCAGTCGGTGCAATGACGCTCGATGAGCCTGGCGATTAGCACGCGAGGGGAAGTCGTAGGTGGACAAAAGTACTTTTAGAACATCTTCGTTCGCCAACGATAAGTAGTTAAGTGACATGTTGGCGATCAACTGCCACTGGAGCTCCCCCGATGTTTGGGGACTGACCGACTCTGTGGGTTTAGTTAAGTTTTTAAATGAAGCAAACGCCGGAGACTTGTGCGTTGTGTACATAATGTCCCCAACTGACAACCTTTCGCTGAGATCAGCGTTACTGCATAAGAGCTTCATGAGTACCGTTTCAGAACCGAGGTTAGCGACGTCGCTATTATGGCTGTGGAAGGAAATGTATCTTTCTAATCCTCGACCATTGATGCGTTCTGCTACTTTAGATTTGTAAAAATCCTGCTGACTTTTTTGATTAATGTGGTGCTCAAAGGATTCAAATTCAATCAGTTTTTTACGACGTCTTTCTTCTTTATTCCAACTGTCGACTGATTCTATCGAATACACTTCGTAGTGTTCTTGATTATCACTTTGAGGGCGAACTTTGTACTCATTGCGCCGATGCTCTAAACGTATCGGGTCACTGTCTTGTTCAAAAAGATTCACAATCGGTGTGCAATGCAAACGGAAATGTTTTTGCTTAACGATGACTTCGGAGGGTAAAGCCCGGTTAAACACAAAATTCACGGTAAGGTGAGACCGTTGTGGTACCCCTTTCAGCCACTCTAAACCTTCAATGTCGATAAACATAAACTTTTCAGGCAAAGAGAAGTACTCTTGAAGTAGCCGATATCCTGAGAACGAGTTATCCCCGTAAGGTAACATTGCTTCTTCTTCACTGTAACCTACAGGCTTGATCTGATTTGGCAATAAACGATGCGTGAAGCCTCCGCCAGCATCCAGTTCAATACCGTCAAGATAGCGAAACAACCATAAAAAAATCGGCCGAGTAATGTGCAACTCACCATGCAAGTGGAGCCTAAGCGTATTTAGGTTGATCTTAGAGATATCTACACCATTTTCTCCGGCTAAGGACACTGAGATAGTTGAATTGGAACGACTATTAGTTTGATTAACCTGGTCAATTCTCAAGGGATACATATCCACGTCGTAACATGTTCTAAATAGACACTGGGTACCTTCTACCTCTTCACTGGCCATTTCAGCGCCTCGAGCAATGGTGGTTCGCTCAGTCACACTGCCTGAATGGGGTTTTAACTCGCTAATCGCCATTGACGGAACCGAACGCATGTAGTGCGGCCATAACAAGTTCACCAAAGACTGCGTTAACTCCGGAAGCTCATCATCAATTTTTTCTCGAATACGACCTGTTAGAAAAGCAAAGCCCTCCAACAAACGTTCTACGTCAGGGTCAAACGTTCCTTCAGACAAAAAATGAGTTAACTTTGGGTGATATTTGGCGAACTCACTGCCCGACTCTCGAAGATAAGTCAGCTCGTCTTGAAAATACTTACTACTACTCACTGGAGTCCCCTCTTATACGTTGAACTGGCCATCAGTTCCCAAAAACACATTAATAGCCAACGGTACATTGCCGCCATTATGGGTCACCACTCCGCTGATACCGAATCCAAGTTGCAAAGGGTTATGATGGTCCTCTCGGTAATGGACAGACACGTCTTGCAGGCGCGGCTCAAATTTGGCGATGGTCTCTTGAATGTTTTGTTGAACGGTGCGAACTAGATTGGCATTGCTAGCAAGTACATCATTGAAGTCTGGTAGACCATAATCTCCATCAATCATCGCATTGCCCGAATGGGTATTGAGTAGGTCAGCTAAATGACTGTGTACAGACTCTATTAAGTGTTGGTGAGAATAGACCCGTTCATAGGAGTTCTTTGGCTCTCCCAATTCGATTCTCTCCAATAAACGAAAACCTTTTTCCATGCTAAATTAACCAAGTAAGTTCCAAGAAAAACAGCCAGGCAATACCTGGCTGTTTGTCAGCAGCAAATGACTACTGGTCCAATTTACCCACTAGTGATAAATCGAAACTCGCGCCCATGTATTTGAAGTGTGGGCGAACAGACATTGATACCTTGTACCAACCTGGATCACCTTCTACATCAGAAACGACGACTTTAGCTGCGCGTAGTGGACGGCGTCCGCGAACTTCTGCAGGTGGGTTCTCTTGGTCAGAAACATACTGACGAATCCATTTGTTTAGTTCGATCTCAAGATCCGAGCGCTCTTTCCAAGAACCGATTTGCTCACGCTGTAGCACTTTAATGTAGTGAGCAAGACGGTTGATAATGAACATGTAAGGTAGCTGAGTACCCAACTTATAGTTCATTTCAGCTTGCTTACCTTCCGGCGTATTAGCGAAAACCTTCGGTTTTTGTATTGAGTTTGCAGAGAAAAATGACGCATTATCAGAACCTTTACGCATGGTTAGCGCAATAAAGCCCTCTTCAGCCAATTCAAACTCTCGACGGTCTGAAACCAAGATTTCCGTTGGAATCTTAGTTTCAATTTGACCCATAGACTCATAGTTGTATACAGGAAGGTCAAATACTGCACCGCCGCTCTGCGGACCGATAATGTTTGGACACCAACGGTATTTCGCAAATGACTCACTGATTTTTGAAGCCATTGCGTAGGCTGAGTTGCCCCAAAGGAAGTTGTCGTGTGAATCCGTTACCATCTCGTCGTAATCAAACGCTTTGATCGGATTATCTTCCACTGAGTAAGGCGTACGTAGCATGAAGCGAGACGTACATAGACCTAGATAGCGTGCATCTTCATGTTCACGTAGGCCACGCCACTTGGTGTACTGCGGCCCTTCAAATACAGACTTAAGGTCTTTTAGATTTGGAAGTTCCTCGTAAGTATCAACACCGAAGAACTTAGCCGATGCTGAAGTGACGAATGGTGCATGCGACATTGCACCAACATTCGCCATGTACTCCATCAATTTGATATCAGGAGATGAAGCTGATAGTTGGTAATCACAGATCACAGCGCCAACAGGCTTACCACCAAACTGACCGTACTCACGTGTATAGATTTGCTTATAAAGCCCAGATTTAACCACTTCTGGCGCATCTTCAAAATCATCCAGAACTTCATCTTTCTTCGCAGAAATGAGTTCAATCTGAATGTTTTCGCGAAAATCAGTGTGGTCAACCAAGTATTTTAAACCGCGCCAGGTGGACTCGACAGCTTGAACTTCATCGCTATGAAGGATCGCGTCAACTTGCTTAGATAATTTCTGATCGATTTCACTGATCATTAAGTCAACCAATGATTGATCGACTTTGTCAGTACTTGAGCTGCTAAGCAGCTCGCCAATGAATGCTTCAACACCGCGTTTTGCAATATCGAATCCTTCATCACTTGGCTTCAAACGTGTTTCGTTCAAAATACTGTCTAATAGAGAACCTGACTCCGCTACAGAGGCTTGTTGTTCAGGCGCTTGTGCTTCTACCGTCATGTTATTCCTTACTCTTCTTTAGCTTCTTTCTCTTCGCCGATGCTTAGCTCAGCAAGAAGTTTGTTACGTGCTTCTTCATCCTGAAGTACCGAGCAATTTTCTTACGAAATGCCGGAACATTACCTAGAGGCCTTTCAACGCCACTAAAGCTTCACGAAGCTCGAGCAGACTATTCAGCTCAGGAACTTTGTTTGCAATCGCCTCTGGAGAGAAATCACTCATGTTCTTGAACGTTAAATCGACGCCTAACTGCGCTCCTTCTTCTTCAGACAAGCGATTATCAACGTTAACTTTTACATTTGGCGCATAGCCTTCAAGTACTTCGTTAAAGTTGTCTTTATCAATGTTAATCGGCGTGCGATCTTCGATTGGCGTTTCGTCTGAACGAGCAGAGAAATCACCAACAACCATCATACTTAGCGGCAGTTCTACGTCCTCTTGCGCATCTCCTGTCGCTGGAACATAACGGATATTGATTCGCTCTTTTGGAGCAACCGAGCCATCACGTGACATAATTAGTTCCTTATCTAATTGTGTTTATTAATCAATTTAAACCCCAATGTTGGTACTTTTGGGGCCGCTGTTCGTCTGAGGGATAGAGCGCTTTTAAGGTCGCTTCTACTAAACCGTTCAACTGGGCAGCTAGGTGAGGTTCCCATTGGGGAAGATTCGACTCTTTGCAGATATCTAAAACACTTTCCAGATATGGCATACACAAAGAGTACAAACCAACTTGGTGATAGATTTTCACCATTTTCAAATGCAGCAAAAATCGCCCTCTCCCCGAACCTTCTTGGTCCAGTTTGGTGGCTAGGTTTGCTACATGTTCTCCCAAATTGTCTAATGTCACGCAACTCACATCCTCTTCGTCATCAACAAAAATGCTTGGTTGTAGACTTGTCGTGTTGGAGTTTGCGTTTGACTCAATCCATCGCAGAGTCTCGTCGCTAGCAAATGGGAGCTGATCTTTAAATTTCAGCGCTTCGATCCCGTTAAGATCTTTTGTAAGGGCAGCGACTTCTTGCTTCACTGCGTCTGCTGCTTGCTGATAACCCAAATGGTTCAACATGCTGAAAACGTAATAATGGCCGGTGATCCAGAACGGTGCATCGGTAAGAATTTTTTCTAGGCGTTTAACTGTCGATAGATCACCGCCGTGTTTTGATTTTTCTTCAAACTCAGCTTGTTGATCTGCTGATACAGCCAATCGAAGTTCTGTCACTTGATCGCGGCTTTCAGGAAGTGAATCTATGTCTTCCCAAGTTAAGTGCCGATACACACGATACGCCAACGGGTCACCAGGTTTCGTTGATAACAGCATTTCAGCGACATTCTTTAACGTACGTTTAGCAATAGTAGGAGAAGAGAAATCGACATCGATTTCGACTTCGGGCTTTTCCTGTTTTACTTTTGGCGTGGTCGTTGAGTCATGACTTATTGAAGGCGACTCAGGTAAACGGTCTGTCTTCGATATAGCCGGTGACAATGTATCAATTGAATCTGACTTGCTTTGCTCAGGCTCTTCTATCGCACTTTCTTTGACTGGTGCTGATTCAGGAACCAACGCAGAGCGTTCTTTAATCTCACTTAAAACACTTCTAACCTCAAAAAAATCGGCGTCTGCATCTGGAAAGCAGACATCGAATCTTTGTTGAACCTCGCCAATAAGTGTTAACGACTGTTCGAGCAATTGGGACGCATCTTCGTTAATCGATAGCTTCCTTGCAGCAATTTCAATTTGATGATTAAACCACTCAATCGCACCATCCCGAGCACGCTTTCTCTTTGGATAAAGTGCGTTGCCAAAATCGTCTAATAGCTGATTAAAAAGCGTCAAGCCTTGCACTAAACCTTCAAAACCTGACTCTTCCATTAACGCACGCGTCAAATAACAGATCGCTTTAATATCTTTACTGTGTTGAGATAAGACCTCTTTAGAGTGCTGTTCAACTACAGGCCAACTGACTGTTTCACCAAACAGAGAGCCAAATTTTTTGACCTCTGCTTCCATCATCTCGTAACAGAACTCATAACGAGCATCATCACCAGATGGCGAGTTTTCATTGATCGGTAAAACAAGTGCGGCTAAATCTTGGGTACTCATACTTAACCCTCAACCGACGTTCGGTAATCGCGTAATGCTTTCTGTACCGCAATCGCGCCTTTAGCTGGCGCAAACTTTTGATGGCTTTTATCGATTGAATCTGTAGCCATCTTATCCAGTAAGTCTTTAACTTCACTGAACTTCTTCGGAGCATTACGTTCAAGATCAATTAAAGAAGCATTGAGCTTGCTCGCATCAAATATCGATTTTTCAGTCACGGTACTAAAAAGAATAAACTCGCTTCGCGCTACTTTCAGATCTCGCACTTTTTGCTTAAGATCAGGCGTTTCACCGAAATAGCCCATCGCAATGGTGACATTGTCTATGGCTCGCGAGTAATAGTGTCGGTTCACATCCTCATCAACGACTTTAACCAAGGCTTGGCTTAACTGTTGAGGTAGCGCTTGGCTATACAAATATTGATTCGCCGTAGCCTGATGCCATGACGCCTTAATATAATCCGCGACTTGCACGCCATGGCCTTTCAAGATCAACTCCATCAACTGCTCATCGGTATATCCTACCGCTCGCGAGATTTGTTCAGTGTCGGCATTTAAATGATTAAGTTGCGACATTACTGATATTAGAAGTTCGTCCGTTTTTGGGAACAGAGCACCGTCGCTCGCCAATGCCGTTCTGAGCGAGACAACATCTTTACGTATGGCCTGTATTGAGGCAGGAATTGCAGACGCATGGTTCTGCTTTTCCGCAATCGATTCGCGCCAAGAGTTATAAGTCTTTTCGAGACTATGCTGCTGAACTTGATATGCCTCGTTATAGGGTGCCATTGACACGACATCTTTCGACATTTCAGTCAGCGCTGTTTCAATTTCCCAGGGTGGCTGTGCTAAAAACGAAGCGGCTTGTGCTGGCTTTATTGAACTAACAAAACTATTCGACGGATTATTCTCACGTACAATAGATTTCCATTCCGGCTGGTTGGATTGATATACGTACGAACCCGTCACCACACACAACGCCGCGACTAGTGAAGCTTCTAAATATCGCATCCGCGCGAACCGAAAACCGTCTAAGCGGCTTTTTGGCCGAAGAACCAAATCAGCATTTCGAAGATTATTAAAGATAGGCGCGCAAGCCTCGTTATCGAGCGCTTGAGCATCGATTCGAGCAAGCTGCTGTGCAAACGTAAATGCACTATAGCCGTGCCCACGTGGATTTTTGATGATCTTACGAAGAATACGAGCAACATGTTTCGGTATGACTTTAGGATATCGCCTAGCCTTAAGTTGCTTTAACCAACCGTCTCCAAAAACCGCGCCAAGGAATAGGTGTCCTGTTAATAAGGCGAGTGAGTAGACATCATCTTCCGGACAGGCCATACCGGAATCCAAATATTCCGGTGAGGCGTATTTAATACTCGCTTCAGAGTACGGTTGCTTCTCATCTATATAACGGGACGCACCAAAGTCGATAAGCTTAACGTTGTCGCCTTCAGCTATTATCACATTGGCAGGTTTAATATCAAGATGAATCACTCCCCTAGTGTGCATATACTCCAGACCACCCGCTAATTGGTAGACTAGCCATGCGATATGATCATGTCTGAAACCTTTCTTTGAATGGCGAGCCATCTTCTCGGCTAGGCTTTCACCCTGTATCCATTCATACATAAGATAAGGACGGTCGAACTCAGAACCAACTTTAATGAACTCTGCAACACTCGGGTGCTGTGACACCTCTAACCGACTAGCTTCGTTGATTAGAATGGTTTTACTGTGTTCCGGAGCACCTTCATTTAGTACTTTGCAACAAATCTGCTTCGTAGGGTCGTCTTTCTTGGCTAGGTGATACAACGTCGTATCGCCACTTTGCGAGGGAATTGTGTCGAGAACATCAAACTGAGAGAAAAGGACATACTCTAGCTTTGTCTTACTATGGCTAGAAACTTTTTTCTCTCTTTTTTTAATGGCTTTAACGACTAGTTGGTTAATATAGCTAGTCGATGCTTGCGAATTATCTGACACTATCTACTCTTTACCGATTTACTGAAGTAAGCGGCATAATAATAAGTCCAGATATCTATTTTCAATGCTGGAAAATAAAACAAACACTATCGCTATAATTTTAGTTATAACAACTAATTCGCATAAATAAATAGCATTCGCTTTGTCGGTATTATTTGGGTCTAATCTTTACAAATTAATGTGATCTTCAGTCGCAACTTAATTAAACACGTTGCATCAATATTCAATAAATAATAACCCTCTGTGAAAAGTTTGATCAAACATCATCAAGGTCGCTTTCTCTTTATCACTATCTTGACTGGCGAAAACACATATCAGTGCTAAAGATGAGCATTTGCCCATAGTGCCCCACAGTTTATCTACGTTTAGTGGTTTCTGTGGAGCGCTAAATATTTCGGCCCTTGCCCCAATGGCAAAACTATAGTCTTCGGTATGCGAGCGTGAACTTGTTTTGTCGGTATAAACCTTTCCTAAGTGAGTCATGTTTCTCGAGGCCTTGCGGACCAAGCTCATCATTGCTTGGCGACCTGAACCTGAGTAGTCAAAGCTTAAGTAGTTGAACTTCGCCTTATGTTTAAGTTTTAAGGTTTCAACTAAATTTCGCCGCGCTAGAATAACACCTGCCCCCCTTCACTTGGTACAACACCCCAAGGAACACCCGAAGTAAGAACCTTGCCAGCGTCCAGAAGCTCCAAACGCTCTTCAAACAAAGAGTCTAAGCCCACCACAAGTACAGCATCATATCTATCTAAACTCTTGATAGCCTGATCTACAAATTCAGGTCCAGAATCACAATCTAAAACCTCATACTGCGAAATTAAATTCGCATTGTCTGAGGAGGCAAAGTTTTCGCGAAACGCATTTTCTTTTAACGATTGAGGTAGTGTGATTAACATCGGTATTGGTTTTAAGCTCGGCGGGATTTGTTGCAGTAATGAGTCAAGTAGCAAATTCGTTACTTCAACCCATTTTTCTTCTAGCGAATCAGCCTTTATAAAATCTATCGATGCGCAAGCATACTTATTGTCGGTCGTTGGACAAGTCTGACTGGCGAAGCGTGATAGCTCAGCCTTAGCGACAGACATCGATATCGAAGAGTTCATACCCGAAGGAGTGACAAGCTCTGAAGCTATAATAAACTTTTCTAAAGACACGCAGCTTCCTTTTCTTCAATTCTAGTTTGGGCTAGCAGGTGCTCCATGCCCTTACAGCTAACAGAGCCTGTGTAAGTTAATGTGACCACAGCTTCGTCTGCATCAATAAACACCGTGTGTAAAGGCATGTCTGATAAGTGCTCTGCACCATCAATTCGCGCAATTGCGGAAAATGCTTGACTTGGAATTCTAAAATCCAACACTTCGTCATGAGAAAAGCCACTGAGCATTAAACGTTCTCCGCCTAATAGAAACCCATTGCACTGCTGGTCACTGGGTGCACATTGATAAAAGCGCATGTCAAAGTCTTTAGGTAACAACGGGCGTCGATTTTCCTGCCATTCTTCATCGTAAGTACCCAAATACTGGGTCCGCTCCTTGAAAAAAGGAGGAAGCGGTCCAAAACCAGCAACACGGACTTTATCTGAGTTCAGTTGCCAATTTTCATCTGGATAGAACACGCTAGGAACGGGGCGCTCTTGATACCCTTTAAGAGAAGAGGCAACGCCTCCACCAGCCCTATTGTAGTGCTCTCCCCCGATAGCCTGTGAATGATCGATATCTCGTTCAATAAACTTTTGAGGAACAGACACTGTAATTGAACCAGCATGCGCAACCCATTGCCTTTGACCAACAATCTTTATTGTTTTATCAACATGTTCATCAACTAATAAACGACATTCCATACTATCTACAGGCTTTTTCGCATAACTTCTTGCCTTACCAACTACCACGACATCAGTGTTTCGTTTGCAAAAACGCAAAATCATCTTCACTTTTTTAGCGCTGAAACCCCAGGCTCACCCAAGTACTGAGGGGCTTCAAAGATCTCGACATCGTCTAGCTTGTTCCAGTTCTCGCCAGACCACTTCCATCCCTGCTTTCCAGTCACTAGCCAAACAGCCTCACCTTCTAGATCTCGCGAGAGCCGACCCTTAGTCAATAGCTTTTTATGGGGTTTAACGGACCAAAGTTCCATCTTGGCTCCTCATATTAAATCTCTCCCCAATACCCTTTGTTAGTTCAAGAGCTGATAAAATCTCATCTTGACTGCTCAATGGTAAATAAGGGCTCCATGGTACATAAATGCACCCCAGTAAACAGATTTGCCGCCACAGCCACTCTCTTGTTCTAAACCCAATATGTTCAGACCTCATAGCCTCTATAGTGCTGGCAAAATTCATCGCAACTCCCATTCGTAGCTGACCATTAAAGAAATGCCCACCTTGTTCGATCCAGTCTTCTATTTTCAAACATACTTCATCAAAATCGTAATCAATATCGAGTTGAGTAGGCCGGCAAGGCAGCTTATCCCCATAGACAACATAGAGTGCTTCCAACCAAGCTTCTTGCTCATTAAGCTGTTGAAAGTTCTCTAAAACTTTAGAACACCAATCAAATCTTGCACCAATAACTAAGTGCATGGGTGCACCGCAGGTACTAGGGTCAAAATGATCAAGCTCTTTAAACTCAAGTACTCTTGCGTAAAGTCCTTGATCCTCGGTAAGGTAAGAGATATCAAAATTTCTGCGCATCCACGTTCGTTTATCCTGCTTTGCTAACAGTAACTCGAATAGATTGGCACTTAGGCCGTTCTCTTCCAGCCACTCTGTACTTTCAGAAACCCCATTCAGTGATAAAAAAGCGTGCCCCTGATTATCAGGCATTTTTTGAGTTCTAATCCAATGCTTAACCAACGATTGACTTAGGCCTTGGCGAGACGCAAGATACGCGCAACCGTTTGTTTGTACGCTTTCGCCACCTTCAATCCACTTTGCCAGCAATATGTTTATTAAAGGGCTAGACGCTTGTGCAAAAATAAAAGTGACGTAATTAGTCGGCAATTGGTTTGCTACTTGAAAAAGAAAAAGATGGATAAACCTATCGCGCTCAGTTTCAATACGTTTGCCACTAAAAAGGTGATTTTGAGCATCTAGAGCGAACCATAACAAAACGTCCGGTGCTAAAGACTCTAACTCCCAAATCAAACCAGGCTGATACTCATAGAAAGCGCGTAAGACCTTAAACTGAGAAGAGAACTTATCTGCAGATAAGTTAAGGATGGTGCTCTTTGAGCTTGGGTATCCCAGTTGATGATGGACAAACGACTGTTTGATAAAAAACGTGATGTTCTCAACGGCTAACTCAATCTTGCTCCGACAGAAAAGTAAAATTTCTTCCGGGCAATCATCCAAATACAGCTTTTCTTGATTAATCAGTTGCAGAGCTAGCTCTATATCCTCTGACGAGAAAGATTCATCAAGCTGCATTAGCTCAATACGTTGCTGCATATAGACCCTCTTGTATTAGTTTAGAGCGACGGTTGCACCTAGAATTCTCAATCCTTTGGATGCATTGATTTGAATGGCTTTGGCTCGATAGATCAATCGATCTGACTGTTTGGAATAAGTCTGCACCGCTTCCCCACTTTTGATAGTTAGAACGTCTTCTGCTTCAATCAACAGCCGGTTTGCCTGCAAGCAAAGCTGATTTTTCTCACTAACCACAAAGAAGATTTGTTCAACTATTGGTAGCATCATGTCGCCGTTATGAAATTTGATATGGCAACGAAAACGACCCTTTGTTGCGTATTGAAGCTCCTGTCGACAATAACGTCGTTGGAGCTTGGCAGATATAGGGTGAGGGAACGGGTTCCCTTCAAAGTCCACTTTTATTGAGTCAAGGTCTTCACACAAACCTTGAACAATACCAAAACAAGAAAAGCAAGCTGGTATGTCAGCTTGCGTTGTAGATAAGGTTTTCTCTATGACGAGAGAGGGCGTCTCTAAAGGCTCCATTAATTAATCGCTACATTTCCGCCTTTAACAATAACTTTCGAGCTGCCTTCTATGGTAATCGCATTGCCTGTCAGCTTGATCGTTCCATCTTTGTTCATAACGAGCGAAGATGCTCCTGTTTTTAGAACAATCTTATCGCCGCTAATCACTTCTGTTGCATGCTCTGTACTGTAATTAGTATTACCACCAACAGACACTGTCAGGTCATTGCCAATAGACGTTGTATCATTTTTGCCAATGTCGACACTTCTTGATTCTCCAACCGTCAACGTACTGTTGTCTCCAACATCAAGAGTGTCGTTCTTACCAATTTTCGTGTTTCGGTTCTCACCAATAGTTAATTCAGCATCTTCTTTAATGGCTTGAGTCTCGTTGGCGTTATAAGTCACTGTAACGTCTTGTTCTACCGTTTCGGTAAATGTGCTATTAACTTGCGTTGTTTTATGCCCATCGATAGTTTCAGAGTGGTCACCGTGCACTTCGTTTGTTTGATGCCGAGCCACCTTCAAAAATTCATCGTTGCCAATATCTCTGTAGCGATTATTTAATACCTTTGTCGACATATCTTTTTGAGCATGAATATAGATTTCCTCTTCATCTGACTCATCCTCAAAGCTCAACTCGTTGTAGCCCGTACCTTTATGAGTTTGCGTGCGGAAAGTCGTACGTGTTTTGTTCTCTGGCAAAGAATAAGGAGGAAAGTGCAAGCCATTATAGACAGCCCCGGTTACCAAAGGTCTATCAGGATCGCCTTCTAAGAAAGTGACTACGACTTCGTGCCCAATTCTTGGTAGATAAACCGCTCCCCACGTTGGCGCAGCCATTGATTGACTCACGCGAATCCAACAGCTTGCATGCTCGTCAAACCCTCCATATCGGTCCCAATGGAACTGCACCTTAATACGCCCCATTGGATCGGTGTAAATTTCTTCGCCTGCGGGCCCAACGACAACGGCAGTTTGCGGGCCATCAACAACCGGAGCTGGCTGCTTAGGCGCACGGAAATCTACATTTCGAGGTATACAAACAAATTGGTTTTGATAGGAGGTCGGCATGCCATTAGTTTCGTCCTCATGAACTTGAGGATCATGGCCCGAATGGCTCACGGACAACAGAAGATAATCTCTGTTAAGTGAGCCTCTGGGATGCTCACTCAAATCAAAGCTGTGCCCGGGTATTAAACGCATGATATCACCCGCAGCTTCCACCTGCTCACGTTCGACTAAATGATCTGACATCCATTCAGTAGCTCGGGTTCTTCCAAATTCTGGGTCGGTGTATCGCCCTGGATAATCAAACACTTTCAAGTCTTGATCACGCTCACCACTGCTTTCCATTTCTTGAGGAGTTTTTGGTTGATCATAGTTGTAATCTGTATGAGTTACATGACCCGTTCGAACTCGATTACATAGCTCCAAATTTGAGATGTGCTCGCGATCCGGAACACCACCAGCATCAGAGTGAAATACTAGTGGCCCCATATACGACGAGTTCAGTGGTGTAGAAACCAGTTCAGGAATGGCATCATTACTATCAACAATAACCATAGTATGCGCTTCCGCACTATGCTCAAAGTAGTACCACATACCATGCTCGGCTAGCATGCGCTGAACGAAATGGCTATCGGACTCTCGGTATTGCAGAACATAATCTTTGTTTTGGTAGGTTCCAGAGAGCTCCATGCGATAGTTGGTCACCGCCGCTTCATCGAGTACTTGGGAAATGATATCTGGCGCCGTTTGAGCTTGAAATATGCGACAATCTCGTCTCTGTGACAAGAACCAAAACTGCGGCACAAGGGTTAATTGATAACGCGCAAAACGACGCCCTTGGCCTAAATAACGAACTTCATTAATCACACCATTAAACGTACGAGCAGAACCAACACCTTGACCAAAAAGTGACAACACGCCTGGCTTTCTAATCAAAGATTCAAAACTAATATCTGCATCAAGTGAAAGCAATGAAAGACTAATATGAAACGGCTTCGAGAGCTCTTCAGACACCTGAAAGCTCTCAACTCGAAATTCGTGCCCCACACCAGTGGCTTCAAATTTAAACTCTACGTCATTAACCATATCTTTTACCTGATGCTAATAATCAAAATAGGGCCAGTCGACGACTGACCCTGACAACATATTTCTACTATTATGCTTCGCGAGGAGCGCGCCAGTCATCGTTACCCGCAGTACCACAATTTTCGTGTGTCACTTCAATTGCACGGTAAGTGAACTTAAGCACTTCTTCAGTTACACGGTCAGAAGTTGATGCGTCTTGGCAGTGAGCCATACGAGTTTCCATGTCAACAAGCAGTGCATCGATCAGTTTGATTGTGTAGTAGTGCTCTTGTTTACCTTGTACAGAAGTACGGTAAAAACGGATTTGACACTCAGGAAGCTTCTCACCAGAAACCAAAGCGTTGAATAGCAGTGGAGAGCTGCGGTCTTGAACTTTTGTTACAACAACTGGCTTGTGAACACGCTGACCAGTTGGCTGACCACTTTGTGGATCACGTGGAATCGTTAGTACGTGATCAAGTTCTTGTACTAGGAACTCATCTAGGTGAGCTTCCTGCCAAGAGTTACCTACAGAATCCGCTGAGAATGCATCTTTAGTGATATCGCCTTGAGTTTCACCTGTAACTGACATATATGCTGGAGTTGGCATCGTAATTTCCTTCTTAATTCAATCTATAAAATCGTTTAATCACCAAATCGCTTATCATCGCGACTTGATATCTCTAATACAATTCGCATGCCAACTTTTATATCGTTCAAAAACAACAAGTTAGAAGAATCTCACTAAAAACATAAAACACAATAGCGCAATAAATTATTATTTAATCCAAAATATTAGATCGAATATTAATTTATTAGATCAAAAATAAAAAGGTATTTTAACCAAGATTAGAACATTAAAAAAAGTCATATAAACCAAGAAATAAGGCAGAATTACTAGTAATTAAATCATTTACTCTCCTGAGTTCAGGGTTATTGATACAGAATGAATAAAACAAGCAATAAAACACCTAATTTACAATAGTAAAAATAACGCATACAAAAAATCAAAGAGGCTTATTTTGTATAATTCTTGCCAATTTTAAATCCAGTTAATACAGAAAATAGCGAAATACAAGATTATGATAAACATCAACCTTTCTTCTTTAATTGAACGGCTTCATCCTATAGCAAAGGTAGCGCTAGAAGATGCTGCTGCTTTAGCAGTCGCCGAAAAGGCAACAGAAGTTCAAATCGAGCATTACCTCCTAAGCTTATTAGAACGACCAAATAGCGACTTCGATGTGTTACTAACCCATTTTGAGTGCTCAGAAAACCTACTCAGACAGTCTATTCGTTCAACCCTTGACAACAACGGCAGTGGGAGTGGTGCTAAGCCAGTTTTTTCTTCGTTGTTAATTGAATGGCTGCAGGAAAGTTGGCTAGTTTCATCTCTGGACTTATCTCAAACTCAAATTCGCTCTGGTGCCCTATTACTTACCTTAGTCAGCAATCCACTACGTTACGGACAGCATGGGTACGCTTCAATCCTTGAATCAGTTAACCCTGATTCTTTGAAACGTAACTTTGCCGAGCTCACCAGCCACTCTATTGAAGCGCACGTGGCTACCTCCGAAAGTAAAGAGGCACGAGAAGAAGGTTCTGCGTTAAGCAAATTCACCACCGACTTCACAGGTAAAGCTCGTAAAGGTGAGATAGACCCTGTTTTTTGTCGTGATCAAGAAATTCGCCAAATTGTTGATATTCTTGCTCGCCGCCGTAAAAACAACCCTATTGCAGTCGGCGAACCAGGTGTCGGTAAAACAGCAGTCGTTGAAGGCCTTGCGCTTAAAATCGTCCAAGGTGAAGTTCCCGACAATCTAAAAGGCGTCGAGCTTTACGGACTTGATATGGGGCTGCTACAAGCCGGAGCAAGCGTTAAAGGTGAGTTCGAAAAACGTCTTAATGCCGTACTCGATGAAGTAAAAAACTCACCTACGCCAATCATTCTGTTCATTGACGAAGCACACACCCTTGTGGGTGGAGGCAACCAAGCAGGCGGTAGTGACGCGGCAAACCTACTTAAACCCGCTCTTGCTCGCGGTGAAGTTAAAACGATTGCAGCAACCACTTGGTCCGAATACAAAAAATACTTTGAGAAAGATCCAGCGCTTGCACGTCGCTTCCAGCTAGTTAAATTGGATGAGCCATCACCAAGTGAAGCAGCATTAATCATTCGTGGTCTACGCCCTGCGTATGAAAAAGCGCATAACGTCTATGTACGAGATGATGCCATTACCTCTGCAGCGGCATTGTCAGCACGTTATATTTCTGGCCGACAACTACCCGACAAAGCGATCGATGTACTTGATACAGCCTGTGCGCGTGTAAACATCAGCTTAAACGCAGTACCTGCGGCAGTTGAAACCTTACAACAAGAGAAAGCAGCTCTAACTCGTGAACTTGAGGCACTTGAACGCGATTCTCTTCAGCAAACGGGTGATAAGCACAGCCTTGCAACGATCCCTGAGCTAAAAACCAAAATCCAAGATGTGAGCGAAGAGCTCACTGCGCTTGAAAGCCAGTGGCAAACTGAAAAAGAACACATCAACCGCATGATTGCTCTGCGTTCTCACTTACATGATTTGGTTCTCCCGCCGCAAGCTGACGAAGAAGTAACAGAAGAAGTGCTCGATGAAGTTGATGTCGAAGCTTCTGAGTTCTCGCACCTAACTGAAGAAGAGGTACGAATCGAAATCGCCGCTTGCCAAGAGCAATTAGACGCGACACGTCAAGGAAACCCACTGGTTCACTTCGAAGTTGGCCCAGATGAAGTCAGCCACGTTATCTCTGACTGGACGGGTATTCCAATGGGTAAAATGCTGCAAGATGAAGCAGAGACTACGCTTAAGCTTAAATCAAACCTGATTGAAAGCATTAAAGGCCAAGAGTACGCCATTGATGCTTTGGCAGAAGGTATTCAAACAGCTAAAGCAGGCCTAGGTAACCCAGATGCGCCAACTGGCGTATTCCTTCTAGTCGGCCCAAGTGGCGTAGGTAAAACTGAAACCGCGCGTGCGATTGCTGACCAACTGTTTGGCGGTGAACGTTTCATGACCACCATCAACATGTCGGAATTCCAAGAGAAGCACACTGTTTCTCGATTAATCGGTTCGCCTCCGGGCTACGTGGGTTACGGTGAAGGTGGCATGCTAACCGAGGCTGTACGTCAGCGCCCTTATTCAGTGGTGCTGCTTGATGAAGTTGAAAAAGCCGACCCAGAAGTACTCAACCTCTTCTACCAGGTCTTTGACAAGGGCACTCTAAATGACGGTGAAGGTCGCAGTATCGACTTTAAGAATACGCTAATCATTATGACCAGTAACCTTGCAACCCATGAGATCGAGTCACTCGTCCAGCAATCTAGCGATATTCAAGCGGGTGTCATTGCAGAAGCGATTAGACCAACACTGAATCAGCACTTCAAACCGGCTCTGTTGGCGCGTATGTCAGTGTTGCCATTTATTCCTCTATCTGATGCTGCAATGACAGACATCATCCACCACAAACTGCGTAAAGTTTCTGAACGCTTGGAGAGCCATCATAAGCTAGCTCTTCGTTATAGTGATGATCTTGTCGAATTCGTACTTGGCAACTGTCGATTGGCAGAAACCGGAGCGCGCAACATTGACGCAGTGATTAATCGTCAACTGTTGCCGCAGCTTTCTACCCAACTACTGACTCACGACAAAGAGGAAGAGCACAGCCACATCGACATATCTGTGGATGAACAAGGAACCATCAGTTATGCATTCAGCTAGTCATAACGACTTAAGCGATGCACTACTCGCGATCAGCCAGTCTTTGGCTGATCGCAGCCAGCTTTCCCAAAGTTTGGACGCAGTACTCACCGCGGCTCGGCAAATTACCTTTGCTAACCATGGGGTGATATACGTACTCGACCAAACGGGCGAAGCCATGATTCCCAGTGCTGCGCACAACAACGAACTGCCGTTGCTAATCACCCATGGCAACCGCTGGCTTTTGAGCACAGCAGCGAAACCGACCCATTTAGTTACGCCATTCAAAATGGTGAGGTTGTGCTCATCAACGATTTGTATCAGTACAATGGGTATGACTGTGAACTTGTCTATGGTGTAGAAAAATCACTGGGCCAAAAAAGCCAAAATTTACTAGCATGGCCACTGGTGGATGACAACCATAACACCGTAGGTTTATTGGTGCTTATTGACCTTAAAGTGATAGACAACGAAGCGGTGCTCACCGAGTTTGTTAAAATTGCCGCAAGTCACATCAGACAAGCGATTTGGCTAGAGCAGCACGGACAAGTCATTCGCAATCTGAGCGCTGATAACCAAGCTCTTCAGCGAGAAAACTCCCAACTAAAACAGCGGACTCAAAAACGCTACAACGGCCCGATTGCGGAGAGCGAAGCAATGCTAAATGTCTTGCAGCGTATCGACAAAATCTTGGCTCTACCGGTCGATGTCCTCATTCGAGGCGAAACCGGCGCAGGCAAAGAAGTTATCGCTCAATACCTTCACAACAACTCAAGTCGCTCCGAACAGCCACTCATTGTGCAAAACTGTGCGGCAATACCCGAGCAGTTGCTTGAATCAGAGCTATTTGGTCACAAAAAAGGCGCCTTCACTGGAGCTGATAAAGATAAAGTCGGTTTGTTTGAGGCAGCCAATGGCGGCACACTGTTTTTGGATGAAATTGGCGACATGCCGATGCTCCTTCAAGCTAAACTGCTACGAGTGCTGCAAGAGCGAAAACTTAGACCAGTAGGAGCCAGTAAAGAGATCTCTGTTGATGTACGCGTCATCGCCGCGACTCACTGCCACTTAATGGAAAAAATCAAAAACGGAGAGTTCCGCGCTGACCTGTTCTACCGACTCAATGTATTTCCTGTCACTCTGCCGCCACTACGTGAACGAGTTGACGACATACTTCCACTGTCGGAGCATTTTGTTAGCCAAATGTCAGCCAAGCTAAACTTGTCACAAGACCCTGGATTAAGTGCTAACGCTCGTAAACAACTCAGTGAATACAGCTACCCAGGCAATGTCAGAGAGCTTAAAAACATCATTGAACGATCGGTGCTGCTATCAGACTTTGAGACCATTTCTCACATTGAATTTGGTGAACAAGTCCCTGAAACCGCGCCACTGTCTACTGCAAGCCAAGCCGTATCACCTGAACCGATTCAAGCTATACCAAGCCCAATCGAAAGCCAGCCAACAAATCCGACTACTAATGGCGATGGGTTGAAAGAAAGCAGCTTGAAGGAGGCCGTGGGCAACTATGAACGCAACGTTATTCTCGATTGCTTACAAGCCTGTAACTGGCAAACTAAGCGCGTTGCCGAACAGCTTGCACTGCCGTTAAGTACCCTGAATCACAAAATGCGTAAGTATGAGATTACAACTGCAGATTAAGTTAACAACTGAAGTTGTGCGAAAAAGCGAGCAGCCTCTAACGCAATGTCTAGGGGCTGCTTAATCTTATACGACGTCTATTATTGCGTTAGAAGAAGGCTGTGAGATAATCATGACTTTCGAATGTTCCAAAATTTCGAGTTATTCAAGATCTAGTGAGCTGATTCATAAACTACCTCTTTCCCGTGGAAGCCGTAGATCTCTCGACCACCAAACATCATGATCTCTGAGCCTTCTGTAAACAATTGCCTGACTCCTCTCAACTTACAGTTCGCAGTATCATAGATTAGGTAACTGGTGAGCATTAAGTCCCTATTTGCAGAATACACGCCTTTCAAACACGTTCTGGCGACTCTCTCAAAATAGTTAAACTTTAACGTACTTACGTCAACGGTTGTCTCATCACCTTGAGCAAACATTGATACCATATCTGAAGTTTTATCTACGACGATGTGTTTACTACTGGTATGCATAATCTTTTGTGGCGTTGTTTCATCTCCGAATAAGATCGGGCCTCCAATAATGTTCTCTGTTTGCCCTTCATACAAAGTTAATCGAGAAGCTTTGACGACAACACGCATATCGCCTACAAATTGCATTTCAATACCACGCGACATACCTGAAAAATCTTCAATCTGTTTGGTTTGGGTATCAAACCGCTTCCAGCCATCCCATCCCTCACCAAAAAACACGTAACGGCTATCGTCTGTCCAGCTGAACTGAGTCTTATATTCGTGTTCATTGTTTAGAAGAATCGATTCGCCCGTTTCCATATCAACCACAAGGTAATCTGTTTTGTATTCGAGTTCGGGATCAAAAGTGTTCACCGCTAGATAGCGCCCATTGGGAGACATGGCTACATCACCAGCAATTTCTCGCTGGTCATAGACCAACCGCAAATCGGTGCCGTCTAGATTCATACTCCAAACTTTCTTTCGCTTTTCGTAGCTATCCGCATCAGACGTTAAATTACGATTTCTAGCTACACCCAGAAAACGGATTTGTTCAAAGGGTTCTCCGGTATACACTTCACGCTGCCACTCTTTGGCTTTGGGAATATCGTAAGCAAATAAGTTGTTTGGGTAGTAAAGAATGCTATTGTGATCTCCCAACATTTCACGCCTATATGGGATAGGTTCTTCACCAAACAACCGACGGTAGCTAGTCATGCTTGGGGAATTAACACTGGGCCAAGATTTCCACTCAGGCTCTACTTCTTGCGCGGTTTGCTCCGGCTTACTGTTATCGCCGCAACCAAACAGCAACACCGAGACTACTGCCAGTAACCAACTGTAACGTTTCATTTTGGTTCCTTGTTTATTGTTATATTTTGATTTCAAATTTTTGTTTATTCTTACGAAAAGTCGTGCTCAAAAGGCTTTGCTGAAAGCGGTTCATAAATGAATAGGCAGTGGCTTGCTTGTGGTTCATTGATAAATTGACAGCCGCTAGCTCGCTGCTACCTTGCAGTGTTCTAGTGAGCTGATTCATAAACCACCTCTTTCCCGTGGAAGCCGTAGATCTCTCGGCCACCAAAGTTCATTACTTCTGCATCTTCTGTGAACAACTGTCTAATACCTTTAAGCTGACAACTGTCGGGCTCATAAATCAAATAACTCGTTAAAACCAAGCTATTACCTGATGAGGCAACACCTTTCATACATCTCCGGCTCACCCTAGGAATGTAAGTAAACTCTCGCGTATTCAAATCTACGGTCATTTCTCCCCCCAGAGCAAACATAGAAGCCACGCTTGATGTCTTATCCACGACTACGAGCCTTTGCTGTGCATGCATCACTGGGTGGGGAGTCGTCTCGTCACCAAACGTGATGGTTTCTGCTATCTGTTCCTCGGTTTGACCTTTATAAAGATCAATGCCATATGTGTTGACCACCACTCGAGTATTGCCAAGAAATTGCATTTCAATACCTCTAGACATATCTGAGAAATCCTCAATCTGTTTGGTTTGGGTATCAAACCGCTTCCAGCCATCCCACCCCTCACCAAAAAACACGTAACGGCTATCGTCTGTCCAGCTGAACTGAGTCTTATATTCGTGTTCATTGTTTAGAAGAATCGACTCGCCCGTTTTCATATCAACCACAAGATAATCTGTTTTGTATTCGACTTCGGGATCAAAAGTGTTCACCGCTAGATAGCGCCCGTTAGGAGACATCGCCGCATCACCAGCAATTTCACGCTGGTCATAGACCAACCGCAAATCGGTGCCGTCCAGATTCATACTCCAAACTTTTTGACGTTTCTCGTATCTGTCTGCATCAGAATCATACTTACGATTACTGGCAACGCCCAAAAAACGAATTTGCTCAAAGGTTTCCCCCGTATACACTTCACGCTGCCACTCTTTGGCTTTGGGAATATCGTAAGCAAATAAATTGTTTGGGTAATAAAGAATACTGTTATGCTCTCCAACATATCTCGTTTATAAGGGATAGGCTCTTCACCATACAAATCGAGATAGCTATACAACGCTGGCTGTAACACTTTAGGCCAAGACTTCCATTCGGGTTCTACTTCCTGCGCGGTTTGATCCGGCTTACTGTCATCGCCGCAACCAAACAGCAAAACAGCCACTACTGCGAGTAACCAACTGTAACGTTTCATTTTGGTTCCTTGGTCACTCTGGCTCACCCGCAGGTTGCGACTGCAACTCTTCAATAGCCACTTGCCCTCGGATGAGGTAAGGCGTGCTTTCTTTGTTGATACGGACCAGAGAAATGTCGACTTTTTCTACCTCTTTTGGAGCTACGCCAAAACGGAGTGTTCTCGCATTAGACTCTGTATTAGACGCCTTTTTACCAAGTGCCTGTTTGACTCGCCAATCACCTTGGCTGTCTGCCACGAGTATGTAGTCATCCTCACGATCGTAAGCAGTGTCAAATTCATAAACTAAAGAAAGCTGGACACAAGGTGGAGGTGTCACTACGTTTGCTACTCCCATCCCTTCCAATGCATTTAGAGCCGTAGCTCTGTCGGTCAAACATGACTGAGAGTAATTTGCCGATAAAGAGAACTCCCCCACTTCATACAAAGTGTCGTCTTCTCCCGTAAATGCCTGACTTTCAGAATAGAGGCTCAATGTATCTAGGCTGACTCGGCTTACTGCGAGTTCTTCATCTTCTGCTTCTAGTTGTGTTAACTCATCAATCGATAACTGACCTTCACTAAAGACCAAATGCAGGTCGGTTTGTTGCTCACCGAGTATTTTATATGGTACCCAGATCATGGACAGTGCATGCCCTTGATGTTCCCTTGGGGCTAGAGCTTGGGTAATTTCTTCACCTTCTTGCAAAGGGTACTCAACCACCACTGACGTTCCATCGATCTGGTAGTCGGGGAACTCTACTTGCACTGTTTCCCCTACCAGTCCGGAAACATGTGCGCAGGCATTAATGTCTAACTTTCCTGTGCGAGTGCTACCATCTTCACATTTCACTATGAATCTATGATCTGGCATCGGGAAGTGCGAATCTTGGTCACTTAGATAGAGGTCAAGGTACTTATCACGTTTAACTAGAACTGGCGTTTTTTCTTCTCCGTATCGGTAGTAATCCAAGTCGACATCGCTGTAATAACTGTTTGGCAGTACCGCGAGTTCGCGCCATACTTTTCCATTCCAAACAATATAAATGTAACCACTTTGAAACGCGGCTTTGGCTTCAAACTCTTCATCAATAAATGCGGTGGGTAAGACTGGGACCAGCACGTTATCCCACTCGTCTTTTTGAGTGTCTTTGCTCACAGGCTCAATATCATCAGCAAGCTTTAGCATGATTGGTATGGGTTGCCCTAGACAAGGGATCTTAATATACAAGCTGCGAGGTTCAGGCTCTAAATCCTTGAACGTTGCTAAGCTTCGGTGGCCATTTGCCTCATCCGGTTTGGCATTGGTGACCTTTTCTTTATCACTCTCGCTTCTGCCAAGGGCTAGGCAAGCCGCATTGGGAGACCACTGCCCTGCAAACTCAACAACAATCTTGTTTTCTGGAGATGGTTCAACTGGTGTATGGGGTATATTTCTTGCCAAAGAAACGTCGTCGGTAACCGCTTTATAACCAGCTTTTTTCACTTTAGGTGGAGCTTGATTCTGTAGCCTCTCGATTACCGCTTGGAAGGCCGGAAAAGGCTGTATTTGGGTTGATGTTAGCGGTGTACTTCGCTTCGTGATCGCCAGCCCAACCCATTCAGCCTTGACTAATTGAGTACGTAAACTCGTCTGCAAACTGAAGATGTCTTTACGACCAGACGCAGGGATCTTAGCGGCTAATGCAGGTGGTAATGCTGAAAGCGCATCATTAATATGACGAACACGAGAAAACATCCTTACACATTCATCCGGTGTAAGAACGAAATCAAGCTCTTGCTGTGTTAGCGAGGTGCTTGTTTTAAACTTGCAAAGTGATTGCATTGAAATGTCTCCACAACCCAATATGAATAAATGGTCGCGGTGATTGTTAAGCTGATAAGGCTTAAGGTTTACGATTTGGCTTGAGCGAATTCTATCCAAGTTAACAAAGGCAAACAATGCTTATATTTCAATTGATTAGATACTTGAAATTGATAAAAATAATAACAATGCATAATGCCTAATCATTCTGGCATAAAGATCACTTTGAATAGCACTTTTACTAACAGATCAATCAAAAAACCTACCATCCAACCGCAGGGGCAGTCATCAATAATTTGATCTTGTGCACAGAACTCTCCTTATTCATTATGTTTGGAAAGGCAGCCTACTAGGTGGTGTACTTGTCTAACGTTTGCTCTTCTGTTAGATCCGTTTTAGTATGCCAAACATCAAAGGTTAGCGTTTCTTTTTCTAGATCTTTATAACGATTGTAATAAGCTACAAACAAGTAATACTCGGGAACATAGTCATTCAAAGTGCTCATTGTTCTGTCTCCTTAAACCAAAGACCATCATTGGCAAAAGCGTTGTACAAACTGCTTTGTTCCAATGACCGATTCATGCCTAATGGGCGCCACTTCCACGCCTGCTTGGTTTTATTATCGCGTACATCCATGACCATAGCGTGACGAACACCAGTGGCAAATCGACCATCAAGGCCAAGTGTGTAAGGCATATAGTTATTGTTCACTTCCGCTGTTTGATTTTCGATATCAATAAAGAATCGATGCTTTTTGGAAGCTACGCTGCATATCTTCGTAGCGGGATCAATGTGTTCTCGGTCAATCTGCCGGCCATACGTGAGAAAGTTGACGACATACTTCCTCTGTCGGAGCATTTTGTTAGCTAAATGTCCGCAAAACTTGGTCTTTCGCAAGACCAAGGGCTAAGTACCAACGCGCGAAAGCAGCTTAAAATAAGCAGTGTGCAACTATAAACGCAACGTTATTCTCGATTACTTACAGGCCTGTAACTGGCACACTAAGCGTGTCGCCGAACAACTTGCACTGCTATTAAGTACTCTTAATCACTAGGGGCTATTAGTCTAATTCAACTTCATTATGGCGATAGGAGAAAATATTGGGCATGCTATAACAGCTTCGAGTGCTCTATTACCTCAAATTCATCCTCCTCTTCATGTAGCCCTTCTAAAAATTCTTCTGCACTTATTTTTTGGTTGTCGACCCAGTAGTCATCAATGGCCAAAACATAGAAAAGCCCATCATAGAAAACCACTTTGGCAACAATAGGCCTATTTGGGTCGCTACATCGCTTCGAGTTACCAAGTATTTAACAACATCGTCATGATGTAAGACTACTGGGACTCTCCCGATAGTATGGATAAGAAACGGATTCTCTCCATCGTCTTCTCGAATTGGAGCGACGCTCAATTCGCCTGTGATTGTGGTTCCATACACATCTTCTTCAGGGACTAAATCATAAACTTCTCTTAGACTCTCAAGTTCCTTATCTGATGCAAGGTCTCTTGTATCAACATCAAGAGCTTGTTTCACAATATCCCAATTTTTCTCTTGTTCTCGATAACAGTAAACTAAAAATCCAACTATGCCGACCGCTATCAGTAATAACCACTCACTCATTAACCACCTCAAATTACACAAAAATTTAGAATTTTTTAAACGTTCAAACCTGTACTCCATTTTACCGCGGCGAACTAGCGCAATGGCCTTAAGTGAACGGAATCTGCTCTGAAAAGCTAGTAAGAACAAATGAAGCAACTCACAGGCTTCGGTATCAAGCGTATTTATATCGCTTGGGCTGTATGAGTCACGTAATGGAGCCGCACTGGAACACCCAATCTCACTAGGTGATTTAACACTTCTCTGTAGCCGAAGTCCCAATCGTAGAGCACGACTAACTCCCCATTTACATCAATTAGTTTTAGTGTTTGATCTAAGATTACATTCCCCCATACTGATTCCTCATTTTCTTTGTGTGGCAATTCAATACATTGCATATTTTTAATGCTAAGTGATTGATTTACGCCTTTTTGACCGCAGCCATTGGTCAAAATAACTTTGTCGGACAAAAAGAGAATAAACCGCCGTCCGCCATTAGAAATAAGAGTTAGGGCTTTAAATGCCTCATTAAGTGCGACAAACGTCAGGGGTAGTGCCATAAAAAGGATCCCCGTCCAGACATAGAGATTGTGAGAAAACTCTGAGCGATTAATTTTAATCCCTCGCACTCGGTCATGTCCTAATATTGTGTTTGGCTAGTAGAATAATCTAAGTTGTTTAGTTGCAGTAAAACGTAGAAATCATGGAGCGTGTGCATTGCTCGGCTACCAATAACCTTGCTGGAAAAACCTTTTGTAAAAGTCTGTCTGATTTAATATCTGCCTAGATCAGAATCAGAGTACCCTTCGATAGCGACTCCCAAAAAGCGATTTTCTCAAGCGGGCAAAATACACAATACTCAAACTAAGTTTCTCCATTTTCTGCCTGAGAAATTAACCTTCTACAAATTTCGAGTTCTTTTTCCATGGGCGATTTATGGTGCTTTTTCCTTCCTACAATAATGGCTTCAGGAACGGTTTGCTCTGACATCTTTTGTTTTGCGTGACAGCTGGCTTTGAGTATCAATATTTCACTCTCGGTTAACGACCCTTCACTTTTGTCGGTTTCGCTACATACCGCTACTGTACTTAAAAGAGTAAGAGTCGCTAATAATAGTGCATTAGTTATCCTCATTGTCGTTTCCTATTTCCACCTAACGTATGAGAGTTTGGACAGTTTCAAATGGGCAGCCAAGGTTACACCGCTAAGGATGAGTAGCACCAAAGCCAATACAACGAACGCGATCTTATGACGATAGTCGACTTCATAGTCGTCTCCTCTTAAAGAGATGTAGGTTATTCCATCGTCATTTTTTACCGATGTCACGACGCCCAATACGGAGAGAAATTAACACCAGAAGAAAGTTGGGGATAAAGAGTCTCGTCTATAAACTTGGTAAATTTTTTGCCATAAAACTTACCATTAGTTGCCTTATGTAAATCGTCCCAAATATTCAAAAAGTCTTCACTACTTTCAAAGTTCACCACTATGCCACTTCTAGCAGCAAGTTCGCTTTCTGCCTTTTGGTTCACCCTAATGAGTTCCTGTACATAGACTTCTTCAGCTTGTGACTTCATTGCAGCGAGTTCCGAGATATGCTCTCTTAATGCGTATGTTACCGAGGGTTCAAGACTATTGCCTGAACGTATCTGTTCCCAGCAATCATCTTCCAAAATGCATTCTGTAGCATAGATTGAATTTTGTCTCAGTTCGATGATTTCTGCTTTGGCTTCTTTATAGTTAGGAAAGTGATTATGGGCTTCAACCCAATTAGCCCAAAGGGTGAGCCTTTTACCACTGAAAGCAAGTATCTTAGACTTATGTGCGATCTTTACCCCTTGCATTTTAGCGTTACTCTCAAGCCTCAAGTATTGCATCATCGAAGCATTATAAAATACAAGCTCGTTATCTAGAGCGATTAATCGTTCAAGTGAAGGTGCCACTGTCGCGTAATAATTGACCCCTTCCCACCCTTTGCTGACAATGAAATCTCGGCAATAGTCATATAAGTTGGAGTCTGGGTCTTTCTTCTCACCTGTCATACAAATCCCGCGGACATCTTCCAAGGCTATACGTTGCCCATATCTGGCAGTTTCATAGAGTTCTTCGGCTTTTTTAACCTTGATAACCCCCGGATTCAACGCCATCTGAGTGTACAAAAAGACGTTATTAAATCCGACATACGCCATTACAATCAAGGCAGACGCGAAAAGGCTGAGACTCATGGTTTTTATGTAACGAATTCGGCGGTAACTTTTCGGCACGCTTGATAAAAGCTCAAAATGGTTTCTGGCGCCCATTACTACTTTATTCACCGTACAAACCTGTATTTCGACTACCTCTCCAATGGCCATAGTTTGTCTAGCAGTACGTGGGAGTCTGTAATGTCCACACTGTGAATTATCTAGCGGCTCTCTAATTTTTACAAAGCTATCACCATTAATAGTGGCAACACCCTCTACTTGGGCTTTAATAGTCAATAAAGTGAATCTACTAGGCTGGGTATCATACTTTCGATACCAAGACACTAAGGATGCGATTAGCACAGCCACACACACTACAATCAAGTAAGGTACCCACTCTGGTACCATCTCTACACTAAATAAGATAGTAAGCAATACTATGCTACATAGCTGCAATGCTGGCTTTACGGCGACGTCATTATTAGGTTCTAGCGCCCAACGTTCTATTAACGTTGCGTCTCTTTCCGATAGAACCACCGATTTTTTATCTAAGTCGATCATACTACTCTGTTTCAAACTCCATAATAGTGAAGCGCTCTAACCTCTAGCTTTTGATATCACCTTTAATACTCGCTAATATTAATTTTCACATAAAAATGACCAAATTATATTCTTAGACGAAAGAAAAGTGATTTTGACGTGAACATTAGCCAAAAAAACTATTAAATTGGTTAATTAGAACATCAAAAAATCTCTATAATTTTCCATTAGAGGTTGAATCATAAAAGTAGCCAGATCAAGAACTTAACATTCAATATTGTCACAGATAAAACATCACTAGCACTAATATTAAAAATGGAAAGGAAAAAACAATGTCAATTAGTAACTTAATAAGCCCCCAATACTTCGCATATTCTCGTACATAACTGGAGGGTATCAGTATAGTGACATTCAGTGTGTTGCAATCGCAACTTCAAAAATTAAGTTAGTGGAGAGATTCTAATGAGGGTGGTTATTCTTTTTCTCACCATCGCATGTGGCTTTTTCGCACACTCTAATGAGTATATTGTTATCATTAATGGCGAAGAACACTCAGTCAACATAGACTCGACCATTAATTTTAACTTAGATGAAGTGCCTATTTCACTTACACTCAAAAGGAATTCAGAAAACACAAGAACCTTTACATCTGAGGTATTCTCATTTAAGCATCCTGCACGCTTTCTCCCCGCGAGAGAAATGGCAGCAAGTGGCAGGTACATTACCGGGATGCTTAGCCCACTGGGTTCAAATGTCACAATTCTCGAGTTTAAAAATAACGATCCACTCGACTTCTTCGATGGATTCGTCAATATAACACTAGCTGATGATCGAGCAGAGAATTATAAGATTTCCGAAAACACCACATTCGTAAGGTTGAATGATGGCACTAAATTACATGGTAAAAGGTTTCGAATCGTACAGAGGAATAACAAAATAGTTGAAAAGCTCATTCTCTATTATGCAAAAGACAATTCTGGAATTATCATTTCTACAGCACAAAGCTCTAAAGACCGTAAAGACATGGTCGATGAATTTTATGATTCATTAACCATTTCGATGTAGTTACTTATACTAATTTCACACCAGATTGGTTCACCCTATACTGCTAATTTTATTTAAGGCGATTATTATTTTGTCTATCCACTTCTAACATCTGACTCGTAACAGTATATCGAACAGTTACTATCAATGGAGTTATGAGCTAGCCTAGTTTAGCTTCAAGACGACAAGGCATTACCAAATAACATCGAACGATAAACTCCTATACTAATAACTTATCGTTCGACACATCATGTCATTATTAAACTAAAGATTATAATTCATGATGTCACTTTGAATATATGATAAGTAAAAAAAACTAGGAATAAAATCATAATGATTTAGGTAAATAACTTATAGTATATAGATTAAGCCATAGAACATCGGAGACTTTAATGATAACAAACCTTTCCACTTGCCCAGAATGCCAAGTTGACAATGACATAACAAATAAAATCATTGCCGAGATTGATAGACACGGATTTTTTATTTGCAGCTGCGGAACACAATTGCTACCAAATGATGATGGTTACCAAAAAATAAAAGATCGTTTCTCCAGAAAATTCCGGTCTAAGGTGCTTATTTCAATACTTTCAGCGATGGCTGTTATATGGTTAATGTCACTTGATGGTGCATTTTTTGCTATTTTCTTTGTCGTGTTCTTTGCCACATCAATGTTTAATAAAATGGATAATGATACTAGCGAAGAAGTTTTAGTCGCCACATCGAAAGTGATCCCTTCCAATACAAATTCTAACGTTAAGTTTGATAGCATTAACGAATTTAAAGTAAATGTCGGCAATATTAAAAAAGACTTCTCTAATTTCTCTTCTGAATGTTGCATTTGCTCTAGGCGAACTAAACAGCTTGTAAGCGGGTATGCTCTTTGTAGTGAATGCAGCTCTAAAATTTAGGCGATAGGTCCTAAATTGATTTAAACGAAAGACAGGGCTAATTGTTTGGTAATAGCAATCTACACAGTGAAAAAGAGTCTTTATATAAATGGCATGCCGCCTTTATTACCCGTGCCATTCCTTTTTCTGTAGTGCTAGTTGATTCGTCGGATGCTCGAAAACAACTGCGCTATATGACATTCCGCGCTTCTATATCCAGTAAAGGTCGCGCCGTCACGCTTTGCGAGCAGGCATTTGAGTACAAAACCACAACTCACCCAAGAACCATCAGCACCTTCTCGATAACTGCAATCCTTGCTCCCAAAAGGCTGTTCCCTATGACACCAGAATTGGCTCTTTTAATGTGAATAGCTGACTAACACAACATAGTGTCTTAAGTGCCATCACCACTTACCTCAATAAATCTTCGACGTGCCTGTCTAAGCAACTTAGAAACTGTTTCACCGTCGATCACATTCGATAAACTTAATTCAGCGGCAATTGTTGATATCGACCTCTAAATGCACCTAAGGCCAAACATAACACTTCCCAAAAGTGCCATCCATTTTGGTTCTTCACTCACTCTCTTCGAAGACTTTCAACCCTATACCATCAATGGCTTAATGCTGGATTGCTCTTTTGAAGGCAGCATCACCCTAATTCGACGATAGTATGATATCGAAAACTGCTCTAACTTCAGATTCACTGCATAGAGTTAACTTCCAATAAATATAGGAATCACGGCTAAATTTACCCAATACATATTCTACAAACACACAATAACAACCCAATTAATAAAAAAGCGATACTCCAAAAAGAAGTATCGCTTGGTAGTAACATTCAGTAACTGTGGCTTAAGCAAGCAAAAAGTGTAAATGACCACCTAATCTAGGTTTCACCCTAGCGCAGAGACGTAACAAAAGTTAACGTCTTCAATAATATAGGCCTCAATCGGTCAAATAACAACCTGCTATAATTACTGCTTAAACCTACCAATTACCCACCAAAAGGGTGTTTAATGTTATCGATTGCATTCACATAGTTGCAATCTGTCTAAACTCTATTCTAAAGTAGAATCGATGAAATAATAATGACTAGAAATTAGTAAAAAACACCAACAAATAATTCAATAACACCTTTATTAAAGGCAATTAGGCAGCAAGAAAATTGTCGAACTTTGCATACTTATGTTCCAATTCTGAAAAATTCCAATATTCTACAACTTTATTGAAAGCCACAACTTCAACAACTGTGAACGTTTCAACAACTTCATTCGCTATCGCAGCAAACTCATTGTTACCATTCGCCGTAACTGTAATATCTCCCACTGAAAGTTCAGTTAGATTCAAGTTGTCGGTTACCCAACTCCCATCAGAAATTATACTTGCATTGGCTAGTATTTCTTTGCCCTGTAAATCAGTCAATATTAGTTCAATGACATCACCAGCGCTGAACTGCGTTGCTGTACCTGAAATAGCCACACTGCCCAATTCGGTATCAGGGATTTCTGCCAATAAATTCATCTGAATAGTTGGCGTGAGC